>JAEWGX010000022.1 GCA_023388075.1 Pseudomonadota bacterium
GCCCGGTACCGGGGCGGCGGCCTCGCCGGGCGCGGCGCCGCCAGCCGCGGTCCTGCTCGCCCAGCGTGAGCGCAGCCAGGACCTCGAGAGCACCGTCATCACGCCGGAGACCAGCCGCCCGCCCGGCTTCGCGCTCGATTTCCCGCGCCGCAAGCCCGGCCTTTGGGAAGTCCGCAACGCCGCGAGCGAAAACCTGGGCATGCCGCCGACGCGGTTCTGCGTCGGCGAGGAGACCGACACGGCAAGGAACCACCTGGACCGGGTCGCCGGCGACAAGGGCTCCTGCACCATCGGACCGTTCAAGCGGGTCGGCATCTCCTGGGTGGCCGAATCGGTCTGCAAGGAGAGCCGTAGCGTCGTCGTCAGCCAGTCGGTGGCCTCCGGCGATTTCCAGACCCAGTATCGAATCGATACACTGGTCTACTATTCCCCGCCGCTCGCCAACAACAAGCGTGAAGACAAGGAAGCCGTCGTTGCCCGCTATCTCGGTCCGTGCGCCCAAGGCCAGCGGCCCGGAGACCTGGTGGTTCCCGGCATGGGCGTGCTCAACATGAGCGACGGCAGCCTGCGGCCGGAGGCCGCGCGCCCGGCCGCGCGTGCCCAGGACGGCAGCCCCTCGCAGGACAACAGGCGGGCCACCCCCCGGTGAGCCCCCGACAGCAACCCATACCGGAACAGAGAAGGAAAATGGCAAACAACGCTTTCAGCACCCTCAAGAAGCTCGAGCTGGGCTCGGGCAAGGCGGCGTCCTACTACTCGCTTACCGAGCTCGCCCGCAGGTTTCCCAACGTCTCGCGCCTGCCGGTCTCCATCCGGATCGTGCTCGAGTCGGTCCTGCGCAACTGCGACGGCAAGAAGGTGACCGAGGAGCACGTGAGCCAACTCGCCAACTGGCAGCCGAACGCGAAGCGGGTGGACGAGATCCCGTTCATCGTGGCCCGGGTGGTGCTGCAGGACTTCACCGGCGTTCCCCTGCTGGCGGATCTTGCAGCGATGCGCTCGGTGGCGAGGCGCCTGGACAAGGACCCCAAGCGGATCGAGCCGCTGGTGCCGGTGGACCTGGTGGTGGACCACTCCGTGATGGTGGACCACTACGGCACCGCGAAGGCGCTCGACCTCAACATGAAGCTGGAGTTCGACCGCAACAAGGAGCGGTACCAGTTCATGAAGTGGGGCATGCAGGCGTTCGACACCTTCAAGGTGGTGCCGCCCGGCATCGGCATCGTCCACCAGGTGAACCTGGAGTACCTTGCGCGCGGCGTGCACCAGCGCAAGGACGGCAAGGACACCATCCTCTACCCGGACACGCTGGTCGGCACCGACAGCCATACCACGATGATCAACGGCATCGGCGTGGTCGGCTGGGGCGTGGGCGGCATCGAGGCGGAAGCCGGCATGCTGGGCCAGCCGGTCTACTTCCTCACGCCCGACGTGGTGGGCGTGCACCTGAAGGGCAAGCTGCGCGAAGGCGTGACCGCGACGGACCTGGTGCTGCGCATCACCGAGCTGCTGCGCGCGGCCAAGGTGGTCGGCAAGTTCGTGGAGTTCTTCGGCGAGGGCACCGAGTCGCTCGGCGTCCCGGACCGGGCCACCATCGGCAACATGGCGCCCGAGTACGGCGCGACCATGGGCTTCTTCCCGGTGGACGGACGCACCATCGACTACTTCCGCGGCACCGGCCGCACCGCCGAGGAGATCGACGCGTTCGAGCGCTACTTCAAGGCGCAGGGCCTGTTCGGCGTGCCGCGCGCCGGCAGCGTCGCCTACTCGGAGGAGATCGAGCTGGATCTCGGCACGGTCGCCCCGTCGCTTGCTGGGCCGAAGCGCCCGCAGGACCGCATCGAGCTCGGCGAGATGAAGCGCACCTTCACCTCGCTCTTCAGCGCCCCGGTGCAGCAGAACGGATTCAACAAGAGCCCCGCGGAGCTGGACCGCGCCTACCCGGCCGGCGACGTGTCGCTGCGCAACGGCGACGTGCTGATCGCGGCGATCACCTCCTGCACCAACACCTCCAATCCCAGCGTGCTGCTCGCGGCGGGGCTGCTCGCCCGCAAGGCGGTGGAGCTCGGGATGAAGGTCAAACCGCACATCAAGACCTCGCTCGCGCCGGGATCGCGGGTGGTGACCGACTACCTCACCAAGACGGGCCTGCTGCCCTACCTGGAGAAGCTCGGCTTCGCGGTCGCGGCCTACGGCTGCACCACCTGCATCGGCAACGCGGGGGACCTGCGTCCCGAGTTCAACGAGGCGATCGTCGCCAACGACCTGGTCTGCGCCGCCGTGCTCTCCGGCAACCGCAACTTCGAGGCCCGCATCCACCCGAACATCCGCGCGAACTTCCTCGCCTCCCCGCCGCTGGTGGTGGCGTACGCGCTCGCGGGCACGGTGCAGGTGGACCTGATGACCGAGCCGGTGGGCAAGGGCAAGGGCGGCCGCGACGTCTACCTCGGCGACATCTGGCCGACCACCGACGAGGTGAACGAGCTGCTGCGCCATGCAATGGATCCCAAGACCTTCAAGCGCCTCTACTCGGATCTCACCAAGGACCACAAGCTGTGGAACCAGGTGCCGTCGTCGCAGGGCCAGGTCTACAACTGGCCGGCCTCGACCTACATCGCGGAGCCGCCGTTCTTCGAGGACTTCGGGATGACGCCCGCGGCGGTTCCGCCGATCCGCAATGCGCGCATCCTGGGCCTGTTCGGCGATTCCATCACCACCGACCACATCTCGCCCGCGGGCTCGATCAAGGACACGTCGCCGGCGGGCCGGTACCTGATCGAGAACGGCGTGATGAAGCCCGACTTCAACAGCTATGGCGCGCGCCGCGGCAACCACGAGGTGATGATGCGCGGCACGTTCGCAAACGTACGGATCAAGAACCTGATGCTGCCCACCAAGCCGGATGGCTCGCGCGAGGAAGGCGGCCTCACCCTCCACCAGCCGGGTGGCGAGAAGCTGCCGATCTACGACGCGGCCATGCGCTACGTGGCGGCCGGCGTGCCGACCGTCATCATGGCGGGCGAGGAGTACGGCACGGGCAGCTCGCGTGACTGGGCGGCCAAGGGCACGCAGCTCCTCGGGGTGAAGGCGGTGGTGGCCCGCAGCTTCGAGCGCATCCACCGGTCCAACCTGGTCGGCATGGGCGTGCTGCCGCTGCAGTTCCAGGGCTCGGATTCCTGGGAGTCGCTCGGCGTGCGCGGCGACGAGACGATCGACATCGAGTTTCCGGCGCAGCTCGCGCCGCAGCAGGAAATCACGATGACGATCCGTCGCAGCGACGGCACGACGCGGCCGGTGAAGCTGCTGTCGCGCATCGACACGCCGATCGAGGTCGACTACTTCCGCCACGGCGGCATCCTGCCGTTCGTCCTGCGGGAGCTGATGGCCGCCTGATGGCCGCCACGCCGATGTCCGCCGTGGCGCGGGCCGCGCTGATCGCGGGCCTCGCGCTGCTGTTCTGCCTGCTGGCGCAGCTCGTGTCGGCAGGACTCGGCAACGCCCTGCTCATCTGGCCCGCGTCGGGCGTCGCCTTCGCCTTCGGCTGGCGCTACGGGCGCGGCTGGGCGGCGGCCGCGGGCGTCGGCGTCTTCGCCTGGGCGATGTTCACCAGCCGCGACCTGCTCTTCGCGCTGACGGTGTCGCTCGCGAGCGTAATCGGCCCGATGGTGGCGATCCATTTCCTGCGCCGGATGGCGGAGTGGAAGCCGCCGGAGTACCGGCTGGATGCGGTGGTGCGCTTCCTCGCGGTGGCCCTGCTCGGCTCCTCGATGGTGAGCGCGGCGATCGTCACGGCCGTGTTCGCCGGCGGACCGCTCTCGCCGACGGATGCGCTCCAGCCGGGCGGCGCTGCCGGCCCGGGTGGCTTTCTCGCGCTCGGCGGGCTGGACCCGGCAAGCCTGCATCCGGCGCACGTGTTCCTGAGCGCCTGGCTGATCGACGGGCTCGGCATGATGCTGGTGGCGCCAGCGCTGCTCGCCTGGATCGACGACGCGGTGCCGGAGTCCGACAGCGGCCAGCAGTCGGTCGACATCTTCGATCTTTCCAGCGTGCTGATGACGCTGCTCGTCGCCGCGACCAGCCTCACGCTGGCGAGCTGGGAGCAGGAGCAGTTCAGCTACGTCGTGCTGTTCGCCTTCTTCCCCATCCTCGCGTGGTCGGCCGTGCGCATGAGCGAGCGCGCCAATGCCCTCACCATGCTGATCAGTGCCCTGCCGCTGCTCGCCGCCTGGGCCTACCAGGTGAACGATTCCGGCGCGCCGGCGTACGGCCGCGCCATCCATGTCGCCGTGATCGCGTTCTGCGCAGTGCTGGTGGCGCTGGTGCTGCAGTCGATCGCCGCGGACCGGCGCCTTGCCATCCAGCGGGTGGCCCGGCAGTCGCGCCAGGACATGAGCACCGGGCTGCTGAACGACCGCGGCCTGCTTGCCGAGCTCGGCGACCGGCTGGTTTCGCCCAGCCGCGGCAACTACGGGCTGATCGGCCTGCATGTCACCAACTTCGATGCGATCAACGACCTCTGCGGAACGATCGACGCGATCCAGCTCGAGCAGTCGACGGCTCAGCTGCTCCTGCGCGTGCCGCAGGTCCAGTTCGCCGCGCGCCTCTCCGCCGGTCGCTATGCCGTCGTGATCGGCGCGGACACGGTGGCGCAGGTGCGGGCGGTTGCGCGGGAGATCTACTCCCAGCTGAACGGCCAGGTGTTCCAGACCGAGCTCGGCAGCCTGCGGCTGCAATGCTGCGTGGGCGGGCTGCTGCTGGAGCGGCACACGCTCATCGGCAGCGAGGACTGCCTGTTCTCGCTCGGCGACGCGATCTCCATCGCGGCGAGCGTGCGGGATCCGCAGCTCTTCGTCGAGCCGCTGTCGCAGATGATGATCGACGCGCGGCGGGCGCACCAGAGCAAGATCGAGCACATCCGCGAAGCGATCCGGGACAACCGCATCGAGCTCTACGCGCAGCCGGTGGTGGACCCGGATGCGCCCGCGGAGATGCGTTCCTACGAGCTGCTCACCCGCCTGCGCGACCGGGACGGCGCGCTGATCCAGCCGCCGGAGTTCCTCACGCTCGCCTCGCAGGCGCAGATGTCGATCCCGCTCGATCGGGCGGTCATCCACCGCGCCTTCGAATGGCTGGCGGGCAATCCGGAAGCGCTCGGCGCCACCTGGAAGTGCTCGATCAACCTTGCCGGCGCCACCATGTGCGACGGCGCCATCGCCGACTACATCCGCGACCAGCGCAGCCGCTACGGCATCCCGGCGCAGAAGATCGTGTTCGAGATCACCGAAAGCGAGGCCATCCGCAACCCGGCGGCCGCCTCGCGGCTGGTGGACGACCTCAAGGAACAGGGCTTCGGCATCGCCCTGGACGACTTCGGCACGGGGCTTGCCACGTTCGAGTACCTGAAGCGGTTCCCGCTGGACTACCTGAAGATCGACGGCTCCTTCATCCGCAACCTGATGACCAACCCGATCGACGAGGAGATCGTGCTGTCGACCATCCGGGTCGCGGCCCGGCTGAAGCTGCGCACGGTCGCCGAGCATGTGCACAGCGCCGCCGTGTACGAACGCCTGACCGAGATGGGCATCACCTTCCTGCAGGGCGACTTCTTCGGCAAGCCGATCCCGCTGCGCGACTTCTTCGCCGTGGACCTGAGGGACCCCGCCGGCACCGAGGCGTCGGCAAGCCGCTCGCTCGCCGAATGACCCGGATGTCCGCACGGCAGCGAATGCGGCTTCCCGGGCGCGTCGGCTTGCTGCTGCTGCTGGCGGCGGCGCTGGCCGGCTGCGGCAGCCAGCCGCTCTCGGGCAACTGCGGCGAGGAGATGAACGATTTCCGCGAGCAGTACGGGGACCCGCAGGAGGTCGAGCGCTTCGAGTCCGGCAACTTCATGCGCCACACCTGGTGGTACTGGCGGCTCGGCCTCGCGCGCACCTTCACCTGGGACGGCGCACCCGGCTCCTGCGAGATGACCGACCGGACCTTCCCGCCGAGCGAGGATCGTCCGGCGACCCTGCCGCCACCGGCCTGACCTGCGCGGCCGTGCGCCGCGCGTCCCCATCCCCGCGTTCATGCGCCGGCGCCGGCCGCGGCCTGGTTTCGGGCGCGCTGCCCGCGCGCGCCCTGCTGCCGGGTAGCCGAAGCGATTACTTTAGGACTAAACTATCCGGTATAATCGCCGCATCACGAGGGAGTGCCCATGAAGATTGCCTGTATCGGTGGCGGCCCCGCCGGCCTCTACTTCGCGCTGCTGATGAAGCGCGCGAATCCGGAACACGACGTCACCGTGGTCGAGCGGAACCGTCCCTACGACACCTTCGGCTGGGGCGTCGTCTTCTCGGACCAGACACTCGGCAACCTGCAGGCCGCGGATCCGGTCACCGCCGGCAGGATCCTGGATGCCTTCAACCACTGGGACGACATCGAGGTCAACATCCGGGGCCGCAAGATCGTGTCCAGCGGCCACGGCTTCTGCGGCATCGGCCGCAAGCACCTGCTCAACATCCTGCAGGAGCGCTGCGAGGAGCTCGGCGTACGGCTGGTCTTCGAGACCGACGTGACCGACGTCGAACAGTACGCGGACGCCGACCTGATCATCGCGAGCGACGGCCTCAACAGCCGGATCCGGACCCGGTTCGAAGCCACCTACCGGCCGGACATCGACATGCGGGACTGCCGCTTCGTCTGGCTCGGCACCCACAAGCTGTTCGAGGCCTTCACCTTCGCCTTCGAGGAGACGGAGCATGGCTGGATGCAGGCGCATGCCTACCGCTTCGACCGGGAGACCTCCACCTTCATCGTCGAGATGCCGGACCGGGTCTGGCGCGCGAGCGGGCTGGACCGCATGGAGAAGGAGGAATCCATCGCCTACTGCGAGCGGATCTTCGCCCCCTACCTGGACGGCCACCGGCTGATCTCCAACGCGAGCCACCTGCGCGGCTCGGCCCAGTGGATCCAGTTCCCGCGGGTGGTTTGCCAGAGCTGGGTGCACTACGGCGGCAAGGACGGACGCACGCCGATCGTCCTGATGGGCGATGCGGCGCACACGGCGCACTTCTCCATCGGCTCGGGCACCAAGCTCGCTTTCGAGGATGCGATCGAGCTCACCCGCAGCATCGCGCGGCATCCGGACGACCTGCGCGCGGCGCTGAAGGACTACGAGGCGGTGCGCAGTGTCGAGGTGCTGCGCATCCAGAACGCGGCCCGCAACTCCACCGAGTGGTTCGAAAACGTGGACCGCTATGTCAACCTGCCGCCCGAGCAGTTCGCCTACTCCCTGCTCACCCGCAGCCAGCGCATCAGCCACGAAAACCTGAGGCTGCGCGACAAGGATTACCTCGAATCGTACGAGGACTGGCTGGCCCAGCGTGCCGGCGCCCGGCGCGAGCCGCACCAGCGGCCGATCCCGCCGATGTTCACGCCGTTCCGGGTGCGCGACGTGACATTGAAGAACCGGGTGGTGGTCTCGCCGATGGCCCAGTACTCCTGCGTGGAGGGCCGCCCGGCCGACTACCATCTGGTCCACCTCGGCGCGCGAGCCATGGGCGGTGCAGGCATGGTCGTGGCGGAAATGACCTGCGTCTCCGCCGACGCGCGGATCACGCCCGGATGCCCTGGCCTGTGGAGCGAGGAGCAGCTTGACGGCTGGAAGCGGATCGTCGAGTTCGTCCATGCCAACAGCAGCGCCCGGATCGCGGTGCAGCTCGGCCACGCCGGCGCGAAAGGCTCCACCCGCCTCGCCTGGGAGGGGATCGACCAGCCCCTGCCCTCTCCCGGCGGGCCCGGCGCCGCGCCCAACTGGCCGCTCATCTCGGCTTCACCGCAGCAGTACCTGAAGGACGTGAGCCAGTGGTCCCGCGCGATGACGCGCGCGGACATGGATCGGGTTCGGGACGACTTCGTGCGCAGCACCCGCCTGGCGGCGGAGGCCGGCTTCGACTGGCTGGAGCTGCACTGCGCGCACGGGTACCTGCTTTCCAGCTTCATCTCGCCGCTCACCAACCGCCGCGAGGACGAGTACGGAGGCTCCCTGGAGAACCGGCTGCGCTACCCTCTGGAGGTCTTCCATGCGGTCCGCTCGGCCTGGCCGGCACACCTGCCCATGTCGGTGCGGATCTCGGCCCATGACTGGGTGGAGGGCGGCATCACGCCGGACGATGCCGTGGAGATCGCCCGTATCTTCAAGGCAGCCGGAGCCGACCTCATCGACTGCTCGTCCGGCCAGGTGAGCAAGGACGAGAAGCCGGTCTACGGCCGCATGTTCCAGACGCCGTTCGCCGACCGCATCCGCAACGAGGCGGAGATCCCCACCATCGCGGTGGGCGCCATCTCGGAGGCCGACCACGTCAACAGCATCATCGCGGCCGGCCGGGCGGATCTCTGCGCGGTGGCACGGCCACATCTCGCCAATCCCGCCTGGAGCCTGATGGAGGCGGCCAAGATCGGCTACCTCGACGTCGAATGGCCGCGCCAGTACACCTCGGCCAAGATGCAGCTGGAGCGCAATCTCGAGCGCGAGAAGCTCATGGCCGCGCAGGCCGCAGGGCTGACACCGCTCGAGCAGGCCAATCGCGCCGTGGGAGTCTAGGGGTGACGCCGGTCGAGCCCGGGCCCGCGCTGCAGGGCCGGCATGCGCTCGTGACGGGCGCCGGCCGCGGCATCGGCGCGGAGATCGCGCGCGCGCTCGCCGCGGAAGGCGCCGAGCTGACGTTGCTGGGTCGCAGCTGCGCCGCGTTGGACGCCCTCGCGGCAGACCTTGGTGGCGACGCCAGGGCGCACGGCGTCGTGGCGGACGTGACAGACGAGACCAAGGTGGCGGCGGCCTTCGCCGCCGCCCGGGAGCGCTTCGGCCCGGTCGCGATCCTCGTCAACAACGCCGGGCAGGCGCACAGCGCTCCGCTCGCGAAGACTTCGTCGGATCTCTGGGAGCGGATGATCGCCGTCAACCTGACCGGCACCTTCCTTTGCGCACAGGCGGCATTGCCGGACATGCTGGCCCTGAGCTGGGGACGGATCGTGAACATCGCGAGCACCGCCGGGCAGCGCGGCTATGCCTACGTGACTGCCTACGCCGCCGCCAAGCACGGGGTGGTCGGCTTCACCCGCTCGCTCGCCCTCGAGCTGGCCCGCAAGTCGATCACGGTCAACGCGGTCTGTCCCGGCTACACGGAGACCGACATCCTGCGCGAGAGCATCGACAACGTCGTCGCCAAGACCGGACGCTCCGCGGACGAGGCACGAGCCAGCTTCGCCGCGGCCAATCCCCAGGGCCGCATCCTCCAGCCGGCCGAGGTGGCCGCCGCGGTGCGCTGGCTGTGCCGCGCGGACGCCGCCGCCATCACCGGGCAGTGCATCTCCGTATCCGGCGGGGAGGTGATGACGTGAGCGGCGTGGAAGACCCGAGCCTCGCGCTCCTCCATGAAGCCGAGGAGCTCGGTCACGAATCGCGGGCGGGGCTCGACGACCATGCCTCCCTCAAGCTCTGGCTGCGGCTGCTCGCGTGCACCACGCAACTGGAGACGGAGGTGCGCCGGCGGCTGCGACTGCGCTTCGGCATTTCCCTTGCCCGCTTCGACTACATGTCGCAGTTGTTTCGCCATCCGGAGGGGCTTCGGATGAAGGCGCTGTCGCGCTCGCTGATGGTCACCGGCGGCAACGTGACCGGCCTTACCGACGAGTTGGAGCGTGACGGGCTCGTGAAGCGGGAGCAGGATGCGCAGGACCGACGTTCCTCCGTGGTGCGGCTGACCCCCCATGGTCGTCGTGCCTTCGACGAGATGGCGCAGGAGCACGAGCGCTGGATCCGCGAGCTGGTCGGCGGCCTCGACCCGGAAATCGTGCAGCAACTCTACCGGTCACTGGGCGCGCTTCGCGTCCAGTTGGTCGGACAATCCAAGCAATCCTAGGAGCTATCGCATGCAGGTTCTCTTGCCCCCCGGCTGGCCCCGTCCCAAGGGCTATTCCAACGGCGTCGCCGCCTCCGGCCGAATGGTGTTCATCGCCGGCATGGTGGGCTGGGACAGCGAAGGACGCTTCCACAGCGACGACATCGTGGAGCAGACCCGCCAGGCACTGCAGAACGTGGTGGCGGTCCTCGCGGAGGCCGGCGGCAAGCCGGAGCACATCGTCCGCATCACCTGGTACGTGACCAACAAGCGCGAGTACCTGGACGCCGGCAGGGCCATCGGGGCCGTCTTCCGGGAGACCATCGGCGCCTACAACGCCGCGATGAGCGCGGTGGAGGTGAGCGCACTGATGGAGGACCGGGCCAAGATCGAGATCGAGGCGACGGCGGTCTTGCCGGAGTGACGACGGCTGTGCGGGCACGAGTCGTGCTTTTTCCCTCGCCGCTGGTATAGTCCCCGGCAACCCGGCCTTGCCGCGCACCGCGGCCGGACGCAGTCTGCCTATGCTCCGTCAAGGCCCCTGCCCCCGCTTTTCGGGCGCCAAGCAGGCACGCCATGTCAACCGAGTCCGAGGAAAGCAACCACGCGTTTACCGGTGTCGGAGGTCTCGACGAGGTCCTTGGCGGCGGCTTGACGCCCAACCGCCTGTACCTCCTCGAGGGCATGCCGGGCTCCGGAAAGACGACCCTTGCCTTGCAGTTCCTGCTAGAGGGTGTCCGATGCGGCGAGCGTGTCCTCTACCTGACGCTTTCTGAAACCGAGGAGGAGATCCGAGCGGTGGCGGCGAGCCATGGCTGGTCGCTGGAGGGCCTGCACCTGCGCGAGCTCATGGCCACGGACGGCACCCTGGAGCCGGAGTCGCAGTACACGGTGTTCCATCCGTCCGAGGTGGAGCTCGGCGACACCACCCGCCGGATCCTCGACGACGTCGCCCGGCTCGGCCCGACCCGGGTGGTCCTGGATTCGCTTTCGGAGCTGCGGCTGCTGGCCGGCGACACCCTGCGCTATCGGCGGCAGATCCTCGCCATGAAGAACTACTTCGCCGGCCGGCAATGCACGCTGCTGCTGCTCGACGACCTGACCGGTGACGCCCACGACCTGCACACCCAGAGCATCGCCCACGGCGTCATCCTGCTGGAGCAGACCACGCCGCACTACGGCGCCCAGCGCCGCCGTCTCTCCGTGCAGAAGTTCCGCGGTCGCGCATTCCGCGGCGGATTCCACGACTACGTCATCCGCCGTGGCGGCCTCGAGATATTCCCGCGGCTGGTGGCCTCGGAGCACCGATCCGAGCATTCGTTCGGCCAGATCGCCTCCGGCATCGCCGAGCTGGATGCGCTTCTCGGCGGCGGGCTCGAGCGGGGTTCCAGCACCCTGGTGACCGGCGCCGCCGGCACCGCCAAGTCGACGCTGGCCGCCCTCTTCGCCCGGGCAGTGGCCGAGCGCGGCGAGAACGCGGCGCTGTTCCTCTTCGACGAAAGCATCCAGATGCTCACCGCCCGCATGCGCTCGCTCGGCATGAGCCTGGACCGGTACGTGGACGAGGGCCGGATCCTGCTTCGGCAGGTGGATCCGGCGGAGCTGTCGCCAGGCGAGTTCGCGCACCTGGTGCGCGAGGCGGCGACCACGCAGCAATGCAGCGTGCTGGTGGTGGACAGCCTGAACGGCTACCTGCATGCCATGCCGCAGGAAGAATTCCTGATCATGCAGCTTCACGAGCTGCTCACCTACCTCGGGCAGAAGGGGGTGGTGACCCTGCTCATCAATTCCCAGGCCGGCCTGATCGGGTCGATGAAGTCCGTGGTGGACGCGAGCTATCTGGCCGACAGCGTGGTGCTCACCCGCTACTTCGAGCACGACGGCGAGGTCCGCATGGCGATTTCGGTGCTCAAGAAGCGCGGCAGCGACTTCGAGCGCACGATCCGCGAGATGAGCCTGGCTGGTGGCCACCTTCGCGTCGGCAAGCCGCTGCGGGGCTTCCAGGGCGTGCTGACCGGCGTGCCGACGCGCGTCGGGACGGCCTCGGGCGACGCGTTCCCGCTCGACACCGGAGCTTCCACCGCGTGACCATGCCGCGCAGCACGCCGGAAGAAGCGCGGCTGCTGATCCTGGCGCCGGTCGGGAAGGATGCCGCGCTGGCCGGGGAGCGGTTCGCGGCCGCCGGCATTTCCTGCAGGGCCTGCCGCACCGTCGCCGCGCTTGCCTCGGAGGTGGCGCGAGGCGCGGCCGCGGTGCTCGTCGCCGAGGAGGCGCTGGCCGACGGCGTGGAGCCGCTCGCGACCGTCCTGGACCGGCAACCGATGTGGTCGGACCTGCCGGTGCTGCTGCTCACCCGTCCCGGCGCCGATTCGCCCACCATGGAGCTTGCGTTGCGCAGGCTTGGCAACGTCATCCTGCTGGAGCGTCCGATGCGGGTCGCGGCGCTGGTGAGCGCGGCGACCATGGCCCTGCGCGCTCGGGCCCGCCAATACCAGTCGCGCGCGCAACTGCAGTCCCTGGAGGAAACGGACCGCCGCAAGGACGAGTTCCTGGCGACGCTCGCGCACGAGCTGCGCAACCCGCTCGCGCCGATGCGCAACGCGGTGGAGATCCTGCGGCTCGCCGCCGTCGACCTGCCGTCGGCGAGCGGGCTCGCGGACATGATGGGCCGGCAGGTATCCCAGATGGTGCGCCTGGTGGACGATCTGCTGGAGATCTCCAGGATCACCCGCGGCACCATCGAGCTGCGCCGCGCCCCGGTCGAGCTCTCGCGAATCGTCGCGATGGCCGTGGAGACCAGCCGGCCGCTGGTCGATGGCGCCGGCCACCGGCTGGAAATCGCCCTGCCGGATGAGCCGGTGTGGCTGGATGCCGACGAGACCCGGCTGGCGCAGGTGATCTCCAACCTGGTCAACAATGCCGCCAAGTACACCGACCCCGGCGGACTCATCGAGATCGACGCGCGCCGGGAAGGCACGGAGGTGGTCCTTCGCGTCCGCGACTCCGGCATGGGGATGGAGCCGTGGCTCCTGCCGACCGTCTTCGACATGTTCGCCCAGGGCAAGGCTGCATCCGGGCGCGCACCGGGCGGGGTTGGCATCGGGCTCACGCTGGTCCGCAGCCTGGTTCAGATGCACGGCGGCTCCGTGAGCGCCGAGAGCGACGGCCTGGGGCGCGGCAGCGTCTTCACTGTCGGGCTGCCGGCGGGTACCTGCGCGGCGCCGCCGTCAATGGAGGAATCTCCTGCCCTCGGCGATCAGGTGTCCGGTGCCGAGAGGCCCGACGTGCTGGTGGTAGACGACAACACCGATGCGGCGGAGAGCCTCGCGGCACTGCTCGAGATCCTCGGCGCGCGCTCCAGGGTGGTCCATGAGGGAACCGCCGCGATCGCCGCCTGCGAGACGCAGGCGCCACAGATCATCTTCCTGGATATCGGCATGCCGAACATGGACGGCTACGAGGTCGCGCGCCGCATCCGTGCACTGCCCGGCGCGGAGGCGATCCACCTGGTGGCGCTCACCGGCTGGGGCCAGGACAAGGACCGGCAGCGCTCCGAGGCTGCCGGCTTCGATCGACACCTGGTGAAGCCGGTCGACGTCCAGATCTTGCGTTCGCTCCTCCGTCACGCGGGCGCGTGGCAGGTGCAGCGGGCCGATGCGGGCACGCACCCGGAAGACGGGGCCGGCCCGGAAACGGCCGTCGCGCACACCAGCTTCACTTCGCAAGAGTGATCGCAGCCACGAAGCCGTAGGACGCCACGGCGATCAGCACGAGCAGTCCGACGATCACTTCCCCAATTCTCATGACAGGCCTCGTTCGCATGTTTCGAGGAGTCATGGTCGTGGATGGCCACTGCCTGCGCCATCCGGCAGGCGGCGTGGCGGTCCCTCTCCCGAAGGGGATAGCCCGCATGCCCCTGCTTGCACCTTCCTTCGGCAATAGTGCGAAGATACGGCCAAGGGGGCGCGACAGCCGCCGTCGTCACGAAGGAGAGACGTCCAATGGCCGACGAAAGAAATCCGATCAGCAGGGATGCGGTGACCGGGTTCGTTGCGGGCTTCGTACTCGCTGTCGCGATCGCCGCAATCTGGCTCGGCTTCTTCGGCAGCGAGCAGGCAAGCAGCCGCATCCAGGCCGCGGCCGCGCTGATCGTCGCCGCCGGCGTCGTGTTCGGGCTCGCTACCTATGTCGTCAATCGGCGCCAGTTCGGCGGCAGCCTGTCGCGCCGCCGCTCCGAGAATTTCGCCGAGGCAGCGATCGGAGAGGTCGAGCGCGCCTGGCGTACGTTCACGGAGAAGAACGGCGTGGACGCGCTTCCGCCGGCGGATCCGCTCCTCTGGGAGACCGCGGCCGCGGCGCTCATGCGGTACCGCACATTGCGCGACCGGGTAACGGAGGACGACCACCAGGCGATCGTGTCGGATGCGGCGGAGCGGGTGCGCCAGCAGTTCGCCACCATCCTGAGCACGTACCGCGACGCGCTCACCGCCACGTACTATCACTCCGGCACCATCGACGCGCGTGCCATCGCGGTGGTGTTCGACTTCACGACTCGCCCGCGCATCGGTCCGGGGGCGCTGGCCTCGGTGGATGTCGGTGCGCTGGCGGCGATCCTGCCGGCGCATGCGGGCCCGGAGTACGCGGCAACGGTGCAGTACCTGGCGAACGAGGCAGCCCGCGGCCAGGCCGTCCGGGAGCTGACCGAATCGGAGCGGACTACGGCGCCCACGGAAGCCCCAGGTTCGGCCCGAGGCTGAGCATCCACAAGCCCCGCCGTTGCGCGCTCGGTAGCGACCGGTTGCCTTGGCGACGCCAAGAGCGCCTGCAGCAGCGCTGAATCGAGGCTCCGGGGCAATATTTCCTTCCACCCAGCGTCTCGGCCCCCTATCCTGAGCGATTTCTCCGCGGCAACAGACGCCGTGCTTCGCTCCCCAGGTTCTCCAGCAGTCGATGGCCTACCGCCCGCCCCCCGCCACCCGCCGTGATTTCGCAAACCGCGATTTCGCGAATCGCGACTTCGTCAAGCGCGGCTTCGTGAACCGCACTCCCCCTTCGAATCTTCGCAGGGGGCTCTGGAAGTCGCTCGAGGCGCTTGCCTGCCTGCCGGTCATCGCTGGGCTCTACGCCAGCTTCGGCCTCCTGTACCTGGCGATACTGCTGGCCTTCGAGTCGGACATCGCACTCGAGACGCCCTACGGGGTCGGACTCGTCGCCCTGGTCCTCTCGGGCGCCATGTACGCGGTGCGGTCCGGGCTTGCCCGGGCAGCGCCTCACGGGCAACGGGACATCATGACGAGGCGACGCTGGCAGCACAGCCTGGCAATCCTGGTCATTCCCATCGCCATTTCCTGGCTGGACAACGAAACCCTCCACGGTGCCCTCAGCCCTCGCGACTACTGGGTCGAGCAGGCACGACGGCACGTCGAGAGCTGCAACGCCATCGAGCTCGTCGCCATCCAGGCTGCCGATTCCGCAAGAGTGGAGGCGAACAAGTTCAACATGGGCATCGCGACGCGGTCCGACGTGCAGGAGAGCATGGCGTTCTTCATCGACGCGCGCCAGACGCTGGCCGATTGCCGCGCGGATGCGGCCGCCAGGAAATCGCACGTCGAATCGAGATTGTCCAAGCTGCAACCGACGATCCGGCTGCTGTCGGCTGGGCGATGAGCGGCACTGTGGCGCGTCACGGTCCGCCCACCGTTAGTGTGTCCAGCGCTGGATAGGGAGCTCGAGATGGCGAGGCTGGTGTTCGGAATGAATCAATCCCTTGACGGCTACGTCGACCACACCGCGTTCGCCCCCAGTCCGACCCTGTTTCGCCACTTCGTGGAGGAAGCCCGCGGGCAGGTGGGCAGCGTGTATGGTCGCCGGATGTACGAGGTCATGCGGTACTGGGACGACGACCATCCCGAGTGGGACGTGGATGAGAAAGCCTTCGCGACGGCCTGGCGGAAACAGACCAAATGGGTGGCCTCGCGTTCGTTGCAGCCGGTCGGTCCCAACGCCAAGGCGATCGGCGAGGACCTGGACGCCGAGATCCGCCAGTTGAAGGCCGACTGCGACGGCGAAATCGAAGTGGCGGGCCCCGACCTGGCGCGCAGCCTCACCGAGCTCGGTCTGATCGACGAGTATCGGATCTACCTGCACCCCGTCGTGCTCGGTCACGGCAAGCCGTATTTCGCGGGGCCGCGACCACCGCTTCGGCTCGTGGCGCACGATCGGATCGGTAAGGACGTGATCCGGCTGGCCTATGTGCCCTGCTGATCGCCGCGCAGCGCGGCGCAGTGGCGTGCCGCCGTCCGAATGAGAAACGGGCCGGAGAGGTTGCTCTCCAGCCCGTTGAATCCGTTGGTCGGGACGGAGTGATTCGAACACTCGACCCCTTGCACCCCATGCAAGTGCGCTACCAGGCTGCGCTACGCCCCGACTGATCCCGAGTATATCAGCGCGACCGCGCTACTTCGCCGGATCGCGAAGCAGGTCGAGCGCCGCGAGCAGGTCCGCGCGGATGGCGTCGACGTCGGACTGCCGGATCTCCAGGGCGAGATCGATCGGCTGGGTGAGCTCGGTCTCCTTGCGCCGGCCGGTCTGGACGCTCTCGGCAAGCCGGTTGCGCGCGCCGCTGATGGTGAAGCCATGCTCGTAGAGGAGCTCGCGGATGCGACGGATGAGGAGCACCTCGTGGTGCTGGTAGTAGCGGCGGTTGCCACGCCGCTTCATGGGGCGCAGCTGGGTGAACTCCTGCTCCCAGTAGCGCAGCACGTGCGGCTTGACGCCGCAGAGATCGCTCACCTCTCCGATGGTGAAGTAGCGCTTGGCGGGGATGGGCGGCAGGACGACACGCCCCTCGCCCTTGGGGTTGGAAGCGGTCATCCGCGCGAGTCGTCAGGCAGCGAAGCAGGTGCTGCCGGTTCCTCGCGGGCGGCGCGACGGGGCGCGTCGATCTGGGCTTTCAGCTTCTGCGAGGCATGGAATGTCACCACGCGACGCGCCGAGATGGGAATTTCCTCGCCGGTCTTCGGGTTGCGTCCGGGGCGTTGCGGCTTGTCGCGAAGCAGGAAGTTGCCGAAGCCGGACAGCTTCACGCTCTCGCCTCGGACCAGCGCGGCGCTGATCTCGTCGAAGAACGTCTCCACCATGTCCTTGGCCTCGCGCTTGTTGAGCCCGACCTCGTTGAAGAGCATCTCGGCAAGCTCGGCCTTGGTCAGCGTGGTGCTCTGGCGCGGCTTGGCGCTGGCGACCGCGGTGCCGTTGCGGGGCGGCTGCGCGGGGTCGTTGCCGTTGCCCCCATGATCGAGAACGGTCGGGTCGGTCGGCTCGACGATGGCAGGGGAAGTCATCGTTGCTCGCTTGATCGGGCTCTCGTCCATCCGGGATCCGCTAGACCTCGTCAGGCTGGTTGCTGCGTACGTGGCCGGACACTCAGGCCCTCAGCCGGGCCCCGTATTCCCGCACGAGGAAACCGAGCGCGTCCGCCACGGCGGCGTCCACCTCGGCATCGGCCAACGTACGTTCAGTATCTTGCATCCAGAACCGGAAAGCAAGGCTTTTCTCCTTATTTTCCAATCCCTTACCGCGATATTCGTCGAACAGCTTGACGTTTCGGACACAAGCTGTTGTTGTGTTGATTCTACAATAGTTGCGAAGTCGGCTTAACAATTCCCCTGCAAGCACCTGATCCGACACGACTATCGCCAGGTCGCGGATGGCCGGGGGATACTTGCTCATAGGCTGGGGCGCGGGGACCGGGCGCGCCAGGATGCCCTCCAGGTCTAGCTCGCACAGCAGCACCGATCTGGGAAGATCGAGCTGCTCCGCGAGGCGTGGATGCAGCGCGCCCAGCCAGCCGATCGCGCGGCCGGCATTGTCCAGGACGCGTGCGGACTGACCCGGATGCAGGGCCGGATGCTCGGACGGGGCCAGCTCCAGGTTCGCCTCGTGGTGGGCGGCAAGCAGGTCCGCCTTGAGATCGAAGAAGTCGACCATGCGCGAGGCGGCGCCCCATTGCTCCTCCACCACCGGGCCATACGCCAACGCCGCCAGGCGCAGGGGCTGCGCGACGCCGGCCACGGTGAACGGTCCCCCCGGCTGCCCGGGCACGCGCAGGTAGGCGCGTCCGGCCTCGAAGAGGCGCACGCGGTCGGCCTTGCGGTTGACGTTGTACACCAGCGTGGCGAGCAGGCCGCTCCAGAGCGTCGTGCGCATCACGTCGAGGTTCTCCGCGATCGGGTTCAGCAGCGGCACCGGCTTCTCGCCGCCGCCATAGCGATCCTCGTCGCGACTGGACACGAAGCTGTAGTTCACCACCTCCTGGTAGTCGCGCGCGGCCCAACGGCGCTTGACCTCCAGCACCGACAGCCGACCCTCCGGCGCCGGGCGCATGCGGGCGCTCGCGCGGGGCGGCGCCGTGCCGATGCGCTCGTAGCCGTAGAGCCGCACCACCTCCTCGATCAGGTCCTCCTCGATCGCGACATCGAATCGCTGCGGCGGCGGCGTCACCTCGATGTCGTCGCTTGCCTCGTCGACACGCCATTGGAGCCCCAGGCGCGTGAACGCGCTGGTGCAGTCCTCGCGTGTGAGCGGCAGCCCGCTGACCTTGCGGGCGCGGGCAACCCGCAGCCGCACCGGCTTGCGCTCGGGCAGGCCGGTGACGATGTCGTCGACCGGGCCGGCCTCGCCGCCGCAGATGGCGAGCACCAGCGAGGTGATGTAGTCCAGGTGCTCGACGGTGGTCGAGGGGTCCACGCCTCGCTCGAAACGCTGCGCCGCGTCGGTCGAGAAGTTGTAGCGTCGGGGCCGGCCCGCGATCGAGCGCGGCCACCAGAAGGCCGCCTCGAGGTAGATGTCGCGGGTGTCGAGCGTCACGGCGGTGGCCTCGCCGCCCATGATGCCGGCAAGGCTCTCCACCTGGGAGGCCGCCGCGATCACGCCGACCGCGAGGCCGTCCTTGGGACCGACATCGACGGTCTGGCCGTTGAGCAGCTCCAGCCGCTCTCCTTCGCGGCCCCAGCGAACCTGCAGCCCTCCGTCGATGCGGGCGAGGTCGAACACGTGCGTGGGACGGCCGAGCTCGAGCATCACGTAGTTGGAGATGTCCACCAGCGCGGAGATGGGCCGCTGCCCTGCCCGCGCAAGGCGCTCCCGGATCCACAGCGGCGTGGGTGCGCGCGCATCCACCCCGCGCACGATGCGGCCGGAGAAGCGGCCGCAGAGATCCGGGGCGCTCACCTCGACCGGCAACCGGTCCGCGATGGTGGGCACGAGCGGCTTGAACGGCGGAGGCGTGTAGGGCGCGCCGGTGATCGCGGCCACTTCCCGCGCGACGCCCGTGACCGACATGCAGTGAGCGAGGTTCGGCGTGAGCTTCAGCAGGAACACCTGGTCGTCCAGGCGCAGTGCCTCGCGCAGGTCCGTCCCCGTGGCCGACTCGGCCTCGAGCTCCAGCAGGCCCGAGTGGTCGTCGGCCAGCGCCAGCTCCCGGGCCGAGCACAGCATGCCCCGGCTCTGGACGCCGCGCATGGTGCCGACCCCGATCGTGGTTCCGCCGGGAAGCGTCGCGCCGGGAAGCGCGAGCGGAGCCAGCATGCCTTCGCGCACGTTCGGCGCGCCGCACACCACCTGCACCGGCTTGCCATCCGGGGCGGCGCTGCCGGCGTCCACCTCGCACACCGTGAGGCGATCGGCATCCGGATGCTTGCGCGTGCTCAGCACGCGAGCCACCACGACGCCGGTGAAGGGAGGTGCCACCGGCCCGCGCTCCTCCACCTCGAGGCCGGACATCGTCAGGCGATGCTCGAGCGTCGCGGCATCGATGTCGGGATCGCAGTAGGCACGCAGCCAGCTCTCTGGAATCTTCATCGCGGTCGGGCGTCAGGCGAACTGGCGCAGGAAGCGCAGGTCGTTCTCGAAGAACAGGCGCAGGTCGTCGACGCCATAGCGCAGCATGGCGAGGCGCTCCACGCCCGAGCCGAAGGCGAATCCGATGTAGCGCTCCGGATCAAGCCCGATGTTTCGCACCACGTTGGGGTGCACCTGCCCCGAGCCGGACACTTCCAGCCAGCGGCCCTTGAGCGGGCCGTCCGCAAAGCGCATGTCGATCTCGGCCGACGGCTCCGTGAAGGGGAAGTACGACGGGCGAAAGCGCACGTCGATGTCGTCGCGCTCGAAGAACCGGTGCAGGAAATCCGTATAGACGCTCTTCAGGTCCGCGAAGCTCACGTCCTCGTCGATCCACATGCCCTCGATCTGGTGGAACATCGGCGAGTGGGTGGCGTCGGAATCCACGCGGTAGGTCTTGCCGGGGACGATGACCTTGATCGGCGGCTCGTGCGCCCGCGCATAGCGGATCTGCATCGGGCTGGTATGCGTGCGCAGCACCAGCGGATCGGTCGCGCCGGGCGCCTGCGGGGCGACGTAGAAGGTGTCGTGCATCGAACGCGCCGGATGGTCCGCCGGCATGTTGAGCGCGGTGAAGTTGAAGAAGTCCTCCTCGATCTCCGGGCCGTCCGCGACGTCGAAGCCGATGGAGTGGAAGATCTGCTCGATGCGGGCGATCGCGAGCGAGATGGGGTGGAGCCCGCCAGTGCCGCTGCCGCGGCCGGGCAGCGTGACATCGATCCGCTCCGCGGCAAGCTTGCGTTGCAGCTCGGCTTCGCGCAGCGCCTCGGCGCGCTCGGCTACGAGCGCCTCGATGCGTTGCTTGAGCCGGTTGAGCGCCTGCCCGCGACGGGCCTTCTCCTCGCCCTGCAGCTTGCCGAGCGCTTTCATCATGGCGGTGACCGCCCCCGACTTGCCGAGGAACGCCGCCTTGGCGTCGGCGAGCCGCGCTTCGTCGCTCACCGCGGCAAGCTGCTCGCGGGCCCGCCCGACCAGACTCTCGAGATCGTCGTCCATGATTGGCGACTCCGGAACGGCACCGAGCCGCCCCGGAGCAGGCGCTGTCAGGCCGCCTGCGCGGCCGAGCCGAGATTCGCCTTGACCTGCTCGACGATGGCGGCGAAGGCCGCCTTGTCGTTCACGGCGAGCTCGGCAAGCACCTTGCGGTCGATCCCGATCTCGGCCTTGTCCAGGCCGTTCATGAAGACACTGTAGGTCAGGCCGTGCTCGCGCGCCGCGGCGTTGATCCGCGTGATCCAGAGCGCCCGGAACACGCGCTTGCGGGTGCGGCGATCACGGTAGGCATACTGCCCCGCCTTCATCACCGCCTGCTTGGCGATGCGGAAGACGTTGCCGCGGCGGCCGCGGTAGCCTTTGGCCTGGGCGAGGACCTTCTTGTGGCGCGCCTTCGCGACTACGCCTCTCTTGACTCGTGGCATGTCTTTCTCCGGTTCAGGCGTAGGGCATCATGGCGCGGACACTCACCGTATCCGCCTCGTGCACCTGCACGGCGCCCCGCAACTGGCGCTTGTTCTTGGTGGTCTTCTTGGTGAGGATGTGGCGCTTGAACGCCTGGCCGCGCTTGACCGTGCCGCCCGGACGAACGCGGAACCGCTTGGCCGCGCTCTTCTTCGTCTTCATCTTGGACATGGGAGTACCTTGAACCTGGCCTCGCGCCCGATCGAGGTGACGCGCTCCCGCCCCTCGGCCCCGGGAGAACCGGGAGCCGGCATGCGGCAGCCTTGCGTGCTTGTGGGACCCGCCCGACGTTCGAAAGCCAAGCCTTCGATTATAGCAGGCGGTCTGGGGCTATTTCTTCTTGCGGGGGGCGACCATCATCACCATCTGGCGCCCTTCCATCCGGGGCATCGACTCGACCTGGGCGATCTCCTCGATGTCCTGGCGCACGCGCGCGAGCAGGCGGGCGCCGAACTCCTGGTGGGCCATTTCACGCCCACGGAAACGCAGGGTCACCTTGACCTTGTCGCCATCCTCCAGGAAGTGACGCATGTTGCGCATCTTGATGGCGTAGTCGCCTTCGTCCGTGGCCGGGCGGAACTTCACTTCCTTCACCTGGACGATCTTCTGCCGCGCCTTCGCCTCGTTGGCGCGCTTCTGTTCCTGGTAGCGGAACTTGCCGTAGTCCATCAGGCGACAGACAGGCGGCGACGCGGTGGGTGCGATCTCCACCAGATCCACGTCTTTCTCTTCGGCGAGGCGGCGGGCCTCCCCGAGGCGCACGACGCCGAGTGGCTCGTTGTCCACGCCGATCAGGCGGACTTCCGGGGCCGTGATCTCGCCATTGAGGCGATGGTTGCGTTCTGTAGCGATGCTGAACTCTCCGAAGAAATGAATCGATCTGCTGACTCGCGCCGGACCTCATGCGCACTCGCGCATGTGCCGGACCCCGGGGTCAATTGCCGGCCGGGACACCCTTGGACGAGATATCTGCGTCGATTCTTTCCAGGAGTTCCTCCAGCGTCATTACACCAAGATCCAGGCCGCCACGCGCACGAACAGCCACCCGCCCTGCCTGCCTTTCCTTCTCACCGACGACGACCAGATACGGGATTTTCTGCAGGCTATGCTCCCTTATCTTATAGCCGATCTTGTCGCCCCGCAAATCCATGTTGGCCCTAAGCCCTTGTTTTTCCAGGGCCGCGGTCACCTGCCTGGCGTAGTCCGCCTGGGCGTCGGTGATGCTCAGGACTACCGCCTGGACCGGAGCCAACCAGGTGGGCAGCGCGCCGGCGCAATTTTCCAGCAGGATGCCGATGAAGCGCTCCATCGAGCCGACGATCGCGCGGTGGAGCATCACCGGGCGTCGCCGGCTGTTGTCTTCAGCCACGTACTCCGCGTCCAGCCGCTCGGGCATCATCGGATCCACCTGCATGGTGCCGAGCTGCCAGGCCCGGCCGATCGAATCCTTCAGGTGGTACTCGATCTTCGGGCCATAGAAGGCGCCCTCGCCCGGCAGCTCTTCCCAGGCCACGTCGCAGGCACGCAGCGCGGCGCGCAGGGTGTTCTCGGCCCGGTCCCACTCCTCGTCGGTGCCCAGCCGCTTCTCCGGGCGCAGCGCGAGCTTGAGCGTCACCTCCGTGAAGCCGAAATCGGCGTAGACCCGCATCGCCTGGCGATGGAACGCGGTCACCTCGGCCTCGACCTGCTCCTCCGTGCAGAAGACATGGCCGTCGTCCTGCGTGAAGGCGCGGACCCGCATGATTCCGTGCAGCGCGCCGGATGGCTCGTTGCGGTGGCAGGCCCCGAACTCGCCATAGCGGATCGGCAGCTCACGGTAGCTGCGCAGGCTCGAGTTGTACACCTGCACGTGGCCAGGGCAGTTCATCGGCTTCACCGCGTACTCGCGCTTCTCCGAGGCGGTGAAGAACATGTTCTCCTGGTAGTTGTCCCAGTGCCCGGAGCGCTTCCAGAGGCCGACGTCCAGGATCTGCGGACACTTCACCTCCTGGTAGCCGCTTTCCCGGTAGACGCTGCGCATGTACTGCTCCACCTGCTGCCACAGCACATAGCCCTTCGGATGCCAGAACACCATGCCGGGCGCCTCTTCCTGCAGGTGGAAGAGGTCGAGCTCGCGGCCGAGGCGCCGGTGGTCGCGCCGCTCCGCCTCCTCCAGCATGTGCAGGTACGCATCCTGGTCCTCCTTGCGGGCCCAGGCGGTGCCGTAGATGCGCTGGAGCATCTCGTTGTTCGAATCGCCGCGCCAGTAGGCCCCGGCAAGCTTCATCAGCTTGAAGACCTTGAGCCGGCCGGTGGAGGGGACGTGCGGCCCTCGACAGAGATCGACGAATTCGCCCTCGCGGTACAGGCCGATCGGCTCGTCCGCCGGGATCGCCGCGATGATCTCCGCCTTGTACTTCTCGCCGATCGACTCGAAGTAGCGCACCGCATCGTCGCGCTGCCAGACCTCCCGGGTGACTTTCTCGTCGCGCCTGGCGAGCTCGCGCATGCGAGCCTCGATGCGCTCCAGGTCTTCCGGCGTGAACGGGCGCTTGTAGGCGAAGTCGTAGTAGAAACCGTTGTCGATCACCGGCCCGATGGTGACCTGCGCGTCCGGAAAGAGGTCTTTCACCGCGTACGCGAGCAGGTGGGCGGTGGAGTGGCGGATGATGTCCAGCCCCTCCGGATCCTTGTCCGTGACGATCGCGACCTGGGCGTCCGATTCCACGACATGCGAGACATCCACCAGCTTGCCGTCGACCTTGCCGGCCAGGGCGGCCTTGGCGAGACCCGGTCCGATGGACGCCGCGATCTCGGCGACGGTGACCGGGCCATCGAAACGCTTCCGGGACCCGTCCGGCAGGGTGATGTTAGGCACGTATGGGAGAAGGGCTCGCGGAGAAAAGACTGGTAGGCGCGATTGGATTCGAACCAACGACCCCCACCATGTCAAGGTGGTGCTCTAACCAACTGAGCTACGCGCCTGCTGCGACGGGCAGTATATATCAGAGTCACCCTCGCACCGCCGTCGCCTGGCGGCCGCGCACGTGACGATGGCGGCCTCAGACGATGCGGAAGGCGCGCTTGCGCCGGGCCCGCTCCTCGAGCGCGGACACGTGTCTCGAGAGGATGAGGCGATCCGGATGCTGCAGCAGCAGGACCACCGAGCGTCGGTCGTTTATCCAGGCGACCTTCGCGACGATGCGCTTGCGGGTGCTGGAGACGAGCTCCAGCCACTGCCCCGGCGCCAGGTCGCGGACCAGATCGGCCGGATCCATCTCCAGCCGCTGCGGGCGGCGCGGCACGTCGTCGAGCGACGTGCTGTCGATCAGCCGGCGCAGCTTGAGCTCCGAGGCGCTCTGCGCGTCGCCACCCGCTCCGGCCGCGGCGGTTCTGGTCGCACCGCCCGCACGGCGGGGCGGCGACACGCTCGCAGCCGTGGCGGCCGGGCGCTGGGCATCCGGCGCCGGCGCGGCCTCGGCGGGGGGCACTGCGGAGGGCGCGGGCTCGGCCGCCGATCGGCTGCCCGTGGCCGGCACGCCGTCCTGGTCGATCGGCAGCTCGAGCACCGGGAGGTCCTCATCCGCCGGCGGGACCGGCGCCTTCGCCCTGACGGGGGGCAGCACCATCGGATCATCCAGCACCGGCGTCTTCGCGACGGCGTCACGGCTGCGCGACTTCGCCGGCTCCCGAGCCTGCATGCGGCGCAGGTGGATGAGGAACATCTCGTCGAAGAACGGGCGGTAGTCCTCCGGCTTCGCGCCGATGTCGCGGATACCTTCCGTGAGGATCCTCACCATGGCCGGAATGCGCTGGGCCAGCTCGCCGCGGCTCTGCCGGCTCCCCTGGCTGTCCAGCGTCCAGAGCAGGTCGTCGACGACCGCGAGCGCTGCCTGGTAGCCCGCGCTCTCCTCGCCGTCGCGCAATACCGCGGTACGGAGGTGGCGCAGCCACACACCCTTGAGGAACTGCGCGACCGACTCCGGAACCTCGCGATCCTTGAGGCGCTCGGCAAGCAGCTTCTCGATCCGGCCGCTGATCTCGAACTCGCGCTCCCGCGACGGCCGGTTGCGGTAGTCCCGGCGGTTGCGCCGACCGGCACTGGCCTCGAGCTCGCGCCGCTCGCGGGTCACCTTGGACACGAGCTGTCCCATGCCGGCGGTGGCTCGACGGTACTCGATGCGCACCTGCTCGGCCAGCACCTGGCTGCGCACCTGGAACGCATGCGCCACCACCTCGACCGCGCGGACCACCGTCTGCAGGCGGCCGTGCAGCTCGCTGCCGCGCGCCATGTCGTCCGGGTAGGCGGTGGCGATGGCCGCCACCTGCTCCACCAGCCTGCGGACCGAGCGCGGCTCGTCGCTGAGGAAGCCCGGATCGAGGCAAGCCAACGTGATCGCGGGGACTTGCAGCCGCCACATCAGCGGGCGCGCCGGGTCCGGGATCCGCTCCTGGTCCGCGGCATAGTCGAACATGGCGGCCACCAGGTCGAGGGTGGCGAGTTGCGCCGGCTCCACTCCCGCCGACTTCATCTGGGCGCGAAGCTGGCCGAAGAACTCCTGGCGCGCTTCGGTGGAGAAAGGCGGCTGCCCTACCCGATGCGCGAAGGCGATCGCATCGCGCTCCAGGGAATCGACGCCCGGCAGCAGGCCGGCCTGTCGGAACGTGGAGCGGCCATCGCGCCCCGCGACCATCGGATTGGTGCCGAGCACCGTGGCGGCGGTGGCATCCTTGACGACCTTGCGCGCGGTCTCCGCGACCGGACCGGCGAACGCCCTGCGGCCGTCGCGAGCGGTATCGGGCGGTGCGGGCTTGCGCGGCGCGGGCGGCGCGTCCCCACGCTCGCCTGGATCGCGCGCAGCGGGCGTCGGCTCGCGCGCAGCTTCACGCCGGGGTTCGCCGCCAGGGCTGCGGGCCGGGTCGCCAGGGATCGCGGCCGCGGGCGGCGCGACCCGGACCGTTCCGGAGCCGCGGGCGGCCCTTGACGTGCCGGCGACCGGCCGGCGCAAGGACGGAAAGAGGACGATGCGAGGCAGACGCGGCAGGATGCCCTGCTCCGCCATGCGTCGATCGGCCGCGGCGATGATCTCGCGCAACGGCATCGCGGCATGCCGCAGCAGCGCGGCCTCGATGGCTTCGCGAGTGAGCGGGTTGGACGAGTACGGCCTCAACGCAGTGACCACGGCGCTCGCCAGCGCGCGCGCACCGAGCGGACTGTGCTCCTCGTCCGCGTCGGTCCCCGTCAACTGCGCCAGGCGGTCCAGATAGGCGGGATAGGCCGCCTCGAGCGCCTCGCGGACCTTCGCGGCCAGTGCCTGGGCCACCAGCTGGTCGGTGAGCGTCGCCTCGGACATCAGGCGATAGTCGGCGGCCGCAGCCGCTGCCGGGGCCGCCTGCCGCGCCGGTCCGACGCCGGTCATCACCGGCTCCTGGAGCGACTCGAAATGAAACTCGTCGAGGGTGCCGACGGCCGCTTCACAGCGGATGTCGCTCTCCTCGCGCAGCACCTGCGCCGCCTCCTGAAGGGCGCTGCGCGCGCGGGAATCAGTGGCCCTCGACGCAGCGGCCACCAGCTCTTCGGCCAACCGGGGCAACAACGTGCCCACCGCCGCGCTCAAGCGCAGGCCCGCGACTTCGCGGATGTGGTCGAACAGCCTGTAGCGCTCGGAGACCGGCACCATCACCCCTTCAGGACGGATAACGCGCACAAATGACCGCGGCGCTGTAGTCGTTCCGTATGTTTGATCTGCCGGATACTAAGAGAAACAGACAGTAAAGGCTGTGACAAAGTGGCGCAGGTACGTTACTTGCCTGATCCGCCGGTTTTTCTCTGGAATCGTCCCGGACGCGGCGCCAGGAGCCCCCTCCGGTACAACGGTTGCAAGCCGTTGTTTTGCTTGCGCATTCTAGCAGTCGGCAGCGAACCGCTGCGTGCGCTTTGTCGCCGATCGGCTGCCTGTGCGGGTCGACAGCGACCTGAAAGCGAGTAACGGTTCAGTGCCCGTGCGGCTTCGCCTTGGCCGTGACTGCCGGTATCCCCTGCCGATATCGCGCTCGCATCGGAAGACCTTGCGCTTCCTGCTTCCGGCGCAGGTGTAACAAGACTGTTGCGATTTCCACTGCCCGGGGTCGCAACGCGAACAAGCCCCCGCACCCGTTGGGTCTTAGACTTGCGCCCGCGGGTGACAAGTCCTCCGACGGACGGTCGCCGGTCTCCGACCAACCGCACCGGGACGCGCCTCGCGGAAGCGGGCGCGGTTCCGGCGGGCCAGGTCGAAACATCTGTAACACCAGCACTCGGAAGGACCAATGCTTCACAAGAAATCTCTCGCCGTCGTCGCCATGACCGCTGTGATCGCTGCCTGTGGCGGCGGAGGCGGCTCCGACACGGCGGTGTCCGCCAACCCCCCTGCGCCCGGCACACCGGATGCCGGCCAGGCACCCGCCCCGGGAGTGGACAACACCACGCCGATCACCGCGCCATCGCCTTCGCCTGGCAAGGTGCCGTCGCCGCTGCCGCCGCCCCCTCCGGCACCGGCCGGCACGACGTACTCCGGGGCCGAGCTGCAGCGGGCCATGGGCCAGTCCATCCCGGTGATCGGCAACACGGGAACCACGCAGGAGAGCGGGCAGTACGTGCACGACGGTCTCGACAACCCGCTGGCCGGGTACATCGCCTCGGACGGCCGCACCTGGCGGACGTTCACCCTCACGGCGAGCGGCTCGGGCTACAACCGGTCCCGCGAGGCAGCGCTGGAGATCACGCAGGCCAACGGCGGAATCGTCCCGAAGGTGGACGGCGTGCAATACCAGGGGGAGCCGTTCGATCCGTCGGCCAGCTATCCCGCCAACGTCATCGCCCGCACCTGGAACGCGCCCGATGGCTCCGGGAACCACGTGAAGCTGTTGCCGTCGACCAAGCCCGAGCATCCCGGCCTGCTGCGCCTGTGCTGGGAGATCAAGACAGCGGCTGCCTTCCGCCTTGCCTGCAGCCATCATGCGGCAGACGGCCATGTCTTCGGTGCGGATCTCATCGAGGACATCGACGGCCAGATCGTCTCCTTCGACTGGCAGTGGGAGGCGACTCCCCGGCCCGATGGCCAACCCTACCAGATCGGGGACTATGCGCCCGGCGGCATCGCCGCCCTGCCGACCCGCAACATGACCTGCGTCAGGCGAACGATCGGCCCTGATGGCCGGACCGACACGTCGACCCAGCCGGTCACGCTCACGCCTTCCGAGATACGGGTGGGTGACGAGGTCCTGCTGCGCCATGGCAACCTGCGGACGACCGTCACGACCGAGGGCGACATCGTCACCTACGCGCACGAGGATGCACTGCCGATCGCGGCGGTACAGCGCAGCTACCGGCTCCGCGCGGGCGAGCTACTCAGCGTGAACTGGGCCATCATTGGTGGCGCCTCCGGCTTCACCAGCGAATGCAACTAGGTTCGCGCCGCTAGGGCCGTAGTCGCCGGCCCTCGGGAGCGGCGACGCCCACGGCGCGGCGCGACCAGCCGCGTCCGCCGAGTGAAGTAGACTCGTCCGCGGGAGGACGACGATGGCGGACCATTCGGATGACGGCAACGACCGCGACGCGGCGGGCGGCGATGCCGGCGGCTTGCGCAAGGGGCTCGCCAGCTACGGCGACGCGGAATTCTCGCTCTTCCTGCGTCGCGCGTTCATCAAGGGCGCTGGCTTCACGGACGCGGCGCTGGACCGGCCGGTGGTCGGCATCGTCGACACGGCAAGCGGCTACAACCCTTGCCACGGCAACGCGCCGCAGCTGATCCAGGCGATCGAGCGGGGCGTGATGCTCGCGGGTGGGCTGCCGCTCGTGTTCCCGACGATCTCGATCGCCGAGAGCTTCTCGCAGCCCACCAGCATGTACCTGCGCAACCTCATGTCGATGGACACCGAGGAGATGCTGCGGGCCCAGCCGATGGATGCGGTAGTGCTGATCGGCGGTTGCGACAAGACGGTTCCGGCGCAGCTGATGGGTGCCGCCTCGGCCGGCCTGCCGGCCATCCAGCTGGTCACGGGGGCGATGCTCACCGGCTCGCATCGCGCCGAGCGTGTCGGAGCCTGCACCGACTGCCGCCGCTACTGGGGGCTCTTCCGCGCCGAGCAGATCGATCGCGCCACGATCGATTCGGTCAACGACCAGCTGGTGGCGAGCGTCGGCACCTGCTCGGTCATGGGCACCGCGAGCACCATGGCCTGCATCGCCGAGGCGCTCGGCATGATGGTGCCGGGCGGCGCCAGCGCCCCCGCGGTCACCGCCGACCGCATGCGGGTCGCCGAGGAGACCGGACGGCTGGCGGTCACCCTGGCCGGGAGCCGTCTCACCGTCGACCGCATCCTTACCGCCGACGCCTTCGAGAACGCCCTGCGGGTGCTGCTTGCCATCGGCGGATCGACCAACGGCCTGGTGCACCTGGCGGCGATCGCGGGCCGCCTGGGGTTCGAGCTGGACCTCGCCGCCTTCGATCGCATGGGGCGCGAGACACCGGTACTGGTGGACCTCAAGCCGTCCGGCCAGCACTACATGGAGGATTTCCACAAGGCAGGTGGCATGCCGGCACTGCTGCGAGAGCTGCGGCCACTGCTCCACCTCGATGCCCTCACGGTGACCGGCCGCTCCCTGGGAGAGGAGCTCGATCGGGCGCCGGCCCCGTTCGACCAGCCGGTGATCCGCCCGTTCTCCAAGCCGATCTATCCGCAGGGCGGCATCGCCGTCCTGCGCAGCAATCTCGCGCCGGACGGCGCGATCATCAAGCAGTCCGCCGCCACGCCCGCGCTCATGGAGCACGAAGGCCGCGCGGTGGTCTTCGAGGACGCCCGGGACCTCGCGGCCCGCATCGACGACGAGGCGCTCGACGTCACGGCCGAGGACATCCTGGTCCTGCGCAACATCGGCCCGGCGGGAGCGCCGGGGATGCCCGAGGCCGGGTACCTGCCGATCCCCAGGAAGCTCGCCCGCGCGGGAGTGAGGGACATGGTGCGCATCTCGGACGGCCGCATGAGCGGCACGGCCGCCGGCACCATCGTGCTGCACGTCACGCCGGAGGCTGCCGTGGGCGGCCCGCTCGCGCACGTCCGGACCGGCGACCGCATCCGCCTGAGCGTCTCGCGGCGCGAGCTGACGTGGCTGGTCTCCCCGGAGGAGATCGAGCGCCGGCGCGCCAGCACGCCGGTGAGCCGCCCGTCCGCCGCCCGCGGCTACCGCAAGCTCTTCCTGGAGTCCGTGACCCAGGCCGATCGCGGCGTGGACTTCGACTTCCTCCGCTCCGAGAAACCGCCGACGCGCATTCCGCGCTGCTGACGGACCCTCGCCTGCCAGGCCCGGAAAACCGGCCCCTGAGCGGCCGCCCGTTGACCGCCCCGAAACCGCCCCGCCACGGGGCGGAGCTTCCGGCTGCCAACCCTCGCCCGCCCCTTGAAAAGCCGCGGCCGGTCCCTATGTTGTCGTTGCGGGTGCCGAACGGGCCCGCACCCATATCGCTTCAACGTGAGGATATAGAAATGGCTACTTTCGACTTTGCTCCCCTCTATCGCTCCGCAATCGGCTTCGACCGGCTCGCCAGCCTCCTGGACGACGCCCTGCGCGGCGATTCGCAACCCAGCTACCCGCCCTACAACATCGAGCTCGTGGGCGAGGACAAGTACCGCATCACGATGGCCGTGGCCGGCTTCGATCGTTCCGAACTGGACATCGAGGTCGAGCAGGAGGCGCTGAAGATCGTCGGCCGCAAGCGCAAGGCCGAGAAGCCCGCGACCTTCCTGCACCGAGGCATCGCGGCGCGTGACTTCGAGCACCGCTTCCAGCTAGCCGAGCACGTAAAGGTGGTGGGCGCCGAGCTGGTCAACGGCCTGCTCAACATCGAGCTGGTCCGGGAAGTGCCCGAGGCGATGAAGCCGCGGCGCATCTCGATCGGCGGCGGTGACGTCAAGGTGCTCGACCGCGAGCGCGACGCCCAGGGCGAGCGCGCGGCTGCGTAAGCAGGCCTGAGGCCCTCCTGAAGCAACGCCCGGCCCCGGGAGGGGTCGGGCGTTGTCGCGTGCGGCAGGCCGGTCCGGCACTTGGATATAATCGGCGGCCGACTGCGATGTGGAAGTACCGGAGGGGTGGCAGAGTGGTCGAATGTACCTGACTCGAAATCAGGCGTACGGGTAACCGTACCGTGGGTTCGAATCCCACCCCCTCCGCCAC
>JAEWGX010000054.1 GCA_023388075.1 Pseudomonadota bacterium
TCATCGCCTCGATCTGGTCGTGCGTCACGTAGACGGCCGTGGTCTTGAGCCGCTGGTGCAGCGCCTTGATCTCGGTGCGCATCGCCACCCGCAGCTTCGCGTCCAGGTTCGACAGCGGCTCGTCGAAGAGGAACACCTGCGGCTTGCGCACGATCGCCCGCCCCATCGCCACCCGCTGGCGCTGGCCACCGGACAGCTGGCGAGGAAAGCGATCCAGGTAGGGCTCGAGGCCGAGGATCTGGGCGGCTTCGCCGACGCGCCGGGTGATCTCGCTCTTGGGCGTTCGGGCGAGGGTGAGCGCGAACGCCATGTTGTCCCGGACCTTCATGTGCGGGTACAGGGCGTAGTTCTGGAACACCATGGCGATGTCCCGCTCCTTGGGCGGGACGTTGTTCACGACACGCTTGCCGATGCTGATGGTGCCCGAGGTGATTTCCTCCAGTCCGGCGATCATGCGCAGCAGCGTGGACTTGCCGCAGCCGGACGGGCCGACCAGGACGCAGAACTCGCCGTCGGCGATGTCGATATCCACGCCGTGGATGACCTCTGTCGACCCAAAGACCTTGCGCACCTGGCTGATGGTGACGGTTGCCAACGTATGTCTCCTCCAGTACCTCGGCGGCGACGCAGGCTGCGTCGCGCCGTTCGAGTCGAAGAATGCTAACCGCATTCGCGCGGCGCCGTGCGCGCCGGGCGCCTCGCGCATAGTGAGGGAAAACACCGATCGATGCCCCGCGACTGCCTGCCGATCGGGCACGGCATCGGCCAGGCGGCCGGTTCGCCGCCCTGCCGCTCAGCGGCCGTTGCCGGACTCGTTGAGCAGGCCCGTCACCAGCTTGGCGGTGATGTCCACGATCGGAATCATGTGCTGGTACGCCATGCGGGTCGGGCCGATCACGCCAAGGGTACCCACCACCTGGCCGTCCACCTCGTAGGGCGCCGTGATCACGGACAGCTCTTCCATCGGCACCAGGTCCGACTCGCCGCCGATGTAGATCTGCACGCCGTGGGCGCGCCCGGCGGCATCGAGAAGCTGCAGCAGGTCCGTGCGCTTCTCGAACAGGCTGAACAACTCCTTCAGCCGGTTCATGTCGGCATTGAGATCCGGTATGCCGACGAAGTTGCGCTCGCCGGCGACCACCAGCGCATCGCTCTGGTCCTGGGCGGCGGCGCTGCCCGCCTCCACCGCGCGCTGCATCAGCACGGAGATGTCCTCGCGGATGCGGGCGAGCTCGTGGCGCAGCCGGGCCTTGATCTCGTTGAACTCGACGCCGGCGTAGTGGGCGTTGATGTAGTTGGCCGCTTCCACGAGCGTCGCGGGCGAATGGTCCCGGTCCACCGTCAGGATCCGGTTCTGGACATCGCCCTCGGCCGAAACGATGATGAGCAGCACGCGCCGCTCCGAGAGCCGCAGGAACTCGATCTGGCGGAAGGTGGAGGAGCGGCGCGGCGCGAGCACCACGCCGGCGAAGCTGGAGAGGCGCGACAGGAGCGACGCAGCCTGCGCGATCACCCGCTTGGGCTCGTCGGGCACGAGCGCGCCGCGCAGATGCCGCTCCTGCTCGTCCTGCAGCGGCTGCACGGTGATCAGCGAGTCGACGAAGAGGCGGTAGCCCAGCGGGGTCGGTATCCTTCCGGCGGAAGTGTGCGGGCTGGCGATCAGCCCCTCCTCTTCCAGGTCCGCCATCACGTTGCGGATGGTCGCCGGCGAGAGCTCCAGGTGCGAGAACTTGGACAGTGTGCGGGACCCCACCGGCTGTCCGTCGGCGATGTAGCGCTCGATCAGCGTCTTCAGAAGCACACGAGAGCGGTCGTCCATTTCTCCTACGCTACCACACGGTTCCGCTATCGGGATCCGCAGGTGAATTATGGTGTAATCCGCCGCATGACCGCCCGCTTCCAGACCATCGCCCTGTTCGGCCGCCCGAAGACCGACGGGCTGGCGGAGGTACTGGAGGAGGTCTGCGCCTGGCTGAAGCGCCGCGGCATCACGGTCCTTGTCCAAACCAATCGTAGCACCCGGGCGCTCCAATCGATCGGCCGGCGGGCGGAGCTCGGCATCATCGTCGGCGGCGACGGCACCATGCTCGGCATCGCCAGGACGCTCGCGCCGCTCGGCCTGCCGGTGGTCGGGATCAACCTCGGCAGGCTCGGCTTCATCACGGATATCTCGTGGGCCCACTGGCAGGAGGCGCTCGGCGCCATCCTGGAGGGGGACTTCGAAGTGGAGGACCGCGCGCTCATGGAGGCGAGCGTGATCCGGCGCGGGCGCACCATATTCCACTCGCGGGCACTGAACGACGTGGTCGTCAGCCGCAGCTCGCGGGCCGGCATGATCGAGATCGAGGTGAAGGTGGATGGTCTCTTCATGTACCGGCCGCGGGCGGACGGCCTGATCGTCGCCACGCCCACGGGCTCCACCGCCTACGCCCTCTCCGCGAACGGGCCGATCCTGCATCCGGCGCTGCAGGGGCTGGTGATGGTGCCGGTCGCGCCTCAGGCGCTGTCGAACCGGCCGATCGTCCTGCCCGACCACTGCCAGGTGGAGCTCACTGTCGTCGGCGGCCGCGATCCGCGGGTGAACTGCGACATGCAGTCCTTCGCGGACCTGCAGCTCGAGGACCTGATCGAGATCCGGCGCTCGAGCGACTCCAGCCGTTTCCTGCACCCACCGGGCTACAGCTACTACGCGACGCTGCGCGCCAAGCTCCATTGGCACGAGATGCCGGGACTGAATCCGCGCGGCTGACACCCCACCGCCCACCCGCATGCTGAGACTGCTGCGCCTCCGGGACTTCGTGATCGTGGACTCGGCCGAGATCGAATTCGGGCCCGGCTTCACCGCCCTCACGGGCGAGACCGGGGCGGGTAAGTCGATCCTGCTGGATGCGCTGGGCCTCGCGCTGGGCGCCCGCGGCGACGCCGCCATGGTCCGGGAAGGTGCCGCGCGGGCCGACATCACCGCCGAGTTCGCGGCGGATGAGGAGCTGGATGCCTGGCTGCAGGACAGGGAGCTCGCCGGCGATCCCGGCGTGCTGCTGCTGCGCCGCATCGTCGAGGCCGACGGCCGTTCCCGCGCGCTGGTGAACGGACAGCCCGCGACGGTCGCGCTGCTGCGGCAGATCGGTGAACGGCTGGTGGACATCCACGGCCAGCACGAATCGCAGAGCCTGATGCGCGCGGGAGCGCAACGAGACCTGCTGGATCGCTTCGGGCGCCTGGAGAAAGAGGCAGCCGCCACGGCCCGGGCCTGGGCGGACTGGCAAGCCGCGGCGCAGGCGCTGCAGTCGGCACAGGCCGGCTCGCGGGAGGCGGAGATCCGGGCCGAGCGGTTGCGCTGGGAGCTGGACGAGATCGAGCGGCTGCAGCTCGCCCCGGGCGAGTGGGAGCACCTGAGCGCGGAGCAGTCGCGGCTCGCGCACGCGCGCGACCTGCTCGAGGGCGCGGACGCCATCGCCAACGCGCTCTCCCGGGGCGACGGCGCCATCACCGAGACGCTGGGCAGCCTGCAGCAGCGCCTCGGCACGCTCGCCGGGATCGACCCGGCGCTCGCGCCGATGGCCGAGCTGGTGGAATCCGCGGCGATCCAGCTCGGCGAGGCCGGCAGCGACCTCGCCGCCTACGTGCAGCGCACCGACCTCGACCCGGCGCGGCTGGAGGAAGTGGAGGCGCGCGTGGGCGCCATCTTCACGGCGGCGCGCAAGCTGCGGCTCGCGCCGGAGCAGCTGCTCGCGCATCAGCAGGCGCTTGCGAGCGAATGGGAGACGCTGGAGCGCGGCCGCGACCTGGCAGCGCTCGAGTCGGCCCATGAGGAACGTCGGCGCGCGTATGACGCCGCCGCCGCCGCGCTTTCGCGGGGGCGCCGCCGCGCGGCTGCCCGGCTCGGCAAGGGCGCGACCGAGCAGCTCGACCGGTTGGGAATGGCCAAGGCGCGGTTGCTCGTCGCCTGCGATCCGTCGCCGCCCGGCCCCGGCGGCGTGGACACGGTGGAGTTCCGCATCGCCGCCCATGCGGGCGCGACGCCCCGTCCGATTGCCAAGGTGGCCTCGGGCGGCGAGCTCTCGCGGCTCGGGCTCGCCATCGCGGTGCTCGCCGCCCAGGCCAATCCGGTGCCCACCCTCATCTTCGACGAAGCCGACGCCGGCATCGGCGGCGCGGTGGCCGCGGTGGTCGGCGAGCTCATGCAGCGCCTTGCCGCCGACTGCCAGGTGTTCTGCGTCACTCACCTCGCGCAGGTGGCGAGCCGCGCGGACAACCACCTCAAGGTCAGCAAGAGCGAGGCCGCGAAGGGCGGCGCCGGCCTGGTGAGCCGCGTCGAGTCGCTCGCGCCGCAGGAGCGTGTCGAGGAAATCGCGCGCATGCTGGGCGGCCGCCGCGTCACGCAGACCTCGCGCGCCCACGCGCACGAGATGCTCGAGGCCAGCCGGCGCTGAGCCATGCCATTGCGCGCCCCTCCGGGGCGACGTAGCATTGGCCGCAGACGCCGCGCATGCTCGCGCAGGGCGCAGGGAGGAGACTTTCATGACGACGCCGATCGGCCTCAAGGTCAACGGCAAGGCCGTGGACATCCCCGTGGATGACGACGCCATGCCGCTGCTCTACGCGCTTCGCAATGATCTCGGCCTGCACGGCCCGCGCTTCGGTTGCGGTCTCGGACAATGCGGCGCCTGCACCGTTCACGTCGATGGTCGCGCGGTGCGCTCCTGCATCACGCCGATCGGTTCGGTGCGGGGCAAGTCCGTCACGACGCTGGAGGGACTCGGCTCGGACGCCGCGCCGCACCCGCTGCAGGCGGCGTTCATCGAGGAGCAGGCAGTGCAGTGCGGCTACTGCATCAACGGCATGATCATGCAGGCCGCCGACTTCCTTCAATCCAACCCGAGCCCGACCGAAGAGGAGATCCGCACCGCGCTTGCCGGCAACTTGTGCCGCTGCGGCACGCACACGCGCATCGTGGCAGCGGTCATGCGCGCCGGACAGAAGCGTTGAGGAGGAGAAGACCATGACGACATCGGGCTTCGATCGCCGCGACTTTCTCAAGGCCGGCGGCGTGATGATGGTGACCTTCGCGCTCGACGGCGTCGGGGTGCCGCGCGCCGCCGCCCAGACGCAACCGGGTGCAGGCGCGGCGGCGGGTGCCGCGGCAGCGGCGGCGCCGAAGACGGTCGCGCTCGACCGGGTGGACGGCTTCCTCGCGCTCGACTCGACCGGGGCCGTGACTGTCTACTCCGGCAAGGTCGACCTCGGCACCGGCGTGCGCACCGCGCTGGCCCAGATCGCCGCGGAAGAGCTGTGCGTACCGCTCGCCTCGGTCACGGTGGTGCAAGGCGACACGTTGCTTACGCCGGACCAGGGCGTGACCTTCGGGAGCCTGTCGATCCAGGTGGGCGGCATGCAGATCCGGCAGGCGGCAGCCACCGCCCGCGAGGCGCTGCTCGCCCAGGCGGCCGCGCGCCTCGGCGCCGACCGGGCCTCGCTGCGGGCGCGCGACGGCGTGGTGGCAGCGGCAGGCGCGGCGGGCATCGGCTATGGCGAGCTCGTCGGTGACCGTCGGCTGGACCTGGCCGTGGATCCGAAGGCACCGCTCAAGTCGCCGACCGACTACACGATCGTCGGCACCTCGGTGCAGCGCCTGGACATCCCCGACAAGGTCACCGGGCGCTTCACCTACATGCAGGACTTCCGGCTCGACGGCATGATCCACGCGCGGGTGGTGCGGCCCCCCGCTATGAAGGCTAAGCTGCTGTCGTTCAACGACTGGGATTGCCGCGAGATACCCGGCTACATCGGCGTCGTGCGCAAGGGCGATTTCCTCGCGGTGCTGTCGCGCACGGAATGGGGTGCCATCCGCGCAATGGACGCGATCGAGGCCCGCTGGTCGGACTGGAGCGGCTTGCCCGAGCAAGCCAAGCTCTGGGAATGGGTCCGCTCGGTCAAGGTCAACAAGGTCGAGTCGTTCCAGAGCGTTGGCGATCCGACGCAGGCAATGGGTGCGGACGGCGCCCGCACCTTCGGCGCGAGCTACGACTTTCCGGTCCAGACCCATGGCTCGCTTGGCCCATCGTGCGCGGTCGCGGCCTACGAGGACGGCAAGCTCACCTGCTGGACGGCGTCCCAGGCCACCCACCTGCTGCGCCGGCAGCTGTCCAACATGCTGCAGATGAAGCCGGACGATATCCGCTGCGTGTACCTGGAAGGATCGGGCTGCTATGGCCGCAATGGGCACGAGGACGCCGCCGCGGACGCCGCGCTGATCGCTCGTGAGGTCGGCGTGCCGGTGCGCGTGCAATGGATGCGCGAGGACGAGCACGGCTGGGATCCCAAGGGCCCGCCCACGTTGCTGGATCACAAGGCGGCGCTGGACGCCAGCGGCGGCATCACCGCCTGGCAGTCGGACGTCTACATCCCGGATCGACCCAAGGAGATCGCGGTGACGCTGGTCGCTGCCGACCTCGCCGGCCTGCCCAAGGAGGAGGCGCATCCCGGCAACATCCACGCCTCGCTCGCCATCCCGTACAAGGTGCCGAACATCCGCTGCTCGGCGAACTGGCTTGCCGAGACGCCGTTCAAGCCATCGTGGATCCGCACGCCCGGGCGCATGCAGAACACCTTCGCGAACGAAAGCTTCATGGACGAGTTGGCCGATGCGGCGGGGGTCGATCCGATGGAGTTCCGCCTGCGTTACCTGGACGACCGGCGCGGCCGCGAGGTGCTCGAACGACTCGCCAAGCTGGCGGACTGGAAGCCGCGCCAGGGCACGGCGCGGGACAGCGGGCCGGTGATGCGCGGCCGCGGCGTCTCGTACACCAAGTACGAGCTGGTGCGCACCTATGTCGGCATGGTGGCCGACGTCGAAGTGAATCGCGACAGCGGCGCGGTGAAGGTGACCCGCTGCTATGTCACGCACGACTGCGGGCAGATCATCAACCCGGACGGACTGCGCAACCAGATCGAGGGCAACGTGGTGCAGACGGTGGGACGCACCCTCTTCGAGGAGATCCTGTTCGACCGCTCCACCGTGACCAGCCGGGACTGGTCCACCTACCGCACCATCCTCTTCCCGGAGGTACCGGCGATCGACATCGAGCTGATCAACCGGCCCGAGGAGAAGCCATGGGGCGCCGGTGAGCCGACGGCGGCCGTGGTGCCGTCGGCGATCGCGAATGCGGTGTTCGACGCGAGCGGGGTCCGGATGCGGTCCGTCCCGTTCTCACCAGCGAAGCTGCTCGCCGGGCTGCGCGCCATCTGACGACCCCAGGCCGGGCGGCGCCCGGCCTGCTGTCCGGTTCCCCGGCGGCCAGCTACTCGGTCGTCTTGCCGTCGAAGTGCTCTTCGTCCGCGTCGGCCTCGGCCTTGGTGACGTGCACGGTGCCGTCCTTGTGCTCCGGCGGCGCGTACAGCGTATAGAGCCGCAGCGGCTCGCTGCCCTTGTTCACGACGTTGTGGCGGGCGCCGGCCGGAACGATGATGGCATCGTCGGCTTCGACCGAATGGCGCTTGCCGTCGATCAGGACCTCGCCCTTGCCCATCTCGATGCGGAAGAACTGGTCACGATCGTCGTGCACCTCCTCGCCGATCTCCTCGCCCGGCTTGAGCGACATCAGCACGAGCTGCATGTTCTGCCCGGTATAGAGCACCCGCCTGAAATCCGTGTTCTCCTCGGTCAGTTTCTCGATGTCGTCGACAAAGCCCTTCATGTTGTCCTCCTCGGTTGGCATCGGCTGGTTCGTCGGCCAAGTCTAACGCGGGCCCTTGACGCCTGCCGGCGATTCCCCTTGCCCGGCGGCCCTGTCGACGAGCTCGTGATAGTCGCCGGCGCGGTAGACCGTGAGACGGGTGCCCGCCTCGCTCTTCCATTCCAGCAGCGAGCGGACCAGGTCGGCGCTGTCGCCCAGGGCGCGGCCGTTGAAGCCGACCACGATGTCGTCCACCTGCAGGCCGATCCGGTCCGCGAAGCCGCCGCGCTCCACCGATGTGACCACCGCCCCGTCGGCGAGCAACCGCCCCGCGGCAAGCGCCGCCGGCGGCGCGACGTCCTCGAACTTCGCGCCGAAGCGCGGCCGCGTTCCCTGGGTGCCGGCGGCCAGGTCCTGCGCGAGGCGCATCACCAGCTCGATCGGCATCGAGAGGCTGACGCCGGCGGTGCCGTACGGGCCGACCATCATCCGCAGGTTCATCCCGACGATGGCGCCGCTGGTGTCGAGCAGCGGCCCGCCGGAGTTTCCCGGATTCAGGGCCAGGTCGCTCTGGATGAACAGCGCGTCGGTGTCTTCCGCGAAGTGGCGGGCACCGCCACCGACGATGCCGGCCGCGACCGACCGGGTGAGGCCGTACGGATCGCCGATCGCCACGACCCAGTCGCCCGACCGCAGGCTCGCCGAGCGGCCCATCGACGGCATTGCCGGCAACGCCACCGGGACCCGGATCAGCGCGATGTCGCTCTCCTCGTCGGCGCCGAGCAGCTCGGCCTCGAAGACGCGGCGATCGTTCGTCTTCACCACGATGGTCCGCGCATCGGTGATGACGTGCGCGGCCGTCGCGATGGTGCCCTCGTCGTCGATGAAGAAACCGGCACCGATGCTGACCGACTCGTCGAAGCGCTCCGTCGGATCCGGCAGCATGGGCAACGGTGCGCCGTCGGCCACGCGGGCGACCCCGCTCGGCGGGCTGCCGCCGGGCGCGGCATCGGTGAACTCCTCGTTGCCGACATCGCGCCAGACGCCGTAGACCCCGACGGTGAGTGGCAGCCCCCGGCGCACCGCCAGCGAGAACCCGGGTGGGCCGGCGGGCACCGTCCCGGCCTGCTCGAGCGCCACGCCCGGAGGTGGCGGCCGAGACCGCGCGGTCGCGCCCCCGGCCACCGCATCCCCGGCAGTCGACCCCTGGACAGTCTCATCCTGCGCGACCGGTGCCCTGGAAGCCGCGGGCGCGAGGCAGGCGGACAGCAGCAATGGAAGCACGAGCGACGTGATCACGGCGGCGGGCGCCGACCCGCGGCGCGGACAGGTCACCTCGACTCCCTATGCGCCGGCCTTGCGCACCTGGGCGGTGGTCGAGAGCACCTCCTCGCCGCCACCCAGGCGTACGCCGCGCACCGGGCAGGCGTCGCGATAGTCCAGCCCCACCGCGAGCTTGATGTGGCCGCCATCTCCGGCACCGCCCTGCCCGGAGTCGAACCCCACCCAGCGATTGCCGATCCAGGCTTCGGCCCAGGCGCGGCTGGCGACGACCGCCTGGTTCGGCGTGTAGGCATAGCCGCTCACGTAGCGGGCGGGCAGCCCGAGATGCCGGCAGGCGGCGAGGAACACGTGCACCTGGTCCTGCACCGCCCCGCCGCCGAGCGCGAAGGCCTCGGCGGCGGTGGTGTCGGCATCGGTTCGGCCGCGCGCGAGCGGCACCGCTTCCTGCACCGCCGCGAGCAGGTCGGTCGCGCCGATCAGCGGGCGCGTGGTGACGCCCCTGCGCATCGGCTCGCAGAACGCGACGATCGCCTCGTCGGTCGTCGTGAGCGCCGTGCTGCGCAGGAACACCAGCGGATTCAGCGAATCGCCCGGCTCGCCTTCGTCGACGTCGGGAACCTCCACGGTACCGGTGGCGACGATCGCGATCGAATCGTGCGGCTGCGAGAGCGTGAGCAGGTCGGTCAGGTTGCCGAAGGCATCGAGCAGCTGCACGGAGCGGGCCGCCAGCTGGAGCTGCCATTCGACGACCCGTTGGCGCTTGTTCGGCGCCGGGGTGAGGCGGATGTACTGCGTGCTGCGCGAGACCGGCTCGGCATAGCGGTAGACGGTGGCGTGATGGACGGAGAGCTTCACCGAGGCGGCCCCTATTTCAGCTCCAGGTACGCCTGGTGGATGGCGTCGCCAAGAAGCGCGGTCTGCCGGATGAAGCGATCGAGAAACGGCAGATAGCCCTGCGCATAGACGTCCTCCACGTCGGCGAACTCCAGGTTGGCGAGCATGGTGGCGGCAAGCCGCCGCGCCGGCTTGGCGTTCTCCGAGGGCAGCTCGCGCAGGATGCGCACCAGTTGCTCGAAGCAGAAGCGCAGGGACCGCGGGACGGTACGGTCCAGGATGAGCAGCTCCGCGACGCGCTGCTCGTCGACGCCTTCGCGATAGGCATCGCGATAGGCCTCGAAGGCGCTCACGGAACGCAGCACCGCGCTCAGGCGATAGTAGTCCGTCACGTCGTTGCCCGAGGACGCCGTCGCGCCCATGGACTGCTTCACCGACAGGATGCGCGCGGTGTTGTCGGCGCGCTCGAGGTGGGTGCCGAGCCGGATGAAGTGGTACGGCTGGTCGCGCCGGATGGTGGCGAACGTGATGCCGCGGAACAGGTTGCTGCGCTCCTTCACCCAGTCGAAGAATGCGCCGTCCGCCGGCTCCCGCTCCTGGTGGCGCTTCTGCAGCAGGAGCAGCCACGTGGCGTTGATGTCCTCCCACATCTCGGTGGTGATCGCGGCGCGCACGGCGCGCGCGTTCTCGCGACTGCTTCGCAGGCAGTTGAAGATGCTCGACGGATGCTTCGCATCCCAGGAAAGGTAGGCCGCGACGTCCTGCGGCGTGCGCGAGCGCCCGGATTCGTCGAAGTCGGCCAGCGTGTCGGTGATGACGAGCGGCTCGATCGTGGCCTCGATGTCGGAATCATGCGAGACCAGCGCCAGCATCTGGCCGACGTCCAGGATGCGGGCCATGTTCTCGGCCCGCTCGAGGTAGCGCGCCATCCAGTAGAGGTGCGAGGCGACCCGCGAGAGCATCAGGGATCCACCACCCAGGTGTCCTTGGTGCCGCCTCCCTGCGAGCTGTTGACCACCAGCGAGCCACGACGCAATGCCACGCGGGTGAGGCCGCCCGGCACGATGCGGATCTCCCGGCCGGTCAGGACGAACGGACGCAGGTCCACGTGGCGCGGCGCGACGCCCTCCTCCACGAACGTGGGGCAGGTGGAGAGCGAGAGCGTCGGCTGCGCGATGTAGTTCTGCGGCTGCGCCACCAGCGCCTCCCGGAAGCGAGCGATCTCCGCCGTGCTGCTGGTCGGGCCGACCAGCATGCCGTAGCCGCCCGCGCCGTGCACCTCCTTCACCACCAGCTCGGGCAGGTTGGCAAGCACGTACGCGAGGTCTTCCGGCTTGCGGCATTGCCAGGTCGGCACGTTCTTCAGGAGCGGCTCCTCGCCGAGGTAGAAGCGGACCATGTCCGGCACGTACGGATAGATGGACTTGTCGTCGGCGACGCCGGTGCCGATCGCATTGGCGATCACCACGTTGCCGAGCCGGCACGCCGCGAGCAGCCCGGGGATGCCCAGAACCGAATCGGGCCGGAAAGCGAGCGGATCCAGGAAGACGTCGTCGACCCGCCGGTAGATCACGTCGATGCGCTGGCGGCCGGAGGTGGTGCGCATGAAGACCAGTCCGTCCTCGACGTAGAGGTCCCTGCCCTCGACCAGCTCGATCCCCATCTGTTGCGCGAGGAAGGCGTGCTCGAAGTACGCGCTGTTGTAGGGGCCCGGGGTGAGCAGGACGACGGTGGGGCGATCCCGCAGCGAGGCGGCGATCAGCGTCTCCAGGAGCAGCCCCGGATAGTGCTCCACCGGCCGCACCGCGTGGATCTGGAAGAGCTCCGGGAACAGCCGCATCATCATCTTGCGGTTGGACAGCATGTACGACACGCCTGAGGGGACCCGCAGGTTGTCCTCCAGGACATAGAAGTCGCCGTCGTTGTGGCGCACCAGGTCGACGCCGATGATGTGCGCATAGGTCTGGTTGGACACCTGCACGCCGGCCATCGCCACCTGGTACTGGCTGTTGGCCAGGATCTGCTCCGCCGGCACCATGCCGGCGCGCAGGATGTCCTGCTTGCCGTAGATGTCCGCGAGGAAGCGGTTGATGGCGCGGACCCGCTGGACGAGTCCTTCCTCCAGCCGCGTCCATTCGTCGGCCGCGATGATTCGCGGCACCAGGTCCGATGGGATCAGCCGCTCGGTGCCGGACTCGTCACCGTAGACCGAGAAGGTGATGCCGGTGCGGCGGAAGATGAGGTCCGCCTGCGTGCGCTTGTGCTCCATCCACTCCGCCGGGCGGGCTTGCAGCCAGCGAAGATAGGCGGCATAGCTCGGCCGCGGGCTGCCGTCCGGCAGCAGCATCTCGTCGTAGCCATCGGCCGGGGGCATGACAGGCTGCAGCCCGCCGGCTGCAGGCTGCTCCGGGTGCCCGGCACCCGGATGCGGTTGGCCAGGGTCCGTCGCTACTTGGGACGATACTTGCATTGCGGCCGCACGCAGTTACCGTACAGCGCAAGCGCATGGTCCTGAAGCTCGAAGCCGTGCTCCGCTGCGACATCGTGCTGCCGCTGCTCGATCTTGGCGTCGAAGAACTCTTCGACCCGACCGCATTGCAGGCACACGAGATGGTCATGATGCTGGCCTTCGTCCAGCTCGAACACCGACTTGCCGGATTCGAAGTTGCTGCGCTTGAGCAGCCCGGCCTGCTCGAACTGGGTGAGCACCCGGTACACCGTGGCGAGGCCGACGTCCTGGCGCTCCGTGAGGAGCTCGCGATAGACGTCCTCCGCGCTCATGTGCCGCTGCCGGCCGGAATTGAAGATCTCCAGGATCTTCAGCCTGGGCAGCGTCGCCTTCAGCCCGGCACTCTTCAACTCCGCGGTGGTCGACACTTGCACACGCCCTCGGGAAGATTGCAACGCCTTTATCATACAGCCTCCGATCCCGGCTCCCGGGTATCCTCCCACAACCGGCACCTTCGATGAAGCATTCCATGCTCGTGCCGCTGCTCGTCGCGCTGGCGTTCGCGACGGGCTGCAGCACCGACCGTTCGCGCAGCGGCTTTCTCGAGCCCTACAAGATCGCCATCCCGCAGGGGAACTACCTGAACCAGCAGATGCTCGACCAGGTCCGCCCCGGGATGAGCCGCGAGCAGGTGCGGCTCACGATCGGCTCGCCGCTGCTCACGGACATCTTCCACCCGGATCGGTGGGACTACGTGTTCCGCTTCCAGCATCCGAACGGCGATGCCGAGCTGCGCCGCGTGACGATCCGGTTCGAGGACGACCGCGTCGCCGCGATCGAGGCCGATCGCCTGCCGGAGCGCGACGACCCCAACGACCCGGCGCTGCCGGGCTACCAGCCACCGGAGACCTGAATGTCGCAAGCGCCCCCAGCCGGCGTCCCCCTGAAAGTCGCCATCGCGGGCTCGAGCGGCCGCATGGGCCGCATGCTGATCGAGGCGGTCTGCGCCACGCCGGACATGACGCTCGCGGGCGCGCTGGACATGCCGTCCAGCCCCGCGGTGGGCACGGACCCGGTCGCCTTCCTCGGCCGCACCAGCGAGCTGCGAGTGACCGGTGACATCGCCGCGGGCCTGGCCGGCGCCGACGTGCTGATCGACTTCACCCGGCCGGAGGCGACGCTCGCGCACCTGGCGGCCTGCCGGTCCGCCGGCATCCGCATGGTGATCGGCACCACCGGCCTCGGCGACGCCGAGCGCGCCGCGGTACGCGAGGCGGCGCGGGACATCGCCGTGGTGCAGTCACCGAACATGAGCGCGGGCGTCAATGTCGCCATGAAGCTGGTGGCGATGGCGGCGCGCGCGCTGGCCGCGGACTGCGACGTGGAGGTGATCGAGTCGCACCATCGCGACAAGGTGGACGCCCCTTCGGGCACGGCGCTCAAGCTGGGCGAGATCGTCGCGCAGGCGCAGGGTCGGCCGCTCGCAGAGCTTGCCGTCTTCGCCCGCGAAGGTCACACCGGCCCGCGCACGGCCGGAAGCATCGGGTTCGCCACAATCCGGGCCGCGGACATCGTGGGCGAGCACACCGTGCTGTTCGCCTCGGCGGGCGAGCGCATCGAGATCACCCACCGCTCCACCAGCCGGGTCAACTACGCGCAGGGCAGCCTGCGGGCCGCGCGTTTCGTCGCGAGCCAGCAGCGCGGCTTCTTCGACATGGAGGACGTGCTCGGCCTGCGCTAGCCGGACGCCGGGTCCGGCAAGGGCCGAAGGCGAACGGTCGCCTGGCCCCCGGCCGGTTTCCTAGTGCAGCACCCAGTCGAGCAGAGGCCGCCAGGTCTCCCGGTCGCGCGCCACCTGCGGCGAATCGACGTCGAAGAGCGAAAGGCCGTGCGCGGCAAGGTGGACGTAGGTCTGCGTGTCGCGAAGATAGCCGGCCACCGGCAAGCCGAGTCCGCCGACGAAGCGCCCGAGCTCCTCCGCCGAGCGCGTGCGCGGATCCACGCGGACGCCGACGATGCCCACCGAGCTTCGAAAGCGGCGGTCGTCGTTCATCGCGGTGCGAAGCTGCCGCAGGAACCCGGCGGTCGCGTTGATGTCGAACATCGATGGCTGCATCGGCACCAGCATCTTGTCCACGCCGCGCATCACGCCGGTCAGCCGATCCAGCGGCATCTGCGCCGGCGTATCGATCACCACGTGAGTGACGCCGGCCGGCGGACGTGCCGCGCCGGACTTGAGCTCCCAGGACCGGATCGGCGCGACCGAGTCGGGACGCTGGCCCAGCCATTGCCGCGACGACTGCTGGGCGTCCAGGTCTCCGAGCATGGTGGGGTGGCGAGCCGCCGCGAAGAACCCCGCGAGGTTGGTAGCGACGGTGCTCTTGCCGACACCGCCCTTCGGGTTGACGATTGCAATGACCGGCATGCGAGCCCCTCCGCTATCCAGGAGCCACGCACTATAGCAAGCAGTTAACGTGAAACCTTAGAAAGCGCGGCGAAGTTGCTGCGGATCCAACAGATGCGCCCGCCCCTCGCGCCGGGCATGAAACGACATCGAGCGCCGACCGGTTTCAGCGCGGGCTGTCCAGGGCCGCGAGGACCGTGTCCACCGTGAGCAGCTCCGGCAGGATCCGCGGCGGCTGCTGCGCCGACGAGTAGTAGAGGTAGAACGGGACGCCGTTGCGGCCGAAGCGCGCGAGCTCCGCCGAGATCGCGGCATCCCGCCGCGTCCAGTCCGCACGCAGGAGCACGACCTGCCGGGCCGCGAACGCGGCCTGCACGGCGTCCCGGTCGAGCACCAGCCGCTTGTTGGCCTGGCAGGTGATGCACCAGGCGGCCGTGAAGTCCACCAGCACCGGCCGACCCTGCTCGAGCGCCTGCGCGACACGCTGCGAGGACCACGCCTCCCATTGCACCTCGGTCCCGCGCGCGACTCGCTCCGCCGCCGTCGGCGCCGAGCCCGTGGGCGAGCCCGCCGGTCCGATCCGCGAGCCGGCGCCGATGCCTGGCAGGCTCGAGGCGCTGTCGGCCGTCGCGAGCGCAACTGGCGCGTCGGCCAGCGCGTCGATGCGCGTGAGCTGCCAGGCGGTGCCGGCCAGCGCGAGCAGGCCCGCCAGCATGCCCGCGGCGGCGACGGTCCGGCCACGGCCTGACGAGCCGCGCTGCAGGCAGCCGTAGGACCAGGCGGCGAAACCGAGCAGCACCGCCGCGATCAGCAGATGCAGCAGGCCGTCGGCACCGGCCTGCAGCGAGAGCACCCAGGCGAGCCAGGCAGCGGTGGCGAGCATCGGGAAGCCCAGCAGCTGCCGGAAGACGCCGAGCCAGGGGCCAGGCCGCGGCAGCCACGCGAGCAGTCGGGGCAGCCAGCCCAGGACCAGGTAGGGAAGCGCCATGCCGATGCCGATCGCGACGAACACGGCCAGCGTCTGCCAGGCCGGGGTGGCGAGCGTGAAACCGACGGCACCACCCATGAACGGCGCGGTGCAGGGCGTCGCCACGAGGACCGCCAGCACCCCCGCGAGGAAGCTCCCGCCGAGCGTGCCCTGGGAAGCCGCGGCGCCCGAGAAACCGCCGCCCCCTTGCAGGCCGCCGAGCCGGGTAAGCGACAGGCCGGTCTCGAAGACGCCGAAGAGATTGAGCGCGATCAGCACGAAGAGCAGCGCCATCGCGCCGACGAACACCGGCGACTGCATCTGGAAGCCCCACCCGGCGACCGTTCCGGCCGCGCGCAGCGCGAGGAACACCCCCGCCAGCGCCACGAAGGAGAGCACGATGCCGGCGGAGAAGCTGGCGGCATGCCGTCGGGCGCGCCGGGCGTCGCCACCGGCCGCCTGCGCGAATGACAGGATCTTGAGCCCGATCACGGGGAAGACGCAGGGCATCAGGTTGAGGATCGCGCCGCCGAGCAGCGCACCAGCCAGCGCGAGCAGGAAGCCGCCGCCCGGCCCGTTCCGCGCACTCGTCTGCGCCGACGAAGTCGCCGCGGCGACACCCGGCGCGGTCGCGACCCCCGATACGGCCGCCGGACTGTCCGACTGGAAGGCCGCGCCGGCCCGCGCGGCGAGCCGGCCGAGCAGCCCCCCTTGGCCGGTCGAAGTGGCCGCCGGGGCAGCCGGCGTCACCTCCGCGACGGCCACGACCATACCCGTAACGGGCGGATCGGCCAGCGGCACGAGCGACAGCTCGATGGAGCGGCCTTCCGCGACGAGCAGGCCGCCCGCCGGTGTGGGCATCCCGGCCGCCGTGTCGCCTCGGGGCGCCGCGGTGCGCAGCGCGAGCACCGCGCCGCGAGGCTCGCCCCCCGCGGCATCCGCCGCTCCGTCCGCATGCAGCGACTGGGGTGCCGCCGGCACCACGACGCCCTCGAAGTACGGGAAGAACTCCGCGCGCCGGGGGTCGAGGCCGTCGGGCAGCGCGAGCAGCGCGCGCTCGCCGTCGTGCCACCAGCCCGCGGTGCTCGCAGCCTCCGGCGCGGGCGCGCTCGACGCGCTCGCCTCGAAGAGCCCCACCGTGGCCGCCGCCGCAGGGCGCGCCTCGTTGCCGACCCGCACCTGCAGCGCGAGCGCCGCTTCGCCCGGGATGCAGACGTCGCGGCAGACCAGCCATTGCGCCAGCACCTCGAAGCGCGCGCTGCCGGACTCGAAATCGGCGGGCAGCGTCACCGGGCGTGACAGGACGATCTCGCCTTCGTAGCCGTAGTTGGCGAGGTCGCCGATCGCGTACCGGCTCGGCGCCGGCCAGGTGATCTCGCCGAACTGCGCACGCGCCGGACCCGCCGGTTCGAAGCGCGTCGGCAGGCCGGAGTCGCCCGGATTGCGCCAGTAGGTGTGCCACTGCGGATCGTGCTTCAGCCGAAGCCCGATGCGAAACGGCTCGCCCGGGACGGCCTGCGCCACGTCGGCGACCAACTCCGCCTCGACTGCATCGACCCGCGCTGGCCCGGGCTTGGCCGGCGCTGCCGGACCGGGCGCGAGGATCGAAGCACCGGACGACGGCGCGACGACCGGCGACGGCTGCGCGAGCGACGGCTGTAGCGACGGCTGCGAGACCGACGGCCCTGCGCCGAAGGCCAGCAGGGCCGCGACGGCGACGCCGGCGATCGCCTCGCCCAGTCGGCGGAGCGGATGTCGCGCGATGCTCGCGCGACTGATCGGGGGTGGCTGCATGCGACCGTCTATTGTACCGGCGGGGTACCCGAGGGAGCGCGGCTCGGCTTGACCGCCCTACCCCGAATCCCTACCATCCGGCCACATGGAAAAGGAACTCCAGGCGCTTGGTGAGCGCGTCTCGCGGCTCGTCGAGATATCGCGCCGGCTCGCCGAAGAGAACCGCGCGCTGAAGGGTCGGCTCGGCGATGCCGTGGCCGCGCGCGAAGGCCTGGAGCAGCGCGTGGCAGACGCCCGTGCCCGCGTGGAGTCCGCGCTCGCAAGGCTGCCCATCACTCAGCAGACCGAGGCCTGAGCCTCCGAGGCACGCATTGGAGCAGATCGAAGTCAAGATCCTGGACCGCGTGTTCAAGCTCCAGGTACCGGCCGCGGAACGTCCCAGGCTGATGGAAGCGGTTCGACTGGTCGACGCGAAGATGCGCGAGATCCGTGACACCGGCAAGGCCTCCGGGCTCGATCGGATCGCGGTGAATGCCGCCCTGCAGCTTGCCTACGAGTTTCTCGGACAGGATCGCGGGTCCGCCGTAACGCCCGAGGTCTCGGGCAGGATCGCGCAACTGAACGAGGAGCTCGAGCTCGAGATCCGCCGCCAGGAAAGCCTGTTCTGACGAAACGCGCGATGCCCCGCGCAGGCGTATAATCCTCCTGCCCTGCGGTGTTCGCTACGGCCATAAAATCCTTGAACCAATGCGATGCATAAGGTACGGGGAATCGCGCTTGGCACTGTTGTGATCGTCCGGTCGGACGAACCTGATGTGCCAGCTCTCCGTACCGCCCTGAACTCGTCGGTTCAGGATGCTGGCCGACCGGCACAGGCGGGGTCCTGATTCATCGCGCGACCTGCTTCCGGCGGGCCGCGCTCTCCTTGCAGGCACGGCACCGCGCGCCGCATCTTCCTTGAGTCCCCTGCCGCCATGCGCTACTGGCTGATGAAGTCGGAGCCCGAGGAGTGCTCCATCGAGGACGCCCTCGCAGAGAAAGGTTCCATCGTTCCCTGGACGGGCGTGCGCAACTACCAGGCGCGCAACTTCATGCGCGACGAGATGCAGATCGGCGACGGCGTGCTGTTCTACCACTCCAGCTGCGCCGTACCCGGCATCGCCGGCGTCGCCGAGGTCGCGTCCGCGCCCTACCCCGACCCGACCCAGTTCGACCCGAAGTCGCCCTACCACGACCCGGCATCGAAGCGGGAATCGCCGCGCTGGAGCCTGGTGGACGTCCGCGCGCTCTACAAGGTGCAGGTGCTGTCGCTGCCCGAGTTGCGCGCAATCCCGGAGCTCGCCGACATGCTGGTGCTCAAGCGCGGCAATCGGCTGAGCATCACGCCGGTCGCGCCGGAGCACTGGCGCATCGTGCTCAGCCGACTGAAGAAGGCCTGACCCGCCGCGCCATCAGCCACGCGCCGGCAACCACCATCGGGACGCACAGCAGCTGGCCCATGGTGAAAGGCCCGAGCACGGTCCCGAGAAAGGCATCCGGCTCGCGGGCGAACTCCGCGAGGAAGCGCAGGATGCCGTAGCCGACCAGGAAGGCCCCGGAGACCACGCCGGTTGCCCGCGGCCGCGAGGAGAACCACCACAGCACCGCGAAGAGCAGCAACCCCTCGCCGAGGAACTGGTAGAGCTGGGATGGATGCCGTGGCTCGGCGCTCCCGGACTGCGGGAACACCATCGCCCACGGCAGGTGCGAGACGCGGCCCCAGAGCTCGCCGTTGATGAAGTTTCCCATTCGTCCGGCCGCGAGCCCGAGCGGCACCAGCGGCGCCACGAAGTCCATGAGATCGAGGAAGCGCACGCCGCGTCGCCGCGCGAAGATCGCGCAGGCGACGAGCACGCCGACCAGGCCGCCGTGGAAGGACATGCCGCCTTCCCAGATCGCCAGCGCCTCCAGTGGATGCTGCAGGTAGTAGGCCGGCTTGTAGAAGAGCACGTAGCCGAGGCGACCACCCAGCACGACGCCGGCGACACCGTAGACCAGGAGGTCCTCGAGATCCGAGGGCTTCCATCGCGCAAACGGGCCACCGGGAGCGGCGGTCGCGAGCCGCCGACGGCCCAGGAAATAGAATGCCGCGAACGCGACCAGGTACATGAGGCCATACCAGCGGATCGCCAGGGGGCCGAGCTGGATCGCGACGGGATCGAACTGCGGGTGGGTGAGCATGCGGAGCGGGGGTGCGGACGGAAGGTAATATTAGCAACCTGGGCCGCGCGGGCATCGTGCCAGCGGCCGCATCGGAACATCGCCATGACAGCCAATCGCCGAAGCAGGAACATCACCGAAGGCACCGCGCGCGCGCCGAACCGCTCCATGTACTACGCCATGGGCTACAAGAAGTCCGACTTCTCGAACCCCATGATCGGCATCGCGAACGGCCACAGCACCATCACGCCCTGCAACTCGGGCCTGCAGAAGCTCGCGGACGCGGCGGAAGCGGCGGTGCGCGCCGCCGGAGGCAACCCCCAGCTCTTCGGGACGCCGACGATCTCCGACGGCATGTCGATGGGCACCGAGGGCATGAAGTATTCCCTGATCTCACGCGAGGTGATCGCGGACTGCGTGGAGACGTCGGTCCAGGGCCAGTGGATGGACGGCGTGCTGGTGATCGGCGGGTGCGACAAGAACATGCCGGGCGGCATGATGGGCATCGCCCGCTGCAACGTGCCGGCCATCTATGTCTACGGCGGCACCATCAAGCCCGGCAACTGGAAGGGCAAGGACCTCAACATCGTGTCGGTGTTCGAAGCGGTCGGCGAGTACTCGCGCGGTCGCCTCTCGGACGCGGACTTCGAGGGCATCGAGCAGAACGCCATCCCGGGGACCGGATCGTGCGGCGGCATGTACACAGCCAACACCATGTCGTCCTCTTTCGAGGCGCTTGGCATGAGCCTGCTGGGCTCCTCCACCATGGCCAACCCCGACCAGGAGAAGACCGACTCGGCAGCAGAGTCCGCCCGGGTGCTGGTCGAGGCGGTGCGCAAGAACCTGCGCCCGCGCGACATCATCACCCGCAAGTCGATCGAGAACGCGGTGGCGCTGATCATGGCCACGGGCGGATCGACCAACGCCGTGCTGCACTATCTCGCGATCGCGCACAGCGCGGGCGTGGAGTGGACCATCGACGACTTCGAGCGCATGCGCAAGCGAGTGCCCGTCATCTGCGACCTGAAGCCCTCGGGCACCTATCTCGCCACGGACCTGCATCGCGCGGGCGGCATCCCGCAGGTGCTGAAGATCCTGCTCGATGCCGGCCTGCTGCACGGCGACTGCATCACCATCACCGGCCGCACGATTGCCGAGGAGCTCGCCGAGGTGCCCTCGACACCGCGCGCCGACCAGTCCGTGATCCGCCCGATCGACAAGCCGCTCTACCGTGAAGGCCACCTCGCGATCCTGAAGGGCAACCTCTCCCCCGAGGGCTGCGTCGCCAAGATCACCGGGCTCAAGAACCCGGCGATCACGGGACCCGCTCGGGTCTTCGACGACGAGCAGGCAGCGTTGCAGGCGATCCTGGAGGACCGCATCCAGCCGGGCGACGTCATGGTGCTGCGCTACCTCGGCCCCAAGGGCGCTCCCGGCATGCCGGAGATGCTGGCGCCAACCTCGGCGCTGATCGGCGCGGGGCTGGGCGAATCCGTCGGCCTCATCACCGACGGGCGCTTCTCCGGGGGAACGTGGGGCATGGTGGTCGGGCACGTCGCACCGGAGGCGGCGGTGGGCGGACCGATCGCCCTGATCGAGGAAGGAGACACCATCACCATCGACGCACGCGAGCTGACCCTGCAGCTTCATGTCGACGACGCGACGCTCGCGCGACGCAAGGCGGCCTGGCAGCCGCCTGCCCCGCGCTATGCGCGAGGCGTGCTCAGCAAGTTCTACCGGCTCTCCAGCAGCGCGAGCCAGGGCGCGGTGCTCGATGCCGACGACGCGGCGCGCTGAGCGCCCGTGACGGCCTGGCGCCCGCGCTGCAGGCGGGCGCGTCGCTCAGCGGCGACCGGGCGCCTTGAAGGCGTGGGCCACGCGTTCGCGGGCCTGCTTCTCGAAGTCGGCCATCTCCACCTGGCGGCGATCGCGGCCGAAGAGCTTCTCGAGCCCCTCGAACCAGGCGAAAGCCACCGCGAGCGGCGCGAGCACCCACCACCAGGACAGGCTGCCGACGGGCTCCACCTCGAGCCACTTCAGCACGACGAGCGCGGTGCCGATCCAGACCAGGTACATGATCTCTCCTTTGCCAGGTACGGTCGCACTCTAGCGAGCGGGCGGGCCCGGCGGCCAGCGCGATCGGTCGGGCGGCGTCGGTAAACTCCCCGACGGTCACGGCCGTTACAATCAATCGCCTCGCATCGCCCCAGGGAGCCCCGTACAGTGAGCGAACATGCCGCAGGAACAGCCCGCCAGCGTCCGGACGCGTGGTCCCTGCGCGCATGCGTGGCCGCCGGCATGGTCCTGGCCGGCCTCGCCGTCGCAGGCCCGGCATTCGCGGATGCACAACTCGCGCGGGCCAAGAACTGCATGGCCTGCCATGCCCTCGACAAGAAGCTGATCGGGCCGTCGTACAAGGACGTGGCCGCGAAGTACGCTGGCGATCGCAACGCTGTCGCCAAGCTCGCCAGGAAGGTGCGCGAAGGCGGCGTCGGGGTGTGGGGCCAGATTCCCATGCCGGCCAATCCGCAGGTTTCCGACGAGGAAGCCACCCGCCTCGTCAACTGGATCCTGATCCAGAAGTAACCCCGATGGGGACGCCGAGCGGCGGTCGCGCCGCTCGTCCGGCTCGCGCTTCCAGCGGTCGCCCTGCCCTCACCCGCCGCTCACAGGTCCGCTACATTGCGTGGCAAGGACGCGACATCGCTTGCGTCAGGACGGCAACCTCCCGGCCAGCACCGCTGGCCCGGCCGTCCCGAGTGTTTCCTCCCTGGCTGGTTTACCCCGGAATGATGTTCCGGGGTTTTTTTTGGCGCGCCGGACATTAGAATCGGGCCGCCTGCCATGTTTGCGCACCACGCTACCGGCTCGCGCGATCGCCAGGCCTGGCGGCGAACCATCCGGTGCGACTTCAAGCCTCCCCAGGTCCGGCCCGTGCCCGGCCTGACCCCCGCGGGGGTCAGGGAAGCTTGGGGCGGCCCGGCGTTTCCTCGTGAGGACCTCGGATGAACTGGGATATTCTGTTGCAGCAGGTCCTGAACGGGCTGGTACTGGGCAGCGTCTATGCGCTGGTGGCCCTCGGCTACACCATGGTGTACGGCATCCTGCAGCTCATCAACTTCGCCCACGGCGAGGTGCTGATGATCGGCGCCATGGTCGGCGTGACGGTGGTCACCTATGGCTTCGCCGGATCCACCCTGCCCGGCTGGCTGCAGCTCCTGATCGCGCTGGCCGCCGCGGTGCCGGTCTGCGTCATCGTCTCGCTGCTGATGGAACGACTTGCGTACCGGCCGCTGCGCAATGCGCCGCGGCTCTCGCCGCTCATCACCGCGATCGGGCTGTCGATCGTGCTCCAGACGCTCGCCATGATCATCTGGTCGCCCAGCCCGCGGGTGTTCCCCGATCTGCTGCCCACCGATCCCGTCCGCATCGGCGGCGCCATCCTGGGGCCGAAGCAGCTTCTGATCCTCGGCGTCGCGGCCACGATGATGGCCGGGCTGGTGCTGCTCGTGAACAAGACGAAGCTGGGCCGGGCCATGCGCGCCACCGCCGAGAATCCGCGGATCGCCGGACTCATGGGCGTCAACGCCAACTTCGTCATCGCGGCCACGTTCGCGATCGGCGCGGCGCTCGCGGCGGTCGCAGGACTCCTGGTGGCCCTGAACTACAACATCACCCACTTCTCGATGGGCTTCATTCCCGGCCTCAAGGCGTTCACCGCAGCGGTGCTCGGGGGCATCGGCAACATCACCGGTGCGATGGTGGGCGGGCTGCTGCTCGGCGTGATCGAGGCGCTCGGCGCCGGTTACATCGGCGACCTCACCGGCGGCTTCCTCGGCAGCCACTACCAGGACATCTTCGCCTTTGCCGTGCTGATCATCGTCCTGCTCTTCCGGCCTTCGGGCATCATGGGCGAGCGCGTCGCGGATCGGGCCTGATCCGGACAGGGGCGCCACATGATCCGTCTCTTCCCGTCCCTCGCCGGCAATCGGACCGCCACCATGATCGCGATCGCCGCGATCGCCCTCGCGCTCTTCTTCCTCCCGATCATCGCCGGGTACTTCGGCAACTTCTGGGTGCGGGTGATGGGCGTGGCGCTGCTCTATGTCATGCTGGCGCTCGGCCTCAACATCGTGGTCGGCTTCGCCGGCCTGCTGGACCTGGGCTACGTGGCGTTCTACGCCGTGGGCGCGTACACCTACGCTTTGCTCGCCTCGCCGCACCTCGCGGACAACTTCGAGACCATCATGGCATGGTTCCCGGACGGACTGCACGTGTCCATCTGGGTGGTGCTGCCGGTCGCGGCCGGGGTGGGCGCCTTCTTCGGCGTCCTGCTCGGCGCCCCGGTGCTGAAGCTGCGAGGAGACTACCTCGCGATCGTGACGCTCGGCTTCGGGGAGATCGTGCGCATCTTCCTCAACAACCTGAACGCGCCGGTCAACCTCACCAACGGTCCGCAGGGCATCGGCTCGATCGAGCCGGTCCGCATCTTCGGGGTGCCGCTCTCCCGTCCGCTGGAGGTCTTCGGCTACGAGTTCCAGTCGGTGATGCTGTACTACTACCTCTTCCTGGTGCTCACCATCATCATCATCATCGTGAGCGTGCGGCTGGAAGACTCGCGCATCGGCCGCGCCTGGATGGCCATCCGCGAGGACGAGGTCGCGGCCAAGGCGATGGGCATCAACACCCGCAACATCAAGCTGCTCGCCTTCGCCATGGGCGCGTCTTTCGGGGGCGTCTCCGGGGCCATGTTCGCCGCCTACCAGGGATTCATCTCGCCGGAGAGCTTCATCCTGATGGAGTCCATCGTCATCGTCGCGATGGTGGTGCTGGGCGGCATGGGGCACATCCCGGGGGTGATTCTCGGCGCCATCCTGCTCTATGCGATTCCCGAGGCCCTGCGGGTCTGGGCCAAGCCCGCGCAGGAGTTCCTGTTCGGCCACGAGTTCGTGGCGCCCGAGGCGCTGCGCATGCTGCTCTTCGGATCGGCCATGGTGCTGATCATGCTCTACCGGCCCAACGGCCTGTGGCCGGTGCCGCGGCACGGCATCCGGCCGGAGACTGCCAAGGAGCAAGAGGCCGCGCCGGTGCCGGTGGCCCAGGGCACGGCGACGTGAGCGCCTCCACCCGGCAGCGCGGCGTCGAGGGGATCGCGCAGGAATCCGGAACAGACGCACCGGCGCCCGGGGCCGACGTGATCCTGTCGGTGGCCGGCGTCAGCAAGCGCTTCGGCGGCCTGCAGGCCCTCGCGGAGGTCGGCATCCAGATCCGGCGCGGCCAGATCTACGGGTTGATCGGCCCCAACGGCGCCGGCAAGACCACCTTCTTCAACGTCATCACCGGCCTGTACGCGCCCGACGCGGGCACGTTCCTGCTGGAAGGCAAGCCCTACGAGCCGACGGCGGTCCACAAGGTGGCGGAGGCCGGCATCGCACGGACCTTCCAGAACATCCGCCTCTTCCCGGAAATGACCGCGCTGGAGAACGTGATGGTGGGGCGGCACGTGCGCACGCGCTCCGGCGTCATCGGCGCGGTGCTGAAGCTCGCGAGCGAGCGCCGCGAGGAGGCCGCCATCCGCAGCCGCTCGCTCGACCTGCTCGAGTATGTCGGGATCCGTCAGTTCGCCGACTACCAGGCCCGCACCCTCTCCTACGGCGACCAGCGCCGGCTCGAGATCGCGCGGGCGCTCGCCACCGACCCCAAGCTGCTCGCGCTCGACGAGCCCGCGGCCGGCATGAACGCGACCGAGAAGATCGCGCTGCGCGGCCTGCTCTCGGCGATCCGCAAGGACGGCAAGACCATCCTGCTGATCGAGCACGACGTGAAGCTGGTGATGGGCCTCTGCGACCGGGTGACCGTGCTCGACTACGGCCGGCAGATCGCCGAGGGGCTGCCTGCCGAGGTGCAGAAGAATCCGGCCGTCATCGAGGCCTACCTCGGAGGCGGCAGCCATGGCTGAGCCGAACGCGCGCGCCGCCATGCTGGAGGTGCAGGGCCTGGAGGTCGCCTACGGCGGCATCAAGGCCGTCAAGGGCATCGACCTCGAGGTCCGCCAGGGCGAGCTCGTGGCGCTCATCGGGGCGAACGGGGCCGGCAAGACCACCACGCTGAAGGCGATCACCGCGGTGCTCCCGGCCAATGCCGGCACCATCCGGTTCCTCGGCGAGCCTATCCGCGGCAAGGCGTCCTATCAGCTCGTGACCCGGGGCCTCGCCATGGTGCCGGAGGGCCGCGGCGTCTTCGCGCGCATGAGCATCGTCGAGAACATGCAGATGGGGGCCTATACGCGCAGCGACAACGAGGTGGCGCTGGACATCGAGAAGATGTTCGCGATCTTCCCGCGCCTCAAGGAGCGTGCCAGCCAGCTCGCCGGCACGCTCTCGGGCGGCGAGCAGCAGATGCTCGCGATGGCGCGGGCGCTGATGTGCCGGCCGCGCCTGCTCCTGCTGGACGAGCCCAGCATGGGACTCTCCCCCATCATGGTGGAGAAGATCTTCGAGGTCATCCGCGACGTCGCCGCCCAGGGCGTCACCATGCTGCTGGTCGAGCAGAACGCGCGGCTCGCGCTGGAGGCGGCCGATCGCGGCTACGTGATGGAATCGGGGCTCGTCACCATGACGGACAAGGCAGGCACCATGCTCGACGACCCGCGGGTGCGGGCTGCCTATCTCGGCGAGGAAGGCGCGCCCTGAGCCTGCCCCGCCGACGCCATGCGGCGGGCTACGCGTCTCCCGGCTCGGCCGCGATGTCCGCCGCCGTGGTGAAGGCGTCGGCGTAGAACTCGTCCGCGGGCAGGCCGCGCTCGGCGATGAAATCGCGGCGGCTGGCATCCACCATGGCCGGCGTGCCGCAGGCATAGACCTGCAGACCGCTCATGTCGGGCAGGTCCGCCATGGCGGCGAGGTGCACGAAGCCGGTCCTGCCCGACCAGGTGTCATCCGGCAAAGCGTCGGAAACCACCGGGACGTACGTGAAGCCGGGAATCGTCGCCTCCCACTCCCGGCACATCGCGTCGTGGTAGAGATCACGTGGCCGACGGCCGCCCCAGTAGAGCGTCACCGGACGATCGAAGCCACCTGCTTCCATCCGGGCCCCGATGCGCTCCATCATCGCCTTGATCGGCGCGAAGCCGGTGCCGCTTGCCACCATCAGGATCGGTTTGTCGCTGTCCTCGCGCAGGAAGAAGGTGCCCAGCGGTCCCTCGAGGCGCAGGATGTCCCGCACCTTGATCTCCGGCGCGACCGTGCCGAAGAGCGTATCCGTGAACTTGCCGCCGGGCAGGTGGCGCACGTGCAGCTCGATCCCGTCGGCCGTGCCCGGCGCGGTGGCCATCGAATAGCTGCGGCGGGTGCCGTCTCGAAGGATCAGGTCCACGTACTGGCCGGCCAGGTACTGCAGCCGCTCGTTGGCCGGCAACTGCAGCTTCATGACGATGACGTCGGGCGCCATCCTCTCGAGCGCGGCGATCCGGCACGGCAGCTTGCGGATCGGGATCTCGCCCACCGCCGCCACCACCCGCGCCTGGATGGTGAGGTCCGAGGCCGCCCGCGCCCGGCAGAGCAGCGCATAGCCCCTGCGCTCCTCCTCCGCGGTGAGCGCGCTGCCCTGGTGCGAGTCCTGGACAATGGTGCCTTCGACGATCCGCGCCTTGCAGGATCCGCACGCCCCGTTCTTGCAGCCGTAGGGCAGCACCACCCCCTGGGCGAGGGCCGCCTCTAGAATGTGCGTGTCGCCGTCGACTTCGACGGTCTTGCCGCTGGGCGTGATCGAGACGGTGAAGGTCATGCCGGTGAACGAAAGGCGATAGCCCGGTCGGTTTGCAACCCCCCAATTATCCCCCACTGCCCCGACGCTTCCGTCGCGTGCGGTTGCTCGTGGTCGGTTGCGGTGACGTCGGCCAGCGCCTTGCGCGCCTCCTGTGCAAGGACTGGAAGGTGTATGGCGTCGCGCGCTCTGCCGAGACGCTCGCGCGCGTGCGCCTTTCCGGCGCGGTGCCGCTCGCGGCCGGCTCGCCCCGCCGCCGGCTCGAGCGGCTCGCCGACCGCGTCGTGCTCGCGGCCCCGCCCGGGGC
>JAEWGX010000130.1 GCA_023388075.1 Pseudomonadota bacterium
GCCGAGGAAGTCGAAGCCGACCTGGATATTGCTGCGTGCGAGGTTGGCCTGCGTGTTGTTGAACAGGTACCAACCCACGCCGATCACCACGGCAAGCAGCAGCGCCTGCCAGAAGATGCCGCGGAACTTCTCGCTGGAGAGGAGCGCGCCGCCACCCGATCGGCGACGCTCTGCTGCTGCGTTCGCGGCGGCGTCCGTCATGCCGTCAGCCGTATCGCTGCGAACGCGGACGCCGTCGGATGGCCGCTCAGCGGATCGGCGGTGCGTACAGCGCGCCGCCCTTGCTCCATTGCTCGTTCACGCCGCGCGGAATCTCCAGCGGCCCGATGTTGCGCGAATAGAGCTCGCCGTAGTTGCCCACCGCCTTGAGCGCGCGCACCAGCCAGTCGTTGTCGAGACCGAGGCTCTTGCCGACATCACCGCTGGTCCCCACGATGCGCTGGATCTTCGGATCCTTGGACTCCGCCTTCATCTTGTCGACGTTGGCAGCAGTCACGCCCAGCTCCTCGGCCTCGATCAACCCGAACAGCACCCACTTCGCGATGGTGAAGTACTCCCAGTCCCCGCGCCGGATCATCGGACCGAGCGGCTCCTTGGAGATCGCCTCCGGCAGGATCATGTAGTCGTCCGGCTTGTCCGCCTTCTGGCGGGTGGACGCGAGGCCCGAGATGTCGGTGGTGAAGACGTCGCAGCGGCCGCCGAAGAACGCCTGCTGGACGCCGGCGAGGTCATTGATCACCACCGGCTTGAACTTCATGTTGTTGGCGCGGAAGTAATCCGACAGGTTCTGCTCGGTGGTGGTGCCCGGCTGCACGCAGACCGTGGCGCCATCGAGCTCCTTCGCGCTCTTCAGGTTCAGGTCCTTGCGGACCATGAAGCCCTGGCCGTCGTAGAAGATCGTGCCGACGAAGACACCGCCGAGCGTCGCGTCGCGGCTGGAAGTCCAGGTGGTGTTGCGCGACAGGATGTCGACCTCACCCGACTGCAGCAGCGTGAACCGGTTCTGCGTGTTGCTCGGGACGAACTCCACCTTGCTCGCGTCGCCGAGGATGGCCGCGGCCAGCGCCTTGCAGTACTCGGCGTCGATGCCGGTCCAGTTGCCCTTGCTGTCCGGCGCCGAGAAGCCCTGCAGGCCGGTGTTGACCGCGCAGCGGATGGCGCCGCGCGACTTGATGTTGTCGAGGATCGGTCCGGCCGATGCCGCCTGCGGCGCCAGCGCGCCGGCGGCCAGGCCCACGGCCGTCGCGAGACCCAGGGCGATACGCCTCCCGGTAGTCGTTCTCATGTTCGATTCCTTGGATTCAGTGACCCGGCAAGTCTACGGGCGGTTCTCCGCCGGGGACAAGCAGGACGGGGGCCCACGCGGGTTTCCCCCGATTTCCCGACGGGCGCCGGCGCCCCGAGGCGTCGGGGCACCGGCCGCTCGGCCGGCTCATGCAGCGGCCGGTGCGTGCCGAAGCCGCCCGTGCCGAAGCCGGCCCGTGCCTAACCCTGGGCGGAAGCCGCGGCGCCGGACAGCGACAGCCCGATGCCGCTGTAGCGTGGCACGGCGGCGCGCTCGATCAGCCGCCTGCCGTCGATCAACGGCGCGCTCGAGTCCAAGCGCGTCATCAGGGCCGGAACCTCGCGGTACTCCGGCCAGCTGGTGACCAGCATGACGGCGTCGGCACCCTCGATCGCGGCCGCGAGGCTCGCCTCGAAGCGCAGGCCGGACACGTCCACGCCGTGGTCGGCCAGCCCCTTGCGGCCGGTGTCCAGCGCGATCGGGTCGTGTACCGCCACCTGCGCGCCCGCGCGCACCAGGTCCGCCACGATCGGCAGCGCCGGCGATTCGCGCACGTCGTCGGTGCCCGGCTTGAACGCGAGCCCGAGCACTGTCACGCGGCGGCCGCGCGGATCGCCGACCTGCGCCTCGAGCAGCGCCATCATGCGCGACGGCTGCGTGCGATTGGTCTCCAGCACCGCGTCGAGCAGTGGCGTCGCGACGCCGCGATGGTCCGCATGCGCGGCGATGGCCTTGACGTCCTTGGGGAAGCAGCTGCCGCCGAAGCCGCAGCCGGCCCACAGGAAGGCTGACGCGGAAGCCGTCTTCAGCTGGCCGTCGGGCTCGCGCCGCGTCAGGTGCTTCATCAGGTGCAGCCCCTTGAAAACCTCCGCCGCGTCGAGATCGCCGATGCCGTCGCAGATGCGCGCGATCTCGTTGGAGAACGAGATCATCGTCGCCATGAACGCGTTCGACGTGTACTTGATCATCTCCGCGGTGCGCGGCGTGGTGCGGACGATCGGCGTGCCTTCGAACATCGCGTACATCCGCGCGAGCACCTCGGTGCTGCGATCGTCGATGCCGCCCACCACGATCCGGTCCGGCTGCATGAAGTCCTTCACCGCCACGCCCTCGGCGAGGAACTCCGGGTTCATGCCGAGGCCGAAGTCGCGGCCGGCCTGCTTGCCGGACGCGTTCTCCAACTCCTCGCGCACCACCGTGTCCGTGGTGCCCGGGACCACCGTGCTCTTCACCGTCACCACGCAATAGCCAGGCTGCGTCTTCAGCACCGTGCCGATGTCGCGCGCCACCTGGCGGACGTAGCCGAGGTCGATCGTCTTGCCGTCGAAGGGCGTCCCCACGCAGATCAGCGCCACCTCCGCGCCCTGCATCGCGTCGGCGAGCGAGGTGGTCGCGGTGAGCCTCGTCCCTGCGTTCTTCCTCAGCAGCGCCTCCAGCCCTTCCTCGTGGATCGGCGGCTCGCCGCGATTGATGCGCGCCACCTTGTCCGCGTCCAGGTCCACGCACGCGACCTCGTGGCCGACTTCGGCGAGGCAGGTTCCCGACACCAGGCCGACGTAGCCGGTGCCGACGACACAGATCTTCATCAGGCGAGTTCCCCTTGGCGATTGAACCAGTACCAGTTGAGCGTGCGCCGGATGCCGGTGTCGGCATCCACCTCCGGCGCATAGCCGAGCTCCGTGCGCGCCTTCTCGATCACCGGGCAGCGACGGTTCGGGTTGTCGGTGAGATAGACCTTCTCGTCCGACGGCTTGTGCACCACCTTGCCCTGGTAGCCCCAGAGCTCGCCGGCGGCCTTCTGCACGCGCTGGGCGAGCTCGCGCATGGAGATCTCGGGCTTCTCGATGCCGATGTTGTAGGACTCGCCGCGGCGCCCGTTGACCAGCACCTTGAGATAGCCGGAGAGCGCGTCGGTGATGTAGCAGAAGGTCCGGGTGGGCGAGCCGTCCGAGAGCATCACGATGTCGCGACCGGCGAGCGCGTCGCGCGCGAAGTCCGGCAGCACCCGGCCGTCGGTGATCTTGAGCCCGGGCCCGTAGTTGTTGAACGGACGCGCGATCGAGACCGGCACGTCGCGGGTCTGCGCGTAGATCACGCAGATGGTCTCGCCCAATCGCTTGGATTCGTCGTAGCAGGCGCGCGGGCCGGTGCAGGAGACCAGGCCGCGGTAGGTTTCCGGCGTCGGGATGGCGTCGGGCGTCGGATCGCCGTAGATCTCGCTGGTGGAGAAGAACAGCATGCCCTTGAACGCGCCGGGCGTCGCCCTGTTGCGGCCGGCGGCGTAGTCCAGCATGTGGCGCAGGCCGTTCACGTTCGCGTCGATGGTCTCGAGCGGGTACTTGCGGTAGTACATCGGCGAGGCGATCGAGGCCGCGTGGATCAGGTACTCGGCATCGCCCAGGTCTTTCGGCAACGGATCGGTGACGTCATGGCGCACCAGGCGGATCTCGTCGCTCTTCATGCCCTCCAGCCAGTCGGGCACGCCGCGGATGTAGTTGTCCAGGACCGTCAGGCGGATGCGCCGCTCGGGGACGGCCGACCGGTTCCAGTGGCCGATCGAGAGCACCAGGTAATAGCCCAGGAAGCCGGCCCCGCCGGTCAGCCAGAGCCGCTTGCCGGCCAGCTCCTCGTACTGTGGCCGGGCCTTGCGGATCAGGTCGTCCAGATCGTCGCTGATCAGGCGTTCGATCGGTGTCAGGTTGCTGCTGGTCATCGTGGAAACGAACCCCGTGGTGGTAGGCGGCGCGCACGGGACTTGCGCGCCGCAACATCGGAATTATCGCCAAGCCTGCCGACAGGCGTGCGGAACTACTTGGCACTGTCTGATCGGGCGCACCTTGCACGTGTCCGGTTGCAGCGGGTCGATCCGGTGGTTTCGTCGCCGGTCGTCGTGGCGGGTGGTTTGTCGCAGCCGGCGCCGGGTCAGCCGCGGGCCGCGGCCAGCGCCGCCAACCCTTCCTCCAGGTCCGCGATCAGCGCGTCCGCGTCTTCCAGCCCGCAGTGCAGCCGCACGAGCGGACCGCCCTGCCACGGCCGTACCGTGCGCACGGAACCGAGCCGCGCCGGCATGATCAGGCTCTCGAAGCCCCCCCAGGAGTAGCCGATCGCGAAATGGCGGCGGCCGTTGCAGAGCGCCGCGACCTGCACGTCGGACACCGGCGCGAGCTCGAAGGACATCAGGCCGCAGGATCCGAGGAAGTCACGCTTGAACAGCTCGTGCCCCGGATGCGAAGGCAGCCCGGGGTGGAGCACGCGGCGCACCTCGGGGCGGCCTTCGAGCCAGCGCGCCACGGCGAGGCCGGTCTCCTGGTGTCGCCGCATGCGGGCGTCCAGCGTTCGCATGCCGCGCAGGACCAGCCAGGCGTCGTCGCCGCCCACGCACATGCCCAGTTGCCGCACCGCCTGCCACAAGGTGGCCCAGTGCTCCTCGCGCACCACGACCGCGCCCATCAGCACGTCGGAGTGGCCGGCCCAGTACTTGGTCAGTGCGACCACGGACAGGTCGACCCCCCAATCGAAGGGACGGGCGAGCACCGGCGATGCATAGGTGTTGTCCAGCATCGTCAGGATGCCCCGGTCGCGGGCCAGCGCGCAGATCGCCGGGACGTCCTGGACCTCGAAGGTGTAGCTGCCCGGGCTCTCCAGGTAGATCACCCGGGTCGCGTCCTCCAGGCAACCGGCGAGGCCCTCGGAGCCCTCGACCGGCAGGCACGGATCGAAGAAGGTGGTGCGCACGCCGAAGCGGGCCAGCATCGTCGTCGCGAACACCCGCGCCGGCCCGTAGACCGAATCGCTCATCAGGACGTGGTCACCCGGGCGGGTGAACGCGAGCAAGGCGGTGCTGATCGCCGCGAGCCCGGACGGCATCAGCGCCGCCCGGCAGGCATGCGGCCGACCCTCGAGGGTCGCGATCGCGTCCATCAGCGCGAAGGTCGTCTCGGTGCCGGAGGTGGCGTAGGTGGCGCGATGCAATTCGCCGGCCGTCGCCGGCCCCGCTTCGGCGAAGGCCTCGGCCACGGAATCGAACAATACGCTCGAGGCGCGGGCAACCGGCGGATTGACGATGCGAACGGGGCGGCTGATGCGGCGGCCGGCATCGATGAGATCGGCGGCACGCGGGTACGGGGGCTTGTCCATGCCCCCTATTATCACTGGCGCCGATAGAGCCACAGGGTAACCGGCGCGAGGCACGCGGTGAGCGCCGCCGGAGCCGCCAGGGCCCAGCCCACCTGCGCCGCGGTGGCTTCGCCGGCCATCAGGCCACGCATCGCCGTGGTCATCAGCGAGACCGGGTTGACGTCCACGAACGTCTGCAACCAGTCCGGCATCGTGGCCGGGTCCACCATGATGTTCGAGGCGAAGACCAGCGGGAAGATGAAGGTGAACCCGACCGTCATCACGGTGGTCGGCGTACGGATCATCAGGCCCAGGACGATGAAGATCCACCCGGTGCCGAAGCCGACCGCGACCAGCAGCGCGAAGGCCGCGACCACGCCCGGCACGCCGGCCGGCGGACGGTAGCCCAGCATCAGGCCGATGGCGAGGATGATCGATGCGGCGATCAGGTGGCGCAGCACGTCGCCCACCATCAGGCCCGCGAACGGCGCCAGCGACCAGATCGGCAGCGAGCGGAAACGATCGAAGAGCCCGCGGCCCAGGTCGGTGGAGAGCCCCATGCCCGAGTAGACCGAGTTGAACACCACGGTCTGCACCAGGATGCCGGGGAGGAAGTATTGCAGGTACTCCCGGGGCGAGCCGGACAGCGCGCCACCGAACACGAAGGTGAACAGCAGCGTGAACATGATCGGTGTCATCACCAGGTCGAAGAGCTGCTCCGGCACGTGCTTGAACTTCAGCACGGCGCGCCATCCGAAGACGAGCGCGTTGGATGCCGCAGACGGCGTTGGCGGACGGTCCGTCTCTACGGGAATATTGCGAGAGTAAGCGCTCACCTTATTCGCTCCGGACAGTGAATCGGGTTCGCGCGGCCGGTGCCGCAGGCGGGGCTTGGGCGGCGGTGCCGGGACCAGCGGTCAGCGCGAAGAAGACTTCCTCGAGGCTGGGCTGCCCGAGGGAGAAATCGGCCGGCTCGATCCCCTCGGCGATCAGCGTGGCGATGGCCGCCTGCCCCGCCGAAGCCGAGCCGACCCTGACGGAGAGGCGGACGCCTTCGGCGCTGCGCTGCACCCTCTCACCGGTGCCCGCCTCCAGGAGAGCCACCGCCGTCTCCAGGCGGCCCGGATCGGCCAACGCGACATGCAGGAAGCCCGAACCGGTCGCCGCCTTCAGGTCCCGGCTGGTCCCCTCGGCGATCTTGCGGCCGTGGTCGATCACGGCGATCCGCTCCGCGAGTTGGTCGGCTTCCTCCAGGTACTGGGTGGTGAGCAGGATGGTGACACCCGAATCGGCGAGCGAGCGGATCAGCCGCCAGACGCCCTGCCGCGCATTCGGATCCAGTCCCGTGGTCGGCTCGTCCAGGAAGAGCACCCCAGGGGTGACGATCAGCGACGCGGCGATGTCCAGTCGCCGGCGCATTCCACCGGAGTAAGTCTTTACTTGCTTGGAGCCTGCGGATGCGAGGTCGAACGCCTCGAGCAGTGTGCAGGCACGCTGGCGCGCCGCCTTTCCCCGGAAGCCCCAGAGGCGGGCCAGCATCAGCAGGTTCTCGCTGCCCGTGAGGTCCTCGTCGAGCGACGCGAACTGTCCCGTCATGGCGATGGCCGCACGGACCGCAGCCGGCTCCTCCACCAGGTCGTGGCCCATGATGGTGGCGCTGCCGGCATCCGGGCGCGTCAGCGTGGCGAGCATCCGCATCAGCGTCGTCTTTCCCGCGCCGTTGGGCCCCAGGATGGCGAAGATCATCCCGCGGGGGACGGCCAGGTCGATGCCGTCCACGGCGAGCAGGTCGCCGAAGCGCTTGCGCAGTCCGTGCGCGGATACGGCGAGCGAGTGGCTCATGGCTGCTTCCGTCGAAAAGCCGGGCATGTTAGCGAACCGGTCCGACCGGCGCATCTCCCAACGGTCTGGAGGTCCGCCTCTCTCTTAGGATGTGGAAAGACCCTTCGAAAGGGGCGATCGACCGGCCGCCGAGGCACAATTGCGGATCGGCTTGACATATGTCGCGGAGTCCCCGGCGTCGACGTGGCACCTTTGCCACTCGTCCTGTCGCGATGCCGGTCGCAGCCCGCCGTTGGCCCCGGTTCGCTTGCCACGGCCCGGCCTCGTGGGCTCCGGGGACCCGAACGGAGGAACTGCATGCAATCAAGGAAGGCCCCGACGACCGGGGAACTCGACGCTCCGCCGCAGGTCAGGCACCGCAAGGCTCTGGAGTGGGTCTCGGAGATCGCGGCGCTGACCCGCCCGGACCGAATCGTCTGGGCCGACGGATCCAAGGACGAGTACGACCGGCTGTGCGAGCAGATGGTCGCGGCGGGTACGATGAAGCGGCTCAATCCGTCGCTGCGGCCGGACTCCTACCTCGCCTGGTCGGATCCCGGGGACGTGGCGCGGGTGGAGGATCGAACCTTCATCTGCTCTCGGCAGGAGGCCGACGCCGGGCCGACCAACAACTGGATCGCCCCGGAAGAGATGAGGCGCACCCTCGGCGGCCTCTTCGAGGGGTGCATGCGCGGCAGGACGCTCTACGTGATCCCGTTCTCCATGGGGCCGCTGGGCAGCCCCATCGCGCAGATCGGCATCGAGCTGAGCGATTCGCCCTACGTCGTCGCCAACATGAGGCTGATGACCCGCATGGGTGCCCGGGTCTGGGAGGCGCTCGGCGAGGATGGCGACTTCGTTCCCTGCGTCCATTCGGTCGGGGCCCCGCTGGAACCGGGACAAGCCGACGTGCCTTGGCCGTGCAACCCGACCAAGTACATCGTCCACTTCCCCGAGACGCGGGAGATCTGGTCCTACGGCTCGGGCTACGGCGGCAACGCGCTGCTCGGCAAGAAGTGCTTCGCGCTCCGGATCGCTTCCAACATGGGCAGGCAGGCGGCCGAGGACGACGGCACGGGATGGCTTGCCGAGCACATGCTGGTCCTGGGAGTCACATCGCCGGAGGGTCGCAAGTACCACGTCGCGGCGGCCTTTCCCTCCGCCTGCGGCAAGACGAACTTCGCGATGCTGATTCCGCCCAAGGGCATGGAGGGCTGGCAGGTCACCACCATCGGCGACGACATCGCCTGGATCAAGCCGGGAAAGGACGGCAGGCTGTACGCGATCAACCCCGAGGCCGGCTACTTCGGCGTCGCACCCGGCACCAGCCACAAGAGCAACCCCAACTGCATGGCTTCGCTCGAGTCTGGCGTGATCTTCACCAACGTCGCGCTGACCGACGACGGCGACGTCTGGTGGGAAGGCATGGGCGAGCCGCCGGCTCACCTGATGGACTGGCGCGGCCAGGACTGGACGCCGCAGGACGGCAAGGCCGGACGCAAGGCGGCGCATCCGAATGCGCGCTTCACCGTCGCCGCCACCAACAACCCGGTGCTGGACCCGCAATGGGACGACCCGGCCGGGGTGGCGCTCGACGCGATCATCGTAGGCGGCCGGCGCTCCACGACCGTCCCCCTGGTGACCCAGGCCCGGGACTGGGTCGAGGGCGTCTACATGGCTGCGACCATGGGCTCCGAGACCACCGCCGCCGCGGCCGGCAAGCAAGGGGTGGTGCGCCGCGATCCGTTCGCGATGCTGCCCTTCTGCGGCTACAACATGGGCGATTATTTCGCCCACTGGCTGAGCCTCGGTGATCGCCTGAAGGCGGCTGGCGCGAAGCTGCCGCCGATCTTCTGCGTGAACTGGTTCCGAACCGGCCCGGACGGCCGCTTCGTCTGGCCTGGATTCGGCGAGAACATGCGCGTGCTCGCGTGGATCCTGCAGCGGGTGGATGGCCAGGGTTCCGCCGAGGAGCACGTCTTCGGCTACTCACCGAAGTACGAAGACCTGGAGTGGAAGGGGCTGGATTTTTCCCGCGACGACTACCAACGGATTACCGCGATCGACCCCGGGCAGTGGCGCGAGGAGCTGCGCCTCCATGACGAGCTCTTCGCCAAGCTGGCGGCGCGCCTGCCGGGCGAGCTGCGCACGGCCCGCCAGGCGCTCGAGGAGAAGCTCTCAGCGCTCCCCGGTTAGGAGGCTGTACCTCTAGGAGGCGGTCCTCCTAGGCCCGGCCTGCGCTTCGGGCGGTCGCGTGCCGGAGCGCGTGAGCCGCTGCGCCATCCGGATCGCCGCCAGCAGGCTGCTCGGGTCGGCGGTGCCACTTCCCGCGATGTCGAAGGCGGTGCCATGGTCCGGGCTGGTCCGCACGAACGGCAGGCCGATGGTCACGTTCACCCCCTCGTCCAGTCCGATGTACTTCACCGGGATAAGGCCCTGGTCGTGGTACATCGCGATCACCACGTCGAACCGCGCGAAGCCGCGCGCCTGCATGAAGACCGTGTCGGGCGGATACGGTCCGGTGGCGTCGATGCCCTCGGCTCGTGCTTGGCGGATGGCCGGCTCGATGATCTCGATCTCTTCACGCCCGATCAGTCCCCCCTCGCCGGCATGAGGATTCAGGCCCGCGACCGCGATCCTGGGCGCGGCGACCCCGGCCCGCCGCAGGTGCCGATCGGTCAATTGGACAGTCTCCAGGATGCCGGGGGTCGTGAGGCTCGCGATCGCCTCCCGCAGCGGCTGGTGGATTGTCACCAGCACGGTGGCGAGCTCGTCGTTGGCGAGCATCATCCGGACCGGCACGCCGCCGGACAGGGTGGCCAGGATCTCCGTGTGCCCGGGAAAGGCGTGCCCGGCCGCGTTGAGCGCCTCCTTGTTGAGCGGCGCGGTCACCACCGCCCGGACCCGGCCGGCGAGCGCGTCGAGCGTCGCGTGCTGGACCGCCTGGTACGCCGCTTCACCCGCCCGGGGGTCCAGTCGTCCAGGTGTGAGGTCAGGCGGCACCTGCCCGCAGGACACGACCCGCAGCGGCTCCGCGTTCAGGCCGAGCCGGCTGGCGCGGGCCGCGAGCAAGGCCGGATCGCCGTAGACTACGAAGTCCGAACGTTCGCCTTGGGCATCCGGCACGTGCTCCGGCTGGGCCAGCAAGGCCTTGAGGATGATCTCCGGCCCTATCCCGGCGGGGTCCCCCATCGTGATGGCGATCGGGGCTGGCTGTTCTGTGGAGTCGGGATGAGGCATGGCGGCCTGGGGACGACGGGCAAAACGGAATTTTATCCGGATGTGGCCGGCACAGCCGGGCAAGTCGTAATCATGAATCACGAGCACGCGCACACCTGAGCTTGTAAGTATGCGATCACTATCAGATGATCGACCAACATAAGGGAGTTTCGAATGGGCCTAGCACTGACGGACGACTCGCTGCTTCGGCGAGACGGATACATTGGCGGGCGCTGGACGCCGGCCGGAAGCGGACGCCGCTTCGCCGTCAGCGATCCGGCCACGGGCATCTGCGTCGCGGAGGTTGCGGACCAAGGTGTCGCCGAGACGCGCCAGGCGATCCAGGCGGCTGCCGAGGCGCTGGTCGGGTGGCGCGCACGTACCGCCAAGGACCGCGCCGGAATCCTGCGCCGATGGTTCGACCTGATCCTGGCCAATAGCGAGGATCTGGCCGCGCTGCTCACCGCCGAGCAGGGCAAGCCGCTTGCGGAGGCGCGCGGCGAGATTGCCTACGGGGCTTCCTTCATCGAATGGTTCGCGGAGGAAGGCAAGCGCGCCTATGGCGAGGTGATTCCGACCATCGCACCGGATCGCCGGCTCCTGACGCTGCGCCAGCCGATCGGCGTGTGCGCGGCGATCACGCCCTGGAATTTCCCGAACGCCATGATCACCCGCAAGGTCGGGCCGGCGCTCGCGGCAGGCTGTACCGCCGTGCTCAAGCCGGCCGAGGCTACACCGCTTTCCGCTCTCGCGCTGGCCGAGTTGGGCGAGCGCGCCGGGCTGCCGCCCGGCGTGCTCAATGTGGTGGTCGGCCAGGATGCGGCGGCGATCGGGCTCGAGTTGTGCACCAGTCCGGTCGTTCGCAAGGTGTCCTTCACCGGATCCACCGAGGTCGGACGCATCCTGCTTCGCCAGTCGGCCGATACCATCAAGAAGCTGTCGTTGGAGCTCGGCGGCAATGCGCCGTTCATCGTCTTCGAGGACGCGGACCTGGATGCCGCCGTGGAGGGCGCCATCGCGTCGAAATATCGCAATGCCGGCCAGACGTGCGTCTGTGCCAACCGCATCTTCGTCCAGGACAAGGTCTACGAGCCGTTCGCGGAGCGGCTTGCCGCCCGCGTACGGCAGATGAAGGTCGGAGTGGGAACCGAGCCCGGTGTTGTCATCGGCCCCTTGATCGATACGGCCGCGATGGAGAAAGTGAAGACTCACATCGAGGATGCGGCCCGGCGGGGGGCCAAAGTCCTTCTCGGCGGAAGGCCTCATTCGCAAGGACCGCTCTTCTTCGAGCCTACCGTGCTGACGGAGGTGACCAGGGAAATGAAGATCGCCAGCGAGGAAACCTTCGGGCCGGTAGCCCCACTCTTCCGGTTCCGGACCGAATCCGAGGCGATCGAGATGGCCAACGACACCGAGTTCGGTCTTGCGTCGTACTTCTATTCGCGCGATGTTGGCAGGATCTTCCGGGTGGCGGAAGCGATCGAGAGCGGCATGGTGTGCGTGAACTCCGGCTTGCTCTCCAACGAAGTGGCGCCCTTCGGCGGCGTGAAGCAGTCGGGGCTGGGTCGCGAAGGGTCGCGACACGGCATCGACGAATACCTCGAGATCAAGTATCTGTGCCTTGGCGGCATTTGAGCCAGAAAAGGAGACCACGTGAAGACGTCAGCAGCGGTGTTGCGCGAGATCGGATTGCCCCAGCCCTATGCCGCGAGTCGGCCCCTGAGCATCGAGACGGTCGAGCTGGACCCGCCCGGACCCGGCGAGGTCCTGGTGAAGGTCCGGGCCGCGGGGTTGTGCCACTCCGATCTCTCCGCGATCAACGGCGACCGGCCCTGGCCCATGCCGATCGTCCTGGGGCACGAGGCAGCGGGTGAGGTCGTGGAGACGGGCGTTGGCGTCACCGATCTCGTGGCCGGCGATCACGTGGTGCTGGTATTCCGGCCCATGTGTGGCGTCTGCGAGAGTTGCCAAGTGGGCCGTCCCGCGCTTTGCGGGCCGGGCGGCGAGGCGAACGCCAGCGGATCGCTCCTGGGTGGGTACAAGCGGCTGCGTGCACCGGGCGGTGGCGTCGTCAACCATCATCTCGGCTGCGCGGCGTTCTCGGAATACACGGTGGCTTCGCGCCGGTCGATGGTCAAGATTGATCGCTCCCTTCCGTTCGATGAGGCTGCTCTATTTGGGTGCGCCGTCATGACCGGCGCTGGGGCGGTGTTGAACACGGCAAAATGCGAGGCGGGCGCGCGGATCGCGGTTGTCGGCTTGGGTGGTGTGGGGTTTTCGTCGTTGTTGGCGGCCAGATCCATTGGTGCGCGCGACCTGGTCGCAATCGATATGCTGGAAAGCAAGCTTCAACTGGCGCGCGACTTGGGTGCGACCGCCTCCTTTCGAGCCGACCAGGACGATGTAGTCGAGCAGGTGAAAGCGGTTACCAACGGCGGCGTCGACTACGCCTTCGAGATGGCCGGTAGCATTCCAGCGCTCGAGCTTGCCTACCGGATCACCCGGCGTGGAGGAACCACCGTAACGGCCGGCTTGCCTAATCCCTCCAAGAATTGGCCGCTTCAGGCCGTCAGCCTCATCGCTGAAGAGCGGACCGTCAAGGGCAGTTATGTCGGCTCATGCGTCCCGTCAAGAGACATCCCCCGTTTCATAGCCATGTATCAGCAGGGCCATCTTCCCGTGAAGTCGCTGCTCAGCGAGCGGCTTCCCCTAGGGGAGATCAACGAGGGATTCGATCGACTTGCTCGTGGCGAGTCGATTCGGCAAGTCCTGATGATGTAACTCGCGAACGCCCCGCTGTTTCACGTGGAACAGCGGGCTCGCGTTGGCTACTGTGTCTCTCCCTAGTCTCCGCTAAGTCGGCGTGTCGACAGCCAAGCGAGAGCTCCCGCAGGCTGGTGACTGTCTAGGTGCACTGTCACCCGATCTCTAGCGCTCATACGGACCGAGCAGTTAGACCGAGCCCAGCGTGTGGCAAGCGCCGATCCCGACGGTCGTTAACCCGAAGCCCCGAAGACCCACGGAGCGTTCGCGCTGCACTGCGCCCCGACCTTGCGCTGCGAGCGATACCGCAGCGGTGATATTGCTGGATCCCTAGCAGTCGACTGCCGCCGGTACTTGTTTCACCTGGAACTACGTTAGGCCTGCCGCGATTTTCCCGGCCACGTCGACACGCAGGCCAGCGTTGTTTCACGTGAAACCATACTTCGCTGCACGTTGCCTAGACCGGCTGCGCTGACCGAAACTTCGAAGGTCCACGTTCCACGTGAAACACCCAAGAGAACACGCTAAGAATACATTCTAACTAGCCGTAAGGAGTTCGCATCGCGTATAATCGCGCGATGATCACCCACCCCGACCGTTTCGACGTCATCGTCGTCGGCGGCGGCCATGCCGGGACTGAAGCGAGCCTGGCAGCGGCGCGAATCGGCGTGCGAACGCTGCTTCTGACCCATAACATCGAAACCCTCGGACAAATGTCCTGCAATCCCTCGATCGGGGGGATTGGAAAGGGCCATCTCGTCAAGGAAATCGATGCCATGGGCGGCGTCATGGCTGCTGCGACCGACGAAGCCGGCATCCAGTTCCGTATCCTTAACTCAAGCAAGGGTCCTGCAGTACGCGCCACGCGAGCCCAGGCGGACCGCCTCTTGTACAAGCAGGCCATCCGGCAGCGCCTGGAGAACCAGGCCAACCTGGTGATCTTCCAGCAGGCCGTGGATGATCTCATTCTCGAAGGGGATCGGGTCGCCGGGGCTATAACGCAGGCGGGGATACGATTCCTGGCGCCCATGGTCGTTCTGACCGCCGGGACCTTTCTCAACGGCCGAATCCACGTCGGGCTACAGAACTACGAGAGCGGCCGCGCGGGGGACCCGGCATCCAAGACGCTGGCAGCTCGCCTGCGCGAGCTCGCGCTACCGCAGGGGCGGTTGAAGACCGGCACGCCACCCCGCTTGGACGGAAGAACCATTGACTTCACCCGTCTGTCCGAGCAACCGGGGGATACGGACCCGATTCCGGTGTTCTCTTTCCTCGGAACCGCAGACCAACACCCGCGACAGGTGCCCTGCTGGATCACCCATACGACGTCCGAAACCCACGAGATCATTCGTGGCGCCCTCGATCGATCGCCGATGTTCACCGGTGTCATCGAGGGAATAGGGCCTCGCTATTGCCCTTCGGTCGAAGATAAAATCCATCGATTCGCCGGCAAGTCCTCCCATCAGGTCTTCCTGGAACCTGAAGGTCTGACCACTCATGAGATCTATCCGAACGGTATCTCGACCAGCCTGCCGTTTGACACCCAGCTCGCCCTGGTACGCAGCATCCCCGGCCTGGAGCGGGCTCACGTGCTGCGGCCGGGTTATGCGATCGAATACGACTACTTCGACCCCCGCGCGCTCAAGCCCACCCTGGAAACGCGTCAGATCTCCGGGCTCTACTTCGCCGGCCAGATCAACGGAACCACCGGGTATGAAGAGGCGGCCGCCCAGGGGCTCCTCGCCGGCATCAACGCAGCGCGCGCGGTCCGGGGGGATTCGGGCTGGACGCCGAGCCGGGATACCGCCTACCTGGGCGTCATGGTGGACGACCTCACCACCAGCGGCGTGATGGAACCGTACCGCATGTTCACCAGCCGCGCCGAGTTCCGCTTGAGCCTCCGAGAGGACAACGCCGATCTCCGGCTGACCGAGGCCGGGCGCAGACTCGGCTGCGTCGATGACGAGCGGTGGGAGCGCTTCAGCAGGAAGCGGGACGCCATCGAATCCGAATTCGCGCGACTCCGGGCAACCTGGCTCAATCCCCGGCGCATCGATCAGGTCAGGATGCAGCAGGTATTGGGGTTTCCGCTTGCAAGCGAGCACTCACTTTCCGATCTTCTGAGACGTCCCGGCGTCACCCTCGCGAAGCTGCTCGATGCGGTTCCCGAGGCGGGTAGCCCCGCCCTGCTGAGCCCACCGGTCGCCGAGCAGGTGGAGATCCAGACGAAGTACCAGGGCTACATCGACCGGCAGCGCCTGGAGGTCGAACGCACAGCACGCCAGGCGGAGACGCCGCTGCCACCCGACTTCGACTACTCGGCAGTCAAAGGGCTCTCGGCCGAAGTCCTGCAGAAGCTCCAGTCCGCCCGCCCGGCCACCGTGGGCCAGGCAAGCCGCATCTCCGGCGTCACCCCTGCCGCGATCTCGCTCCTGCTGGTGAGCCTGAAGCGACTGCACCGGGAGCCGGTGCGGGACGAAACCGCGGTGCGGCAGTGACGCCGACGCCGGCCACGCGCTCGAAGCGTACCGCGCCGTCCTGGAATCCGACCGCGTCGCGCAGGAGCATGCGACGTGCTCGCAGCGGGTCGCCGACCTGGTCCGCCGCGCATGACGCGCGCCTGCGTCGTGGAATGGAGATGCTGGGCCTGCGATCGACCTCGACCCAGGAGGCTGCCCTCGGCACCTATGTGCGCCTGCTGCTCAAGTGGAATCGCACCTACAACCTGCTCGGCACGGACGACGCAGACGCCGTACTGGATCAGCACCTGCTGGACGGCCTCGCCGTACTGCCCGCGCTGGACCGCTGGCTCCCCGGCGACCCGGGCACGCTCGTCGACGTCGGCTCGGGCGGCGGCCTCCCAGGCATTCCGATCGCGATCATGCGACCGCACCTGCGCGTCGTCCTGGTCGAGCCCATCGGCAAGAAGGCGGCGTTCCTGAGGCAGGCCATCGCCGAATGTGGCCTTGAAGGCGTATCGGTCCAGGAAGCGCGTCTGGAGTTACTTACCCGGTCGGAGCTTGCTGCTTCACAGGAAATGGCGATAGCGGGCCCTCACTTCATCTGCCGGGCCTTCGCCTCGCTGGCCGACTTCGCAACGCTCTGCCTGCCGCTCGTGACCGACGACTCGCTGGTCCTGGCGTTGAAGGCCGCGCGGGCGGAGGAGGAGGTCGAGGCGCTGCGCGCCAGCGTGCCGTGCATGGAGGTGCTCGCGGTCGAGCCGCTATCGATCCCGGGACAAAGCGCCCAACGCAGCCTGGTCGTGATGCAGCCTGCCCGGCGGGCCGCGATCCCGGCAGCCACCACCACGCCGGGCGCCTGACCCGGCCCACTCGGGGAGAATTGCTTGGCACTCATCCTGACCATCGCCAACCAGAAGGGCGGCGTCGGCAAGACGACCACCTCCGTCAACCTCGCTGCCGCGCTGTCGCGCCATGGCAAGCGCGTGCTGCTCGTCGACCTCGACCCGCAGGGCAACGCCACCATGGGCAGCGGCGTCGACAAGCGCCGGCTCGGACGTTCGGTCTACCACGTCCTCATCGGACTCTCGGATGTCGTCGAGACGCGCGTCCAATGCGAAGCGGGTGGTTACTCACTTCTTCCGGCCAACCGCGAGCTGGCGGGCGCGGAGATCGAGCTGGTGGAGTTCGAGGAACGCGAGACCCGCCTGAAGGACGCCCTGGATACCGTTCGTGACCAGTACGACTTCATCCTGATCGACTCGCCGCCTTCGCTCTCTCTCCTGACGCTCAACGGGCTCTGCGCCGCCAACGGCGTCATCATTCCGATGCAGTGCGAGTACTACGCGCTGGAAGGGCTCACCGACCTGGTCAACACGATCAAGAAGGTGCACGCCAACTTCAACACCAACATTCGGATCATCGGCATCCTCCGGGTGATGTTCGACGCGCGAATCACCCTGGCGCAGCAGGTTTCCGCCCAGCTCGAGGAGCATTTCAAGGACAAGGTGTTCCGTTCCATCATCCCCCGCAACATCCGTCTGGCCGAGGCGCCCAGTCACGGACTGCCGGGCGTGATCTTCGATCCGTCCTCCCGGGGTGCCATGGGCTATCTCGACTTCGCCGCCGAGCTGATCGAGCGGATGCCCACGTTCCGTATCCCACCGTCGGCGCGACCGGGGCAGGGCGTCGGGACCCCGCCGACGACGTCGACCGCCGGGACCGCGGTGGCGGCCTCGGCACCCGCCGCACAATCCGCCGTCGCGCCACCGGTAGGGAGCCCGACAGTCCAGCCCTACTCGCCGACAGAAAGCCCCTCTCAGCCGATGTCAGCGCCCACTCACACGAGTTCCGTCGAGGTCGCGGGCAGCAACCCCGACCACCCTGGCGAATCGAGCAGCCCTCGCGCCGGCGACGTGAGCCAGTCCGACGAGCCCGACGCGGCCGAAGCACAGCCCCTCGTATCCAACGGAGACGCGCAGCGATGACCCGCAAGCACAAAGGCGGCCTAGGCCGCGGCCTCAACGCCCTGCTCGGTGGCGACACCGACTTCACGCCGCCGCCCCAGGTGCCCGCGGGACCGGCCGCGGACGAGCCGATCCGCGAGCTGCCGCTCAATCGCATGCAGGCCGGTCGCTACCAGCCCCGCACGCGGATGGACGAGACCGCGCTGCAGGAGCTCGCCGACTCCATCCGAGAGCATGGCCTGCTGCAGCCGATCGTCGTCAGGTCGATTGGCGACGACCGCTACGAGATCATCGCGGGCGAGCGCCGTTTCCGCGCCGCGGCGCTGGCGCAACTGCGCACGGTCCCGGTCGTGGTGCGCGAGGTCAGCGACGAGAACGCGCTGGCGATCGCGCTGATCGAGAACATCCAGCGCGAAGACCTGAACCCCCTGGAGGAAGCTACCGCGATCCGGCGGCTGATCGAGGAGTTCAGCTACACCCACGAACAGGCATCTCAGGCGATCGGACGCTCGCGCAGCGCCACGTCGAACCTGCTGCGGTTGCTCAACCTGGCCGAACCGGTCCAGACGATGTTGCTCGCCGGCGACATCGAGATGGGCCATGCCCGTTCGCTGCTTTCGCTCGACCGGGCGCAGCAGATCCTGGTCGCGCACCAGGTGGTGCAGCGTCGGCTCTCGGTACGCGAAACGGAGAAGCTGGTGACCCAGACGCTGGCCGCCGCGGAGCGCGACAGCGCGCTGCAGGTTGCAGCCTCCCAGGCGTCGCTGGGCTCGCGCCGCTTCCGCGGCATGCCGGACCGGGATGTCGCGCGACTGCGCGAACGGCTGGCGGACCAGCTCGGCACGGAGGTGGAGATCGTGAGCAAGCCGAGCGGGCGCGGCCGGCTCGTCATCCACTTCTCGAGCAACGACGCCTTCGGCGACCTGCTGGATCGCCTGCAGCTGGCGACGGCGCTCGACGAAGAGTCGGTCTGAGCGGCCCCGCACGCACACCGGTGAAGGACGAGCGGCGGGGACCTCCGCGGTCGGTGGCGTCCTAATCCTGCATCACACGCCGTGCGGCCGATTTTGACCGGGTAAGTACTTCCCCTTATACTCCACAGGCTTTGTCTGCTGCGACCTCGGCAGCGGACGGTAGTCGGTTCGGGGCGCTTGCTTTTTCTCGTTGCGGCCGAACCTGGGCCAGGGCACCCGGCTGGATGCATCGGGCTGCGGACGTGGATGTGATGCGTTCCCGGCACGGCACCGGCTCGGATCGCCGGCCGCGCGCATCCGGTCGGCGCCATTCGATGGCACGTGGCTGCGGCAGGCGCGGCGTGCGATCGGGAATTCGCCCAGCGGCCGAGGTCGGATCCGGAAGCAACAGAGGAGCGTCGCCGTGTTGATGGCCGTCATGCTGCAGATCGCATCGGTGCTGGTGCTGGCGCTCGGCGCGGCACTGGTGTCCGATTGGACGAGCGCGGGCTATGCCGTGCTCGGGGGTGCGGCGGCGATCATCCCGAACGGTCTCTTCGCATTGCGATTGGCGACCCATCGGGGACGGTCCGCGGAGTCGTACCCGGTGGTGTTCTTCCTGGGTCAGCTGTCCAAGATCGTCCTGACGGTGGGCTTGCTGGCCGCGATCAACAAGTGGCTTGGGCCGGTGAGCTGGCTGCCGCTTCTGCTCGGTCTGATCGTCGCATTGCAGGCACCGCTGTTCGCGCTGCTGTATGTGGGCGGGCGAGCGGCGGACCCAGGCGAGCCGGCGGAAGAAGCCGGCACGCGCTCTCGCGATAGACCGATAGCAAGTACGGACTAACTTAACCGACAGAGAAGCACGATCCAGATGGCGACAGAAGGGGCAACGGGGGCGGCGCCCACCGCATCAGAGTACATCGTCCACCATCTTGGACACGCGAACACCTCCGGCAAGCCGCAGCAAGCGATCATCGACTTCACCATCATCAACCTGGACACGGTGTTCTGGTCGATCGTCACCGGCCTGCTCTCGGCCTGGCTGCTGCATCGGGCCGCGCGGATGATCACGAGTGGCGTGCCGAACCGATACGTCGGCGCGGTGGAAGCGGTCCTGGAGTTCGTCCACGAGCAGGCTCGCTCCATCGTCCACGGCAACGTCAGCTACATCGCCCCGCTTGCGCTGATCACGTTCGTCTGGATCTTCTTCATGAACGCGATGGACCTGTTGCCGGTGGATCTGCTCCCCTGGCTGGGCAGCCTGGTGGGCATCCACTACCAGCGGGTCGTTCCCACCGCGGACCTCAACGCACCCATGGCGATGTCGATCGTGGTGCTCGGGGCTTCCATCTACTACGGGATCAAGATCAAGAAACCGCTCGGCTTCGTCCACGAGCTGTTCACCGCGCCGTTCGGCGCCGGCCCGTCCTCGGGCGTCGGCATCCTGCTGAAGCCCGTGCTCTGGGTGGTGAACTTCGCGATGCAGATCATCGAGTACCTCGCCAAGACCGTCTCGCTCGGCATGCGACTCTTCGGCAACATGTTCGCCGGCGAGCTCATCTTCATGCTGATCGCGCTGCTCGGGGCAACGGCGACGGTCTGGGGATTCGGCCTTCACTTCGTGTCCGGTCTCGCCTGGGCCATCTTCCACATCCTGATCATCACCCTGCAGGCCTTCATCTTCATGATGCTTACCCTGGTCTACGTCGGCCAGGCGCACGAGAAGCACTAGGCGGGGCGGTCGACGCAGGGTATTCGCAAGGTTTCCAGCACCGCCTTCTTCCACCATTCCAACATCCAACTTCCTGATAGAGGAGTCGTCATGACCAATGTGGGTTTCGTAGCCATCGCTTGCGGTTTGATCATCGGCCTGGGCGCCATGGGTGCCTGTCTCGGGATCGGCAACATGGGCGGCAAGTACATCGAGGGCGCGGCGCGCCAGCCCGAGCTGATGGACAAGCTCCAGACCAAGATGTTCCTGCTTGCCGGCCTGATCGACGCGGCGTTCCTGATCGGCGTCGGTATCGCCATGATGTTCGCCTTCGCCAATCCCTTCCAGGGCTGAGCAATCGTTCCATCACGGAGTAGACCAGCGTGAACCTAAACGCGACGCTGCTGGTGCAGATCGTGGTGTTCGCCGCGCTCTGGTGGTTTACCGCCAGATTCGTGTGGCCGCCCATCACGACCGCACTCGATGAGCGCAGCAAGAAGATCGCCGACGGCCTGGCCGCGGCTGACAAGGCCAAGGCCGACCTGCAGGCCGCGGAGGCGCGGGTCGAGGCCGAGCTGAAGACCGCGCGCGAGAGCGCCTCGGAAGTGCGGACGGTCGCGGAGAAGCAGGCCGCGCAGCTTCTGGAGGAAGCACGCGCGGAGGCCGCCGCCATCGTCGCGGCCGCACGCAAGGCGGCCGAGGAAGAGGCGGCCCTGGCCGCGCAACGGGCCCGCGAGCAGCTGCGAGATCAGGTCGCGACGCTGGCGGTCGCCGGCGCCGAACGCATCCTGCGCACGGAGATCGACCAGAATCGGCATGCGACCCTGCTCGCCAACCTGAAGAACGAACTGCACTAGGCGCACATGGCGGAGTCACAGACAATCGCGCGTCCGTATGCCGACGCGGCCTTCAGCCTGGCGGTGGAACAGGGCGGGCTGCCGGCATGGTCCGATGCGCTCGGGCGCCTCGCCGCGGTGATGCGCAACCCCGAAGCGCAGGCGATCGTCGCGGACCCGCGGATCACGATCGACCGCATCGTGGACCTCATCGCGGAAGCGGCGGGCGATCTCTCCGCTGAGCAGCGCAACTTCGTTCGCGTGCTCGCGGAAAACGACCGGCTCCCGGTGCTGCCGGAGATCGCGGCCCAGTTCGAGGACAAGCGCAACCGCCACGACGACGTGCTCGATGTCGACGTCGTGTCCGCCTACCCGGTGACCGACAGCCAGCTGGCCGAGGTGGTCGGCACGCTGCAGGAACGCTTCGGCCGCAAGGTCAAGGCCAGCTCCGAGGTGGATCCCGAGCTGATCGGCGGCGTGATGATCCGCATTGGCGATGAAGTGATCGACGCATCCGTGCGCGGCAAGCTGGCCCAGCTTGCCGCGACCCTGAAGAACTAAGGAGTTCCCATGCAGCTCAATCCCGCTGAAATCAGCGAACTGCTCAAGAGCAGGATCCAGAACCTGGAGATCGGCGCGGACACCCGCAACCAGGGAACGGTGGTCTCGGTCACCGACGGCATCTGCCGCATCCACGGCCTGTCGGACGTGATGCAGGGCGAGATGGTCGAGTTCCCCGGCAGCATCTTCGGCCTCGCGCTCAACCTCGAGCGCGACTCGGTCGGCGCGGTGGTGCTCGGCGAGTACCAGAACATTTCCGAAGGCGACGTGGTCAAGGCCACGGGTCGCATTCTCGAGGTGCCGGTCGGTCCCGAGCTGCTCGGCCGGGTGGTGGACGCGCTCGGCCAGCCGATCGACGGCAAGGGCCCGATCAATGCGAAGCTCACCGACGTCATCGAGAAGGTCGCACCCGGCGTCATCGCGCGCCAGTCGGTGTCGCAGCCGGTGCAGACCGGCCTCAAGTCGATCGACGCGATGGTGCCGGTCGGCCGCGGCCAGCGCGAGCTGATCATCGGCGACCGCCAGACCGGCAAGACCGCGGTCGCGATGGACACCATCATCAACCAGAAGGGCAAGGATCTCTTCTGCGTCTACGTCGCCATCGGCCAGAAGGCTTCCACCATTGCCAACGTGGTGAGAAAGCTGGAGGAGCACGGCGCGCTGGAGTACACCATCGTGGTCGCGGCGTCGGCATCCGAATCCGCCGCCATGCAGTACATCGCCGCCTACTCGGGCTGCACCATGGGCGAGTACTTCCGCGACCGTGGCCAGGACGCGCTCATCATCTACGACGACCTCTCCAAGCAGGCGGTCGCCTACCGCCAGGTCTCGTTGCTGCTGCGCCGCCCGCCCGGCCGCGAGGCGTATCCCGGCGACGTCTTCTACCTGCATTCGCGCCTGCTGGAGCGTGCCGCGCGGGTGAACCCCGAGTACGTCGAGAAGTTCACCAACGGCGAGGTCAAGGGCAAGACCGGCTCGCTCACCGCGCTGCCGATCATCGAAACGCAGGCCGGCGACGTCTCCGCGTTCGTGCCGACCAACGTCATCTCGATCACCGACGGCCAGATCTTCCTGGAGACCGACCTCTTCAACGCCGGCATCCGTCCCGCCATCAACGCGGGTATCTCGGTGTCGCGGGTGGGTGGCGCGGCGCAGACGGACCTGATCAAGAAGCTCGGCGGCGGCGTGCGTCTTGCGCTCGCGCAGTTCCGCGAGCTCGCCGCCTTCGCGCAGTTCGCCTCGGACCTCGACGAAGCCACCCGCAAGCAGCTCGACCGCGGCCGCATGGTCACCGAGCTGATGAAGCAGCCGCAGTACCAGCCGCTGCAGGTGTGGGAGATGGCGCTCACGCTCTTCGCGGCGAACAACGGCTACTTCGACGATATCGACGTCAACAAGGCGCTCGCGGCCGAGAAGGCGCTGCGCGAATTCGCGCGCACCAAGTACGCCGCGCTCGTGGAGGAGATGGAGCGCGACAAGAAGTTCTCCAAGGAGGTCGAGGCGAAGCTGCACGAGCTCCTGAAGGACTTCAAGAAATCGGGCGCGTATTGAAGCGGACACCCGAGCGTCCGCGGCTTGCGCGGGACGCGTGGCGTTGGCTCCTCGCGGCGGCCGGCGGACCGGCAGGGCCGGATCCGCGCTTGCTGTGATTTTTGGCTAGGGAACTGGGATGTCGAGCTCCAAAGAGATTCGAGGCAAGATCAAGAGCGTGCAGGGCACGCGCAAGATCACCAAGGCGATGGAAATGGTCGCCGCGGCCAAGATGCGCAAGGCGCAGGAGCGCATGCGCACCGCGCGTCCGTACGGCGACAAGATCCGCAACATCGCCGCGCACCTGGCCCGGGCCAATCCGGAGTACCGCCATCCGTTCCTGGTGGAGCGGGAGGGGTTGAAGCGCGCCGGGGTCATCGTGGTGACCACGGACAAGGGCCTTTGCGGCGGACTCAACACCAACATCCTGCGCCTGGTCACCAACAAGCTGCGCGAGCTCGAGTCCTCCGGCGTGCAGTACCAGCTCTCCGCCATCGGCACCAAGGGACTCGCCTTCATGCAGCGGCTCGGCGCCAACGTCGTCTCCCAGGTGACGCAGCTCGGCGACCGCCCTCACATGGAGAAGCTGATCGGCCCGGTCAAGGTCCAGCTGGACGCCTACGCGAACGGCGAGATCGATGCGGTCTACCTCGCCTACACCACCTTCATCAACACGATGAAGCAGGAGCCGGTGATCGAGCAGTTGCTGCCGCTGCCGGCCGACCGGCTGGAGGAGGATTCGCGCGAGTTCTCCTGGGACTACCTCTACGAGCCGGATGCGCAGACAGTGCTGGACGAGCTGCTGGTCCGCTACATCGAGGCGATCGTCTTCCAGGCCGTCGCGGAGAACATGGCGTCGGAGCAGTCGGCGAAGATGGTGGCGATGAAGGCGGCGTCGGACAACGCGAAGAAGCTGATCGACGAGCTGCAGCTCTCCTACAACAAGGCCCGCCAGGCGGCGATCACGCAGGAGCTGTCGGAGATCGTGGCCGGAGCCGCCGCGCTCTGAGCCGGCGGCCGTTGCATATGCCGTCGCGCTGATCCCCGGGTCGGCGCGGCCAGGAATACAGGAACACAGAACAGGAACCCGAGTCATGTCACAAGGTCAAATCGTTCAGTGCATCGGTGCCGTGGTGGACATCCAGTTCCCGCGCGACGCGATGCCCAAGGTCTTCGAGGCCCTCAAGCTGGAGAAGAGCGAAGGCAAGTCGCTCGCGGAGGAAGGGCTGACGTTCGAGGTGCAGCAGCAGCTGGGCGACGGCATCGTTCGCACCATCGCCATGGGCTCGTCGGACGGCCTGCGCCGCGGCATGCCGGTTTCCGCCACCGGCAAGGGCATCCAGGTCCCGGTCGGCCCCGGCGTGCTCGGTCGCGTCATGGACGTGCTCGGTCGACCGATCGACGAGCGCGGCCCGATCGATTCCGAGGAGTTCCGCGAGATCCACCAGCCGGCACCGTCCTTCGACGACCTGTCGCCGTCGCAGGAGCTGCTGGAGACAGGCATCAAGGTGATCGACCTGATCTGCCCGTTCGCCAAGGGCGGAAAGGTAGGCCTCTTCGGCGGCGCCGGCGTCGGCAAGACCGTGAACATGCTCGAGCTGATCAACAACATCGCCAAGGAGCACTCGGGCCTGTCGGTGTTCGCCGGTGTCGGCGAGCGCACTCGCGAGGGCAACGACTTCTACCACGAGATGTCTGACGCCAAGGTCATCGTGCAGGAAGACCTGAAGGAATCGAAGGTGGCGATGGTCTTCGGGCAGATGAACGAGCCGCCGGGCAACCGCCTGCGGGTCGCGCTCTCGGGCCTCTCGATGGCCGAGCGGTTCCGCGACGAAGGCCGCGACATCCTCTTCTTCGTCGACAACATCTACCGCTACACGCTCGCCGGCACCGAGGTCTCCGCGCTGCTCGGCCGGATGCCGTCCGCCGTGGGCTACCAGCCGACGCTCGCCGAGGAGATGGGTCGGCTGCAGGAGCGCATCACCTCCACCAAGACCGGCTCCATCACCTCCATCCAGGCGGTGTACGTCCCGGCCGACGACCTGACCGACCCGTCGCCTGCCACCACCTTCGCCCACCTGGACGCGACCGTCGTGCTCTCGCGCGACATCGCCTCGCTCGGCATCTACCCCGCCGTCGACCCGCTGGACTCCACCTCCCGCCAGATCGACCCGAACGTGATCGGGGAGGAGCACTACAGCACCACCCGCGCCGTGCAGGCCACGCTGCAGCGCTACAAGGAGCTGCGCGACATCATCGCCATCCTCGGGATGGACGAGCTCTCGCCGGAGGACAAGCTGGCGGTGGCCCGGGCGCGCAAGATCCAGCGCTTCCTGTCGCAGCCGTTCCACGTGGCCGAGGTGTTCACCGGCTCGCCGGGCAAGTACGTGCCCCTGTCGGAGACGATCCGCGGCTTCAAGATGATCGTCAACGGCGAGTGCGACGCGCTGCCGGAGCAGGCCTTCTACATGGTCGGCGGCATCGACGAGGCCTTCGAGAAGGCCAAGACACTGAAATAGGGCGCCGCGCAAGATGAACACAGTACATGTCGACGTGGTGAGCGCCGAGGAGTCGATCTTCGACGGCGAAGCGGAGTTCGTCGCGCTGCCGGGCGAGGCGGGCGAGCTCGGCATCTATCCGCAGCACGCGCCGCTGATCACGCGCATCAAGGCGGGCGCGGTGCGCATCAAGCTGCCGAGCCGCGCGGAAGAGGAGTTCGTCTTCGTCGCCGGCGGCATCCTGGAAGTGCAGCCCAACCGCGTCACCGTGCTCGCCGATACGGCCATCCGCGGCGCGGACCTGGACGAGGCCAAGGCCGCCGACGCCCAGAAGCGCGCCGAGGAGGCGATGGCCAACGCCAAGAGCGACATCGACCTCGCCCGCGCCCAGTCGGAGTTCGCCACGATGGCCGCGCAGCTCGCCGCTATCCGCAAGCTGCGCAAGAAGTAACTCCCGATCGACATCCGGCCTGCGGGATCGGCGCGCGGTTCTCGAGGAAACGCCGGGCCGCCCCAAGTTTCCTTGACCCCCTCGGGGGGCGGGCCGGAGGAAGCCCGGCCCTCGGGGCACTCCCTGGAGGCGCCGCTTCCCGGCCGGCGGACCGCGCTGGTCGCGGGCGCCGTCGGGCGGCTTGGTGAAGCCTTGCTCTCGGCCGTGGTTTCTTCGCCGCGCTACGAGACGGTCCGAGTCCTCATCGACCGGCCGCTCGCCTCGACCGTTGCCGGCCTTGCCGGAATCACCCTGGAGTCGATCGCCGATCCTGGCTACGCCTGGACGGGCGCGCCCCGCAAGGGAGCCCCCGGGTCTGCGCGCGCGGGCGACTCACGAGCGGCCGGTACGGGCGAGCTCGACGTCTTCGCCTGCTGGACGGATCCGGCCGATCCGCTCGCCCGCACTCCGAACGGGCGGGACGCCGCCTACACCGCGATCACCGATCCCGCAGCGCTGCGCCGCCTGGCCACCGCGGCGACCGCTCGCGGCGCGCGCCGGCTCCTTATCCTCGCGCCGCTCGCCGCCTGGCAGCAGGTGTCCGCGGCCGAACGAATGCTCCCGCAGGCGATGGAGCTCGAGCTCGCGGCGCTTGCGGTCCCGACGGTGATCGTCATGCGTCCGACCACCGAGCGGGGGCCTGCCGCGAGCGGCACCCGCTTGCAGCGCCTGGTGCGCTTCTACCTGTCTCAACTTCGCTTCATGCTGCCCTCGTCCACCCACGCGCTGCGCTCGATCGAGATCGCACGCGCGGCGCTCGCTCTCATGGCCGAGGCCGACGCACCCGGCCTGCGCGTGGTGACGCTCGACGAAATCCGGCAACATGCCCTTCAACGACACCCAGGGCCGAACCGATGAACCGACCCCCTACCGAAGAAACCCGGGCAGGCGAGCAGCGCCCCAACGACGTCTTCCTGCGCGCACTCCGACGCGAGCAGACGCCGTACACGCCGATCTGGCTGATGCGCCAGGCCGGCCGCTACCTGCCGGAGTACAACGCCACCCGCGCGATCGCCGGCGACTTCATGAGCCTGTGCCGGACGCCGGAGCTGGCCTGCGAGGTCACGCTGCAGCCGCTCGAGCGCTTCCCGCTCGACGCGGCGATCCTCTTCTCCGACATCCTCACCATTCCGGATGCGATGGGCCTGGGGCTCACCTTCGTCGACGGGGAGGGGCCGAAGTTCCGCCATCCGCTGCGGACCGAGGCGGACATCCTGCGGCTCGGCGTGCCCGACCCGACCGCTGAGCTGGGCTACGTCCTGGACGCGGTGCGCACCATCCGGGGCGCCCTGGCAGGCCGCGTTCCGCTGATCGGGTTCTCCGGCAGCCCGTGGACGCTGGCCTGCTACATGATCGAAGGCGGCGGCAGCGCGGATTTCCGCCACGCGCGTTCGCTGCTGTACCGCCGCCCCGACCTGATGCGGCGGCTGCTGGACGTGAACACGGAGGCGGTGAGCGCCTACCTGAACGCACAGATCGAAGCCGGCGCCCAGGCGGTGATGCTCTTCGATACCTGGGGCGGCAACCTGGCCGATGGCCACTTCCAGTCGTTCTCCCTCGCCTACCTGGAACGGGTGGTACGCAGCCTGCGCACGCCTGCGGGCCTCACAGCCCCGGTCCCGGTCATCGTCTTCACCAAGGGCGGGGGCCAGTGGCTGGAAGCGCTCGCCGGCATCGGCGCCGCGGCGGTCGGCGTGGATTGGACCGTCGATCTGGGGCAGGCGCGTCGCCGGATCGGAGACCGTTGCGCGATCCAGGGCAACCTGGACCCGATGGCGCTGCTCGCCGGCCCCAAGGAGGCTCGTCGCGAGGCGGTCCGCACCCTCGAGAGCTTCGGTCGACCGACCGACGGCCAGGCCCATATCTTCAACCTGGGCCATGGGATCAACCAGTTCACGCCCCCGGAAAACGTGCTGGCACTGGTGGAGACCGTCCACGAGCACAGCCGAAAACAGCGGCTCGCCGGGTGAGTGGACCCTCACTTTTCGCCCGACCGCCGATTGACTTATGCACAAATTTCTGAGCGGGCGCAGCAATTGTCATAATTCCCGGCCGGAACCAGCCGATTGGGCTAAGTCATTGATTTGACAGCACGTAATTATGACAAAAATGTGGGCAAACCCGTGCGAGCCCGCTAATTACGCGGGTTCGCGGGCGGTTTCTTCGAGATCTGCACACGTTTATCCACAGATTTTGTGTAGAACTGGAAAACCCGTGGAAAGTCCGATGGTTGCCGGATGTTCTTCCGAACCACTTTAAGAGAAGAGGGGGCGCCGGACCGCTTCGCGCAGGTCCTGCTGGACGGTCCGTTGGCCGGAAGCTACGCCTATCGCCTACCTGCGCCGCAGCAATCGGCGTGCCCATCGCACGACGCCTCCTCGGAGGCACCGCTCGTCGGTCGCTGGGTCGTCGTACCGTGGGGGCGCACCCGCCGGGTCGGGGTGGTCGAGGCGACCTCGGATCAATGCGAGCTGCCCGCCGAGCGCATCCGCGAGATCGGCGAGCCGGTTCCGGGCCTGCCACCGCTCACGCCGCAGTGGCTACACTTCATTCGCGTGGCGGCCACCTACTACCAGGGCGAAGCGGCGGAGCTGGCGCTTGGCAGCGTGCCTAAGCTGCTGCGCGTCGCGCCGAGCGGCCGAACCCGCAAGCATGCCGCGGATCGCCTGGCGGCGTTCAGGCAGGACGATCCTGCCCCCACGACGCTGGCCAGCGCGGCGGCCGCCCCCGCGGTGCCCGACGCGCCGAATGCGGAGCAGGCCCGCGTCCTGGAGACCCTGTGCGCGAGCTCGCCCCCGGATGCAGCGCCGGCGCCCTGGCTGCTTCATGGCGTCACGGGAAGCGGCAAGACGGAGGTGTACGTCCGCTGGCTGCGTCGGATGCTGGACGCGGATCCGGGCGCACAGGTGCTCCTCCTCGTGCCGGAGATCGGCCTCACCCCGGCGCTCCTCGCCCAGTTGCGGCGACGCTTTCCCCACGAGTCCGTCGCGGTCCTGCACAGCGAGATGCCCGATGCGGCCCGCGCCAGCCACTGGCTGGCGGCCGCGACCGGGGAGGCGCGCATCGTGCTCGGAACCAGGCTCGCGGTCCTTGCCCATATCCCGCGGCTGGTGGCGATCGTCGTCGACGAGGAGCACGACCCGTCCTACAAGCAGCAGGAGGGCATTCGCTACTCGGCGCGGGACATGGCCGTGATGCGCGCGGCCATGGCGCGCGTACCCATCCTGCTCGGCTCGGCCACCCCGTCGCTGGAAAGCTGGCAGAACATGCGCGAGGGACGCTACCGCCTGCTGCGGCTCGCGTCCCGCGCGGTTGCCGCCAGCCTTCCGACCGTCCGGTTGGTGCCGCTGCGCTCCGCGCGCCTTACCCACGGGCTGACGGCGCAGGCGATCGGCGCGATCGGGGAGGTCCTCGGCCGCGGCGAGCAGGCGCTCGTCTTCCTCAACCGCCGCGGCTACGCGCCGGTGCTCGCCTGCGATGCCTGCGGCTGGCTTTCCCGCTGCGATCACTGCGACGCGTATCGCGTGCTCCACCGCCTGGGCTCCGCCACGCACCGGTATCGCCTCGTCTGCCACCACTGCGCCACCGAGGCGGCCGCGCCCCGCGCCTGCCCGGCCTGCGGCAACCAGGATCTCGCGCCGCTCGGGCGCGGCACCCAGCGCCTGGAGGAGGGGCTGGTGCAGCTGTTCCCGCACGCGCGCATCGGGCGCCTGGATCGCGACGTCGCCCGGCGACGCGGCGCGACGGAACGCTTCCTCGCCGCCGCCCACGCCGGTGACACGGACCTTCTGGTCGGGACCCAGATGCTCGCCAAGGGGCACGACTTCACCCGGCTGACGCTGGTCGTGGTGGTGGATGCGGATGCGGGCCTCTTCGCCGCCGACTTCCGCGCGCCGGAACGGCTCTTCGCGACCCTGATGCAGGTGGCGGGCCGGGCCGGGCGGCACCGGTCGGCCGGCGCCACGACGCTCATCCAGACGCGCTATCCCGAGCATCCGCTGTTCGCGAGCCTCGCGGCCCATGACTACACGGGCTTCGCCGAGCGCGAGCTCGCCGCGCGCCAGGCGGCCGGCTTTCCCCCGTTCGCCCACCAGGCGCTGCTCCTCGCCCAGTCGCGCAAGGCCGAAGCCGCGCTTGCCTTCCTCGACAAAGCACGTGAGCACTTGCTCTCCCTGGACACCGCGCAATTATTGACGGTTTGCGACCCCGTGCCCATGCCGCTCGCGCGGCTGCGCGATCTCTTCCGGGCCCAGTTGCTGATCGAGTGCCAAGCGCGCAAGCCGCTCCATCGGCAGCTCGCCGTCTTGCGCGGCCGGCTCGAGGCCATCGCGGCTGAGATCACCGGCACGATCCGCTGGCAGCTGGTCATCGACCCGAGCGAGATCTGATGCAGGCCGGGGAGCTGAATCCATCGCAGGCCGAGGCAGTCCGCTACCTGGACGGCCCGTGCCTGGTCATCGCCGGCGCCGGCTCCGGCAAGACACGGGTCATCACCGCGAAGCTCGCGCACCTGATCGATGCCGGCTTCGCCTCGCGGGCGATCGCGGCGATCACCTTCACCAACAAGGCCGCAAGCGAGATGGCCGAGCGCTTCGCCGCCGCGGCGCGGGTGGCCGCCGCCGACCGGCCGACGATCTGCACCTTCCATTCGCTGGGCATGCGCATCCTCCGCGCAAGCGGCAAGGCGGTGGGGCTGAAGCCCTCCTTCTCCATCTTCGACGCGGACGACTGCGGCAACCTGCTGGCGCAACTGCTCGCCACCACGGACCGCCGCTTCGTGCGGATGGCGGCGGCGCGGATCTCGCTGTGGAAGAACGCGCTGGTGGACCCCGAGGCGGCGCTGCGGGTTGCCCGCGGCGAGCACGAGCTGCGGATCGCGCGGGCCTATCGGGACTACCAGGCCACCCTGGAAGGCTACCAGGCGGTCGACTTCGACGACCTGATCCGCCTGCCGCTGCGGCTGCTCCAGGACGATGCGGCAAGCGCCGAGCTCTGGCGGGAACGCCTGCGCTACTTCCTCGTGGACGAGTACCAGGACACCAACGCGGCGCAGTACCAGTTGCTGCGCCTGCTGGTGGGCGACCGGCAGGGCTTCACGGCGGTCGGTGACGATGACCAGTCGATCTACGGCTGGCGCGGCGCCACGCTCGAGAACCTGCGACGACTCGGCCAGGACTTTCCAGGCCTCAAGGTGATCAAGCTCGAACAGAACTACCGGTCGAGCCGCACCATCCTCACGGCCGCCAACGCCCTGATCGGGCACAACCCGAAGCTGCACGCCAAGAAGCTCTGGTCGTCTCTCGGCCTGGGCGATCCGGTCAAGGTCCTGGCCTGCGACGACGACGAGCACGAGGCCGAAACCGTGGTGATGCGCCTGTCTGCGGCCCGCTTCGAGCGGCGTGGTGCCTGGTCCGACTACGCCATCCTGTACCGCGGCAACCACCAGGCGCGGGTGATCGAGCAGATGCTGCGAAAGGAGCGCATTCCCTACCAGATCTCCGGTGGCCAGTCGTTCTTCGACAAGGCCGAGATCAAGGACCTGTGCGCGTACCTGCGCCTGCTCGCGAACGACGACGACGACCCGGCGTTCATCCGCGCCGCCACCACGCCGCGCCGCGGTATCGGCGCACAGACGCTCAAGACGCTGGGCGAGTATGCGGGCGGGCGCGAGATCAGCCTCTTCCAGGCGGTGTTCGAAGCCGGGCTGGACGGGCGCATCGCCGAGCGCCAGCTCGCCTGCCTGCGCGAGTTCGGCGACTTCATCAACCGCATCGGCTGGCGGGCGCAACGCGAGCCGGCCGCGCCGGTGCTGGCCGACCTGGTCAAGGCGATCGACTACCAGGGCCATCTCGCCGAGCAGGGCGACGAGCGCACCGCGGCGAACCGCTGGCAGAACGTCTCCGAGTTCTGCGACTGGATCGCGCGCCAGTCCGAGGCGGATGCAGGGTCCGCGCCGGTGACGCTCGTCGACATGGCACAGCGCATCTCGCTGATCACGCGCCTGGAGGGTCGGGACGGCGACGGGGACGCGGTACGTCTGTCCACGATTCACGCCGCCAAGGGCCTGGAGTATCCGCACGTCTTCCTGGTCGGCGTGGAGGAAGGCCTCCTGCCTCACGCCGGTCGCGAGGACGAGGACCCGGCGGAGCGGGGCTACCCCGCCGAGGCCGCCGTGGATTCCCAGCGAATGCAGGAGGAGCGGCTGGAGGAGGAACGCCGGCTGATGTACGTCGCGATCACCCGGGCGAAGCGATCACTGACTCTCAGTTGGTGCCGCCAGCGGCGGCGCGCCCGCTCACTGGTGGAGTGCCAGCCCTCGCGGTTCATCGGGGAGATGGCGATCGATGCGGCCGGCTCGGGCAACCGGCTGGTCGACGCGGACGATGCGAAGAAGCGTCTCGCGGCGCTTCGGGAGATGTTCGGCAAGGCTTAGCAGGCTCGCCACGCCCGGTGTTACTCGCCAGGCCCTATCGCGGCGCCACGCGGGCGCCGGGTCAGTTGCCGGCCGGCTTGGCGCCCGCGCCGTTGCCCTGGCCCTCGGCGGCCTTGGCCTCGCCGCCTTCGGCCGCTGCCTCGTCACCCTCGGCCTTGGGCTCCTCGAAGCTCGCGCCGGCGTCGTTGGCCATGTAGACCACCGCCTTGGTGATCTCGAGATCGGAGAACTGGCCGCCGCCCTGCGGCGGCATCGCGCCCTTGCCTTTGAGCGCCGAGGCCACCAGCGTCTCCAACCCCTGCTTGATGCGCGCCGCCCAGGCGCCCTTGTCCCCGTGCTTGGGCGCGCCCGCGACACCGGCGTCGTGGCAAGCGGCACAGACGGTCTTGTAGACTTCGTCGCCCGAGCGGGCCGCCGCCGGGCCGCCACCGCCCTCGGCCAGCTCGAAGCCGGCCACCGGCCGGATGCGCGCCTCGATCGCCTCGGGCGCCATGGAATCCGAGCCGGCGCCCACGCGAATGCTGGTCTGCATGAAGGTCGCGAGCAGCATGATCAGGAGGATCGGCACGGCGAAGCCGAGGATCACCACGGTGATGAGCTGACGCGGCGTCTTGATGAACGAAGTGGGTTCGTCGTCATGCGGGACGCCGCCGCCGGGAAGGCCCGAGGGGGAACTGCCGATACCCTGACGTGTGTCTGCGTGAGATGCCATGGCTGCGTTGCCCGTGATAATGCCGTCGGCCCCGCGCGGAAGGCCGCCGGTGTCGCAGGCTTGGAATGCACATCGACGCGCGACAGCGCCGCGCATCGGCACGAAACCCAGGATTTTAGCCGGGAACGCTGCGCTGCGCGAAACCGGGGTGTCGTTGCGGCGACCCGGCCGGCCGTCGCCTGCCGTCCCGGACGGCCGCGGGGCCGCAGGGAGCCGCGCCGGGCGACGTCTACAGCTCGACGGTCTGCTGGTGCTCGGCGACGGCCACCTCGAACCCGTGCGCCTCCTCGATCTTCAGTCGCAGGTGATCGGCCGGCACCGGCTCGCCATGGGTCAGGAACACCCGCCTGGGAGGCCGCGGGATGCGACCGATCCATTCGATCAGCTCCTCACGGTCGGCATGCGCCGACAGCGAGTTGATGCTGACCACGTCCGCACGCACCGGCACGTACCCGCCGTGGATCTTGATCTCCCGCGCACCGGCCGCCAACGCCGCACCGCGCGTGCCGGCAGCCTGATAGCCGGCCAGCAGGATGGTGTTCCGGTGGTTCGGGGCCATCGCCTTCAGGTGGTGGATGACGCGCCCGCCGGTGGCCATGCCGCTGGCCGAGATGATCACGGCGGGATAGCGCAGGTCGTTCAGGCTTCGCGACTCCTCCACCGACTTCACCACGTGCACCATCTCGCCGATCCGCCGACACTCCGCCGGGGACAAGCGGTGCCACCGGCAATGGCCTTGATACAGCTGCGTCACGTCGGCCGCCATCGGGCTGTTGAGAAAGATCGGCACGTCCGGGATCCGCTTGTCCCGCTTGAGCCGGGCCGCCAGGTACATCAGCGTCTGCGCCCTGCCCACCGCGAACGCCGGCACGATCACCACGCCGCCGCGCGCGGCCGTGCGGTCGATCGCCTCCGCGAGCGTGGTCTCCGGATCCTCGTCGCCGTGCGATCGGTCCCCGTAGGTGGATTCCATCACCACGTAGTCCGCCAGGGGTGGCGGCTCCGGCGGCAGCATCAGCAGGTCGTCGTTCCTGCCCAGGTCGCCCGAGAACAGCGCCGAGCCACCGTCCCAGGTGACGTGTGCGCTCGCGGCCCCGAGGATGTGGCCGGCAAGGGAGAAGCGGGCGCCGATGCCGGGCACCACCTCGAACGCTTCCCCGAATTCGCGCGGCTGCAGGAGCGCCAGCGACCGGCGCGCGTCCGCCTCGGTGTAGAGCGGCAACGCCGGCCGGTGCCTGGACAGGCCGTGGCGGTTGGCGAATGCCGCGTCCTCCTCCTGCAGATGGCCCGCGTCCGGCAGCATGATCTCGCACAGGTCGCGCGTCGCTCGCGTGCAGTAGACCGGGCCGCGGAAACCCTGCCGCACCAGTGCCGGCAGGTAGCCGCTGTGATCGATGTGGGCATGGGTCAGGACGACCGCATCCAGCTCGCCGGCCGGCAGCGGAAACGGTGCCCAGTTCCTGAGGCGCAACTGCTTGAGTCCCTGGAACAGGCCGCAGTCGACCAGCACGCGCCGGCCGCCGTGCTCCAGCAGGTACTTCGAGCCGGTCACGGTTCCGGCGGCACCGAGGAAGGTCAGTTGCATGGGAATCCGAATCCTTGCGTGGCCGCCGGCGATCCGGGGCCAGGCCGGAAATGCTATCCTAGGAGCCTGCGCGCCCGTAGCTCAGGGGATAGAGTATTGGCCTCCGAAGCCAAGGGTCGCACGTTCGATTCGTGCCGGGCGCGCCACCCCGTTCCCCCTTCCACATTCCGTCCCCCCCATCCGATCTCCGCGAAGCGGGCGCTTCAGGCCCGCCGGCGCGCTATCCTTGGCCGATGCAATGGCCGACTCGTCATCTTTGGCTCGTTGCCGGTTGGCTGTCCGTCGTCACGGGCCTGGTCGGCATCGCGCTGCCGCTGCTGCCGACCACCCCCTTCCTGCTGCTCGCGGCCTGGTGCTTCTCCCGTGGCAGCCCGCGCATCGAGCGCTGGCTGCTGGAGCATCCCCGCCTCGGTCCGCCGGTGCGCGACTGGCGCAGCCACCGCGCGGTGCCGCTCGCGGCCAAGCAGTTCGCCACGGTCATGATGGCGGCAAGCTCGGTGTGGGCGGCGATCGTCCTGCCGCTCGCGTGGTGCTGGATACCCGCTGCCTTCTGCAGCGCCGTCGCCGTCTTTCTCTGGCGCCTGCCCACCCGGCGTCCGGTCCGCTCCGACTGAGGCCCCGCGGGACCCTCAGGCGCGACGAAGCGAGGGCGCCTCGGTGATCTCCCGTGCCAGCGCGGCCTGGGCCGCGGAGCGCTGCGGCCTCGGCTCGCCGGTGATCGCGAGATACGACGCGTCGCTGCTCCCTTCGGCCGCGACCTGCCGAAGGTCCACCGTCCTCGCCACGCGGCCTTCGTCGTAGACCAGCGCGACATCGGCCAGCGCCAGCACGTCGTCGACATCGTGGGTGATCATCAGCGCCGGGATCCCCCAATGGCGGCGCACGGCCGCCAGGTCGTCGCGCAGCGCGCGGCGCAACATCGCGTTGAGCGATGCGAACGGCTCGTCGAGCAGCAGGACCGCCGGCTCGCAGGCGAGCGCGCGCGCCAGCGCCACGCGCTGCTGCTGGCCGCCGGACAGGGTCCCCGGCCGGCTGTCGGCCAGGTGCGCGATCTCGAAGCGCTCGAGCAGCGACTGCACCCGTGCCCGGTCGGCCGCGCCGAGGCGAGGCCGGTACCAGCGCCCCAGCCCGAACGCCACGTTGTCGCGAACGCTCAGGTGGGGGAACAACGCGTAGCCCTGGAAGACGTACCCCGTGTGCCGTTGCGCGGCCGGCAGGTCGATGCCGGCTGCCGCATCGTAGAGCGTGCGTCCGGCGACGCGGACGTGCCCCGCCCGCGGTCGCTCCAGGCCGGCGAGCGCCCTCAGGGTCAGCGTCTTCCCGGACCCCGACGGGCCGTAGAGTGCGACGAAGGCCGCATCGGTCGCGAAGCGCGCAGCCAGATCGAACCGCCTTCGTCCGTCCGAGACCTGCAATGCGATATCGACGTCGATCACGGCGAGCCGAAGCCGTAGGCGGCCAGGATCTCCCGCGCCGGCGGCGCGCGCAGGAACTGGACGAAGCGGTGGGCGAGCCCCTTCTGCCGGCTCTGCGCCACCACCGCGACCGGATAGGAGACCGGCGCGGGTCCGGTCAGCGTGGCGACCACCGCCACCTCGTCCTTCATGATGGCGGCGTCGGTCGCGTAGACGAACCCTGCCTCCACCTCGCCTCGGCTCACGTAGTCGAGGACCTGGCGGACACTGTTCGCGGGAACCAGCTTCGGCTCGAGCGCCGCCCACACGCCGGCGTGCTCGAGGGCCTCTTTCGCGTAGCGACCGGCCGGCACGGTGGCGGGCTTGCCGATGGCGATCCGCTTGACCGCGGTCCGCACCAGGTCCTGCAGTCCCGCAACCGGGACCGCCCCACGGGCCGGAACGACCAGGACGACGTGGTTGGTGGCGAAGTCCATCCGCGAGGCGGAATCGAGGAGCGATCGCCGCATCCCCCGGTCCATGGTCGCCTGGTCGGCACTGGCGAACACGTCCACCGGGGCGCCCTGGTCGATCTGCTGGAGCAGCACGCCGGAGGCGGCGAAATTGAAGCGCACCACCGCGCCCGGAGCCGCCGACTCGAAATTCGGCCCGATCTCCCTGAACGCGTTGGCCAGGCTGGCGGCGGCCGAGACCGTGATCTCCTGCGCCCCGGCATGGGCCGGGAGGGCCAAGGCGAGGATCACGCCCGCCACTGCGTGGCGGATTCGTCCCAAGCGGCTCGATTCCCTTGCCGGACCCGTGACTTTTGCCGTGGTCATCGGATCGAGAACAGGCGATTGGCCAGCACGAGGACCAGGATCGATACCACCGAGGTCACCATGACGAACAGCATTGCCTGGTCGTTCTCGCCCGCCTGCACCGCGTCGTAGATCGCCATGGAAAGTGTCTGGGTCTGCTTCGGAATCGAGCCGGCCACCATCAGCGAAGCGCCGAACTCGCCCATTGCCCGGGCGAACGCGAGCAGGCCGCCGGCCAGGATGCCGGGCCAGGCAAGCGGCAGGGTCACCCGGAGAAACACGGAACAGCGTGATTGGCGCAGCGTGCTGGCCGCGGCCTCGAGGTCGCGATCCACGCCGGCGAACGCGGCGCTCGCCGACTTCATCACCAGCGGCAGCGCGACCAGCGCGGAGGCGACCACCGCGCCGTGCCAGCTGAAGATGATGGTGTAGTCGAAGTGCTCGCGCAGCCAGGCCCCGAGCGGACTTCGGCGTCCGGCCGCCACCAGGATGCCGTAACCGAGCACGGTTGGCGGCAGCACCAGCGGCAGCATGAGAATCGGCTCCAGCACCGAGCGACCCGGCAGGCGCGAGCGCGCGAAGACCCAGCCGAGCGACACGCCGGTCAGCAGGGCGAGCAGCGTCGCCACCGCGGCCACCTTGAGCGACAGGCCGAGCGGGAACCAGTCGGTGGCGGCAATCATCGCCCGCGTCGGATCCATGGCCTCCCAGTCCTTATATTCCGGGGAATATAACGCGGAGGAGGACGGAGGCGGTATCGCCGCGAAACCCCCTCAGGGGCGGAGCATCCGCACGAGTGCGGCGATGTCCCGCGCGGCGGCCTCCTGGGCGGACTCCTCGATCGCACGGTAGCGGCGGACCAGCTCCTGGCCGCTGGCGGTGACGGTGGCGCCACCTCCCTGCCTGCCGCCCACCGTGCCGATGACCGCCGGCGACGTCATGCCGCGGTTGAGCTCGTCCACCAGGAGCCAGGCGCGGCGATAGGACATGCCCAGGCTTCGTGCGGCCGCGGAGATGGATCCGGAGTCGGCGATCGCCTCCAGCAGGGCGATCTTGCCGGGGCCGATCGCGATACCGTCATCGCGGTAGATGCGGAGCCGAAACTGGACTCTGAACGTCATACTGGTGTCGGATCAGGACACGAAGTGTGGCTACTACGCACTGACAGCTTGCCCCTATCGAATCGCAGGCGGATTCTATGGTCGCAGTCGGAACGTCACGGTGCATTCTTCCCAGGCCGCCGCGACGCCGCCCGTCCGGCACGGGAAACCGCCATTCGATTCTGAACCGGCCTCATCGTCGGCGCGACTTATGGTTGTCCCAGCTTCGCGACGCAACGATGTGGAGGCTTTCATGAGCACGATGGCAGCAGTGCGCCGGTTCTTCGAGAAGGCGCCGCGCTTCTCCGAACTGTCCCGCGCGATGGCGACTTTCTCCCGCGAGGACTTCCGCCTGCCGCTCACGCCCGCCAACTTCCTCGCCTTCGTGGAGCGGGAAGCCGGCGACCTGGACGAGGAGTCGATGCTGGAGTACTGCCGCACGCACCTCGGCTACGCGGGCGCGTGGAACCTGGGCATCGAGCTGGAGGTCCGCACCTGCTGGCGCCTTGCCTGCACGCTGGACCACTGGCAGGACCTGATCCAGGGCGCCCCCGCGCTGGAGGAATCCACCGACTTCGCGGCGTCGGAAGAGCGCGAGGAAGCCTTCGCCGGCTGATTCCGGCCCCCCCCCGCGCGAAAGGCTGCGCCGGGGCCCGCCAGCCCCTCGACCTCCGCCCGCCGTGCACGCGTCCACGGTGCCCGGTACTATCCGGGCATGCTGACCGCGACCGACCTCCTCCTCGCCATGGACCAAGTCCGTTTCGCCGCCCCCTCGGGGCGGGAACGGCTGGATGACCTGGCTGCCGCCCGCCGCCTCCAGGCCGACATCAACCGGCTGCGACTGGATCGCGGCGACAAGCCGCTCGGCTACAAGATCGGCTTCACCAACCGAAGTCTCTGGCCGGTCTACGGCGTCTCGGAACCGATCTGGGCACCGATATGGAACACGACGGTATTCCAGTCCGATGCCGGGCCGTCGGTCCAGATCGCCCACGTCGAGCTGGAACGGATCGGCAAGCCGATCGGCTCGTTCAACCTGCCCCGGATGGAACCGGAGGTGGTGCTGGGCCTGCGCAAGGCGCCGGCCAGCGATTCGCTCGAGGATCTCGCCGACGCCGTCGAGTGGGTAGCCCACGGCTACGAGCTGGTGCAGAGCGCCTGGCCGGACTGGAAGTTCTCCGCGGCCGAGGCGTTCGCCGCGCAAGGCATGCACGGCGCGCTGCTGATCGGCCCACGGCGGCAGGTGCTGGCCCATGGGCAGTTGCCCGCGTTCCTCGCCGCGGTCCGGGTCAACCTCACCTGCAATGGCGACGTGATCGCCGACGGCGACGGCACGGCGGTGCTCGACGGGCCTGTCCAGGCGCTCGGACACCTGGTGCGGATGCTCGCGGAGAATCCCCCGGACGATCCGTTCCGTCTCGGCCCCGGCTCGATAGTCACCACCGGCACGCTGACGGATGCGCAGCCGCTGCTCAAGGGACAGCATTGGGCGACCGGCGTGAGCTCCTCCGCACCACCGGCGATCGCGACCAGCACGCTGTCGGCGCCGCTGGTCGATCTCAGCATGCGGACGTAGGAGTCCGCGGCGCAGGACCGTACGCCCACCCGCGTCATTCCACCGTTCAGCGGCAGGAGATCGTGCGCGACCCTGTCGAACGGCGTAGTATTGGCCAGATGGCGGAGTTCCCGCCGTGAGCGGCGGGTGCCCGGACCGGCCGCTCGACAGACCCTGATTCGAGACCGACATGCCGGAAATCACCCCCGCCCAGCGCACCGCCACGACCGCCAAGGTGATCCTGGGCGCGGGTGTGCTCGCCTGGGGTTCGGCAATGCTGCGCGGATCAGTGGTGGCCACCGTCATCGCCGGCGTGCTGCTGGTCTTCGGTGGCGCCCTGCTGATCGCGGCACGCCGCGAAGTCTGAGCGGCCGCGAAAGCCGCATCGCCTAGGCCGGAGCCTCTGCGTCGCCCATCGGCACATGACTCGGGACGCGCGGCGCAGCGGGCCGCCGCCCCTTCCGGATAGACCCCACCCTGCCGGTGCAGCCGGCAGGACGAGATCGACATGACCTTCACCGCCATTCGAATCGACGACCTGGCGCTGGACCAGGAACTGACCGAAGACGCCACCGTCGGCCCGGAGCTCGCCCAGGCCGCGCACGCCTATCGCTCGACGCCGCGCGCGCTCGTCTGGCGCAATCCGTCGTCGGAGTGGCAGCTCCTGGTGGTCCTGCTGCCGCTTGCCACGCGACTGTCGCTCATGACCAATCCCATCTTCGGGCGGCTCGTGCGCGACTGGGGCTTGGGGATCCGCTTCATCGGCGTCGATGCGGAGCAGTCGGTGTACGACTTCCGCGACCTGCTGCATCCGCGGGCGCTCGGCAAGCTGGTCAAGGCGCTTGCCCGTTTCGTCGAGCAATCGCCGATCGCGGGGTCCGCGGGCGGCGCGGACCATCCGGCGCTCGACATGCTGTTCTCCGTGCTCGCCGACGACATGCTCACCATTCTCGAGTCCCGCCGCGACGACTGGCGCCGGCATCTCGCGCGTGAGGATCGGCTGGCGATCGACCGCATCGGCAGCGACCAGGCGCCCGGAGGCCGCAGCCTGTTCGACCGGCGCACCCGGTTCCCGGACTTCCTCGCGCAACTCAGGCAGGCGCTGCGCCTGCAGATGATCGACGTGGAGTTCTACGGCCGGGTGCTGCGTTCGATCGACCTGCGCGAGGACAGCGTCGAGTCTCGCATCCTCGCCATCCTGGAGGGCGCGCTCGACCCGGTGACCCTCGCCAAGCTCGGGCGCACGCGCATCGGCCCGCATCTCGGCTGCTACAACTGGCTGCGGCTCGAGCCGCGGCTGGCCGCGCATCGCGCCTCGGTGCTCTACAAGATGCCGGTGCTTGCCCAGTTCCTGGCCGACCAGGGCCTCTGCGGCGCGGCGCCGGATCGACGCTCGGTATTCGCGCGGCAGATCGCCACCGGTGCGCACGAGCCCGGGCAGGCATCGGCCGCGGCTGCGGCGGCCCGGCGCGACGAAGCCAGCGTGCGGTCCCTGCTGCGCGCGATCGATTCGGGCCAGGACCGCTGGGTGATCGAATCGCTGGCGCAGTACTTCCGCGTCTCGGACAACCTGGTGCGCGCGCTGTGGCGCAACTGCCCGGCCGCGCTCGGCGCGCCGCCGGAGTGGCACCTGCGTCAGATATTGCTTGCCCTCAACGAGCGACCGGAGCGCAACTGGCCGTCCGACGCGGCCGGCTGGCTCGCGTTCAAGTCGTCGGCGGTGCCCGCAGCGATCGATCCGCGGTAGGCCGCGAGCTTCGCGGTCATGTCGAGCGGTGCCGCGCTCTGCTCCTGCATGCCGTCGTTGGACGCCGCTTCGTCCGTCGCCGCGACGCCGTGGTCCCCGCCATCGCGATCCTTCGCCGCGATCGCGTCGTCCGCTTCCGCTTCCGGCGTCGGCGTCGCGTCCTCCATCGGCCCGGCTTGCGGCGGCGTCGCCGCCTCCGTGATGGACGGCGCGCCCGGCGCCTCTCCCCGCAGGCCGGTGCCCTCGAAGCGGCCGAGGGCGAACGTGCTCAGGAACGCCTCGCCGTCACGGCGGCCGAGATCGTAGGTCTTCAGGTAGCGCGCCGGCGAGGTGTAGTCCCAGCTGGACGCGGGCACGCGCTCCGAGGGCTGCACGTAGACCCGGCCGTCACGGGCGAAGACCGGCGCCATTCCCCGGTAGCGTCGGGTGGCGAGCACGAGCGTCTGGCCCGGCACGTCCGCGACCGTTGCGATCGGCACGTTGTCCATCAGCCCGCCGTCCAGGCAAGGCTCGCCGTCGAGCATCTCCACCGGCGTGAAGGGCGGCGTGCAGCTCGACGCCATCAGCAGGTCCACGAGCTCGCGCTCGCCGCGGCAGTCCTGGACGCGGCGGATCTCGTGGCGAAAGCCCAGCCGCTCGCCCAGGCCCGCGTGCAGGGAGCCATGCCAGTACTTCTCGACGTTGTAGGCGACCAACCCCTTCAGCACCGCCCTGCCCGGGCTCATGCCGGGCGGCAGCCGGGCGACCAGCACGCGAATCTCCGGCGCGCGCCACATCAGTTGCCGGAAGTGATCGCCGCCCAGCAGCGCGCGCAGCGCCTTGCGATAGATCGCCGCATGCGGCATGAGGCGCTCGCCGCGGCGCATGAGGTTGAGCCAGTTGACGTTGCTGCGCACATGCGCGAGCTCGCGCTCGTACCACGCGAGCGCGCGCCTGGAGTCATTGGCATGGACGAGGCAGGCGGTGACCGCGCCGGCCGAGACCGCGCCGATCACCCGCGGATGCAGCTCGATCTCTCCCGCGACCGTGTCCCAGAACCCGGCCTGCCACCAGCAGCGATGGCCTCCGCCGGCGAAGACCACCTTGTCAAACATTGGATCGCCCTCGCAGGCTGACCGGAATCGCTGCCATCACCAGCGGAATTCTAGAGCAGTGCGTAGGTCGTGGTGGCATGCGAGGCGAGCTTTCCGTCGGCGCCGGTTATCTCTATCTCGCCGAAGGCGAGCGTGCGGCCCGGCTTGAGCACGCGCGCGAGCACGCGCACGTCCCCGCCGGAGACCGGCCGCATGAAGCTCATGGCCTGCCCGACGGTCGTCATCGGACGGAATTCGCCGAGCTGTCCGGCGATGGCGATCACCATCGCGGTGTCCGCCGCGGCCATGAGCGCCTGCCCGCAGATGGTGCCACCCTCGCGGCAGAGCTTCGCATCGAACGGCAGCAGCAGCTCCGCCTCGCCGCCGCCCACCCTGACCGGACGCAGCCCGAGAGACTGCACCCACGGGGCGAAGAGGTCCGCGAGCCAACGTGTCGCCTGCTCCACCAACGCCTGCTCGCCCAGCTCCTTGCCCTGCCCCGTTGCCGTCATGCTCGCGTCCCCTTCGTCTCCTTCATCCCCTTCGTCGCCTCGGCGACCAGCGCCGGATTGAAGCGCGGATCGTTGTACATCTTGAACTGGCGATAGACCTTGAAATAGGCGCGGCCCGCGCGGCAGTCCTCGATGAGCCGGTCATAGCAGCCGGCAAGGTCGTCGCGCTGCATGCGCAGCCGTTCGAGCCGTGCCTTGCTCGCCTCCCGGTGCGCATCGTCGACATCGGTTCGCCGCGTCTGCAGGTCCATCGCGTGAACCTTGAGCGCCAGGATCGACAGCCGGTCGATCATGCTTCCCGCGGTCTCGCTGTTGAGCCGTGCTCCCGGCCCGGGCGTGCTGACCGGCGCGTCGTTCGCGGCGGATTCGCGGTCCACCAGGCCCAGCGCGACCAGCAGCAGCTCGTCCACCCGCTCGGTGGCGTCGTTGCGCGCCTGGTTGAAGCCGTCGATGTTGCGCTTGTTGGCGGCGATGTCGCTGTCCGAGACGCGCGTGCGGCGGGCGAGGTCCTCCTCCGCCCAGAGCAGGCAGTTGTAGCGGTGGTTGGTGGCGATCCACTGCCAGAGCATCCCTGCCGGCGCGTCCGGCGCGGGCCTGTCGCCCGTCGCGGGATCCGCCGACCCGCCCGCCGATCGCGTGGCGGATTCGACCGCCGCGGCCACGGCCGTCTCGTCGGCGGGCCATCCGGCACGCCCGAAGCACGATTCATGGAAAGCGACGATTGCCGCGCCGGTCGGCAGCCGGGCGTCGCTGCCCCGCGGTGTCCTGTCCATCGTCGCTTGGCTCCATAATGATGGCGACATGAGGCCCGATTATCGCCAATGCGCCCGGTGATCGTCCGCCTGCCCAATTGGGTGGGCGACGTGGTGATGTCGCTGCCGGCGTTGACCCACCTCGCGCAGGCTGGCTTCAAGCCGATCCTGGTCGGCAAGGGCTGGTCCCGATCGCTGCTGGCGGGCTACGGCTGGGAGATCCATTCCCGTGCCGATCGCCTGCGCGACCGGGTCGCGCAGCTGCACGAGCTGCATCGCCGTGCCGCGCGACAGGACGCGCGCTTCGGCTCGCGCCTGAACACCCTGCTGCTCACCAACTCCTTCTCCAGCGCATTCGAGGCATGGCTCGCGCGGCTGCGGCCCGTAGGCTACCGGAATGACGGACGTGGCTGGATGCTCTCGGCGGCGCTCTCGCCGCCGCGCGATCCGGTGCACGAGTCGACCCGCTTCTGGCGGCTTGCCACCGCGCTGAGCGGCAGCGACATGCCGCAGCCCGCCCAGTTGCGGCTGCAGGTCGCGCCGCTCGCGCAGCAGGCCGCGGACACTTTGCTCGCGCAACATGCCCTTGGCGGCCAGTTCGCCTGCATCGTGCCGTTCGCCAGCGGAACGCTCCAGGGCCGGCCCAAGACATGGCCCACGTTCCCGGAGCTCGCGCGATGGCTGCGCCAGCTCATGCCCGTGGTGGTCGTGCCCGGTCCCGGGAGCGAAGCCGCGCTCGCCCACGCGCAGTATCCCGAGGCGATCGCCTTCGAGGGCGCGGACCTCGGCACCTATGCGGGCGTGCTGCGTCGGGCACGGCTGGTGGTGGCGAACGACACCGGGCCGGCGCACATCGCCGCGGCAGTCGGCGCGCCGCTGCTCTCCGTGCTGGGCCCCACGGACCCGGTCCGCCACCGACCGTGGGGCGCGCATGTCAACGTCGTGCAGCAGCAGCCCTGGCCAACGCTCGAGCAGGTCACGGCCGAAGCGCGACGGATGCTGGCGGACGCCCACCCGACGGGAGACTGAGCGCCACCGCATGCGCGCGTGGCGCGTGCGCGCGCCGGCACGTCGCGACGCCGCGTATACTCGCCGCGCTCACGGTGCTCGCCGTTCCGGCAACGGATCGGCGGTTAAACGGGAAGCAGTGAGGCCGGCGTCCATCGCGACATGCCCGGCCCAAACTGCGCTGCCCCCGCAACGGTAAGCAGGTCGGCCGCCTGATGGCGGCCGCGGGTACTCATCGGCCACTGGTGGTTGCAGCCGTTCCTCGAGGACGGGGCACGCCGGGAAGGCGGGAACCCGATGCCTGCCAGCCCGGATACCGGCCGCGAGTTGCCCGGCACGCCGGCATCGGCCGCCCCACGCGGCAGGCCGGCGCGACCGGACCCACTGGCCGTCCCGCGGGGATGCGGGACTCACCGGAGCTCGCATGCGCCTCCGCCGTCTTGCCTCGCCACACCTGTCGCGGATCACTCACCCGTCCTCCCGAGCCGACGCAGCCGTCGTTCGCGGCGACCCCCTCACCGGCCGCGCCCTCACCGGCCGCGCCCTCACCAGCCACGCCTTCGCCAGCAGCCTCAACCGCGTGGTGATCGCCGGCGTGCTGCTCGCCGCCTGCGCCCATGGACGCGCCGAAGAGGAGGGGCGGCTCCACGCCGCCGCGATCATGCCCGGCATCGTCGTGACGGCGACCCGATCGCCGGAGCCGGCGGCGGACCTCGTCGCGGACGTCACCGTGCTGGAAGGCGACCTGGGACGCCGCGCTCAGGCGCTGCCGCAGTTGCTGCGCTTCGCGGGCGGGGTGCAGACGACGGTGCACGGCGGGCCCGCTGGCACGAGCGGCGTGCTGATACGGGGCGGCAGCACGGGGCACACGCTCACGCTGATCGAGGGCTTCCGGGTGTCGTCGGCATCGCTCGGCCACACCACGTTCGAAGGTCTGCCGATGGCGCACGTCGACCGCGTCGAGATCCTGCGGGGCCCGGCGTCGGCGCTCTACGGCGCCGATGCGCTGGCCGGCGTCGTGCAGCTCTTCGTTCCCACGGCCCGGCCAGGACTGCATGCCGATGCGCAAGCGGCCGTGGGCCAGCAGGCCACCCGCCAGGTCGCCGCGGCGCTGTCCGGCGGCAGCGAGCGGGTCGGCGCCGGCGTGCGGGTGAGCCGCGATCGCAGCGACGGCTTCAACGCGACCACGCCGGGGAACTTCGCTTTCAATCCCGACCGTGACGGCTACGAGCGCGAGGCGGTGTCTGCGCATCTCGACGCGATGCTCACGACCGGCACCCGCCTGCGCGCGGTCGCGCTGCACGGCCAGTTGCGGGCCGACTTCGACGACGGCGCATTCCCGGGCGCGCGGACCGACCAGCGGACCGAGCTGGTCGGGCTGGTCGGCAGCCACGCGCTGGACGACGCGACCGACATCGGCGTGCGGCTTGGACAGACCGTCGACCGCTCCGACACGCGCGGCTTCTTCCCCGGCGACTTCCGCAGCCGCCAGCTGCAGTACGGGGTGGACGCGACCCGCCGGATCATGGCCGGACACCGACTGAAGCTCCTGCTGGAGCGCCTGGACGAGAAGGTGACCAGCAGCGCCTACGAAGGCGCGCGCGCTCCGCGCCGGACCACCGACTCCGTCGGACTCGTCTACCTCGGCGAAGCCGGCCGCCATCGCGTCCAGGCGAGCGTGCGCCACGACGACAGCGACCAGTACGGCGGACAGAACAGCTACACGGTCGCCTATGGCTACCACCTCACGCGGGGCCTGCGCGCCGGCGCGAGCCATGCCACCGGCTTCCATGCCCCGGGCTTCAACGACCTCTACTTCCCCAACTACGGCCGCCCGAGCATCCGGCCGGAGCGCTCCCGCTCGAGCGAGCTCGGGCTCTACTGGAACGCGCCGGCCAGGACGCCGGGGCGTCCCGCCGCCTCGCGCGGCGACGGCGCCGCGGGGGCGGACGGCTGGCACGCGAAGGCCGTCGTGTTCGAGTCCCGCGTGCGGGACCTGATCGCGTTCAACGCCCTCTGTCCGGACCCGGACCCGCGCTTCAGCTTCGGCTGCGCCGACAACGTCGATCGCGCGCGCATCCGGGGCCTCGGCCTCGCGCTCGGCCGCGACCTGCTGCTCGGCCGCGACGACGGATCGGGGACCGGCACCGGCCTTGCCTGGCATCTGGGTGTCGACTTCCTGGATCCGCGCAACCTCGCGACCAACGGGCTGCTCGCCCGCCGCGCGAGGCGCCAGCTCACTGCCGGAGCCGTCTGGGGGATAAGTGATCTCATGCTCGGCGCCGACCTGGTGGTCGCCAGCGGCCGCTACGACGATGCCGCCAACACGCGCCCGCTCGGCGGGTACGCGCTCCTCGACCTGCGGGCTGCCTGGCGGCTCGCAACGGGCTGGCAGGCCTTCGTCACGGTAGCGAACGCGGGCGACCGGGCCTACGCGACCGCGGCCGACTACGCGCAGCAGGGGCGCCTGGTGATGGTGGGCGCCCGCTATCAGGCGTCGCGCTGAACGCCGACGCGATCGCCGGGCGCCGAACCTCGACGCGCGAGGATGCGGTCGGCCTCGGTGCGCCAGTCGGCGCTGCGCGCGAAGTCCGGATCGCCGCGACGGCCGAACACTTCCGCGTCCGCGAGGTCGGCCACCCACGCCTGGCGCTCGGCCGTGCCTTCGGCCGACCACGGCACGAGTCCGGCCTCCTCCACGGTGCGCGCCACCTCGCGCACCTCCTCGGCACGACGCCGGCCGTGCTCGATCACGCGCTGGAAGAAGTACGCCGCCTGCCGCTCCCAATCGATGCCGGGGAAGGTCTCGTGGAGCGAGGCGATGACCGCATCCTCGACGCCATGGGCGCGCGCCGCCGTCAGCGACTCGATCACCATCGCCTCCAGGCCCTTGATCATGACGCTGCGGCACATCTTGGTCGCGGAGGCCACGCCGAGCCGCTCCGAGGCGACCTTCGGAGCGAAGCCGAGCGCGGCGAGCTCCGGCTCGAGCGCGGCGGCGTCCGGTCCGCCGAGCAGCAGCGGCACCTTCAGGCGATACGGCGGCACCGACGTCATGACCGCGCCCTCGACGTATCGGCCGCCCGCGGCTTCCACGATCGCGGCGGCACGCCGCTTGGCGCCGGGCGACGCGGAGTTGAAGTCGAGGAAGAAGGCGCCCGCCCGCAGGCCCGCGGCACAGGCCTCGGCGACCGGCACCGCCTGGCTCGCGGTCACCGCGCTCACCAGCAGGTCGGCCCCGGTCGCAAGGCCGGCAGCGGAGCTGGCGAACTCGACGCCGTGCCGGCGGGCATGCGCGTGCAGCGGCGCGGCCGCAGCGGCGTCGGCCAGCTTGATGTCGAAGGCGACGACCGCCCGACCGTCCGCGCGCAGGTCCTCGGCGAGGATGCGGCCCACCTCGCCGTACCCGACGAGACCGATGCGCCAGTCGGAGGCCTGTTTCATCGGACGTGCCCTCTTGTCGTTGGTGCTCATCGGCCTTGCGAGCGCAGCAGCGCATCCAGGCGCGGATAGACGCGCCGGGCGTTGCCCTCGTAGATGCGCGTCCGCTCGTCGGCGCCGAGGCCTGCCGCCTCGATATAGCGCCGGGTGTCGTCGTAGTGGTGGCCGGTCTCGGGATCGATGCCGCGCACCGCACCGATCATCTCGGAGGCGAACAGGATATTGTCCACCGGGATCACGCGGGTGAGCAGGTCGATGCCGGGCTGGTGATACACGCAGGTATCGAAGAACACGTTGCCAAGCAGGTGCTCGGCGAGCGGCGGCCGGCCCATCTCCTGCGCGAGGCCGCGGAAGCGACCCCAGTGGTAGGGCACCGCGCCGCCGCCGTGCGGGATCACGAACCGCAGCGTGGGGAAGTCCGCGAAGAGATCGGCGGCGAGGCACTGCATGAAGGCGGTGGTGTCCGCGTTGAGGTAGTGGGCCCCGGTGGTATGGAAGCAGGCATTGCAACTGGTGGAGACGTGGATCATCGCCGGGACGTCCAGCTCCACCAGCTTCTCGTAGATCGGGTACCAGTGGCGGTCGGTGAGCGGCGGCTCGCGCCAGTGCCCGCCGGAAGGGTCCGGGTTCAGGTTGACCGCGACGAAGCCGTACTCGTTCACGCAGCGTTCGATCTCCGGCACGCAGGTCCGCGGGTCGACGCCGGGCGACTGGGGCAGCATCGCGGCGCCGACGAAGTGCCGCGGGAAGAGCCGCGACACGCGATGGCAGAGCTCGTTGCAGATCGCGGCCCAGGCGGCGCTCGTCTCGAAGCCGCCGACGTGATGCGCCATGAAGCTCGCGCGCGGCGAGAACACCGTCAGGTCGCAGCCGCGCTCGCGCATCAGCCGCAACTGGTTGGCTTCGATCGACTCCCTCAGCTCGTCGTCGCCGATCCGCAGCTCCGAGGCCCGCGGCGATTCCGACGGGTTGCCGAGCGCGGCGACCTGCCGCTTGCGCCACGCCTCCAGCGCCGCCGGCGCGGTAGTGTAGTGGCCGTGGATGTCGATGATCATGGATGGCTCCGAAGGATACCGCGATGCTGGCGTCGCCTGCGCATCGCCGCTCAACCGGCATTGGTGGTTCAGGCGCTACGATACGCCACGGCACGGCACCGACGAGGAGAACCGATGAGCGTGGATTTCGAGGCCCTCCGGCGCTGCGCGCCCCCGGCCGGCATGCCTTTCGAGCTCACCAGGATCGGGCACGTGGTGCTCAACGTGAGCGACCTGCAGCGCTCGGTGGCGTTCTATACCGGGCTGCTCGGCTTTCGCGTCTCGGACGTGTACACGGAGGACATCATGCCGGGCGGCATGGTGTTCATGCGCTGCAATGCCGATCACCACGGGGTCGCGCTGGTCGGAGGCCTGCCGCCCGGTCGAGTGAACCAGGACCTGAACCACCTGGCCTTCGAGGTCGGCTCGCTCGACGAGGTGGTCCGGGCGCGGGACCACCTCCGTGCGCAGGGGGTGCCGATCGACTTCGAGGGGCGGCGCCGGGCCGGTGTCCAGATCGCCGTGGAATTCCGCGATCCAGACGGCCACCGGCTGGAGATCTACTGGGGGCTGGATCGCATCGGCAGCAACGGCAGCGTCCGGCCGCCCTCGGAGTGGCGGGGCGCGACCAGCCTCGCGCAGGCCATCGCCGAGCCGGTCAACGGCCAGGACACGACCCTGCGCGATCGCAGCCTGCGCCCCTGACGCGGGCCCGCACCTGGTCGAGGTGCCGGCAGATCGCTTCGCCTGCATCCAGCGTGCGCGGCGTTGTCTGGGAGACGCCGTCGCCGTCGACGAGGAACAGGAAGTCGTCGGCCACCGCCGGGATGCCGGGGAATCGTCGCCAGCGCTGGAAGGGGTCCGGTCCGCCGGCGGAGCCGTGCCCGGCCGCGAGGATCGCCTGCGGCGCGGCGGCCACCACCGCCTCGAGGCCGATCCGCGGCACCAGCTCGGGGCGTTCGCCGAAGAGATTGGTCCCGCCGCAGCGTTCGATCAGGTCGCTGATCCAGTGCCGCCCGTTGATCGTCATCAGCGGCTCCTCCCAGACCTGGTAGAACACGCGAACCGGCGCCTCGGCGCCCTGCCCCGCGGGGCCCATCCGCGCCAGGCGGCGGCGAAAATCCCGCGCGGCCGCGGCGCCATCCGATCCGAGCAGCCGGCCGAGCCGCTCCAGGGTGGTGGCGATGCCCTCCAGCGTCTCGATCCGGCTGAGATAGACCGGGATGCCGAGCCGCCGCAAGGAAGCGAGCGGTCGCGGATCGTTGCCGCCGTCCCAGGCGAGCACCAGCTCCGGCCGGGCCGCCAGGATCGCCTCCACCGAGAGTCCGGACGAGTCGCCGATGCGCGGCAGCGCGCGTGCCGGGGGCGGATGGTCGCTGCCGGTCACCACCGCGACCAGCCGGTCGCCGCCGCCCGCGGCGAAGGCCAGCTCGGCAAGCGCCGGCGAGAGGGCGACCACGCGGCGCGCCGGCCGGGGCAGCGAGACGGCCTGCCCACGGTCGTCCGTCACCGTGACGGAAGCGACCTCGGGCGCGACGCCCGGCGCCATGGCGGGGGCTTCGCCCGCCACTGCGGCCACCGCGGAGGGCGTGCCATGGGCAAGCGCGGCCAGGAGGCACGCCGCCGCGCCCGTCGCGGTCGCGACCGCCACCGCCCGGACAACGGCAGCCGGGCGCCAATCCAACCGGCGCCACCTCCCGTCCAACAGTTCCCATGCTCGTGACGTATTCACTTGCAAAGCCGGTTTCTTTCTGCTCAAATGCCAATCGTTCGCATTTGCTTTAGCAACCCAGGTGGGGTTCCGGACCAAACATGATCGTGTGCAACTGCTTCAACATCCGCGAGCGGGACCTGGCCGAGCTGGCCAGCGAAGGCCGGGGTTGCCTCCGATCCATCCGCGAAGCCACCGGACTCGGAACCAACTGCGGGAAGTGTATTCCCCACGCCCGGGAGGTCCTCGCCGCGAAGTCCGTGGCGCGGATGGTCACGACCGTCGACCTATCCATCGTCGCGACGGTCACCCCGCTCGCCGCCTGAGGAAGCAGCCACCGCTCGAGTCGCCCCTTCCCCTCCTCGCGCAACGGCCGGCCGAGACCATCGGCGCGACCGCGTTGTCCGTTCGTCCCTGCACCCCCCGGGTAGAATGCCGATTGGCCCCGTCGACCGGCCAGCGCCGGCGTCGGCCCCGCGATTCCGAGGAGAAGTGCACCCATGCGCGGAGACAAGAAGATCATCGACCTGCTCAACAAGCAGCTCACCAACGAGCTGACCGCCATCAACCAGTACTTCCTGCACGCGCGCACCGCGTCGCATTGGGGGTTCGAGCGCCTCGGCGAGAAGATCTACGAAGAATCGATCGGCGAGATGAAGCATGCCGACCGGCTGGTGAAACGCATCCTGCTGCTGGACGGGCTGCCCAACCTGCAGGCGCTCAACAAGCTGCACATCGGCGAGAACGTGCCGGAGATCCTCCAGGCGGATCTCGGACTGGAGCGCGCCGCCTACCAGCACGTGAAGCAGTCGATCCCGCAGATGGAAGCGGCGGGGGATTTCGTCTCGCGCGAGCTCTTCGTGGATATCCTGGACGATACGGAGCAGCACATCGACTGGCTGGAGACCCAACTGCAGCTGATCGACAAGGTCGGCCTGCAGAACTACCAGCAGTCGATGATGGGCGATTCCGAATCGGAGTGAACCACCGGTAGCAGTACCCATGTCGGCCACACCGCAAGCACCGCAGCCGACCCGAGGCTGTCCATTCAGCGCCCGCGCGGCGGAGTTCGATCCGTTCGAGGACGCCTACCAGCAGGACCCGCCGGAGTACGTGCGCTGGTCGCGGGACCAGGAGCCGGTCTTCTACAGCCCGAAGCTCGGCTACTGGGTGGTGACCCGCTACGACGACATCAAGGCGATCTTCCGCGACAACATCACGTTCAGCCCGTCGATCGCGCTGGAGAAGATCACACCGACGGGCGAGGAGGCCAACGCGGTGCTGGCCTCCTACGGCTACGCGATGAACCGGACGCTGGTGAACGAGGACGAGCCGGCGCACATGCCGCGCCGCCGCGTCCTGATGGAGCCGTTCACGCCGGCGCAACTGGCCGAGCACGAACCCCTGGTGCGCCGGCTCGCGCGCGAGTACGTGGACCGGTTCATCGACGACGGCCGCGCCGACCTGGTCGACCAGATGCTCTGGGAAGTGCCGCTCACGGTGGCGCTGCACTTCCTGGGCGTGCCCGAGGAGGACATGGCGACCCTGCGCCGCTACTCCATCGCGCACACGGTCAACACGTGGGGGCGGCCCAGGCCCGAGGAGCAGGTGGCGGTCGCGCACGCGGTCGGCAACTTCTGGCAGTACGCGGGCACGGTGCTCGAGAAGATGCGCCGCGAGCCGGACGCGCCCGGGTGGATGCGCTACGGCATCCGCAAGCAGCGGGAGCATCCGGAGATCGTCACGGACTCCTACCTGCACTCGATGATGATGGCCATCATCGTCGCGGCCCACGAAACCACGGCCCATGCCAGCGCCAACGCGGTGAAGCTGCTGCTGCAGCACCCGGAGATCTGGCGCGAGCTCTGCGAGAACCCCGGCCTCATCCCGAACACGGTGGAGGAGTGCCTGCGCCACAACGGCTCGGTCGCGGCCTGGCGCCGGATCACCACCCGGCCGGTACGCATCGCGGGCGTCGACATCCCGGCCGGTGCCCGCCTGCTCATCGTCAGCTCCTCGGGCAACCACGACGAGCGCCACTTCGAGGACGCCGACCGGGTCGACGTCCGGCGCGACAACGCGAGCGACCACCTCACCTTCGGCTACGGCTCGCACCAGTGCATGGGCAAGAACCTCGCGCGGATGGAGATGCAGGTCTTCCTGGAGGAGTTCGCGCTGCGCCTGCCGCACATGCGGCTGGCCGAGCAGAAGTTCACCTACGTGCCCAACACGTCGTTCCGCGGGCCGGAGCACCTTTGGGTCGAATGGGACCCGGCGCGCAACCCGGAGCGGCACGATCCGGGGCTGCTGTCGCGGCCGCGGAGCCCGGTCCGCATCGGCGAGCCGTCGCGCCACTCGATCACGCGCCCGGTGGTCGTCGAGCGTGTCACGCGCATCGCCGACGGCGTCGTGCGGCTGCGCCTGGCCGCGCCCGACGGCCGCCCGCTGCCGCGCTGGACGGCCGGCGCGCACATCGACGTCGAGTGCGGCACGCCGGAGCGCTCGCGCCAGTACTCGCTCTGCGGGGACCCGGCGGACGCGGACGCGCTCGAGATCGCGGTGCTGCGCGATCCGGACAGTCGCGGCGGCTCGGCGTGGATCCACGAGCAGGTCCGCGAGGGTGCCCGGCTCGTGATCCGCGGACCGCGCAACCACTTCCACCTGGACGAGAGCGCGGCCCGCGTCCTCTTCATCGCGGGCGGGATCGGCATCACGCCCATCGCCGCCATGGCGCGCCGCGCCCGCGACCTCGGCATGGACTACCGGCTGCACTACTGCGGGCGCCGGCGATCGACGATGGGCATGCTGGAGGAGCTGCAGGCGCTGCACGGGGAACGCCTGCGGCTTCACGTCGGCGACGAGGGCTCGCGTGCCGACGTGGCCACCCTGGTGGGGCGGCACGAGCCAGGTCGCCAGGTCTACGCCTGCGGCCCGGTCCGGATGCTCGACGCGGTGCGCGCGGCCACCGGCGACTGGCCGGAGGACGCCGTCCGGTTCGAGCACTTCGTCTCCAATCTCGGCAAGCTGGATCCCTCCCGGGAGCACGCCTTCGAGGTGGAGCTGCGGGATTCCGGCCTGACGCTGCAGGTCCCGCCGGACAAGACCGTCCTCGCCGTCCTGCGCGAAGCCAACATCGACGTCCAGAGCGACTGCGAGGAGGGCCTGTGCGGCTCGTGCGAGGTGCGCGTGCTGGAAGGCGAAGTCGACCACCGGGACCTCGTCCTCACCCGCGCCGAGCGGGAGGCCGGCCAGCGGATGATGAGCTGCTGCTCGCGGGCGCGGTGCGGCCGGCTGGTGGTGGAGTTGTAGCATAGCGGCTGACCACGCCGCGAATGACCACCGGTCACGCCTTGACCGGTAATCGGGGCAGAGGCCGATGGCGGGGCCTACACACCGCTTGCAGGAGGAGATCACCATGTCGAAGAAGACCCTCGCGTCGCTCTTGCTGGGCACGCTGCTCTGCGCGCCGGCCATCGCGCAGGAGCCGATCAGGATCGGCGCGTTCCTGTCCGCCACCGGGCCGGCGTCCTTCCTGGGCGACCCGCAGGCCAAGACCCTGAGCCTGTTCGTCGACAAGCTCAACGAGGACGGCGGCGTGCTCGGCCGCAAGCTCCAGCTCATCCACTACGACGACCAGGGCAAGGCCGAGGAGGCGCGCACCTTCGCCCGCCGGCTGATCTCCCAGGACAAGGTCGACATCCTGCTGGCCGGGTCCACCACCGGCACGACCATGGCAGCCCTTCCGCTGGTCGATCGCGCCGGCATTCCGCTGATCAACTTCGCGGGCGCCGTGGTCGCGGTGGAGCCGGTCCAGAAGTGGAACTTCAAGACCCCGGAGACGGATCGCATGGCGGCGGAGAAGATCTTCGCCGACATGAAGAAGCGCGGCCTGACCAAGATCGGCCTGATCTCCGGCACCGGCGGGTTTGGCGCTTCCGGCCGGAAGGAGTCGCTGAAGGTGGCGGGCAACCACGGCGTCGAGATCGTGGCGGACGAGACCTACGCGCCCAGCGACACCGACATGTCGGCCCAGTTGACCCGGATCCGCAACACCGCGGGCGTCCAGGCGGTCCTCAATTTCGATTTCGGCCAGGCGCCGGCCATCGTCACCAAGAACTACGCCGCGCTCGGCATCGAGCTGCCCTTCTATCAGTCCCACGGCGTCGCGTCCGACGCCTTCCTGAAGCTCGCGGGCGACGCGGCCGAAGGCATCCGCCTGCCGGTCTCGCCGATCCTGGTGGCCAAGCTGCTGCCGGACAGCGATCCGCAGAAGGCGCCCTCGATGGCCTATGGCACCGTCTACGAGGCGCGCTACGGCGAGTGGCCTTCGGCCTTCGGCGGCTATTCCTACGACGCGCTCATGCTCGCCGTGGACGCCATCAAGCGGGCCGGCAGCATGGACAAGGCGAAGGTGCGCGACGCCATCGAGGCCACGAAGAACTTCGCGGGCACCACGGGCAACTTCAACATGAGCCCGCAAGACCACCTCGGCCTCGATCTGGAGACCGCCTTCCGCATGGTGGAGGTGAAGAACGGCACCTGGCAGCTGATGAAGGACTGATCTGCGTCACGCAGAAGTCGCTGCCCGGCCGTAGGCCGGGCGGGGACCTTCCGGGAGCTCGCACACCATGTCGGAGTTTCTGCAGTTCCTCGTCACGGGCGTGACGATCGGCGCCACCTACGCGCTGGTCGCCCTGGGCTTCAGCATCATCTTCAACGCCAGCCACGTCATCAACTTCGCCCAGGGCGAATTCGTGATGATCGGGGGCATGACCGCGGTGTTCCTGCTCGCCTGGCTGCCCCTGCCGCTGGCACTTGCCGCGGCCGTGGCGGTCGGCGCGGTGGTCGGCGTGCTGCTCTACAAGGGCGGGATCGAGCCGGCCAGGGATGCCGGCGTGGTGCAGCTCATCATCATCACCATCGGGGCTGCGCTGTTCCTGCGCGGGCTGGCGCAAATCCTCTGGGGCAAGGGCTATTTCGCGCTGCCGGCGTTCAGCGGCGAAGCGCCGATCCGAATCTTCGGCGCCGTCATGGTGCCGCAGAGCCTCTGGGTGCTCGGCGTCACCGGGCTGATCGTCGCCGCGCTGGCCTGGTTCTTCAATCGAACCCGCACCGGCAAGGCCATCCTGGCCACCTCGTACAACCCGGACGCCGCCGCGCTGATGGGCATCAACACCCGGATGGTGCTCCTGGTGAGCTTCGGCCTCGCCGGGTTGCTCGGCGCGGTCGCCGGGGTCATCGTCGCCCCCATCACCTTCACCTACTACGAGATCGGCGTGATGCTGGGACTGAAGGGCTTCGTCGCGGCGGTCCTCGGCGGCCTCGGCAGCTTCCCGGGCGCGGTCGCCGGCGGCCTGGTGCTGGGCGTGACCGAGGCGATGATGGCCGGCTACGTCTCGTCCAACTACAAGGACGCGGTGGCCTTCGTGCTCATCCTGCTGATCCTCTTCGTCATGCCGAGCGGCATTTTCGGCAGTCGCAGCGTCGAGCGGGTCTGACGCCCCGTGGACCAGTCGAACGTCCCCGCGGCGCTGCCGGCGATAGGCGAAGGCGGGGCGCCGGTCCCGGAAAGGGGCCGATGACCGGCGAAACCGTCCCGGCGCCGCTCGCGACGGCCAGCCAGGCCCGCCCTGCCCCGAGGACCTGGCGCGAGCGCCTGCTCTCGCCCGCCCAAGGTGGCCTGGCGGCGCTGCTGCTCGCGGTGGTGGCCGCCCCCTTCTTCCTCGATAGCCTCTATCACTACGACCTGGCCATCCTGGTCGGCATCAACGCCAGCGTGGTCGTCGCCCTGAACCTGCTGGTGGGCTACGCCGGGCAGATCAGCCTCGGGCACGCCGCCTTCTTCGCCCTTGGCGCCTACGGCAGCGCCGTGCTCACGACCCACTACCAGTGGCCGCCGCTCCTTGCCCTGCTGGCCTCGGTCGCGGTGGTCGGCTTCATCGCCCTGGTCATCGCGCGGCCGATCCTGCGGCTGAAGGGGTACTACCTGGGCATGGCGACGCTGGGCCTGGGCATGATCGTCTACCTGATGATCACGACGGAAGCGCGCTTCACCGGTGGTCCGGACGGCATGTCGGTACCGATGCTGGAGGTGTTCGGCTACGGGGTCGACGGCGAGCTGACCTGGTACTGGATCGTGGCGGTGCTGACGGTGCTGGTCTACGTGCTGGCGCTGAACATCGTCCATTCCCCGGTCGGGCGGGCGCTGCGCGCGGTGCACGGCTCGGAGATCGCCGCGACCACCGCGGGAATCGACGTGACCGGCTACAAGGTGCTGATCTTCGTGGTCTCGGCGGTGGTGGCGGCATTGATGGGCGCCATCTACGCCTTCTACAGCGGCTTCATCACGCCCAGCACGGCGGACTTCATGCACTCGATCGAGTTCGTGGTGATGGTGGTCTTCGGGGGCATGGCTTCGCTGGTCGGCTCGGTGATCGGGGCGGTGGTCCTCACCTTGCTGCCGCAGTACCTGACCACCTTCGCCGACTACGAATGGGTGATCTACGGCCTCATCCTGATGCTGGTCATGATCTTCATGCCCAAGGGCCTGGTGCCGACGCTCTCCGAGCGGCTGCGGAGGCCGAGGCGATGAGCTCGCCCGCGAGCATGCTGGCGGTCGAGTCCCTGACCATGGCCTTCGGAGGCGTGCGCGCCATCGACGAGCTCTCCTTCCGGATCCGTCCGGGGCCGGTGCACTCCATCATCGGCCCCAACGGCGCCGGCAAGACCACTCTCTTCAACCTGATCACCGGCGTCTACCAGCCCACCTCGGGGCGGATCCTGCTGGACGGGAAGGACCTGGCCCGGCGCAGCGCCCACCAGCGAGCCTGCAGCGGGATGAACCGGACCTTCCAGAATCTGCAGATCTGCATGAACATGACCGCGCTGGAGAACGTCATGCTCGGGGAGCACCAGCACCTGGACCATCGCTTCCTGCCCGCCCTGCTGAGCCTGCCCAGGGTGCGCCGTGGCGAACGCGAAAGCCGGGAGCGCAGCGCCGAGCTGATGGCGTTCGTCGGGCTGTCCGGGTACATCGACAGCGATGCGTCGGCCATGCCCTATGGGGCCCTCAAGCGCCTGGAGATCGCCCGCGCGCTGGCGGCGCGCCCGCGGCTGCTGCTGCTCGACGAGCCGGCGGCCGGACTCAACGACGCCGAGACCGCCGAGCTCGAGCGGCTGATCCGCAAGCTGCACGGCAGCGGGATCACGGTGGTGCTGGTGGAGCACGACATGAAGCTCGTCATGAACGTGTCCGAGCACATCATCGTGCTGAACTACGGCCGCAAGCTGGCCGAAGGCAACGCTCGCGAGGTCCGAGAGAATCCCGAGGTGATCGCCGCCTACCTCGGCCAGGCCGCCTGACGGAACGCCCATGCAGGGGAAGGACACGCCCGTGCTGCGAATCGATGCCATCGCGGCGCACTACGGGCCCATCCGGGCGCTGGAGGACGTCTCGCTCACGGTGAACGCGGGACAGATCGTCGCCCTGGTCGGCGCCAACGGCGCCGGCAAGACCACCCTGCTGAGAACCATTTCCGGCCTGCAGAAAGCGAGCGCCGGCCGGGTCGTCTACGAAGGCCGCGACATCACCACGCTCAAGCCGGCCGCCCGGGTGGCCCAGGGCATCGTCCAGGTCCCCGAGGGACGCCAGATGTTCGGACCAATGTCGGTGGAGGACAACCTGCTCCTCGGCGGCTACACCCGCCCCCAGGGCAAGGCGCTGCAGGACGACCTCGAGCGGATGTACGAGATGTTCCCCATCCTGCGCGAGAAGCGTCGGCTGCCGGCGGCCACCCTCTCCGGCGGCCAGCAGCAGATGCTCGCGCTGACCCGCGCGTTGATGGCCCGTCCCCGGCTGCTGCTGCTCGACGAGCCCAGCATGGGCCTCGCGCCGTTGATCGTCGCCGAGATCTTCCGGACCATCGGACAGCTCAAGGAGGAGGGAATGACCATCCTCCTGGTGGAGCAGAATGCCTCGGTGGCGCTCGCCATCGCCGATCATGGTTACGTCATGGAGACCGGCAGCATCGTGATGAGCGGCGAGGGCCGCTCGTTGCTGGAGAACGAGGACGTGAAGCGCGCCTACCTGGGCATCTGACCCGGCGTATGCGCTAGCGGGACTGCGCCTCCGGTCAAGGCTTCTGCTTGACCGCACCTGGCCAGTTGAGTCATCATCGCAAATTCGACCGTCCGGTCGGTTGAAAGTAACTTACCGGCACTGACCCCAAGGACCGATGCCCATGGCCGACCCCCAGGTGCTCGTCTCCCGGACCGAAGCGGTCTGCACGCTGACGCTCAACCGTCCGAAGGCCCTCAACGCCTTCACCGCGTCCATGCATGCGGAGCTGCGCGCCGCGCTCGAGGCCGCCGCCGACGATCCGCAAGTGCGCTGCATCGTGATCACGGGTGCCGGACGGGCATTCTGCGCCGGCCAGGACCTGGCCGATCCGCTGGTCGCGCCGGAACCCGGCGCGCCACCCAAGGATCTCGGCCGGGTCATCGCGGAGCTCTACAAGCCGCTGGTGCAGCGGCTGCGCACGCTGCCGGTGCCGGTGGTGGCCGCGGTCAACGGAGCGGCCGCCGGTGCCGGGGCCAACATCGCCCTCGCCTGCGACCTGGTGCTGGCCGCGCGCGGCGCGAGCTTCATCCAGGCGTTCTCGAAGATCGGCCTGATTCCGGATGCGGGCGGCTCGTGGCTGCTGCCGCGGCTGGTGGGCCGCGCCCGCGCGCTGGGCCTCGCCATGCTGGGCGACAAGCTCTCCGGCGAAGAGGCCGAGCGCATGGGGCTCGTCTGGCGCTGCGTGGACGACGGCGAGCTGCAGGCGCAGGCCGCCGCGATCGCCGCCCGGCTCGCCGCGATGCCTACCCGCGCACTGGTCGCGACCCGGCGCGCATTGGACGGTGCCCAAGAGCTCGACCTCGACGCGGCCCTGGACGCGGAGGCGCGGGTGCAGGGAGAGCTCGGCCGGGCGCACGACTACCTCGAGGGCGTGGCCGCGTTCGCCGAGCGGCGCGCCCCGCGATTCAGCGACCGATGAGGCGCGGCCTGCCATGAACCTGCGACCTGCCGCGAAAGGACCGACGATGGAAGACACCGGAGCGCACGCCGCGCGCCGCCTGGCCGAGCGGGTGCGCGAGCGCATGTTCGCCAACGACCACGCCGCGCGCGCGCTGGGCATGGCGGTGGGGGAGGTCGGTCCCGGGAGCGCCGAGATCACGATGACGGTGCGCCAGGACATGATCAACGGCCACGACATCTGCCACGGCGGGCTGGTGGCGACGCTTGCCGACACGGCTTTCGCCTACGCCTGCAACTCCTACAACGAGCTCACGGTCGCCTCCGGCTTCTCGATCGACCTGGTGGCCCCGGCCCGGCTCGGCGACCTGCTGACCGCGCGCTGCACCGAAGTCTCCAAGGCGGGGCGCACCGGCGTCTACGACGTGGAGATCAGCAACCAGCGCGGAGAGCGCATCGGCGTCTTCCGCGGCCGCTCCTACACGCTCAAGGGCAAGCCCGTGGTGCCGTCCGACGGAGGCGCTTCATGAGAGGAGTGCGCGGCGCAGCATCGAACAAGAAACCCGAGGAGACCACGCCATGCCCGTGAAGCGCCCCAACCCCGGCGACCTGGAGCCGATCGAGACCGCGAGCCGCGACGAGATCACGGCGCTGCAGGTCGAGCGCCTGCGCGAGACGCTGCGCAACGCCTACGACAACGTGCCTCACTACCGCCGGGCGTTCGACGAGAAGGGCGTCGTCCCGGACGACCTGAGGACGCCGGCCGACCTCGCCCGCTTCCCGTTCACCGTGAAGTCGGACCTGCGCGACAACTATCCGTTCGGCATGCTCGCGGTGCCGCGTCAGAAGCTCGCGCGCGTGCACGCCTCCTCGGGCACCACCGGCAAGCCGACGGTGGTGGGTTACACGCTCCAGGACATCGGCACCTGGGCGGACCTGGTGGCGCGCTCCATCCGGGCGGCCGGCGGCCGCCCCGGCGATCTCATCCATGTCGCCTACGGCTACGGCCTCTTCACCGGCGGCCTGGGGGCGCACTACGGCGCCGAGCGGGCCGGCTGCACCGCGATACCGATGTCGGGCGGGCAGACCGAGCGGCAGGTCCAGCTCATCCGGGACCTGCGACCGGACATCATCATGGTCACGCCGAGCTACATGCAGGTGATCGTGGAGGAGTTCACTCGCCAGGGGATCGACGCGCGCGAATCGTCGCTCTCGGTGGCGATCCTCGGGGCCGAGCCGTGGACCGAGGCGATGCGCAAGGAGATCGAAGGCAAGGCCGGCCTGGACGCGGTGGACATCTACGGGCTTTCGGAGGTGATGGGACCGGGCGTCGCAAGCGAATGCGTCGAGTCCAAGGACGGCCCGGTGGTCTGGGAAGACCACTTCTATCCGGAGATCATCGACCCGGAGACCGGGGCGGTGCTGCCCGACGGCGAGGAGGGCGAGCTGGTCTTCACCTCGCTCACCAAGCAGGCGATGCCGGTCATCCGCTATCGGACGCGTGACCTCACGCGGCTGCTGCCGCCCACGTCACGGTCGTTCCGGCGCATGGGAAAGATCGTCGGCCGCAGCGACGACATGCTGATCATCCGCGGCGTCAACGTATTCCCCACCCAGGTGGAGGAGATCGTGCTCGCCCACGAGCGGCTCTCCGGACAGTACCAGCTGGTGGTGACGAGGCAGGCGCTGCTCGACGAAGTGGAGGTGCGTTGCGAGCTCCAACCCGGCGCCAGCGCGACCGACGACGAGCTGCGCAGCATCGCCGCCTGGGTGGAGCACCGGATCAAGTCGATGGTGGGCATCAGCACGCGCGTCTCGGTGCTGACGCCCGAGGCGATCGAGCGCACGGTCACCGGAAAGGCACGGCGAGTGCTGGACAAGCGGCCCAGGTAGGCGGCGCGAGCGCCGCCGGGACGACGCAGGAACGCAGGAGGTTCGGATGTATACGCAGGCGATGGACACGATGGGCAAGGACGGCGACGTCCGCAAGCCGGTGAGCTCCACCGAGGAGCTGGAGTTGCAGCGTCGCTTCGACGAGCGCATCGACGCGGGCGACTTCATCGAGGCGAAGGACTGGATGCCGGAGCACTACCGCAAGACCCTGGTGCGGCAGATCAGCCAGCACGCGCATTCGGAGATCGTCGGGATGCTGCCCGAGGGCAACTGGATCACCCGCGCGCCGACGTTGAAGCGCAAGGCGATCCTGCTCGCCAAGGTGCAGGACGAAGGCGGTCACGGGCTCTACCTCTACGCCGCCGCGGAGACGCTCGGGACGTCGCGCGACGAGATGCTGGACGCGCTGCACAGCGGCCGCGCCAAGTACAGCTCCATCTTCAACTATCCGGCGCTCACGTGGGCCGACGTCGGCGTGATCGGCTGGCTGGTGGACGGCGCGGCGATCATGAACCAGGTGCCGATCTGCCGCTGCTCCTACGCGCCCTATGCGCGCGCGATGATCCGCATCTGCCGCGAGGAGAGCTTCCACCAGCGCCAGGGCTACGAGAGCCTGCTCACCATGATGCAGGAGGGCACCGAGGCGCAGAAGGCGATGGTGCAGGATGCGGTGAACCGCTGGTGGTGGCCGTCGGTGATGATGTTCGGCCCGCCGGACGACCAGTCGCCCAACTCGGCCCAGTCCATGCGCTGGGGGATCAAGCGGGTCTCCAACGACGAGCTGCGCCAGCGCTTCGTCGATGCCTGCGTCGACCAGGCGAAGGTGCTCGGCGTCACCCTGCCGGATCCCGACCTCAAATGGAACGAGGCGCGCCAGCACTACGACTTCGGCCCGATCGACTGGGACGAGTTCTGGCAGGTGGTCGGCGGCAACGGCCCCTGCAACCGCGAGCGGCTCGCGGCGCGGGTCGCGGCCTGGGAGGAGGGCGCCTGGGTGCGCGAGGCGGCGCTGGCCCACGAAGAGAAGCGGGCGGCGCGCGAGGCGACGCGGCAGCAGGCCGCATGATGGACAACCGGGCTTCACCGACGGCACGGAGGACACGATGACGAGCGAAGAGAAGAAGGCCGCGGCGCCGCGGCGCGAGTGGCCGCTTTGGGAAGTGTTCGTGCGCAGCCGCTCCGGGCTGGACCACAAGCACTGCGGCAGCCTCCACGCGGCCGACGCGAAGATGGCGATCCAGCTCGCGCGCGACGTCTACACGCGCCGCCAGGAGGGCACCAGCGTCTGGGTGGCTCGCTCGGATCACATCGTCGCGAGCGACCCGCGCGACAAGGACATGTACTTCGACCCGATGGAGGACAAGGTGTATCGGCATCCCACCTTCTACCGGCTCCCCGACTCCGTCGATCACATGTGAATGAAACCAACCCCCTTGGGACCTTCGGCCCTGCCCCCCGACTGGCGCCGGCTGGGTTGGAGACGAACCGGGCGCTCGCCCTTGGATAATTGACATGCATTCATCGATACAGGTGAGCGCGGACCCGGCGGTGCAGTACCTGCTGCGCATCGGGGACACCGTGCTGATCCACGGGCAGCGGCTCGCGGAGTGGTGCGGCCACGCGCCGGTCCTCGAGGAGGACATCGCGCTCGCCAACATGGCCCTGGACCTGATCGGCCAGGCGCGCGCCGTCCTGTCGCATGCCGGGCAGGTCGAAGGCGCCGGCCATGACGAGGACCAGCTCGCCTTCCTGCGCGACGAGCGCGACTACCGAAACCTCACCCTGGTGGAGCTGCCGCGCGGAGACTTCGCGGTGACGGTGCTGCGCAACGCGATGGTGGCGACCTTCCTGCTGCGGCTGTGGGAGCGCCTCGGCGAATCCAGCGACACCGAGCTTGCCGCGATCGCCGGCAAGGCCGTGAAGGAAGCCCGCTACCACCGTGAGCATTCGGCTGACTGGGTGGTGCGCCTTGCCGACGGCACCGACGAGTCGCGGGCCCGCATCGAGGCCGCGCTGGCCAGGCTCTGGCCCTATGCGGCGGAGATCTTCGCCGCCGACGCGATCGACGAGCACGCCCATGCCCAGGGCATCGGGCCACGCTGGTCGGACCTGGGCGAGGCCTGGCATGCCGACATGGCCGCGCTCTTCGACGAGGCCGGCCTGGCGATGCCGGCCCAGGTGCCGTTCCTGAGCACCGGCAAGCGCGGCGTGCACAGCGAGCACATGGGCTACATCCTCGCGCAGATGCAGCACCTGCAGCGCAGCTTCCCAGGAGGGGTGTGGTGATGTCGGATGTGCAGGCGGCTTCGCCGGCGATCGCCGTCGGCGGCATTGCGCGCGTGGAGCGCGCCTGGCAGGTGCTCGCCGGGGTGCCCGACCCCGAGGTGCCGGCGGTGTCGGTCTGCGACCTCGGCATCGTGCGCGAGGTGATCGACCATGGCGACGGCCTGGAGGTGGTGCTGACCCCCACCTACTCCGGTTGCCCCGCCACCGAGGCGATCGAAAGCGACGTGCTCGCGGCACTCGAGGCCGCCGGCCTGGGACCGGCGCGGGCGACGCTGCGCCGCGCGCCGGCCTGGACCAGTGACTGGATCTCCGAGGAGGGGCGGCGCAAGCTCGCGGCCAGCGGCATCGCGCCGCCGGGGCCGGTCATGCGCGACGAGGACGGCAGCGAGCTCATACCGATCCGGCTCGTGGGCCGGGCGGCACGCGCGGGACGAGCCGGTCTCGCCACGATCGCCTGTCCGCGCTGCGGCAGCAGCGATACCGAGCAGCTTTCCGCGTTCGGCTCGACGGCCTGCAAGGCGCTTTATCGCTGCCGCGCCTGCCGCGAGCCGTTCGAGCTCTTCAAGCCGTTCTGAGACGCACCGGGCCCGCATCATGACCCCGCTCTTCCATTCACTGCAGGTACGCCGCATCGAGCCCGACACCGCCGAAGCGGTCATCGTCACCTTCGACGTGCCGCCGGACCTGCGGACCGTGTTCGGCTTCACCCAGGGCCAGTACCTCACGTTGCGCAAGGAGATCGACGGCCGTGACCTGCGCCGCTCCTATTCCATCTGCGCCGGCATCGACGACGGCGAGCTGCGCGTGGGCGTGCGCAAGGTGCGTGGCGGCACGTTCTCCAACTGGATCAACACGGCGCTGCGGCCCGGCGACACGGTCGACGTGATGGCGCCGCAGGGCCGCTTCTTCGTGCCGATCGAGCCGGAGGCGGCGCGCCACCACCTCGGCATCGCCGGCGGCAGCGGGATCACGCCGATCCTCTCCATCATGAAGACGGTGCTCGCCCGCGAGCCGCTCAGCCGCTTCACCCTGCTCTACGGCAACCGCATGCTCGGCTCCACCATGTTCAAGGAGGAGCTGGAGGACCTGAAGAACCGCCACCTGTCCCGCGTCGTGCTGCACCACGTCTTTTCCGACGAGCACACCGATGCGCCGATCAACATGGGCGTGCTGGACCGGGCCAAGGTCCGGGATTTCCTCCAGATGCTGGTGCCGGCGGCCGGCATCGATCATGCGTTCGTGTGCGGGCCGTTCCAGATGAACGACGAGGCGCAGGCGGCGCTGCTCGAGGCGGGGGTGCCGGAGGAACGGATCCACATCGAGCGGTTCGGCATCGCGCAGCAGCCGGATGCGCAGGTGGGGGCGGTGATCCACTCGGCGCAGCCGGGCGATGCCGAGCAGGCGCGCGTCGTGATCATCCGCGACGGCTTGCGCCGCGAGGTCGAGTTCCGGCGCGACCAGCCAAGCATCCTCGATGCCGCCTCGGCGGCCGGGCTGGAAGTGCCGTTCTCGTGCACCTCCGGCGTGTGCGGCACCTGCCGCGCCCGCCTGGTGGAAGGCGAGGTCCGCATGGAGCGCAACTTCGCCCTGGACAAGCAGGAGGTGGCCGCGGGCTTCGTGCTCACGTGCCAGGCGCATCCGGTGACCGAGCGTGTCGTCCTCTCGTTCGACGAGAGATGAAGCCGACCCTTCCTGGGCCTGCCCTTGGCGGGAGGGCGTTCCGGCATGGCTAGAGGGAGGTCGGCGGGCTACGAGGACCAGCGCGAGCTGATCCTGCGGCATGCAGCCGCGCTCTTCGCGCGGCGCGGCTATCCGGCCACCTCGATGAACCAGGTCGCCGAAGCCTGCGGACTTTCCAAGGCGACGCTCTATCACTACTACCGCGACAAGTACGCGCTGCTGGTCAGCATCGCCGAGGGGCACGTCCGGCGGCTGGAGATACTGGTGCGCGAGGTGCTCGCGCTCCGGCTGCCGCCCGAGGAGCAGGTGCGTACGCTGATCCGCAGCCTGGTGGAGGAGTACGCCGATGCGCAGCACGCGCATCGGGTGCTCACCGATGACGTGCGCTTCCTGGAGGAGCCCGACCGCGAGCGGATCCTGGCGAAGGAGCGGGCGGTGGTGGATGGATTCGCCGCGGCGATCGCCGAGCTGCGCCCTGACATCGGGGGTACCGTACTGGGCAAGCCGCTTACCATGCTCGTGTTCGGCATGATCAACTGGATGTTCACCTGGATGAAGCCCGACGGCCCGCTCGACTACGACGCCATGGCGCCGATCGTCGCGGACCTGTTCCTCGGCGGGCTGCCGGCGGTGACCGCACCCGAAACGGAGATCACCACATGACCTCAGTCCTGCAGAGCCACATCGCCGGCCGCTGGCTCGGCCGCGAGGCCGGGCAGCCGCTGCGCAGCGCCGTCAACGGCACCACCGTCGCCCACGCCCATGCCGATGCCATCGACTTCGGCGAGGCGGTGGACCACGCGCGCAGGGTCGGCGTGCCGGCGCTGCTCGCGCTCGACTTCCAGGAGCGCGCGAGCCGGTTGCGCGCGCTCGCGAAGTACCTCTCGGACAACAAGGAGTCGCTCTACCAGGTCTCCGCGCACACCGGCGCCACCCGGACGGACAGCTGGATCGACATCGACGGCGGCACCGGCACGCTGTTCGCGTACGCCGGGCTCGGCGCGGCGGAGCTGCCGTCGGGCAATATCCTGCACGAAGGACCGGCGGTACCGCTCGGCAAGAAGGGCGGCTTCGCCGGCACCCACATCCTGGTGCCGCGAGGCGGCTTCGCCGTGCACATCAACGCGTTCAATTTTCCCGTGTGGGGGCTGCTGGAGAAGTTCGCGCCCACCTTCCTCGCGGGCATGCCCTGCATCGGCAAGCCGGCCACGGCCACCAGCTATCTCACCGAGGCCGCGGTCCGCCTGATGCTGCAATCCGGCCTGCTGCCCGAGGGCAGCCTGCAGCTCGTGATCGGCGGCACTGGCGACCTGCTCGACCGGCTGGACGGCAGCGACGTCGTCACCTTCACCGGCTCGGCCGACACCGCGGCGAAGCTGCGGGTGCACCCGAACCTGGTGCGCCATTCCGTGCCGTTCAATGCCGAGGCCGACTCGCTCAACTGCGCGGTGCTCGCTCCGGACGTATCGCCCGACGACGAGGAGTTCGATCTCTTCGTGAAGGAAGTCGTGCGCGAGATGACGGTGAAGGCAGGGCAGAAGTGCACCGCCATCCGCCGCGCGCTCGTGCCGCGACGGCACCTCGACGCGGTCTCCGATCGGCTTCGCGCCCGACTCGCCAAGGTGGTGGTGGGCGACCCGGCGCTGGAATCGGTGCGCATGGGTGCGCTCGCCTCGCATGCGCAGCGCGAGGACGTCGGCCGCCGCGTGGCCGAGCTGATGAAGGAGGCCGAGCTGCTCCACGGCGAGCGCGACGGTTTCGCGCCGCAGGGCGACGGCGTCGCCGACGGCGCCTTCTTCGCGCCGACCCTGCTGCTCGCGCGCGAGCCGATGAAGGCCCGTGCGGCGCACGAGGTGGAGGCGTTCGGGCCGGTGAGCACGCTCATGCCCTACGAGGGGTTGGACGAGGCGGTCGAGCTCGCCGCGCGCGGGCAGGGCAGCCTGGTGGCCACGCTGGCCACGCGCGACCCGCAGGTGGCCGCGCGCTTCGTCCCCGCCGCGGCGGCGCGGCATGGGCGCATCCTGGTGCTGGACCGCGAGGCCGCGGTGGAGTCCACGGGCCACGGCTCGCCGCTGCCGCTGCTCAAGCACGGCGGCCCGGGCCGTGCCGGAGGCGGCGAGGAGCTCGGCGGCCTGCGCGCGGTCAAGCACTTCCTGCAGCGCGCGGCGGTGCAGGGCTCGCCCACCATGCTGGCGGCCGTGACGCGCGAGTACGTGCGTGGCGCCGCGGTCCGCGAGGATGCGCAGCATCCGTTTCGCAAGTGGTTCGACGAGCTCGCGATCGGCGATTCGCTGCTCACCCATCGTCGCACCGTGAGCGAGGCGGACATCGTCGCCTTCGGCGGCATCTCCGGCGATTTCTTCTACATGCACTTCGACGAGCTGGCCGCGAAGGAGAGCCAGTTCGGCAAGCGCATCGCCCACGGCTACTTCGTGCTCTCCGCCGCCGCCGGCCTCTTCGTCTCGCCCGCCAAGGGCCCCGTGCTGGCCAACTACGGACTGGACACGCTGCGCTTCGTGAAGCCGGTGGGCATCGGCGACACCATCCAGGCCCGCCTCACCTGCAAGCGCAAGACCGATCGGCCCGCGCGCAAGGGCGAGCAGCCCCAGGGCGTGGTCGCGTGGGACGTGCAGGTGACCAACCAGGAAGGCGCGCTGGTGGCAAGCTACGACATCCTGACGCTGGTGCTGAAGCGGCCGGTGGACGAGGCGGCCGGCGAAGGCCCCCCGGCCGGCTAGCAGTGCGCTAGAGCATCCAGTCGATCGGGAGCCAGGACAGCAGCCATACGCAGGCCCGCCGCCACACGGGCGCGCCCGGCTCGGTGTCGAGCCACTCCGGCTCGTCCGCGCGACCGCTCACCCACCGGAGTCGGTCGTCCTCTGTCAGCTCCACCCGCCAGGCTACGTCCGGCAACCGGCGCGCGATGCCGGAGTGGATGGCCTCGGCGAGCTCTCTGCTCTCGATCACGAAGCCGAGCTCGGTATTCAGGTTAACCGATCGCGGATCGAAGTTGAACGAGCCGATGAATACCCGCTCGTCGTCCACCGAGAAGGTCTTCGCGTGCAGGCTCGATGCGGAGCTGCCGCTTGCGCCGATCGCCTCCCGGTCCAGGCCTTCGGGGCCTAGCCGGCGCATCTCGTAGAGCGTGACCCCGCCCTTCAACAGGCGCCGCCGGTGCTTGGCATAGCCGGCATGGACCACCGCCACGTCGGTGGCCTGCAGCGAATTGGTGAGGATCGTTACCGCGACTCCGCGCGCCGTCATGCGCACGAATGCATCCACGCCCGCGTCGGTGGGCACGAAGTAGGCCGACACCAGGTCGACCTGTCGCTGCGGCCGGCCGATGATCTCCGCCAGTTGTGCCGCGAGCGAGTCCTCGGGCGCCGCCTGCCCGAGGCCCTTGGCGGGATCGTCGCTCACCATGCGGGTCGGTGCCCAGGTGATGTCCAGTCGCCCCTCGGCCAGGTCCGCAACCAATGTGCTGCCCCGCTGCCGTGCCAGGTAGGCCTGCGCGAGCGGCTCGCTGCGCTCGCGCTTCGCCTCGGCGGCGAATCGATCGAGCGCCTCCGGCGCGACCGCGGGCAGGATGCGGTCGACCGGATAGGAGGATGCGGACGCCCAATAGCGATCGAAGTCGGCCGAGACGTCGGCGACCACCGGGCCGATGGCCATCACGTCGAGGTCGGCGTACACCGGGCCGTCCCCTGCAGCGAAATAGGCGTCGCCGATGTTGCGGCCGCCGACGATGGTGACCTGGCCGTCGACCGTGAACGACTTGTTGTGCATGCGGCGGTTGCTGCGCCGGAAGTCGCCGATGTAGCCGATCAGGCGCGTGGTCCGGTTGACGAAGGGATTGAAGAGACGCACCTCGATTCGCGGGTGCCGGTCCAGCGCGGCAAGCACGGGATCGAGCCCGGTCGTGCCGTTGTCGTCGAGCAGCATCCGCACCCGCACGCCGCGCTCGGCCGCGGCACGCAGCGCATCGAGGAGCATCGTTCCGGAGATGTCGCCCTTCCAGATGTAGTACTGCACGTCGATCGTCCGCTCGGCGGCGGCGGCGAGCTGCACCCGGGCGGCAAAGGCATCGAGCGGATCGGCCAGCGAATGGATGCCCGCGACCCCCGGGTGCGCCGCGACCTGCGGCGCGAGCCGGCGGCCAAGACGAGTGTCGTCGGAATCGGAAACGGCCGGGGAAACCGTCCGCCCTTCGTTGGACGGCAATGTGCTGACGCTCGCCGCCAGCCCCACCAGCGCGAGCAGCACCGCGCACAGCGCAAGCAACGCGATCGCCGCCCGCTCGAGCAGGGTGGTCACGCGCGTCATGCCGCGAGGGTGCTCACGTATGGACGGTCCCGGTGAAAAGCCGCCGGGTGGTGCGGTAGAACGAGCCGCGAACCGCATGCCAGCCGGCGCCGTCGCGCACCACCTCGGCATCGACCTGGATCACACCCGAAGGCATGCCCAGCCGCAGCGATCCGGCCCGCCCCTTGCGCACGAACCGGTTGGCCAGCGTGTCGTCGATGCCGCAGGCGACGGCGACGCAAAGCGAGCCGGTGAGCGGCAGCGCCCGATGCGGCTGCCCGCTCGCGATCATGCGCACGGTCAGGTCCACCGCCTCGGCAGGCAGCACGGATCCGTCCAATGTCGTTGCGTCGCGCGGGGCGCAGACGATCGCGACCAGCGGAATCATCCGCTTCCCGTGTGCCTCCTGCGGCGAGGACGCGATCCCCATCGCCACCGAGGCGTGCGCGCGGATGAGCGCAATACGCTCGAGCAGGGCGGGGCGGGCATCCAGCTCGTCGGGCAGCTCCGAACCGGCCAATTCCAGGGTCTCGGCATCGAGGAACACGCAGGCATTGGCGGCGTCCACCAGCGAGACCGGCACGGCGCCGATCCCCGGCACCTCCAGGCGGTCGGCGGAGCGACCCGTCGGCAGCAGCCTGCCGGTAGAGGCTCCCCCCGGCTCGAGAAAGTCGAGCCGCACCGGCGCGCCGGAGCCTGACACACCCGGAATCACCAGCTCGCCTCGTTCGACACTGCGCCCGTGCGCGACCGGAAAGGTCGAATGGATGATCTTTCCGGTGTTGGTATTGTGGATGCGAACGGTGGCCTCGCCGCTGGCTGCCCCGACCAGGCCCTCGTCCACCGCGAACGGACCGATCGCGGACGACATGTTGCCGCAGTTGCCACTGTAGTCGACCCGCGCTTCCTTCACCTGCACCTGCGCGAAGGTGTAGTCGACGTCGGCGTCGGACCGGGTCGGCGGTCCCACGACGCAGACCTTGGAAAGCGACGAGATGCCGCCGCCCATGCCGTCGAGCTGCCGGCCGTAGGCATCCGGGCTGCCCATCGCGGCCAGGAAGATCGCATCCCAGCACGCGCAATCCGGCGGCAGGTCCTGGCGATGGAAGATGAGCGCCTTGCTGGTTCCGCCGCGCGCGAAGACGGCCTTGTAGGTATTCGACATGTCGGGCTCGCGGCGGGCGTCGTGCCCTGCCCGCGGACGAGGAAAGGAAGTGGATCGGGCAGTTTAGTGCAGACCCTCCGAAGGTGCCCGCACCAGGCTGGAAACCGCGAGTGGATCCACAGCCGGTGCGCGTCCCACGGCGTAGCTCAAACGGACGATGCGTCCGGCGGCGACAGCAGCCAGACTGGATTCACCTGCGCCGCGAGCCAAGCGCCCGCGCCGGGCTCTCTCGCCCCCTTTTGCAGTCTCGAACATTCCGACAGGAGCGGTCACATGAAACTCTACGCATCAGTCGCGTTTGCGACCGGCGCGCTTGCGCTGGTGGCGTCGTCGTTGGCGTTGGCCCAGGGCAATCCCACCTCGCGAATGATCTGCAACAGCCTTGGCGGCAACGCGCTCGAACCCTTGCCGGACGGCCGGGCGCTCCAGGTGATCAGCCTGAGCTGCCGCGTCGAGATGGGGCCGATGGCCCAGGGGGTGATGACCGGCTCGCAGATCTACGAGTTCCAGGGACCGAACGGCTCGCACCTGGCGGGCGAGGGCGTCGTGCGCAGTCCCGCCGGCGTCCTGGTCTACCGCACCGACGAGGGCACGACCACGCTGAAGATGGCCGACGGCAAGGTCGTCGGCGCGGCCTCGTCCGGCAGGGGCGTCTACCGGAGCGCCTACGGCTCGGTCGCCGGGTTCGCCGGCAAATCCTACAGCTACAAGACCATGGCCACGGGTCTCAACCAGTTCGTGATCGAAGTGACCGACGACTGAACCCCTCCGACTGAGCCCCTTCGATCGATCGCCCCTGCCGACCATGGGAGAATGGGTCGCGGCACCTCCGCCCCGGTGCCGCGCACCCGACGCGCGGAGGATCCCATGAGCGACCGCATGCCTGCCCTCTTCCTTGGCCACGGCAACCCCATGAACGCGATCGCGAACAACGACTACACGGCGGCCTGGTCGGCGCTGGGCGTCGCGCTGCCCCGGCCCGAAGCCGTTCTCTGCGTCTCCGCCCACTGGTATCGCCCGGGCGCCGCCGTCACGGCGATGGAGCGCCCCCGCACCATCCACGACTTCGGCGGGTTTCCGCAACCGCTCTACGAGGTGCAGTACCCGGCACCGGGCGATCCGGCGCTGGCCCGACGGGTTGCGGCGCTGCTCGCGCCGGAGGCGGTGGAACCGGATGCGCAATGGGGGCTGGATCATGGCACCTGGTCGGTGCTCATGCACGTCTTTCCCGAGGCCGACATTCCGGTGCTGCAACTGGCCATCGACGAGCCGAAGCCGTCCGCCTGGCACTTCGACTTCGCCCGCCGGCTGCAGCCGCTGCGCGACGAAGGCGTGCTGGTGATGGGCAGCGGCAACCTGGTCCACAACCTGCACACCTACGCCTGGGGACGGCATGGAGTCGAGCCCTTCGACTGGGCGTTGCGGTTCGAAGCCTTCGCGCGGGAACGGATGAGCGCCGGCGACTTCGCCCCACTGGTCGCCTACGAGACCCTCGGGCGCGACGCGATGCTGTCGGCACCGACGCCGGACCACTATCTGCCGCTGCTCTACGTGCTTGCCCAACGGCAGGGCGACGAGCCGATCTCCTATCCGGTCGAGGGCTTCGACGGCGGCTCGATCTCCATGCTGGCGGTGCAGATCGGCTGATCCGGCCCGCGACCCCGGCGGCGTTCGAGCCGGGATGCCCTCGGCGGCGGCGAGCCGCCTCCGATAAACTCCCGGCCTCGGGCCGCACCTCGTCACGGCCCGCCTCCAAGGGGATCCTGGCATGAAACACAACATCGGCATGATCGGCATCGGCATGATGGGTCATGGCATCGCGCGCAACCTCCTCAAGCACGGCCATGCCCTGACGGTCCTGGAGCATCCCGGCAACCAGCCGCTCGCGGAGCTGCTGGCCGCGGGCGCGGCCACCGCCACCGATCCCGCGCGGCTTGCCGCGGCGGTCGATGTCGTCATCCTGTGCGTGACCGGCACGCCGCAGGTCGAGGCGGTGCTTCTCGGCGAGGGTGGCGAGAGTGGCGATGCCGGCAAGGGCGGCGTGCTCGCCGGCCTGCGCGAGGGCACGGTCGTCATCGATTGCTCCACCGCCGTGCCCACCTCCACCGAGCGGGTGGCACGGGCGGTGCAGGCGGCAGGCGGCCGTTTTCTCGATGCGCCGATGACCCGCACGCCGAAGGAGGCCGCGGAGGGCCGTCTCAACCTGCTGGTGGGTGGCGATGCCGAGCTCTTCGCCCGCATGCGGCCGCTGCTCGCCTGCTTCGCGGAAAACATCACGCACGTCGGGCCGATCGGTGCCGGGCATCGGATGAAGCTGCTGCACAACTACGTCTCGCTCGGCACCATCGCGCTGATCGCGGAGGCCGCGGCCTGTGCCCAGCGGGGCGGGGTCGGCATGGAGGTCTTCGTCGACGTGCTCGCCAAGGGCGGCGGCGGCGGCGTGGCGCTGGAGCGGCTGCGGGGGCAGTTGCTGGCGAACGACCCCTCGGGCCTGCGCTTCTCGCTCGCCAACGCGCAGAAGGACATCGGCTACTACTCGGCCATGGCCGATGACGGCGGCGCGGTGAAGGAGATCGCCGCCGCGGTGCTCGAGACGTACCGGGCGGCGGCTACCCAGGCCGGCGCCCAGGCGCTGGTGCCCGAGCTGGTGAACCTGCTCGCGAAGCGATAAGGCCGCGTCGCGACTCCGCCGCGATAGGGCGGCGCCGCGACGCCAGGTTGCACCGGCCGGGATGGCGCGAGGCCGGCCCGGGATGGCTACGCCGCGCGCGGCCGCCTGATCGCGAGCAGCAGCAATGCGCCGGTGGCCAGCACCGCCACCCCGATCCAGGCGGCGTTCAGGCCGCCGAGCTCCTGGCCGTAGACGTAGGACAGGCTCGACCACAGCATGTAGGCGCAGACCGCGCAGAAGATGATCGGCAGCACCGGATAGAGCGGCACGCGGAACGGGCGCGGCACGTCCGGCTCCCGCGAGCGCAGCACGAAGAGCGAGATGCCGGTCAGCAGGAAGAACAGCCAGAAGACCGGCGCGGTGAACTCCACCATCGCCTTGAAGCCGCTGCCGCCCGCCGCGCCGATCACCACCAGCACGATGGCCAGCGCGCTCTGCAGCAGCAGCGCGGTAGTGGGCGTGTCGCGAACATCGTCCCAGCGGCCGAGCCACGACAGCACCGGCCAGTCCCGGCCGACGGCGTAGTTGGTGCGCGCACCGACGATCATGGTCGCGTTGATGCTGGTGAGGGCGGCGATCGCCACCATGATCGAGATCAGGGTGCCGCCCACCGGCCCGAAGGCGCGCCCGAGCAGGTCCGCGGCCAGGGCTTCGGACTTCGCCATGCCTTCGACGCCCAGCCCCTGCAGGTAGGCCCAGTTCACCGCCAGGTAGAGCGCGGTGATGATCAGGATCGACAGCACCAGCGCCTTGACCATGTTGCGCCGCTCGTCCTTGAGCTCCGCGCTTATGTAGGCTGCTTCGTTCCATCCGCCGTAGGTGAGCAGCACGAAGACCATCGCCATGCCGAAGGCGGCGAGCGACGGGGCCGACGCCGCCGTCGCGGCCGCCGGCGCCGCGGCCGGGCTGCCGCCGCCCAGCGTCAGGTAGAGGCCGGCCACGCCGACCAGCATCAGCCCCGCCACTTCGAGCAGGGTGAGCCAGGTCTGCGCGGCCGCGCCGCTGCGAATGCCGCGCAGATTCACCCAGGTGAGCACCGCGATGGCCAGGGCGGCATAGATCGACGAGCTCTGCGCCCCCAGCGGCAGCACCTGTCCCATGTAGTCGCCGAAGACGAAGCCGAGCAGGGCGATCGAGCCGGTGGTGATCACCGAGAAGCGCGCCCAGGCGAACAGGAAGGAGACGCGGTCGCCGTAGGCGCGGCGCAGGAAGTGGTAGTCGCCGCCCGCGCTCGGGAAGGCGGTGGCGAGCTCGGCATAGCAGAGCGCTCCGATGAGAGAGATGATGCCGCCCAGCACCCAGGCGGCCATCATCCAGCCGCCGCTGCCGGTCATGGCGGCGACCAGCGAAGGCGCCTTGAAGATACCGGCGCCGATCACGATGCCGACGATGATCGCGACCGCCTCCCGCAGGCCCAGCACGGCATGGGGACCGGAAGCGGCGGAGGGGGGACCGGGTGGGGTCTGCGCCCGCTGGTCACGACTCAAGGGAACACTGCTCATCGGGGGAATCTCCGGCTAGGCTTGGCAGGGCGCGAGCGGGGCGCGGGCCGGCGTGGGCCGGACCGGCGCGTGGCTCGGCCCATCTCGAAGCGACTCAGGGACTGGTCCGCGAAGCGGTGAAGGGCTGCTCGCGGCCGTCGCCACCGATCACGGTGCCGGACATCCTGCCGTCATGGCCAGCCGTCCCCTTGAAGCGGTAGAGCGATCCTCGGCCATCGGCGACGGCAAACCGGATGGCGCCGCCGGACAGTCCCACGTCGCTCACCACCGCTGGCCGGTCACCCCAGGTCGCCCGGGCTTCCAGCTCCTGGTATTCCTGCTTCAGCTCGAGCTGAAGCGGATCGCCGCCGCCGGCAGGCTCGACCCGCCAGGTCCCGCCCACCTGCGCGGGCACGACCCAGAACAGCGCGTCGTGGCCGCCGATCGTGCGCTTCTCGTCGGGGCGCCAGTTGCCCATGGTGAACTGGTGCGAGGCGAGCCGGGTGCCCGGCTTCATCTTGAGCAGCTGCGGCCGCAGCTTCTCGTTCAGCGTCGGCAGCAGGTACATCGTCACCACGTCGGCGTCGGAGAAGTCGGTCTCGAACAGGTCCCCCTGGACGAAGCGAACGTTCTTCACGCCTTCGCGGGCGGCGTTGCGATTGGAGACCTCCACCATCTTCGGGTTGTACTCGATGCCCATCGCCTGGGCGCCGCGCTTGGCGGCGGCGATGGCGATGCGCCCGTCACCGGACCCGAGGTCGACCAGCTTGTCGCCTTCCTTCACCTTGGCCATCTCGAGCATGGCCTCCACCACCTCCGGCGGCGTGGGCACCCAGACGACATCCTTGCCGGGTTGGCCGGACTGCGGCTCGAACGATTCCTCTGCTGTCGCCGCCCCCTGCTCCGCAGTCTTCTGCGCGAGACCGGCCAGCGGAAGCGATGCGAGGCCCGCGAACGCGATCGCCGCTGCTGCCAGCCGCGCCTGCCGCGGCATCTCGATCCCGAAAGCTTGCATGCTCCTCTCCTGGGGTGTCATGAGGGTGGGCGGGCCGGCAATTATTGCACCCGACGACGGTCGACGCGACCGGATCCGGCGGGGCGCATCGGCGTGTGGGAAGATACTTGCATGAACCCGCTCGAGGCAGCAATGACCCGCATCCGCGGACGTGCATTGCGTATCGTCTTCCCTGAAGCCGGCGACGACCGGATCCGCGCCGCGGCGGCCCGGCTGCGCGAAGCCGACCTGGCGGTCCCGATCCTGCTGGAAGGCGACCTCGCGGGCAGTCCACGCCTGGACGCCTACGCCGATGCCTACCTGAAGGCGCGCCCCGACGCCAATCCCCGGGTCGCCCGGCGGCTCGCGGCCAAGCCGCTCTTCCACGCCGGGCTGATGGTCCGCAGCGGGGACGCCGAGGCGATGGTTGCCGGCGCCGCCACCCCGACGGCGCGCGTCATCGAGGCCGGGATGATGACGATCGGCCTCGCGCCGGGGATCGCCACCGCCTCGAGCTTCTTCCTCATGGTGCTGCCCGATCGCCTGCTGGTATTCGCGGACTGCGCGGTCAACGTGGATCCCTCGCCCGCGGAGCTCGCGGACATCGCCATCGCCTCGGCCGCCAGCTGTCGCCAGGTGCTCGGCGAGGAGCCGCGGGTCGCCCTGCTCTCCTTCTCCACCCGCGGCAGCGCGCGCCACCCGCATGCCGACAAGGTGCTGCAGGCGCTGGCGATCGCGCGCGAGCGGATGCCCGCGCTCGCCATCGACGGCGAGCTGCAGGCGGACGCCGCGCTCTCGCCGGCGGTGGCCGCGCGCAAGCTGGCCGCGCCGGGCGCGGTGGCCGGCCAGGCCAACGTGCTGGTGTTCCCGGACCTGGACGCCGGCAACATCGCCTACAAGCTCGTGCAGTACCTCGGCGGCGCCCAGGCGATCGGTCCGATCCTGCAGGGCTTCGACCGCCCGGTGAGCGACCTTTCCCGCGGCGCGAGCGTGGACGACATCGTCGCCACCAGCGTCATCGCGCTTGCCCAGTCGTGACTGCGCCGCCGCCCGGAGCGCGCAGCTCAGCGCTGGTCGAGCGGCACGAAGTCCCGCGGCGCCGGCCCGTTGTAGAGCGTGAGCGGGCGGATCAGGATGTTCTGCTCCATCTGCTCGAGCACCTGCACCGTCCACCCGGGAACGCGGCCGATGGCGAAGATCGGCACGAACAGGTCCTCCGGGATGCCGTTCAGGAAGTAGACGACGCCGGCGTAGAAATCCACGTTGACGTTGACCCCCAGCCGCGCGTACGGCTTCATCGCCTGCACCAGCGCGTCCAGGATCTGGTACCACTGGGGCTGGCCCATCTGCCTGGACAACTGCTCGACGCCGGCGCGCATGTGGCGCGCGCGCGGATCCTCCGCCCGGTACACCCGGTGCCCGAAGCCCATCACCGCTTCGCGGTTGGCCCGCTTGCGCTTCACGTAGTCGGCGGCATTGGCCGGATCGCCGATCTCCTGCGCCATGCGCATCACGTTCTCCGCCGCGCCGCCATGGGCGGGCCCGGAGAGCGCGGCGATCGCGGCGGTCATCGCCGCATGCAGATTGGCATCGGTGCCGGCAACCACGCGTGCGGTGAAGGCGGAGGCATTGGAGCCGTGCTCGGCATGCAGCACCATGTCCATGTCCATCAGCCGGGCAGCCTCCGGCGTCGGCTCCTTGCCCTGCAGCATGTAGAGGAAGTTGGCGGCGTGGCCAAGCGACGGATCGGGCGCGACCGGATCCCGCCCATTGCGGATGTGCTCGTGGGCCGCCACGATCATCGGCACCTGCGAGGTCAGCCGGATGCCCTTGCGCAGGATCGCTTCGGGCGAGTTGTCGCCCAGCTCCGGGTCGGTCGCCCCCAGCGCGGAAACCGCCGTGCGCAGCACCTCCATCGGGTGGGCGTGGCGCACCAGGCGGATGATCTCGTGGACGGCTTCGGGCAGCACGCGCGCGGCCTTGAGCTCGGCGTCGAAGCGCTCGAGCTCCAGGCGCCGAGGAAGCTCGCCCTTCATCAGCAGGTGGCAGACCTCCTCGAAGGTCGCCTGTTCGGCGAGGTCGTGGATCGAGTAGCCGCGGTAGCGCAGGTCGCCGGCCCGCCCGTCGATGTAGCACACGCGGGAGCGGTCGAAGTACACGCCCTTCAGCCCGCGATGGATCTCGATCTGTCCGGTCTCTTCGCTCATGCCTCGTCCCCGCCTCGTTCTCCGCGAGGCGCCATTGTAGGCGCGGCTGCGCCGCTGCCGCGGGCACAGCCCGTGCTTGGGCGCGTCGCCGTGCCCGCCACCCGCCTGCGCCCCGTCCTCCTCGCGTGCCTGCTGCCATTGTTCCTCGTGTCGGCGTGCGCGACGTCGGGCGCAGGCGATCGCCCCGGAAC
>JAEWGX010000066.1 GCA_023388075.1 Pseudomonadota bacterium
GCGGGCGGCTGCGCCAGTCATCCCCCTGCCACTCCAGCAGGTCGTAGGCGACCAGCGCCAGCGGCAATCGCTCGAGCAATGCGGCCGACAGGCGCTTGCGACCGAGCCGCTGCTGCAGCAGCGCGAACGGCTGGACCCGGCCGTCCCTCCAGACCAGGATCTCGCCGTCGACGACCGTCCCGGGCGGCAGGCGGGTCGCCATCGTGGCGAGCTCCGGGAATCGGTCGGTGACGAGCTCCTCGCCGCGCGACCAGACCGCGACCTCGGCGCCGCGCCTGAGCACCTGCGCTCGGATGCCGTCGTACTTCCACTCGACCAGCCAGTCGACCGGCGAGCCGAACCGTTCCGCCAGGGTTGGTGCCGGCTCGGAGAGCGATTGCGCGAGAAAGAACGGATACGGCTGGATGCCGCGCGGCTCGGCGCCGTCCGAGGCCGATTCCGGCGCGACCAGGGCGAGATAGCGGGCGGCGTCGGGACGGGCGTTGAGGTCGGTATAGCCGAACAGACGCTCGGCGACCACCCGCGGCTCGACGCCCGCGACCTCGCCGAGCGCGCGTGTCACCAGCAGGCGCGATACCCCGACCCGCAGCGCGCCGGTGATGAGCTTTCCGCAGAGGAAGCGCGCCGTCGGATCGAGCGCCGGCAGGATCGCGCCAAGCTCGCTCACCACGACGTCCGGCGCCTGGCCCCGCAACGGCAGCAGGCGATCCTCCAGCCAGCGGGCGAGTCCGGGCTGCTCCGGTGGGCCCGCCGCGCCCGATGCCACGCGGACCGCCTCATCGCCGGGCGGGCCGGTCAGGTACGCGATCGTCTCCGCCAGGTCGCCCACCGCGTGGTAGCACTCGTCGAACAGCCACTCCGGAAGGCCCGAGAGGCGCAGCGCGACATCGCGCAGCACGCGGGTGGGCACCAGTTGGCGGGGCTTGCCACCGGCGAGGAAGTAGACCGCCCAGGCCGCGTCCTCCGGGGGCGCGCTGCGGAAGTAGGCCACCATCGCGGCTCGCTTGGCCTTGCTCGAGGTGGTCGCATCGAGCTCGGCGAACAGCCGGGCGAACGCCTGCACTAGCTGTCGTCCTCGAGGCTGAACCGGGTGTCGACCGCGTCCGCGTCCAGGCCCTGCTCGCGCAGCCAACGCACCATCGGGCCCACGCTGCCGTGGGTGACCAGCACCCGCGCGGCGCCGGTAGCCCGGATGGCCGCGCCGAGGCCGGGCCAGTCCGCATGATCGGAGAGCACGAAGCCCCGGTCGACTCCACGCCTGCGACGGGCACCGCGCAACTGCATCCAGCCGCTCGCGAAGGCGTCCACCGGATCCGGGAAGCGGCGCAGCCACGGCGAGCGCGCCGCGGAGGGCGGTGCGAGCACCAGCGCGCGACCGAGCCGGGAGCGTGCTTCGCGCACGGCGGTCGAGCCCGACGCCTCGAACTCGCTCGCCGAACGGGTGGGCGGAAGGGGGACGCCGGAGGCCCGGTATGCCTCGTTGACGGTCGCCACCGCGCCATGCGCCACCACCGGCCCGATCGAGAGGTCGAGGCCGGAGAGAATGCGCTGCGCCTTGCCGAGCGCGTAGCAGTAGAGGATGCTCGCGCGCCCGTCCGCGGCATTGCGCCGCCACCAGTCGGCGATGTCGTCGAAGATGCTGGCCTGCGGTGCCCAGCGGTAGATCGGCAGGCCGAAGGTCGACTCGGTGATGAACGTGTCGCACCGGACCGGCTCGAAGGCACCGGACACGCCGTCGTCCTCGGTCTTGTAGTCGCCGGACACCACCCAGACGTGGCCGCCGTATTCCAGCCGCACCTGCGCGGAGCCGAGCACGTGCCCGGCGGGATGGAACCTGATGCGCACCCCGCGGTGCTCCACCACCTCGCCGTAGGGAACGACCTGAAGGTCGATCGTTCCCAGGCGGGTGCGCAGGATCGCCTCGCCGGCCGCCGCGGCCAGATAGTGGCCGCTGCCGGTACGGGCGTGGTCGCCGTGGGCGTGGGTGATGACCGCGTGCCCTACCGGCCGCCAGGGATCGATGTGGAAGTCGCCCGGCGGGCAGTAGAGGCCTTCGGGGCGGGCGACGACAAGCTCCAAGACGCTGTCCGGTCAGTTGCCGGACTGGCGGCGGGGGGCGCCGTGTCTGGCGGCAGGCGGTTGCATGCGCCCCCTCATGCAGGAAGCGTTCCTGCACTACCCAGGCGGCAGCCGCCCCGGAGGATCCAGCACCTCCTCCAGCGCGCCGCGCAACCGGGCCGGGTCGATCGGCTTGCGCAGCAGTGAACGCACGCCGGCGGCACGCAGGTCGCCCTCGCTGAGCTCCGTCGCGCCGCCGGTGTAGACGACCACCGCGAGCCCGGGACGCGCCGCGCTCGCGCGCGTGGCGAGCTCCATCCCACAGAGGCGCGGCATGGTCTGGTCCGTGATCAGCACGTCGACGGGATTCGCACGATCCTCCAGCCAGTCGAGCGCGCGCACCGGGTCGGCCTGCAGGGTGACGGTCAGCCCCCACTTGCCAAGCAGCTCCGCCATGAATCCGCCCACCATCGGCTGGTCCTCCACCAGGAGCACGCGGCCGGACAGCGGCCGGGCCTGCGCCGCCGCCGGCGGCCTGTCCGCGCTGGAAGGCACCTCTGCGACCACCGGCGTGGCGCCGGCCGGCGGCAGCATCACCCGGAACACCGAGCCGACGCCCGGATCGGTCTGCACCTGGACGTGGCCGCCGTGCTCGTGGACGATGCCGTGGACCATCGCGAGTCCCATGCCGGAGCCCTGGTCCATCTCCTTGGTGGAATAGAACGGGTCGAACATGCGATCGAGCGTCTCGGCGTTGATGCCGCTGCCATCGTCGGCGACCGAGAGCTCCAGCCAGCGCGCCGGCGGCACGTCGGCGCGGCAGGAGGCGCAGTGCCATCCCGGCGCCACCGTCTCGCGCAGGCGCACCCGGATGCACCCCTGCGACCGTACCGCGTCGCGGGCGTTGATGCAGAGGTTGAAGAGCACCTGCTCGATCTGGACGCTGTCCACTTCGGCCGACGCGGACGCCACGACGTCGGCATCGATGATGGTGGATGCCGGCATGGTCGCGCGCAGCAGTTGCACCGACTGCCGAACCAGCGGCGCAAGGTCGGTCACCTGCCGCTCGCTGCGCTGGCGCCTTGCGAAGGCCATCATCTGCGCGATCAGGTCGCGCGCCCGGCTTGCGGCGAGGTGCGCCTGGTCGAGGTAGCGGACCAGGTCCGCGTCCCCCTCGTTGGCCGCGCGCTCCTCGGCCATGCCGAGGTAGCCGATCACGCTGGTCAGGATGTTGTTGAAGTCGTGCGCGACGCCGCCGGTGAGCTGTCCGATCGCCTCCATCTTCTGGGCCTGGCGGATCTGGTTCTCCAGCTCCTCGCGCCGCGCCTCCGCCGCGCGGCGATCGCTGATGTCGCGGGCCACTGCGAGCACGTGCGGCTCGCCCTGGTGGATGATCGGCAGGTAGCGCAGCTCCACGTCGAACCAGGTGCCGTCCTTGCGGACCGCGCGCGTTTCCAGCCGCCCCTGCCGGCCGCGCAGTGCCTGCTCGATCAGCGCGATGCGCGGCGCGACGTCCGCGGCCGACAAGCGGCTGCTGAAGCTGCGTCCGATGACCTCGTGAGGGTCGTATCCGTACATCCGCATGAAGGCGGCGCTCACGTCAACCATGCGGATCTCGCGGTTCCACAGCACCAGGGAATCGGCCGAGCCGTCGAAGATGGCGCGATACTGCGCTTCCCTCGCGCGCAGCGCGTCCTCGGCCTCCTTGCGCGCGGTGATATCGCGCGAGCAGGCGAGCACGTACGGCTTGCCGCTGATGGTCACGGCCTTCAGCCGCACCTCGTCCCAGCGCAGGCTGCCGTCGCGACGACGACGATGCCAGATGAAGAGCGGCTGCTCGCCGCGACGCGCCCGTTCCACCCAGGCCTGCGCCTCGGTCGCGGTATAGGGCGGCGTGCCCGAGCTGAACGCGTCGATCCCCCATCCCAGCATCTCTTCCCGCGGATAGCCGTAGGCCTCGCACGCCTTCCCGTTGAAGTCGAGCACGTCGCCGGTCTGCCAGTCGTGCACGAAGATCGCGTCCTCCACGGCCTCGAAGATCGCGCGGTAGCTCGCCTCCGAGTTGCGCAGCGCCTCGAGCCCGCGCCGACGCTCCAGCTCCGCCGCGATGCGCACCGCGAAGATGCTCATGAGCGACTCGGCGAGCTCCGGATCCGCGATCGGATTGCGATCCATGACCGCGATGAGGCCAAGCGGCGTGCCGTCGTTCGCGGTGAGCGGATAGGCGGCGTAGGAATCCATGCCGCCGGGCCCGAAGGTGGCCGCGTCCGGGTACAGCCAGGCCACCCCGCCCGCGATGTAGCGGAACGCACGTCCCACGACGTCGGCGCAAGGCGTGCCGGCGAGCTCGTAGCTGAAGTTCTCGATGTCGTCCCCGTCGAACCGGGCGGCGAGCGAGCGCATGTACCGCCGCTCAGGATCCTCGAAGATCGCGAGGAACCCGGCCGCGGCGCGGAGGTCCTCCGTGAGCTGTCGGATGAAGTCGCCGAAGAGCTCCGGCGTGTCCGCACGCGCGACCGCGAGCGCGGCGCGGCGACTGGGCGGTGGCCTCCCAGTCCCCGCGACCCCGCACCCGGGCCGGCAGCGCCGAAGACGGTATGGCGGACATGTCAGTGCCCGGCCCGAAGCCGCTGACAACCCCCCTCGGGGGGCGGCGGTGAGCGTGGCGACAGTTCCATGGCTTGGAGTCTACGCCCGAAGATTCGCGCCGGATCGATTCCGCCGCAGCGATTTCACCCGTGCTACCCGCCGATTACGTGCGGGTTACGCGGCAGCTTGCGCGATTCGAGCGACCAACAACCGGGCGGCCCGGCGACATCGATCGGATACCTCCTTGGGCCACGATCGCAGCCGTCACATCGCCACCTTCAAGGAGAACGTCATGCCCGTATCCCGCATCGCCGCGCACGCGAGCGGCAGCCGCCCGGTCCTGCTCTGCCTGCATTGCAGCAGCGGATCCGGCCGGCAGTGGCGCGCCCTGACCGCGCCCCTCGCCGACCACCTCGACGTGCTCACACCGGATCTCATCGGCTACTCGTTGCCGGGACGCTGGCCCGGCGGCGTGCCGGTCTCGCTCGACGACGAGGCGGCCCGGGTGATCGAGACGCTCGGCGACACCGGCGCGCCGGTGCACCTGCTCGGTCACTCCTACGGCGCCGCGGTCGCCTTGCAGATCGCTCTGCGCCATCCCGACCGGGTCGCCAGCCTGACGCTGTTCGAGCCCGTGCGCTTCGCCCTGCTCTTCGGCGACCATGCCGGCGAACCCGATGCCGCCGAGATCGAGTCCGCCCGGTACGAGATCGTCACCGCCGGCAACCGCTTCGGGCTCGCCGTGATGTCCGGCCGCCACGAGGAGGCGGCCGAGCTCTTCACCAACTACTGGGCGGGTGGGCCTTCCTGGGACGGATTGGACGAACGCCGGCGACGGCTGCAGGCCGCCCTCATGCCCAAGGTCCATGCCGAGTACCTGGCGGTCTTCTCGGACCGCGTGCCGGCCGACGCATGGTCTTCGCTCGACATCCCGGTGCGGCTGATCGGCGGCACCCGCTCGCCCCTGCCGGCGCGGGCCGTCCTGAAGCAGCTGGCGCGCCGCCTGCCGCGGGCGACCACGGTCACGCTTGCCGGCGTCGGCCACATGGGTCCGATCTCGCACCCCGACGAGGTGCGTGCCAGCCTGCCGCCCTGGCTGCAGCTGCCGCACCACGCCGAGGCCGCGCGACTGGAGGAGCTGCTCGCCGCCTGATCCGCGTCTGATGCGTGTCCGAAGCGCGTCCGATGCGCGCCTGTCGCCGGCCGCTTCCACCGGACGATGCGCGCCGGTAGCCGCCGGCCGCAGCTCCGGCATTCAGCGGCGCTGCAGCAGGGTTCCCAGGATGCCCCTCGGCATGAAGATGATGAAGAGCACCAGCAGCGCGCCATACACCGTCATGTCGACGCCGTGGTACTGGTTGCCGATCAGCACCCGCAGCGTCTCCGAGAGCGCGAGCAGGAACATCGCCC
>JAEWGX010000003.1 GCA_023388075.1 Pseudomonadota bacterium
AGCTGCACCGGGGCCTCTACATGGACGAGGCGACGCGCGCTCGCAGCGCCGGCTTCGAGCCGCTGCGCCGCGCGCTTGGGGAGGTGGTGGGGGAGGTTGCGGCCTATGTGAAGGGCCAGGCCGCCGGGTCCGGCGCGCGGACGTAAGTACAAGTTGGGCAAGCGCGGCTCGCCGGCCGCTTTCCGGCGCTGCGGCAGGGGTGTAGCAAGGCCGCTTCGAGTCCGCGCGCATTCCAGCCCGGCCTGCGCCAGCGGCGGCGGCCGCACGGCATGGGCCTGGCATGGAAGGCCCGATGCCCACGCCCGCCACGAGCGGTAGCATGTAGGGTCAGTTCAATCAACGCCCTGCAACGAGTCACTGAGATAACCATGAGCAAGCTGGACATCGTCGGATTCTGCGGCAGCCTTCGCGCGCGCTCTTTCAACCGAATGGCCCTGAACCTGGCCGGACACTCGATGCCGGACACGATGCGAATGGAGTTCGTCGACTGGCGCGGGGTGCCGATCTTTGATGCCGACGTGTTCGCCAAGGGATTCCCGCCGGCGGTCCAGTCCATCCGGGAGCGGATCCGCCGCGCGGATGCGGTCGTGATCGCCACACCCGAGTACAACTTCAGCACCCCGGGCGGCTTCAAGAATCTGCTCGACTGGGTCAGCCGGGGCGACGACCAGCCGTTCGCGTTCAAGCCGGTGGCGCTTCTCAGCGCTTCCACCGGTCCGGTGGGAGGCGCGCGGGTCCAATACGACCTGCGCAAGACGATGCTTTTCATGAACGCCATGACGCTCGCTAAGCCGGAAGTCTTCATCGGAATGGCCGGTACCAAGTTCGACGACCAGGGCACATGCACCGACGAGGCGACCCGGAAGTTCGTCGCAGCGCAGATGACGGCGCTGGGGAAATGGATCCGCGGCGTCAAAGCGATGGCCGCCGCGGGCTGACGCAATCTGTCGGCGCGACCCAGAAGCGGCAAGGCCCTGGCGCGGTGGCCGGCCATATTCCAGTGTCCCGGGGCGCGCGCGAGCCGTTGCGGCCGTCCCCCACGTCGGACCCAACGACGCGCTGGTCCACATCACGACGGCGATCTGCAGCACCGACGTGCTCGCCGGTCTCGGCGTCCACCTCCCAGATCACCGCGCCAGTGCCGTTCGCCGGCGCAAGCGCAGCGCGGCGCGCTGTGCGGCAGCTACGAGGCCAGCGTCGACATTCTGGCGGTGCAGGTGGGGTTCAAGTTCTGAGCGCCCCGGCGCGACCGCACACGATCAGCGATCGGCCGCGGATTCCGTACTACCGATCGCCCATCTTCCTGCGCGCCTCACGCCTTTCGATTGCCTTCGTCTTGCGAAGTTGATCGTACTTGATCCTGACCAGCTGCTCCTGGTGCCCCGCCTCGGCAATGCGATCGGTGAGGGACTCGGCGTCCGCCGGCCTTGACGGATCGGCCTCGAGCATGAAGGCGCCGAAGAGAATCCGCCGGGAAGCGAGCTCATTGAGCTCGCGTTTCTCATCCCAGGCGAGCCGAAAATCCTCTTCCATGTTCCCGCGCTCCCAGTCGCGCAGCTTCACGCCGTTTGCGTACTTCGACAGCGCCGCGAGGTTGCGTTCGGCGATCCTCTTGACTTCCCTGCGCTCGCGCTCGTTCCATTGCTCCTCCGATCGGGTCAGCTCACCCCCAATCGGGCTGGCAAGGACAGGCGCATGCTCCCGCGTCAGGCCCAGAGCTTCGGCCTTGCGCAGCACGGCCTGATCCATTTCCGCCAGCTGCTCGTGCTTGCGGGCCACGATCGCCATTCGTTCCTTGTGCTCGATGGCGGCCGCGTCCTCCTTGAGCCTGAACAACTCCGCCGACATCACCTGCAACTCGCCTTCGAGTTGCGCAATCCGGTGCTGCATGCTCTGGGTGTCGGATGCCTTCATCGCAACGGAAAGCTTCTTCATGAACTCGGCCTCGGCCGCGGCAACCTTCGCCCTGTGCTCCGCCTCCAGCTCGACCCGTTTCAACTCGAACTGGACATCGACTTGCCTGAGCTTCTCCCGGTAGTCGGTTTCCAGTTCGCGGGCGTACTCGCGGAGCCTGCGCGAGGCGTCCGCCATTTCCTGGTCGCGCTGCTTCTTCCTTTCGGTACGCTCCTTCTGTGCGGAGTTGCGCTGCTCGCGCAACTCCTTGTCGGTCTGCGCACCAGCCGTGCCGCCGGGCAGCCAGGCGAGCGAGAACAGCATCAGGAAGGCGGCAATCGTTTTCGCCATCAGTGTTTCCCCTAGTCGATCGAAGGTCGCGGGTCAGCGCCCGCCCGGGCGCTGGCTCAGATGCCGCCGCACGTGACTGTCAGATCGACCTGGTAGGTGCCCACGACCTTCCGGTCCTTGCCCTCGCCCTCGGTGCGATCGAACTTGCCGACGATCCTGAAGCCGCCGTCGCTGAACGTGGTGGTGCGCTTGCCCCCACTGAACTGGTAGGTGGTATCGCCAGCCTTCACGGTGAGCGAGGCACGGCTCGCGCTTCGTGAAGTGCTGGCCACGACCACAAGGCCGTCGCCGTCGAGGTCGCGAAGCGATTCGGGCCGGTGGACCGGATCGGACAGCGCCCGGAGCCAGTCCCAGGGCTGCTTGTCAGCAGAGCAGGCCGCCTTCACGTCGACCGGACGACCATCGACCGAGCCCTTGATGGTGCCGTTGAGCGGGCTCGCCGACACATGGACTGCGGTGCCGGCCAGGCAAGCTGCAAGCAGAAGCGATGAGACTCTCACTCGGACGATCTCCCTAAGTTGCTGTTGATCGATGCGGACCACCAGTCTAGATACCACGGACCGATGGGAATGACATGCCTTCTGTCGCCTTTCGCTGAAGATCTCGTCGGGCGTCGGATAGGTTGCTCACCCTGATTCCGGAATCGGGCAATCCGGCATTGACATGCCTCGCGCCATCCATTTCACTTGCCGCCAATGTCCAAGATGGATCCCGCCGTCCGGCTTCGTTCAGCGCTGGCTCCTGCCGTGCGACTCGAATGGTCGGCAATCGCGGGGCCGGTTGCCGCGGGCGGCGTCGAGCGCCTCTTCGGGCTGGTGTTCGCTGGTGCGCTGGCCGTCGTCGTCACGGCGCTTGCCGGCGTCGCGCCAACCCGCGGCGCAGTGTTGTCTGCGGCTGCCGCCAGGCTGCGCAGCTGGTGTCGTGATGTGTCCGCTGTCGGCGAGCGCCGGCAAGTTGGCTTCAGTCGCGCCCCGCCTCGCGCGCGCGGCCCCTGGGCGGGGGCTGCGGGTCAGTCCCAGGTCCGTCAGGATCTTCTCGATCACCGGCCGCTGCAGGATGGCCGCGAGATCTCTACTGGGCTCAGAGGCTGGATTGAAGACGTAGGAGTTGACGCATCGGCCCGTGCTGGACCTCAGGCAAACACTTGGCCTGTAAGATGCAGCTATCTGGCATAGCAGGATGCTTCAGCGGACAGTTGACCCGGCCGCCGATGCGTCACGGCGCCCGTGGGTTCTCATCAACTGCCACCGTTGCGAGCCAGCGAAGTACAGTCGAACGAGCATCGCAGGCCCGAAGCCGGGTCGGCGGAAGTCGAGAACGTTGACTACTACCGGGAGGGGCCTAACCACATCATGACCGTGATCGCCGACATCGAAACCGAACACGACGAGCTCACCGCCCTGCGCCGGGACATCCACGCCCATCCCGAGCTCGCCTACACGGAGACTCGGACGTCCGCGCTGGTCGCGGAACAACTCGCCGCCTGCGGCATCGAGGTGCATCGGGGCCTGGGCAAGACCGGCGTGGTCGGGGTGCTGCGCGGCACGGGTGCCAAACAGCCGGGCGCAGCCGCGCGCGGCCGCTCGATCGGCCTGCGCGCCGACATGGACGCGCTGCCGATGCCTGAGCACAACCGCTTCGCCCATGCCTCGCGCCACGAGGGGCGGATGCACGGCTGCGGCCACGACGGCCACACGACGATGCTGCTCGGCGCCGCGCGCCATCTCGCCCGCCATCGCGACTTCGACGGCGTGGTGAACTTCATCTTCCAGCCCGCGGAGGAGGGCGGCAACGCCGGCGCGCGGGCGATGATCGAGGACGGCCTCTTCGACCGCTTCCCCTGCGACGAGATCTACGGCATGCACAACATGCCCGGCCTGCCGGCGGGCACCTTCGCCTTCCGCAAGGGTGCGATGATGGCCTCGAGCAACCGCTTCGAAATCGCGGTGCGCGGAACCGGCGGCCACGCGGCGATGCCGCAGAAGTCGGTCGACAGCATCGTGATCGCCGCCGAGATGGTGGGTGTGCTGCAGACCGTGATCTCGCGCAGCAAGTCCCCGATCGACAGCGCGGTGCTCTCGGTGACCCAGATCCACGCCGGCGACGCCTACAACGTCATTCCGCATGAAGCGGTGCTGCGCGGCACGGTGCGCACCTTCAGCACCGAGGTGCTGGACCAGATCGAGGAACGCATCCGGCAAATCGCCGAGACGCTGCCGCAGGTGTACGGCGGCTCGGGCGAGTTGGACTTCTATCGCGCCTACCCGCCGCTGGTGAACCACGACGAGCAGACCGACTTCGCCGCCCGGGTGGCGCAGGCGGCCTTCGGCGCCGACCGCGTGATCCGGGACACGCCGCCGGTGGGCGGCGCCGAGGACTTCTCCTTCTACCTCGAGAAGGTGCCGGGCACCTACCTCTTCATCGGCAACGGCGACGGCGGGCACCGGGAAGCCACCTACCACGGCATGGGGCCGTGCGAGCTGCACAATCCCAACTACGACTTCAACGACGCCCTGCTGCCGATCGGCGCCAGCTACTGGGTGAAGCTGGTGGAGGCATTTTTTTCCGAGGGTTCGCCGGGTACTGGCGCCGCGCTGCCGAGGTAGGCGCGGATCACCCGCGGGTCGCCCAGCACGTCGTCCGGGGCGCCCGCCGCCAGGGGGCGCCCGCCCTCCAGCACGACGATGCGATCCGCCAGGTCGGCGACCATCTGCATGTCGTGCTCCACCCAGACCATCGCGATGCCGAGCTCGTGCCGGATGCGCAGGATATAGCGCGCCAGATCCTCCCGCTCCTCGCGGTTGAGGCCGGCCGACGGCTCGTCCAGCAGCAGCACCGTCGGCTCCATCGCCAGTGCCCGCGCGAAGCCGACGATCTTCTGCAGCCCGTAGGGCAGGCCGTCCACCGGCCGGTGGCGATGCCGCTCCAGCTCCACGAACTCGATCACCTCCTCGACCCGGCGGCGGTGCCGGGCCTCCTCCCCGCGCACGCCGGGCGAGAACACGATCTCGGCCAGCGTGTGGCTGCGAAAGCGCCCGTGGCGGGCCACCATGAGGTTGTCGATCACGCTCATGTGGGGGAACAGCTCGCCGTGCTGGAAGGTGCGCGCGATGCCGCGGGTCGCGATCCGGTGCGGCCGCTCCCGGGTGATGTCGCGGCCGCCCAGGAGGATCCGGCCGGAGCGGGGCCGGTAGAGGCCGCTGATGCAGTTGAGCACCGACGTCTTGCCGGCGCCGTTGGGGCCGATCAGGGCGAGCAGCTCGCCGGCACGCGCCTCGAACGACACGCCGTCCAGCACCTGCAGGCCGCCGAAGCCGAGGGTCACCGACTCGAGCGCGAGCTGCGGGGCCGGCTCAGCCATACCAGCGGCGGCTGCGCCGATACTGCTTGACGTCGCGGTAGCTGCGCCGCCGGGCTTCGCCGGTGCCCAGGTAGAACTCGCGGATGTCCTGGTGCTCGCGCAGCCGTTGCGGCGGACCGTCCAGCACCACGCGGCCGTTCTCCATCACGTAGGCATGGTCGGCCATCTCCAGCGCGACCTGGGCGTTCTGCTCGACGACCAGCAGCGTGGTGCCGAGCTCGTCGCGGATCGCCCGGAGGCGCTCGACCAGCGCGGAGACCACCAGCGGCGCGAGCCCGAGCGACAGCTCGTCGACCAGCAGCAGCCGCGGCGAGCACATGAGGGCGGAGCTGATCGCGAGCATCTGCCGCTCGCCGCCGGAGAGGTAGCCCGCCTGGCGAGAGCGCAGGCGCTGCAGCGCCGGGAAGAACTCGAACACCCGCGCCTTGTCGACGGTGCGCCGGTCCGCCACCGCGGCATCCAGGTTCTCCTCGACGCTCAAGCCTTCGAAGACCTTGCTGCGCTCGGGCACCAGCGCAATGCCGCGGCGCGCGATCCGGTGCGGCGGCTGGTTCTCGATGCGCGCGCCGTTCCAGGCGATGTGCCCGTCGGTCACGCGGGCGTCGTCCAGCCCCAGGAAGCCCGAGATGGCCCGCAAGGTGGTGGTCTTGCCGGCGCCGTTCGCGCCGATGATGCTCACCACCGCGCCGCGGGGAACCTCCAGGGAGACGCCCTGGATCGCGGTGATCACCCGGTGGTAGGTCACCTCCAGCTTCTCCACGCGCAGCAGCACGTCGGTCGACGGCGGGTCCTGCGTCACTTGCCCCCCTCGAGCGGCCGGCTGCGGAACGGCCACAGCAGCACCCACTCCTGGATCCGGCGCCAGATGCCGACCAGCCCCTGCGGCTCGAAGACCAGGAACAGGATCATGACCAGCCCGAAGGCGGCGTAGTTGACCGCGTAGACATAGGAGGCCAGCCGCTCGCCGAGCGCCGTGACCTCCATGGCCGACTCGATCACGTACGGAAAGAGCACGACGAACGCCGCGCCGAGCAGCGCACCGAGGATCGAACCCATGCCGCCGATCACGATCATCGCGACGTACTGGATGGTCAGGTAGAGGGAGAAGGCCTCGGCGGAGACGAAGCCCCGATAGTAGGCGAACAGGCAGCCGGCGATCGCCGTGAGCATCGACGAGATGACGAACGCACCGAGCTTGGCACGCTGCACGCTGATGCCGAGCGCACCGGCCACCGCCTCGCGACCGTGGACCGCGCGCCAGGCCCGCCCGGTGCGGGTGCGCAGCAGGTTGAGGCTTCCGAGCACGGCGAGGCCGGCCGCGACCAGCAGCACGTAGTACCACGCGAGCGGATCGTAGAGCGTCCAGCCGAGCAGCTCGGGCGGATCGATGACGACGCCGGTGGAGAAGCCGCGCCGGGTCTCGTACTCCGCGCCGAGGTACATCACGATGAAGTGCAGCGCGAGCGTCGAGACCGCGAGATAGAGGCCGCGCAGGCGCAGGCTGGGCAGGCCGAAGACCAGCCCGAGCAGCGCACCCACGACGGCCGAGGCCGGCAGCGTCATCCAGAAGGGCGCCTGCCACTCCTTGAACAGGATGCCGGTGGTGAAGGCGCCGGCGGCCAGGAGGCCCGCATGGCCGAGCGAGATCTGTCCGGCATAGCCGGTCAGCAGCATCAGCGCGACCGCGCCGATGGCCGCGAGCAGCACCTGGTTGGCGAGGTCGAGCGTGAAGCTGCCGGCGAACGGCGGCAGCAGCAGCGCGGCGAGCAGGAAGAGCGCGAGGAAGACCTGCCGGGTCCGGGTATCGACCAGCCGCAGGTCCTGCGCATACGCGGTGCGGAAGTAGCCGCTCGCCCGCGGCTGGGTCATGCCGTCCGCCCAGTGGGGCAGTGACGAGTCGTCATACGCGGTCCAGCTCCTCGCGGGTGCCGAACAGTCCCCACGGGCGCACGATCAGCATGGCGATCAGCACCAGGAAAGGGACGACGTCGGAGAGCAGCGGATCGACGTAGTAGATGAGCAGCACCTCCGCGCAGGCGATCACCAGCGCGCCGACGAGGGCACCGAGCAGGCTGTCGAGGCCGCCCACCAGCGCGGCCGGGAATGCCTTGAGACCTATCACCACCATGGTCTGCTCGAGCGCCGCATCGCAGGCGATCAGCATGCCCGCGAGGCCCGCGGTCAGTGTCGCGAGCCCCCAGGCGAGCGCATACACGCCGTGCAGGCCGATGCCTCGCTGGGCGGCCAGGCGGGGATCCTGGCCGGCGGCGCGCATCCGGATGCCCCAGCGGGTGTGGCGCAGGAAGGCCCACAGCCCCAGGTAGGCGGCGGCGGTGACCAGGACCAGCGCCAGGCCCACCGTGGAGATCCGCGCCTCGCCCACCGGCAGCGACTCGTTGGTCCATCCGAGGGCAGGCAGCGGGTGCTGCTCCTGGGCGCCGAAGGCCAGCACCATCGCGCCGCGCAGCAGGATGCCGAGCGCGATGGTGGTGAGCACCGCGGCGAGCACCGACTCGCCGGTCATCCGCCGCATCAGGCAGACGTAGACCAGGATCCCGACCACCAGCGCGAGCACCACGGCGGTCGCGACCGCGAGCAGCGGCCGGCCGGACGACAGCGACGCGGTGACGAAGAGCCCGTAGGCGCCGAGCATCATCAGCTCGCCGTGCGCGAGGCTCAGGACCCGGCTGGTGCGGTAGATCAGCACGTAGCCGCAACTGATCAGCGCGTAGATCGATGCCAGGACGGCGATGTTGACCGCGAGTTGCATGCTAGGCGTTCGGCTGCGGCTGCAGCAGGCCTTCGACGCCGGCCTGCACCAGGCGCTCTTCCCGCGTGTCGTACATCGACTCCACCAGGTCAGAGAAGCGCTGGACCATCAGGCCGCGCTTGAGCTTGCGGGTCGGCGTGACCGGCTCGCCTTCGTCCTCCGGGTCCAGCATCCGGGGCAGGATGCGGAACGCCTTTACCTGCTCCACCCGCGCGAGCGTCTCGTTGGCACGGGCGATCTCGGCGCCGATCAGGTCCTGCACCCGCGGATGGGTGGCGAGCGAGGTGAAGCCGGTGTAGGACACGTCGTTGAGGCGCGCCCAGTCGGCGACGGTGTCGAAGTCGATCTCCACCAGCGCCGTCACGTACTTGCGGCCGTGGCCGATCACCATCGCCTCGCCGACATACGGGCTCGCGCGCAGCGCGTTCTCGATGGTGGAGGGCGAGAGGGTCTTGCCGCCGGCGGTCACGATGAAGTCGCGTGCCCGGTCCACCAGCCGCAGCACGCCGTCGCGCAGCTCGCCGACGTCGCCGGTATGCAGCCATCCGTCGGCGTCCAGGACCTCGCGGGTCGCCGCCGGATTGCCCCAGTAGCCTTCGAAGGTGTGCGGCCCCCGCAGCAGGATCTCGCCATCCTCGGCGAGGCGCAGCTCCCAGCCGGATGCGACCTCGCCGACGTCGCCCGGGCGGGGGAACGGTCCGCGCTGGCCGCTGATGATCGCGCCGGCCTCCTCGGTCTGGCCGTACACCTCCACCAGGTTCACGCCCCAGATCTGCCAGAGCGCCGCCGTCTCCGCCGGCAGCGGCGCGCCGCCGGAGATCACCAGCGACAAACGGTCGAGGCCGAGCTTCTGCAGCAGGGGCCGGAAGACGAACGTCCGGCACAGCCGGTACGCGAGGCCATCCCCGACCACGGCATCCCCGGCCGTTCGATTCCAGCGCAGCGAGGCCTGCCGCCGCCCGATGCCCATCGCCATGCGGAATGCCGCCCGCTTGACCGGCGTGCTGGCATTCATCCCGACCAGCACCTGCGCGGCGAACTTCTGCAGGTAGCGCGGCACGGTGAAGAGCAATGTCGGCGCCACCTCGAAGAAGGTGGTGGGCAGGTCCTCGATGTCCTCGCCGAAGTGCGGCACCACCGAGCCGAGCAGCGGCAGCGTGATCGCGACGTCGCGTCCCAGGATGTGGCAGAGCGGCAGGTAGACCACCGTGCGGTGCGCGCGCCCGGCGAGCCCGGGATAGTGCGTGACCAGGTTGCCGCAGGCTGCCAGGTGGGTTCCGTGGGCGACCAGCGCGCCCTTGGGGTTGCCGGTGGTGCCGGAGGTGTAGACGATGAAGGCCGGGTCCTGAGGTCGTAGCGCCCCGGCCAGGGCCGCCAGGACCGCGATGCCATCGTCCTCGTCCTCCTCGCCGAGGAGCCGATCCCAGGTGACGAGCAGCGCGTGACGGTACTGGAACATCGCCGAATCGTCGATGACGACGATCGCCTTCAGCGGCGGCAGGCGATCCAGCAGCGGCAGCAGCTTGTCGACGTACTCCTGGTTCTCGGCGACGAAGATCGTCGCGCCGCCGTCGCGCATCTGGTATTCGACCTCGGCGGCCGACGCGGTCGGATAGATGCCGTAGGTGATCGCGCCGGCCGCCTGCGCGGCCAGGTCCGCAATCATCCATTCCTCGCACGCGTCGCCCATGATGGCGACGCGTTCCCCGCGCTCGAGCCCGAGGGCCTGCAGCCCGCGCGCGCATCGGCCCACCAGGCTGGCGTAGTCGTGCCAGGTGCGCTCCCGGTAGAGGCCCAGGTGCTTGGAGCGAAGGGCGACGGCGTCCGGCGAGGTGCGGGCGCGTTCGAGGAGCAGGCCTGGCGCGGTCCTCGCGCCGGCGGTCACTTGCCGACCTCGATCGCCTTCCAGTCCTGCACCCGCGCGACGCGCTTCGATGCCGGATCCCAGTGCCACACCCGATAGTGCTGGCGGGTGCGGAAGTGGTTGTCCTTGGTCCACTGCAGCGGCCCGCCCCGCAGGCCTTTGAGATCGACCTCGAGCGAGTTCATCGCCGCCAGCACCTTCGCCGGTGTCGGCGGCCAGGCGGTCTTGCCGAGCACCTGCTCGATGACGAGGCCGGCGATGAAACCCTCGGTGAGCCAGGTGACCGGATACTGCAGGTTCGCGCGCGAGGCCACCGCCCGGATCTCCGCGTGCATCGGCACGTCGTCGACGAACAGCGTGTTGGTGCCGACGACATAGAGCCGCTCGTCCTTGACCCGCTCCAGCTCGTCCTCCGCATTGAGGTGCGCCCAGGTCACGTACGAGCCGTCCCAGCCCAGCCGGCGCAGCGACTCGAAGGTGCGGATCTGCGAGACCCACGGCGCCCACGAGTAGACCCAGTTGGGATTGGCGTCCTTGATCTTGGTGGCGAACGGCGTGTAGTCCGGCGTGGGCGGCGGGGTGACCTGCTTCTCCACCGGCGTCATGCCGAGCTTGCCGGAGAGGTCCTCCGCGTAGTCGATCTCGCCGCGGGAGATGGGTATCGCCATCGCCGCGAAGCCGATGCGCACCGGCTCCTTCGCCGTTTCCTTGACGAAGGCGAGCGCCGCCTGGCTGTCGAGGTTGGCGCCGAAGGCGGTGGAGCAGAACTGCAGCGGATCGGCCGGGGGATAGGTTTCCTTGGGGCAGACCGAGCCGGCGAAATAGAGCGGCACCTTGGCGCGCCGCGCCTCCGCCACCATCGGCGCGTAGGTGGAGGAGAGGCTCGAGTTCATCAGCAGGACGACCTCATCCTCCGCCAGCAGGCGCTTGGTGTTGGCGGCGGCGCGCGAAGGCTGGGCGGAATCGTCGTACACGACCAGCTTGATCTGTTTCCCGTTGACGCCGCCACGTTGGTTGACGTGGTCCAGGTAGGCCTTCATCGACTCGACCACCGGCGCATAGGTGGCGGCTGCCGGACCGGTCATCGCGGCGCTCACGCCGATCACGTAGGCATCCTGCGCGGCCGCGGCCGTCGCCGCGCACAGCGCCGCAGCCAGCACGAAACGCTTCATGTTCGCTCCTCGCACGCTCGTTGGTGTCCGCCGCTGCCGCGGCGGTTGGTTGCGCGTACTATTCCATAGCTCGATGGAAAAGGAAATGCCCGTGAGGAAATGCCCATGAACCCATCCGCCGCGCGCCCCGCGGGCCAGCCCCCTTTCCGCGCCGACCACATCGGCAGCCTGCTGCGGCCGAAGAAGCTGCGCGAGGCCTTCCGCGCGCATGCCGCCGGCACGCTCCCCGACGACGCGTTCCGCGCGGTGCAGGACGAGGCGATCCGCGACGTGATCCGGCTGCAGGAGGACTGCGGCCTGGAGCTCGCCACGGACGGCGAGTTCCGCCGCATCTCGTACTGGGAGAAGTTCGTTCGGCTCACCGACGGCCTCGTCGTCAAGGACGCGGTCTTCACCTTCCACGACGACCACGGCCACGAATCGGCCTTCACCGCGCCCTATGTGACCAAGCGCGTGTCTCGGCGAGCGCCGATCACCGCCGACGAGGCCGCGTTCGTCGCCAGCGCGGCCAAGGGTAGCCCGAAGGTCACGATGCCGTCGCCGTCCACGATGCACTTCTACCGGTTCACCGACTGGGGCGATCCATCGGTGTACCGCGATCCGGCGGAGTTCTTCCGCGACCTCGGCCGGATCTACCGGCAGGAGATCGCCGAGCTCGCCGCTGCGGGTTGCAAGTACGTGCAGCTCGACGAAGTCGCGCTTGCCATCCTCTGCGACCCGGCGGCACGCGAGAAGGTCAAGGCGGCGGGCGGCAACCCCGACCAGCTCGTCGATCTCTACGTGGACGCGCTCAACGAGGCCGTCAGGGACCGGCCCGACGACGTGACCGTCGGCGTGCACATGTGCCGTGGCAACTACAAGGGCATGTACCTCTCCGAGGGCGGCTACGATTCGGTGGGCGAGCGCTTCTTCGGCCGCGCCGACGTGAACCACTTCCTGCTGGAGTTCGACACCCCGCGCGCCGGCGGCTTCGACCCGCTGCGCTTCGTGCCGAAGGACAAGGGCGTGGTGCTGGGCCTGGTGAGCTCCAAGACGCCGGTGCTGGAATCGATCGACACGCTGCAACGGCGCGCCGAGGAGGCGGCGAAGCACATCGACCTTTCGCGCCTTGCCATCAGCCCGCAGTGCGGCTTCGCCAGCACCATGGGCGGCAACCCGGTGACCGAGGACGACGAGCGCGCCAAGCTGCGCCTCTGCGTCGAGGC
>JAEWGX010000024.1 GCA_023388075.1 Pseudomonadota bacterium
GGCGGGCCGCGCGCGGGTCGCGGCCTGAACGGCCGCTCCAGCGCGCGCTATCGTCTCGCTCCGCTCGCCGATACCCGCCGTCACGCCGCCCTCCGCGGCGCTCGCGAAATCGCCGCCCCCCGGCGCACGCCTCCCGGGCGCGCGCCATGCGCAGAACGTGCCGGCGACGGTCCGCGATCGAGGGTTGCCGACCATGAGATGCCTCGTGCTTTCCGCTGGACGACTCAACCTCGATGACCGCCCGCGGCGTATCAGCCGGTGCGCGTCGTCGCGGGCATCGGCGCTGCGCCCAGGCGCTGAGCCCCCCAAAGACCACCGGGCGACGCTCCGAATCGCGACTTCCCCACCGCGACGGCGCTTCGCGTCGAGCTTCACCAAGCGGGTCACGACGCGTCGCTGCGCAAGAGCGCTTCTACGCAGGTCGAAAGCCCGGGAGGCGGGGCGCTGGGGGGTGGCGATTTCGTGAGCGCCAGCGAAGCGCACGCCGATGACGGGTATCGGCGAGCGAAAGCGAGACGATAGCGCGCGCTGGAGCGGCCGTTCAGGCCGCGACCCGCGCGCGGCCCGTCAGCGGCGTGCGCTTCGCTGGGAACCGGCGCGCAGCGCCGGCGCGAGCGCATGAGCCACCGCCCAGCGCCCCGCCTCCCGGGCGCTCCCAACGGAGAAGAAGCGATCCTGCTAACTGCGCCCCGCGACCAGCACCGCCCGGAAGTCGTTCACGTTCGTGTACGTCGGCCCGGTGATCACCAGGTCCCCGAGCGCCGCGAAGAAGCTGCGGGCGTCGTTCGCATCCAGGTAGCGCCGTGCATCCATCCCGAGCGCCCGGGCGCGCGCCAGCGTATCCGGCGTGACGATCGCCCCCGCGTTGTCGTCGATGCCGTCGATGCCGTCGGTGTCCGCGGCCAGCACGTGCACGCCCGGCTCGCCTTCGAGCGCGAGCGCCGCGCCGAGCAGGAACTCGGTCGCCCGGCCGCCGTGGCCGCCGGCCTGCCTCACCGTCACGGTGGTCTCGCCGCCGGAGAGGATCACGCAAGGCGCGGCGAACGGCCTGCCGCGGCGCGCGACGTGCCGGGCGAGCGCCGCATGCACCTTGCCGACCTCCCGCGATTCGCCTTCCATGCGATCGCTGAGGACATGCGCATCGAGCCCGTGCCGGCGGGCCGCGTCGGCGGCGGCCTCCAGCGCCTCTTCCGGCGTCGCCACCAGCGTGACCCGGTTGCCCTGGAACACCGGATCGCCCGGCTTGGGTGTCTCCAGCCGGCCGTCCGCGAGCGCCTGGCGCAACGGCTGCGGCAGCTCGATCCGGTACCGGTCCAGGATGGCGAGCGCGTCGGCGCAGGTGGTCGGATCCGGCACGGTCGGGCCGCTCGCGATGACCGCGGGGTCGTCGCCCGGCACGTCCGATATCAGCAGGGTCACCACCTGGGCCCGGCCGCAGCGCGCGGCGAGGCGGCCGCCCTTGACCGCCGAGAGGTGCTTGCGCACGCAGTTCATCTCGCCGATGGTGGCGCCGGAGCGCAGCAGCGCCTGGTTGACCGATTGCTTGGTGGCGAAATCCATGCCCTCGGCCGGTGCGGCCAGCAGCGCCGAGCCGCCCCCGGACACGAGGCACAGCACCAGGTCGTCGGGGCCGAGGTCGCTCGCGAGGGACATGATGCGACCGGCCGCGCGCAGCCCCGCCTCGTCGGGCACCGGATGGGCAGCCTCCACCACGTCGATGCGCGCGCGCCCTTCGGCTCGGCGCCTGGCGTGGGCCGGCGGGACATGGCCGTAGCGGGTGACCACCAGGCCGGTCAGCGGCGCGTCGGCCGGCCAGGCCTGCTCCACCGCTTCGGCCATCGCGCCGCCCGCCTTGCCGGCGCCCAGCACCACGGTTCGCCCGGCGGGTGGCGGCGGCAGGTGGGGTGCCATCGAGTGGGAGGGCTGGGCGCGCCGCACCGCCGCATCGAAGAGGCGACGCAGCATCTCGGGAGCGGGCGGGCGAGGTGGGGAGGTAATCGGTGGCATCGGTCGGTCGGGGAGGTTGCAGCCGTCGTGTCGCCGGGCACCCTCGTATGGTACCGGGCCAAAAAACTGCGGCGGCCCGTCGCTGCGCGCTAGCATTCCGACTTGGCCGAAGCGGTCGCGTGGGCGCCCGGCGGCCATTTTCGGGAGGAGACTTGCCCTCCAAGGGAACCTGGCGCATGCGTTGGCAGTGGGCCGGTCTGGGCATCCTCGTGGTGCTGTTCGCCCTGGCTGCGCTCTTCTTCGGCGCGTTTCCCCGCCTGCTCGCCTGGAAGATGCACGAATCGCCGGGCGGCCGCGGGCCGGCGCCCGCGTTGAGCGCGCAGGCGCAAGCCCTGCACTCCAAGCTGCTGGTGGTGGACCTGCACGGGGTCACGCTGCTGTGGCCTCGCGACCTGCTTGCCCGCGCGACGACCGGTCATGTCGACCTCGCGCGGCTCACCGACGGCAACGTGGCGCTCCAGGTGTTCGCCGTGGCCACGCGCCTGCACTGGCCGGGCCCGCAGGACGGCGCCGAGGGATTCGACCTCCTGACACCCCTTGCCATCTCGCAGGGCTGGCCGATGCGCACCTGGAACGATCCAGGCGCGCGGGCGCTGTACCAGGCAGAGCGGTTGCGCCACGTTCTGCGCGGCGCGGGCTCGCGGGTGATCGGGATCCGGACCAAGGCCGACATGGATCGTCTGCTGCTTGCGCGCGCGCAGGCCCGGGAGAACGGCTTGCCTGCGCCGGTGGGGGCGATGCTGGCGCTGCGCGACAGCGGGGCGCTGGCCGGCGGGCCCAGGCAGATCCGGTTGTTGTTCGACGCGGGTTTCCGGATAGCCGTGCCGCCGATCAAGGCGAAGCTGCCGACCACCGCCTCCGCTTCGGGCGGCGCCTCCGGGCCGGATGGCTTGCTGGTCCGTGCCGCCCGCGCGTGGCTGGAGCCGATGGCCGAGCTCGGCATGGCCGTGGATGTGCATCGCATGTCGCCGGACGCCCTGGCAGCGGTGCTGGCGGCCACGCACCGGCCGGTGGTCGCCACGAAGGCGGGCCTGCGCGGCGTGTGCGACCGCCCCGGCAACCTCGACGACGGGCAGGCGCGCGGTATCGCCGCGACCGGCGGCCTGATCGCGATCGCGTTCACCCCCGACGCGGTCTGCGAGCCCACGCTCGAGGCGGTCGTGCGCAGCATCCGCTATGCGGTCGACCTCGTCGGGGTGGACCATGTGGCCCTGGGGTCCAATTTCGACGGCGGGCTCGCGACGCCGATCGACGCCGCCGGCCTCGCCCAGCTCACCCAGGCACTGATGACGGCCGGGCTCTCGGAAGACGACATCGCGCGGATCGCCGGCGCCAACGCCTGGCATTTCCTGCGCAACCTGCTGCCCGACTAGCCGCCACGCGCGTCCCGGTTCCCGGGCGGCGTGGCCCGCACGCCTACGTCCACGCCGCTCGTCCGGCAAAGCCGCACTCGAGGCAGGCTGGGGTAGAATAGCGAGTTATGCATTTGTCAATAGGTGAGGCGCCCAACGGTGCCGAGGGCGGAGCCACTACCGCCACCCGCCCGCGCGACGCGCAGGGCACCAACGAGCCGGCCGAGCCCGGATCCCCATCCCAGACGATCGTCACGTTCGCCGATTTCGGCCTCGACCCCTCCATCCTGAAGGCGGTCGCCGAGCTCGGCTATCGCGAGCCGACGCCGATCCAGGCGCAGGCGATCCCGGTTGTCATGGCCGGCAAGGACGTGATGGGCGCCGCCCAGACCGGCACCGGAAAGACGGCGGGGTTCGCGCTGCCCATCATCCACAAGCTGCTGCCGCTCGCGAGCACCAGCACGTCGCCGGCACGGCATCCGGTGCGCGCCCTGATCATCGCGCCCACCCGGGAGCTGGCCGACCAGATCCACGAGAACGTCAAGGCGTACTCGCGCCACACCCCGTTGCGCAGCGCCGTGGTCTTCGGCGGCGTCGACATGAAGCCGCAGACGGCCGCGCTCCGTGGCGGGGTGGAGATCCTGACCGCGACGCCCGGGCGCCTGCTCGATCACGTGGAGCAGAAGTCGACCAACCTCTCCCAGGTGCAGATCCTGGTGCTCGACGAGGCCGACCGGATGCTGGACATGGGGTTCCTTCCGGACATCCAGCGGATCATCAACCTGCTGGCGGCCCAGCGCCAGAGCCTGATGTTCTCGGCCACGTTCTCGCCCGAGATCCGCAAGCTCGCCCGCTCCTTCCTCAAGGAGCCGCAGCTCATCGAGGTCGCGCGCCGCAACGCGCTGGCCGACAACGTCGAGCAGACGGTCTATCGGGTGGACGGCGACGAGGCGAAGCGGGCGGCGGTGGCTTCGCTGATCCGCGACCGTGCCCTGGAGCAGGTGATCGTCTTCTCCAACACCAAGATCGGGGCCGGCCGGCTGGCGCGCCAGCTCCAGAAGGAAGGGCTCAAGGCCGAGGCGATCCACGGCGACAAGTCCCAGCAGGAGCGTCTGCAGACCCTCGAAGCCTTCAAGCAAGGCGAGATCAAGGTGCTGGTCGCTACGGACGTGGCCGCCCGCGGGCTGGACATCGTCGAGCTGCCCGCGGTCATCAACTACGACCTGCCGCATTCGCCCGAGGACTACGTCCACCGCATCGGCCGGACCGGACGCGCCGGCGCGAGCGGCATGGCCCTGTCGCTGATGGTGGACAAGGACCAGCGGGCGCTCGCGGACATCGAGAAGCTCACGCAACGCAAGTTGACCGTCGAAGCGCTGGCGGTGACGCTGCCTGGCCGTCGTGGCGACAGCCGCGAGTTCTCGGCGGACGCCTACCGTGGCAGTGGTCGCGAGAAGCGAGGACGCGAGGGCACGGCCGCGCGCCGCGATTCCTCGCCGGACCGCGACCGCAGCCCGCCGGCCCGGCGCAGCGGCTCCTCGCCCAACCGGTCGCCCGCGAAGACCGACCCGTTCTTCTCCCGGCCGTACGAGCCCGCGGAGGATGCCGGGGTGGAAGCCGCTGCCGAGCCGGCGGCGCGCAATGGCCTGCGCCGGCCCGCGCGCAAGGTTGCCGCGCTGCTCGGCGGCAAGCCCTGACCGTCGCGAAAGCCTTCAGGCCGGCGCCGGTCCGAAGCGCCGGGCCCAGCGGCCGGTAGCCTCGCGAAGCCACTCTCCGGTTCCTCGAGCCGTCGGGGGCTCGAGCCCCAGGAGCCGCGCCGCCGCATCCAGCACCTCGCACGGCGCGCGGACGCGCCCGCCGGCGTCCGGCGCGGTGATGGAGGTGGCGCCGTTCTGCTTCGACAGCTTCCTTCCGTCCGGTCCGATCGCGAGCGGAGTGTGCAGGTAGGCCGGTGTCGGCAGGCCGAGCGCGCGTTGCAGCAGCACCTGGCGGCCCGTGGATCCGAGCAGATCCTCGCCCCTGACCACGTGCGTCACGCCGGCATCGGCGTCGTCGACGGTGACGGCCAGTTGATAGGCCCAGACGCCATCGGCCCGCAGGACGACGAAGTCGCCCGCGTCGCGCGCCGGGTGCTGGCACTTCGGTCCCAGCCGCCGGTCCTGGAACGCCACCACCGAGTCATCGACGCGGAAGCGCCAGGCCCGCGGCGCCCGGCCGCCCGGGATGCCGTTGCGGCAGGTGCCGGGGTACACCCGCTCGGCGGGGTCGGTCGTCGCTCCGGCCGGATGGTCCACCCGCGATTCGTCGTCGCGCAGGACCGAAAGGGAATCCGCGATCTCCCGCCGGCTGCAGGCGCAGCCGTACACCTTGCCGGCCGCGACCAGCCGTTCGAAGGCTTCGCGGTAGCGCTCACCGCGCCGCGACTGCTGCACCACCGGGCCGTCCCAGCCCATGCCGAGCCAGCGCAGCTGGTCCACGATGCAGTCGGCGGCGCCCGCGACGGTACGCGCCGTGTCGACGTCCTCGATGCGCAGCAGCCAGCGGCCGCCATGCGCCTTGGCGTCGAGGTAGCTCGCAAGGGCGGCCGCGGCCGACCCGAGGTGCAGCGGCCCGCTCGGCGAGGGGGCGAAGCGGCCCACATAGGTAGCGGCCTTCGCCGTCATGCGGCTCCGCCCGTCGACTGCAAACCGCGCGCCATCGCACCGCCCGCCCTGCGTCAGGGGATCAGCAGCGCCGCGATGAAGATGCCGATCATCAGGAATGCGATCGCCACCTTGGCGACGGTGCCCACCGCCATGCCGAGCCAGGTCGCGAAGCCGACGTCGCGGGCGCGGATCATGTCGCGGTCGACGACGTACTGGCCGATGACCGCGCCGAGAAAGGGCATGAAGATCAACCCCCACAGGCCGGTGAAGACGCCCACCACGGTCCCGATCAGCCCGCCGATGATCGCCTCCTTGCTCGCGCCGGCACGCTTGGCGCCGAGCACGCCGGAGAAGTAATCCGCCAGCCAGCCGATCAGGGCCAGCACGGCGACCACCGCGACCGTCGCGCCGCTCACCAGCGTGAACTCACCGATCCAGGCGCCCAGGACGATGCCGGCGAGCACGAGGATGATGCCCGGCAGCGCGGGCAGCACGGTGCCGGCGACGCCGACGACGATCAAGATGACCGCCAGGATCCAGAGGGCGATGTCCATTGCACACAGTGTAACGGCAGCGCGGACGTCGCCCCGGCACCGTGGTAGGTTAGTGTCTAGGCGCCGGAACGCTTCACGGACGCAGGGAGGCAGGGATGCTGGGCATGGCAGGCACGCTCGGGACGGTGACGGCGTTGATCGCCGGCACCGGGTTGTTCGTGGCTGGCTGGGCCGTCGGGGCCTGGCTGCTCTGCGCGCTGCTCGTCGGCTTCGCCGCGCGCAGCCGCGGCCGCGCCTTCGCGCCGTGGCTGCTGCTCGCCATCGTGGTCACGCCGATCGTCGCCGCGCTGGTGCTCGCGAGCTTCGCCGACCGCTCCGCGCTGCGGGTGCGCGAGGCCGCGCGTCGCGGCCGCGACGGCATGCGGTTGTGTCCTTCCTGCGCGGAAGTGATCTGGGCGCAGGCGCGGCGCTGCCGCTTCTGCCTCGCGGACCTGACGAGCAGACCCGCCCCCGCCGCGCAGCCGCCCGCCGCGCTGGCGACCGAATGGCGCGCGCAGACACGGTTGGACAAGCTGACGGACAAGCGCATGGACAAGCGCCCCGAGGGCCGAGTGGAAGAGCGGGTGGAGCCGAGCCTGCAATGAACGCGCCGGCAATCCCGGGTCGGCGAAGGCTGGTTCGCGCCGCCGCCGTGCCGCTCGCGGGTCGGATGGGGCTCGCGGCGGTCGCGAACGTCGGCGCCACGGCCGCGACACCGGCCGCGACACCGGCCCGCGCCGCGACACCGGCCTGCGTCGATCCGGCGGAGCCGACGCCGCCGCAGACGGCCGGACCGTTCTTCACCCCCGATTCTCCCGGGCGCCAATCGCTGGTCGAGCCGGACATGCCGGGTACGCGTCTCACGCTGAGCGGGCTCGTCCTGGCCACCGACTGCCGGCCGGTGCCGCATGCGCTGCTCGATTTCTGGCAGGCCGATTCCGAGGGTCGCTACGACAACGAAGGCTATAGGCTGCGCGGCCACCTCCACGCCGACGATCAGGGACGGTGGCGGCTGCAGACCATCCTGCCGGGCATCTACCCGGGGCGCACGCGCCACATCCATGTTCGGGTGCGCGCGGAGGGCGGACCGCTGCTGACGACGCAGCTCTACTTCCCGGGCGAGGTACGCAATCGGCGCGACCGGCTCTTCTCGCCGGCGCTGCTGGTCGCGGTGACCGGGCCGGACACCGCGCCCGCCGCCGCGGGCAGCGCCGCCTCGTCCATGGCGGCGACCTTCGATTTCGTGCTGGCCGGCTGAGCGCGCGCCTCGCTCAGTCGACCGCGGCGCGGTGCAGCGCCATTGTCGCCGGGGGCTTGCGGGTTGCCAGCAGCTCGTTGGCCACCAGCGCGCCGAGGATCAGCGCCCCGCCGTAGAGCGTCGGCGCCGACGGCTGTTCGCCGGCGCCGAGCCAGGCCCACAGCGGACCGAAGACCACTTCGAGCAGCGACAGCAGGGCGGTTTCCTGCGGCGAGAGATAGCGCGCGGCCCGGATCAGCAGGATGCATGGCAGCGCGAGCTGGAATGCGCCCAGCAGCGAGAGCAGCAGGATGTCGCGACCGCTCGCTTGCGCCGGCAGCATCAGCGGCAGCATCGCGATGCAGGAAATGACGCCTCCGATCAGGATCGCCGGCACCAGGTCGACCCGCGCCTGCTGCCGCTTCATGTTGACCAGGTTGATGGCGGAGGCGAGCGGCACGCCGGCGGCCACCAGCATGCCGAGCAGGCTGCCACCGCCCTCCCGCAGTCCGTCCGCCACCATCCAGACGATGCCGCCGCCAGCCACCAGGATGGCGTGCCAGGTCCGCGCGGCGATGCGCTCGCCCAGGACCAGCCACGCGAGCAGCGCCGTGCACAGCGGCGCGAGCGCCAGCACCACCAGGGTCTTCGCCACCGTCGTGAGGGTCAGGGCCACCATGAAGCAGGTGAACATGACCGCCCACGTCAGTCCCGACACGAGGCCGGGGAGGCCGGTCCGGGTGATCGCCGACAGCCAACCGCGGCGCTCCGTCGCGATGAGCCAGCCGGCGACGCAGATCACGCACGAGAGGGACCGCCAGAAGGTGATCTCGAATCCGGCGGCACTGTCTAGCTGGCGGGTGACGATGCCGGCCAGGCTCCAGAGCACGGCGCAGAGCACGATGGTCGAGACGGCGAGCCGGTGACGCCGCTTCGACGGTGACGCGGTATCCAATCGAGGTCCTTGCAGCCTGGCGCGCACGCTTGCGTGCCAAGCGCGGGATTCTACGCGAGCCGCGGGGCTGCGCCGGGCCACCGACCCGTGCCCGGCGCATCGGCGGGGCGTGGGGGCGCACGGGCGCAGCCCGCCCCGCGCCGTACAATCGGACCCGTTTCTCCAAGATCCCGCCTCGAGCGGGCCAGGTTCCGAGTCCGTCGCCACCGTGAAAAACCCGGGGTTCGTCCACCTCAGGCTGCGCTCCGAGTATTCCATCTCGGATTCGATCGTCCGCATCGACGAGGCCGTGAAGGCGGCCGTCGCGGACGGGCAGCCTGCGCTCGCGCTCACGGATTCGGCCAACCTCTTCGGATGGGTCCGGTTCTACAAGGCGGCGCTGGCGCAAGGCGTGCAGCCGATCTGCGGCATCGATTGCTGGATCACCAATCCGGATGATCGCGACCGGCCGTATCGCCTGTTGCTGCTCGCGGCCAACGCCCGCGGCTATCGCAACCTCTGCGAGCTCATCTCGCGGGGATGGCTGGAGAACGAACATCGCGGGCGCGGCGAGCTGTTGCCGCAGTGGCTCGAGGGCGATGCCACGGCGGGCATCATCGCCTTGTCGGGCGCCGCCGCCGGCGAGGTGGGGCACTGGCTGCTCGCGGGCAACCGCGGGCGCGCCGAGGCGGCGGCGCGGCGCCTGGCGGAGTGTTTTCCCGCGGCGTTCTATCTCGAGGTGCAGCGCCACGACGCCGAGGACAGCGAGACCTGCACCCGGGAGACCGCGCGTCTGGCGGCGCGACTCGACCTCCCGCTCGTGGCCACCCATCCGATCCAGTTCATCCGCAAGGAGGACTTTCGAGCCCACGAGGCGCGGGTCTGCATCGCGGAAGGCGAGATCCTCGCGAACCCGCGCCGGGTGCGCCGCTTCAGCCCCGACCAGTACTTCCTCACCCGGGAGGAAATGTCCGAACGCTTCGCGGACCTGCCCCAGGCGCTTGCCAACAGCGTGGAGATCGCCCGCCGCTGCGCCTTCGCCATGACGCTGGGTGAATCGCGGCTGCCCGAGTTTCCGACGCCGGCCGGCGTCAGCGTGGACCAGCACCTGCGCCAGCTCGCCGCCGAGGGGCTCGCCGCCCGGATGGAGCGGCTCTTTCCCGATCCGGCGGTGCGGGCGGCACGCGAGCCGGAGTACCAGGCGCGCCTGCGCACCGAGTGCGACACCATCATCGGCATGGGGTTCCCCGGCTACTTCCTCATCGTGGCGGACTTCATCGGCTGGGCCAAGGCCAACGACGTGCCGGTCGGGCCGGGTCGCGGCTCGGGCGCGGGGTCGCTGGTCGCCTTCGCCCTCGGCATCACCGATCTCGACCCGATCCCGTACGCGCTGCTCTTCGAGCGCTTCCTCAATCCCGAGCGGGTCTCGATGCCGGACTTCGACATCGACTTCTGCCAGGACAGCCGCGGTCGCGTGATCGAGTACGTCCGGCAGAAGTACGGCGCCGACGCGGTCGCGCAGATCGCCACCTTCGGCACCATGGCGAGCAAGGCGGTGATCCGCGATGCCGGGCGCGTGCTGGACATGCCCTACAGCTTCTGCGATCAGCTCTCCAAGCTGATCCCGGTGGTGCAGGCCAAGCCGCTCTCGCTCGACAAGGCGCTGGAGGAGGAGCCGATGCTCGCCGAGCGCGAGCGCAACGAGGAGGAGGTGCGCGAGCTCTTCGCGCTTGCGCGACCGCTGGAGGACATCACCCGCAACGTCGGCATGCATGCAGGCGGCGTTCTGATCGCCCCCGGCCGGCTCACGGACTTCTGCCCGCTCTACAAGGCGCCGGGCACGGACTCCGTCATCAGCCAGTACGACAAGGACGACGTCGAGGCGGTCGGCCTGGTCAAGTTCGACTTCCTGGGCCTGCGCAACCTCACCATCATCGACCTGGCGGTGCGCTACGTGAACCGGCGCCGGCGCGACGAGGGGACGGAGCCGCTCGACCTCGCCGCGCTCACCTTCGACGACCCGAAGGCCTACCAGGTGCTCAAGGACGGCAACACCATCGCGATCTTCCAGGTGGAGAGCGACGGGATGAAGAAGCTGCTGAGGAAGCTACAGCCGGACCGCTTCGAGGACATCATCGCCGTGCTCGCCCTGTACCGCCCCGGGCCGCTCGGCTCCGGGATGGTGGACGACTTCATCCTGAGGAAGCGCGGCCAGCAGCGGATCGACTACTTCCATCCCGACCTGCGCGAATGCCTGGAGCCGACCTACGGCGTCATCGTCTACCAGGAGCAGGTGATGCAGATCGCCCAGGTGATCGCCGGCTACACGCTGGGCGGCGCCGACCTGCTGCGTCGCGCGATGGGCAAGAAGAAAGCCTCGGAGATGGCCAAGCAGCGGCAGATCTTCATGGAAGGCGCGAAGTCGCGTGGCCAGGATCCGGACCTTGCCACCCAGCTCTTCGACCTGATGGAGAAGTTCGCCGAGTACGGCTTCAACAAGTCGCACACGGCGGCCTACGCGGTGGTCACCTACCAGACCGCGTGGCTGAAGGCGCACTATCCGGCCGAGTTCATGGCCGCGACGCTGTCGTCCGACATGGACGACACCGACAAGGTGCACCTCTTCGTACGCGATGCCCAGGCCAACGGCGTCACCGTGCTGGTGCCGGACATCAACAGCTCCGGCTACCGCTTCGAGCCGCAGGATCCGGCGACCATCCGCTACGGGCTCGGCGCAGTGAAGGGCGTGGGCCAGGCGGCGGTGGACAACGTGATCGCCGAGCGCGAGGCGCGCGGCCCGTACCGGGACCTCTACGACTTCTGCGACCGCATAGACCGGCGGCTGCTCAACCGCCGGGCGGTCGAGGCGCTGGTGCGCGCCGGCGCCTTCGATTCGCTGGACACGGACCGGGCGCGGCTGCTGGCCAACGTCCAGCGGGCGATGGACGCAGCCGAGCAGAGCGAGCGCGAGCGCAGCGCCGGGCAGGGCGGGCTCTTCGGCGACCTCGCGCCGGCCACCTTCGTCGGGGACGCACCCGCGCGCGACTGGCTGGTGTGCGCGCCCTGGACCGAGGAGCGCCGCCTGCACGAGGAGAAGACCGCCCTCGGCTTCTATCTCTCCGGCCATCTCTTCACCGCCTACGAGGCCGAGCTGCGCCGCTTCGTGAAGACCCGGCTCGCGGACCTGCCACGGCTTGCCGAGAGCGGCCATGGCGCCACCACGGTGACCGTCGCCGGGATCGTCGCGGCGCTCTCCAGCGCGATGACGCGGCGTGGCCGGATGATGCGGGTGACGCTGGACGACAAGACCGCGAGCGAGGAGATCGCAGTCTTCTCGGAGGTCTTCGAGCGCCACCGCAACCTGCTGCGTGCCGACCAGCTCGTGGTGGTGCACGGGAAGCTCTCGCGCGACGACTACAGCGGCGGACACCGGCTGAGCGTCGACCGCATCCTGGACCTCGACGGGGCGCGCGCCGAGCATGCCCGCGCGCTGCGGCTGCGGATGAACGGGCAGTCGGACGCGGCCCGGCTCGCGTCGTTGCTCGGGCAGTTCCGGATCGGCGAGCCGACCGAGCCGGGCTGTCCGGTGGAAATCGAATACCACAACGGCACGGCGACGGTGGCGGTGCGCCTCGGCCCGGATTGGATCGTGCGGCCGGCGGACGCGCTGCTCACCCAGCTCTCGGACTGGCTGTCGCCCTCAGGCGTGGAGCTCGTCTATCGTTGACTGCTCCCCGCCCTGAGCGACAGGGAATCCCACTTCACGGAACCGAGCCCATCCCCCACTTGCATGCAGACAGGACCTACCGCTTCCCCACGGACTGACACGGCCAGTCCGGCGCTGGCGATCACGTGGTTCTCTCGGCGCGTCACATGAAGCCGGGTTCGGGCGACCGTGTCCTGATCCGCCGGCTGCTCGGCCACGTGCGGCCCCATTGGCGGCTCTTCGGTCTCGGCGTGGCCGGGATGATCCTGACCGCGCTCACGGAGCCGGTCTTTCCCGCCATCATGAAGATCCTGCTGGACAACGGGTTCGGCGCCGGCGGCCGGCCCAGCCTCATGTGGCAGGCCCCGCTGATGATCATCGGGCTGTTCCTGCTGCGGGGCGTGTTCACCTTCACGATGAACTACGCGATGAGCCAGGTGAGCCAGGAAGTGCTCTACGACCTGCGCCAGGCTATGTTCGCGCGGCTGGTGGAGATGCCGATCCGGTTCTTCGCGATGAATCCGTCCGGCACCGTGATCGCGCGCCTGGTGGCCGACGTGCAGAACGTGACCCAGACGCTGGCCGGCGTGCTGGTGGTCCTGGTGCGGGATTCCTTCGTCATCGTCGGACTGCTCGCCTGGCTCCTCTACCTCAACTGGCAGCTCACCACCGTCGCCCTGGTGCTGATCCCGCTGGTGGCGTTTGCCGTGGGCGCTTTCTCGCGCCGGATGCGACGCCTCTCGGCCGAGCAGATCCGCTATACCGGCGAGCTGACCGGCGTGGTGGAGGAGGCGATCCACAGCAACCCCGTGGTCAAGGTCTACGGCGGCCAAGCCTACGAACGCTCGCGCTTCGCCTCGGCAAGCGGGCAGCTTCGGACGTTCGCCCGGCGCATGACGGTGGCCTCGGCGCTCATCGTGCCGATCACGCAGGTGATGGCGGCGATCGCCGTTTCGGTGGTGATCGCGATCGCGCTCTACCAGTCGCAGCACGACCAGACCACGGTCGGAGACTTCGTCTCCTTCATCACCGCGATGCTGATGATCCTTGCGCCGCTCAAGCACCTGGCCGACGTCAATAGCCAGCTTCAGCGCGCGCTCGCGGCGGCCGATGCGGTCTTCCGGTTCATCGACGAGCCGGGCGAAGCCGACGACGGCACGGTGACGCTCGACCGGGTGAGCGGCGACATCCGCTTCGAGGACGTGAGCTTTCGCTACGACCCGTCCACCCGCCCGGCGCTGTCGCACATCGACCTGCACGTGCGTCCGGGCGAGACGGTGGCGCTGGTGGGCAGCTCCGGCGGCGGCAAGACGACGCTGGCCAACCTGCTGCCGCGCTTCTACCCGGTCACCGAGGGGCGCATCCTGATCGACGGCATTCCGATCGAGGACATGCGCCTGGAGTCCCTGCGCGGGCAGATCGCCTGGGTCAGCCAGAACGTGATGCTCTTCAACGACACGATCGCGAACAACGTCGCCTACGGCGACCGTCGCGGCGCGCCGGAGGCCGAAGTGCGGGCGGCGCTCGATGCCGCCTACCTCACCGAGTTCATCGCGTCGCTGCCGGAAGGCATCGAGACGCCGATCGGCGACAACGGCATCCGCCTCTCGGGGGGCCAGCGCCAGCGTCTCTCGATCGCCCGCGCCCTGCTCAAGAACGCGCCGATCCTGATCCTCGACGAAGCCACCTCGGCGCTCGATACCGAATCCGAGCGCTTCGTGCAGGCCGCGCTGGAGCGGCTGATGAAGGGCCAGACCACGATCATCATCGCGCATCGGCTCTCCACGGTGGAGAAGGCCGATCGCATCATCGTGCTCGGAGGCGGCCGGATCGTGGAGCAGGGCACGCACGCCGAGCTGCTCGCCAGGCAGGGCCTCTATTCCCGCCTGCATGCCGGCGGAGAGCTGGTCACATGACGGCGGCGACGCGACCGACTTTCCGCGCGGCCTTTACTGCCCGGTGCGAGCCATGCCGACCGTCGCGCTGATCATCACCACCTACAACCGGCCGGTCGCCCTGGATCGGGTGCTGGACAGCGTCGCGCGCCAGCAATCCATGCCGGAGCAGGTGATCATCGCCGACGACGGCTCCGACGCGCGCACCACTGCCGTGGTCGGCGCCTGGCAGGGGCGCCTGGGCGCGCCGTTGTCCCATGCCTGGCAACCCGACGACGGGTTCCGGGCGGCGGCATCGCGCAACCGCGCGGCGCGCGAGGCCGGCACCGACCTGCTCGTCTTCATCGACGGCGACTGCCTGCTGCGGCCCTGCGTCGTCGCGGAGCATCGCCGACTCGCCGAAGCGGGCTGCGCCGTGGCGGGCAACCGGATCCTGTTGTCGCAGCGCCTGACCGCGGCGGTGGAGCAGGGCGCGGCAGACCCGGTGGACTGGGGAATGCGGGAGTGGGCGCGGGCGCGCCTTGCCGGCGACGTCGAGCGCCTTTCTCCGCTGATCACGCTGCCCGGGCAGCGCTGGCGCCGCTTGCGTCCGCGCCACTGGCTGCAGGTGAGAAGCTGCAACCTCGCTGTCGCGCGCGCGGATTTCGAGCGCGTCAACGGCTTCGAGGAGGAGATGACCGGGTGGGGCTTCGAGGATTCCGACCTCGCCATCCGCCTGATCAACGCCGGCGTCAAGGTCAAGTCCGGGCGCTTCGCCACCGCGGTGCTGCACCTGTGGCACCACGAGCGCGCCCGCGACGACGCGGAGCGCAACCGCCAGCGGGCGCTGGCGGCGCGGCGCCAGGGGGTCGTGCTGGCCACGCTCGGGTTGCGCCAGCGCCCGGCGGGCGAGCGCTTCGATCCACCCGTTGCGGACGCATGAGACCGGGGCGTCGGGCAAGCTCGTCATGACTGCTGCCAGCCGGACCGGACAGGCCGCGCACCTGCTGCTCGCCGCCTACCTGGTGGGGCTGCTCGCCGTGCCGAAGCTGCCGACCAGCATCGCCGCGCTGGCCTGCATCACGGCGCTCGTGGCGGCCCATGGCAGCTGGCGCGAGGACGCGCGCGGCGCCTGGCGGCACATGGCGGTCCTGGTGGTGCCGGCGGCCGCGTACCTTCTCCTGCTGCTCGTGCAGATCGTCGTCGGCATGGCGCCCTTCAAAATGTCGAGCCAGGTGCTGGTAGGCTCGCTCGCGCTTGCCGTCGGTCTCTCGTCCGTGCCGGGCCGCCCCGCCGACGTGCGCCGCCTGCTGCTGCCGGCCGCCGCGATCGGCGCGATCGGCGCGAGCCTGCTGGCCGTCTGGCAGGTCTGGGGGCTCGACTACGAACGGCCCTACGGCTGGCTCGGAGGCAACGCCCTCGGCAACGGCGCGATCAAGTTCGGTGACCTGGCGGTGGTGCAGGGACTGCTCGCCTTCGTCCTGGTGCTCTTCGGCACGGAGCGCTGGCGCCGGTTGCTCGGACTCGCGGGCCTCTTCTGCGCGATGCTTGCGCTCGCGCTGACGCAGACCCGCGGCGGCATCGTCGGTTTCCTCCTCGCCGTCGTGGTGCTTGCGATCGCGCTCGCGCTGCGCTACCGCCGCGTCGGCACGGCGGGCCCACACGGTTCTCACGGCGGGCTGCGACGCGGCACCACCATCGCCATGGTGGCGCTGGCGGTGGTGCTGACCCTGTCGGCTGCCGGCTTCATGCAGGATCGCTTCGCCCAGATCGAGCCCCAGGTGGCGCGTTACCTGCATGGCGACATCGAAGGCTCGCAGGTCGGCCAGCGGTTCGCGCTGTGGCATGCGGCGATCCGGGCCGGCGTGGCGCATCCGCTGACCGGCGTGGGGTTCGGTCGCTTCGGCGACGAGATAGAGCGCCAGCGCGCGGAGGGCGATATCCCGGCCTCGCTGGAGATCCAGTACCAGCAGGTGCACAGCGAGTACCTCACGGCGTTCGCGGAGGCGGGGGTGGCCGGCTTCGCCGCGCTGCTGTTGATGTTTGTCGCGCCGGCGGCAGCGCTCTTTCGTCGCGTCGCGCGCGGTGATGCTTCGCCGGCGGCCTGTGCGGCACTGGTGACCGCGACGGCCTTCGCCGGCTTCGCGCTCACCGACGACATGTTCGACCGGCAGATCACCGTGATCGCGTTCTACCTCCTCAACGCCTGGCTTCTGCGCGCGGCCTGGGGGGCACGCCCCGCCGCGGGTGCCGGCGTCGCGCCGGGATCATGATCGGCGTGCCGGCGACGAAGGTTCGCCCGGCCCGTTCCCCGGGGCGGTCGACGGATCCCGCGCGCCGGCGGCGTTCCGCGGCAGAAGGCCTGTCCGTCGCCGTGATCACCAAGAACGAGGCGCACCGCATCGAGCGCTGCCTGCAGTCGGTGAGCTTCGCCGAGCAGATCGTGGTCGTCGATTGCGGCAGCACCGACGGCACGGTGGCCACGGCGCGGCGACTCGGCGCCGAGGTCTGCGTGACCGACGACTGGCCCGGATTCGGCATCCAGAAGAACCGGGCGCTCGCGCATTGCCGGCATCCGTGGGTGCTCTCGATCGATGCGGACGAGGAGGTCTCCGAGGAGCTGCGCCGCTCGGTGAAGGCGGCGGTGAGCGAGCAGCTCGCGGATGCGGCCAACGGCTACTGGATCCATCGCAGCTCGCGGTTCTGCGGGCAGACCATCCGCTTCGGGCTGTGGCGCAACGACCGGGTCCTGCGCCTCTTTCGCCGGGAGGGCGCCCGGTTCACGGACGACCTGGTCCACGAGCGCGTCGTCTGTCCCGAGCCGCTGGGGACGCTCCCCGGCGTGCTGCTGCACGACAGCGTGGATTCGATCGACGACGCCCGGGAGAAGTACTTCCGCTACGCGCGCGCGGGCGCGATACAGCTGCGTGCCCGCGGCAAGGGCGGCCTCGCGGCCGCCTGGATCCACGCCTCGTGGAGCTTCATGCGGGGCTATGTCCTGCGGCTTGGCTTCCTCGACGGGCGCAACGGGCTGATACTGGCCGTTCTGATGGCGCAGGGCACCTACTGGCGCTACCGCTGGGCGGGGCGCGATCCGGAGCAAGGAGAGTGACGATGGCGACCAAGGGGGCGAAGGGACGGAAGGCCGCGAAGCCGACGCAGCGGCTTTCGCGAGCCGGGAAGGCGTCGCGGGGCAAGCCGGTGGCCGGGGACCGTTATCCGCTGGCCGAGCTGTCGTCGCTGCCGCCGGACCTGCGCGAGCGGATCGTGGCGGTCCAGGAGAAGGCCGGCTTCGTGCCCAACGTGTTCCTCAAGCTCGCCCGGCGCCCGGCCGAGTTCCGCGCCTTCTTCGCCTATCACGACGCGTTGATGACCGGCGAAGGTCCGCTCACCAAGGCCGAGCGCGAGATGATCGTGGTCGCGACCAGCGCGATCAACGACTGCCTCTACTGCGTGGTCGCGCACGGGGCGATCCTGCGCATCTACCAGAAGGATCCGCTGATCGCGGACCAGGTGGCGGTCAACTATCGCAAGGCGCCGCTTCCGGCGCGCAGCCGCGCGATCCTCGACTTCGCCTGCAAGGTGGCCACCGATTCGGCGGCGCTCGGCGACGAGGACTACGAGCGCCTGCTCGAGCATGGGCTGGACGCGGAGGCGGCCTGGGACATCGCGTCGATCGCCGCCTTCTTCGCGCTGTCCAACCGGATGGCGAACGCGTCCGGGATGATGCCGAACGAGGAGTTCTACCGCATGGGGCGGTAGCCCCCTCGGCTTGTCAGGAGGCCGCGTTGCCCGCCTGCGCGTGGCGCCTCAGGATGAACTGCTCGATGTCGTCGAGCTGCTCGCCCTTGACCGGCACGTGCTTGCCCGGATAGACATTCAGGCGCTTGTCGGCGCATCCGATGAGGTCGAACAGCTCGATCTGGCCGTCGCGGCTGAAGATGTCGTCGTCCCATTTCTGCTGGAACATGACCGGGCACTCGACCCGCGCCGCCGCCTCGCCGAGCACCTCGGAGCGCGGATAGGACAGGCCCCACATGCCGATCAGCGCGCTGCGGATGCGTCGCTCCACCGCGAGCAGCGGCAGCCCGTACGCCGTTCCCATCGACACGCCTACCCAGTGCAGGGCATCGGCACGCAGTCCGGCCATGCCCTCGAGCTCGTCGATGACCCGGGTCCAGTCCTGCACCATCTCCTCGACGTGATCGCCGCCCGCGCGCCACATCGCAAGGAACTCCCCCTGCACATGCGGTCGATCCTCGTGCCGGTCCTTGCGCCGGTCGCCGTGGACCGGGCCATCCATCGCCACCACGGACCAACCGTGGCCGACGACGAATCGATCCACCAGGTCCATGACCTCGACCGCAAGCTTGTGGCCGCCGCCGCCGTGCTGCGTGAGCACGACCGGCGTCGCCTCGCGGATGGTCTGAGGCGCGAGGACGACGAAAGGGATGGGGCGCGCGGCCTGGACGAGGTAGTGGCTGCAGCGCACGCCCTCACTCGGCGTGCTGGTGGAATTGGGTTGCATCGGCTTCTCCTGCGCTTCGTGCCGGTGCCTGCGCTCGACGGCGTTCCGGCGTGTCGGGGTCAACCGTCTATTGAAGCAGCTACGCCGCGCCCGGGCCATCATCGGGCGGCTATGCGAGGATGCCCGCGGCCTATGTCGTGGAGGGGCTCGGCGGTTGCGGGCCGGGGGAAAGCTCGGCGGCTGCCTCGCGCAGCATGCCGCGGAACCAGTCGTGCAGGCCCAGGCGGTGGGTGCGGTCGTGCCACGTCATCGAGATCGCCACTTCCTTGAGCGGGATGGGCGCCGGGAGCACGGAGAGTGGCAGGAATCCGGCATAGTGGGTCGCCAGGCGCCGCGGCAAGGTCGCGACCAGCTCGGTCTGCGCGACGATGTAGGGTCCGACCACGATGGAGGCCACCTGCATCCCCTTCACGCGGCGCATGCCCGTGGAGGCGAGGCTCGCGTCGATCGCAGTCTCGAGCGTGGAGGCCGCGGAGAACGGCGAGCCGAACATCAGGTGCCGCGCCTCGAGATAGTCCTCGAGCGAGATCTCTTCGCGGATCGTGGCATGGTTCGCGGAAACCAGGCAGACCAGCGGCTCGGTGAAGAGCGTGGAGATGCGAAGCTCGGGGGAGAGCGACGGCAGGAAGCCGATGGCGAGGTCACATTCGCCGTCGGCGAGCCACTGGCTCACCCGCGCGGGATCGGGCAGGCGCAGGTCGATCTGCAGCCGAGGCGCCGCCGAGCCCACCGCCCGCATGACGAGCGGCAGGAGCATCATCCCGACGAAGTCGGCCGCCGCGACCGTGACCCGGCCGGAAGCGCCGGTCGGATCGAACGGACCCGGTTCGGCGAAGACCTCGTCGAGCGCGAGCAGCGCGCGGCGCAGCGGCTCCGCGAGCTCCTGGGCTCGGGGGGTGAGCTCCATGCCGCGGGTGGTGCGCACCAGCAGGGCATCCCTGGTCAGCCGGCGCAGGCGGGACAAGGTGTTGCTCATGCTGGGCTGGCTCACGCCGATGCGCTCGGCCGCCCGCGTCACAGAGCGCTCGGTGATGAGGGCGTCGAGCGCGACCAGCAACTGGACGCTTGCCTGACGCCGCAGCGACTCGAGCGAGATCGTTTCCCCGGACAGGTCGTCCCCTTTCTATTGCGCAGCAACATCGACGGCGTCTATGCCTTCATAGACGCTGCCGGATTGTGCCACGCGTGCGCCGCGGCTCTAATGCCGGGCTGCATTGTGGAGGAAGTACCATTGACCAAGATCGCCACCGTGAAGCCTACCCGGGAAGAGCTGATGCGTTCCGTCGCCCGCTTCGTCGATCTGGAGCGCTGTGACACCGGGCTTCCGGACATGGCGCTGCCCGAGTGCCGCAGGACTTTCCTCAACGTCCTGGGCTTCAACCAGCCGCAAGGCGATGGTGTGTTCTCACCGTTCGGCGACCAGGCGCCGGCCGCGATCTCGCACCTCAAGGCGGGATTCGGCCTCTCGTTCATCGCCGCGGAGCCGGGCAAGGGCGTGCTCATGCACTCGCACGATACCGTGGAGACTTTCATGGTGATGAAGGGCAAGTGGAAGGTTGAGTGGGAGCTCGATTCCGGCACGGAAGGGGTGACGCTCGGGCCGCTCGACTTCATCGCATGTCCGGTGGGCGTGCAGCGCCGCTTCGAATGCGTCGAGGCCGCGCCCGGTGAGCGCGAGGGTCTGCTCCTCGGCGTCATCGGCGGAGACGCCCCGGCCGCCGAGATCTCTCCCGAGGGCCTCGCGCGCCTCGCCGAGGCCGGCATCGCCATCGCCTGACCCACACGTTGCCGACCCGCGGGCGTCGTCGACGCCCGTCGGCCGGCGGGCTGCGGCGCTGCCGCGGTTAACGGTTTTCGGACACACCATCAAGGAGACGAGATTGAGGATCGCAGCCAGTTTGGCCCTTGCCTGCGGTATCGCGGCTTTCGCCGGTACCGTCCACGCTCAGAAGCTGCAGACCCACCAGCTCACGTTCGCATCCGGCTATCCGGCCACCTTCGCCTGGACCGACGAGGAAATCAACCGGTTCCTGCCGCAGGTCAACAAGGAGCTGGAGAAGGCCGGGTCCACGCATCGGGTGAAGTGGAACGTCGCAGTCGGCGGAACGCTCGCCTCGATGCCCAACATGCTGGACGCGATGTCGACCGGGCTGGCCGACGTCGGCCACGTGGTCCATCTCTTCGAGCCGGTGCGCCTGCCGCTGCAGAACGTGGTGTCCGCCGCGCCGTTCGGCTCGACCGACCCGCGCATCGCGACGATGGCGCTGCACGACCTGCAGAAGACCGTCCCTGCGATGAAGAAGGCATGGGAGGCGCTCGATCTCGTCTACCTGACCAGCTTCTCCTTCGACAGCTACCTGATCGTCTCGAGTCAGCCGATCAAGGACGTGCGCGACCTCGACGGAATGAAGATCGCGGCGGCGGCTTCCAACCTTCCATGGCTCGATGGCACGGGTGCCATCCCGGTGGCCGGCACGATGGGCACCGCGTACAACGACATCAAGTCGGGCGTCTTCACGGCGGCGATCAATTCCGGGATGCTGTCGATCGGGGGCAAGATGCACGAGGTCGCGCCGTACATCGTGCGCACGGGCTTCGGGGCGATCAATGCCTTCGACATCGTCGTGAACAAGTCCCGGTGGGACCGGCTGCCCGAGGATGTCCGCAAGGCGCTGGCGGTTGCCGCCGACGATCTCCAGGAGGCGGTGATCACGCGGGTGGAGCGCGATACCGCGGCCGCGTTCGCGGCGATGGAGAAGGGCGGCGCCAAGATCCTCGATTTCACTCCGCAGCAGCGGGCCGACTGGGCCAACCGGCTGCCCAACATCGCGCAGAAGTGGGCCGAGCCGCTCGAGGCGAAGGGCCTGCCGGCGAAGGAGGTGCTCAATGCGTACCTCGACAACCTGCGCAAGGCCGGCGTGGAGCTTCCCCGGGACTGGTCGCGCTTCTGACCACGGACCGGCGGCACGGGTGAGAGCGGAAGTCCGAGGGTGAGCCGGTTCGATCGCTGGTTCGGCATGTTCTCGTCGCTGCTCAACGCGGCGGGGACGCTGCTGATCGCGTTCATCATGGTCGTGATCAACCTCGACATCGCCGGCCGAGCCCTGTTCGGGCGGCCGCTCACCGGGGTGACCGAGATGGTCATCATGTCGATCGCGGCCATCGTCTTCCTGCAGTTCTCCGACACGCTGCGCAGGGGGCGGGTGATCCAGGCCGACAGCCTGCTGCGGCTGATCGAGCGAAAGTCGCCGCGCGCCTACGAGGCGATGCAGGCGGTGTTCTGCCTGGTGGGCGCGCTCGCCTTCGCCGTGATCGTTCATGCAACCATCCCCTTCCTGAGTCGCGCGCTCGCCTCGGGCGACATGTACGGCAACCCGGCCGTCTTCGCCCTGCCGAAGTGGCCGGTGCGGCTCATCATGATCGTGGGCAGCGTCGCGATGGCGGTGCAGTTCCTGTTGCTCTTCCTGCGCCATGGCAGGCGATTCCTGCGCTGGGGTGAGGAGGTTGGCGAGGCTGGCGGGGCCAACGGCGGGGAGCGCCAATGAGCGGCGTCGAGGTCGGCCTCTGGTCCATCCTCGCGCTGGTGCTGCTCGTCTATTCGGGCATGCATGTCCCGGTGGTCATGATCCTGGTGTCCTTCGTCGGCATCTGGCTGATCCGCGACAACCCGGACCTGGCCGGAACGATGCTCGCCTTCGCGGCGACCGATTCCATCGAGGCGTACGTGTTCGGGGTCATCCCGCTCTTCGTCCTGATGGGGCTGCTGGTCATGATCGCCGACCTGGGGAAGGACTCCTTCGCGGTGGCCAACCAGTTGTTCCGGCGCGTTCCCGGCGGACTCGGCATCGCCACGGTGGCGGCCAACGCCATCTTCGCCGCCATCACCGGCGTGAGCGTGGCATCGGCCACCGTCTTCGCGCAGCTGGCGGTGCCGGAGATGCTGCGCTATGGCTACAACCGGCGCTTCGCGGTGGGGGTGGTGGCCGGCAGCTCGGTCCTGGGCATGCTGCTGCCGCCGAGCGTGCTCTTCATCCTCTACGGCCTGCTCACCGATACGTCGGTAGGCGACCTGTTCATCGCCGGCGTCATCCCGGGCCTCCTGCTCGCCGTCGCCTATTCGCTGATGATCCTGTTCTGGGCAAGGCGCAACCCGGCCGCCTTCGGAGCCATGGTCGACCGGGTCGTCTCCACTCCGCCGATGAGCGTCCCGGTGATGCTGGGCATGCTGGGACCGATCCTGGCGCTGATCGTCGTGGTCCTTGGAGGGCTCTACGGCGGCATCTTCACCGCCACCGAATCCGGCGCCGTCGGCGCGGCCGGGGCGCTGGCGATCGCGCTCGCCAAGGGGCGCCTGACGTGGCACAAGCTGTGGCGGCTGCTCACCGAGACCGGCCACGTCACCTCGTCGCTGATCCTCCTGATCATCGCGGCCAACATCTACTCGCGAATGTTGACCGTCTCGGGCCTGCCGACCTGGATCGGCGACTGGATCGGGACGATGGAGCTGGGGTCCGCGGCGCTCCTCGTCGCCTATCTGCTGATCGTGCTGACGCTCGGCACCATCATGGATTCCGCGTCCATCCTGCTGATCGTCATCCCGCTGTTCCTGCCGGTGTTCAAGCTGCTGGGCACCGACCTGATCTGGCTCGGCGTCATCACCGTGATCGTCGTGGAGGTAGGGCTGCTCACGCCACCTTTCGGCATGGCCGTGTTCATCGTCAAGTCGTCGCTCGAGGACAAGAGCATCACCCTGAACGACGTGTTCATGGGCGCCCTGCCGTTCGCAGCGGTGATGCTGCTGGTGGCGGTCGCGGTGGTCGTGTTCCCCGCCCTGGCGACGGTATTCGTGCGATGAAGCCGGTCCGGTGGCGTTTCGACCTTCGTCCGGCCGCCGGAAATGTTCGCAGCGGGCCGCCCGGCCCGCGAACTGGGCGCGCCGCGAACGGCGGCGCCGCAATGGAGGTAGTGCCATGTTGAAGACCGTGAACGTCACCCCCGAGGAGATGGAGCGCCGCATTGCGCGTTTCTCGGAGCTGAAGCCGCAGAGCGCGCTGTACCAGGAAGGCAGCGGCATCCCGCGAGAGGCCTACGAGCTGATGGCCGCCAAGACGCTCTACCTGTTGATGGCGCCCGAGACCCAGGGCGGCCCGATGGCGCAGAAGCCGGCGATCGCCGGCGAGAAGGGCCTGAGCGTCATCATCGCCCGCTGCCCGCCGGGCGACAAGCCGCTGCTCCATGCCCACTTCAAGACGCACGAGACCTTCATGTGCCTCACGGGCGAGTTCCGCATCCGTTGGGGCGACACCGGCGAGCACGAGACGCGGCTGAAGCCCTTCGACATGATCGCGGTCCCGCCCGCGGTCTGCCGCGACTTCACCAACGTCAGCGACCAGGACGCGCTGCTGCTGGTCCTCATCACCGGCAAGAGCGACGAGGACTTCGGCGACATCGCGATCGCGCCGGAGGACAGCAAGATGATGGTCGAGCGCTTCGGCATGGACGTGATCCGCAAGTACCAGGCCATCGGCACCGAGTTCCTGGGCGTGACCGCCTGAGCGACGGGGTCTCGGCCGGCGGGGCGGCGGACCAACCCACGACCTCAGGGCAGCGGGAAATCGAAGTCCCGGGTCACGACCGCGGACCCATCGAGCGCCACCGTTGCCCGTTGCGGCGGCAGGCCGCTGTCCTGGAGCACGGCCTCCAGCTCGTACACCGCCGGCTCGCCGACGGATGAGGCGTCCTCGAACGCGAGCGTGCCGGCGGCATAGTCCGCGGCTCTCACCGGGGCGACCGGAAGACCCATCGAATAGGGCCCCTCGGTCACCGCCGACGAAGACGCAACCTCCAGCCGCAATCCCGCTACCTCTCGGATGGCGCGGACGCGGGCAACGCCCTCGGCAACCGATGAAGGCACGGACACCACCCCCTCGACCGTCGTCGTGTCCGCGACAGGGCCGAGGTCGATCGTCGGCAGGGTGGTGATCGCGCCGGCCGTCGCGGGCACGCCCTTCACGACGGTGGTGGCCCGGCCAGGCTTCGCCACCACCAAGGTGTAGACGCCGCTCTCGGCCGCCGGCAGCGGCGAGAGCGTGAATTCTCCGCCGGGGCCCGCCGTGGTGGCGCGCAGCACGACCGGGTAGCCGTGGGCGTCGTTCCCCTGCGCGGTCACTACGGCGTCGGCGCCGTCCGCGATGCTGCCGTCGATCGCCAGCTTGCCCGCGGCCGCGATCGGAATGACCGAGATCACCGGCTTGAGGTTGTAGTTGCCGCTGTTGCCGGCCTTGACCACCGACCGGCACGCATCGAAGTCGAGCACCAGGTCCATCGTCTCGCCTGCTGCGACCTCGAAGCCATGCACCAGCTTGAGCCCGCTCTGCTGCGCGCTCGGCGTGCGAAGCGGGATCTCGGCCTTGCCGGGATCGCCCGTGAGGACGATGCTGTTGGCCGGCGCACCCGCGCCGTTCGGCTCCAGCACGAGGCGAATCTGAGAATAGCGCCCGGCCTCGAGTCGCACGTCGCCGAGCGACTCCACCACACCGTTCTGCAGGGCAAGCAGGTCGATCCGGCGGCTCGGCGCCACGTCGATCTCCGACCATGAACCGTCGTCCTGCGTGGCGCCTTCCGAACGGTGGATCCGCACCTTCGAGACGGTGACGTTCACCTCGTCGTAGCCGCAGGCAGGCGCATCGGTGAGCGAGACCCGCACGGTGCCGGTTCCGCCGGACGGGGCGTCGGAACCGCCTCCGCAACCGAGGACGACAGTGGCCGCCGCGAGGGCGGCGACTAGCGGCAGTCGGGTTTTGTCCAGGGCGATTTGGCACAGCGACATCATGTTTCCTGCCCGGGGGCCGGCGTGGTGAAGGGTGGCGCCATCCTAGCGATCTGGTCGGCCGCCGAGGCCGCCACGGCGCTGCGCGGGTGCCGGATGGTCGATGACGAGGGACGAGCGGCCGCCTACAATCGAGCGAGGCAGGCCGCCCCACGGCGGCAGGCCGATCCAATCCCACGGAACTCGCGGCCATGCATCAGAAGATCCTCGTTGCCATCGACGGCGGCGAACCGTCGCAGCGCGCACTCGCCCATGCCATCGCGCTGGCGTCGCGCACCGGAGGCGGCAACCACCTGCGCATCCTCTACGTCCTCGACGACGCCCTGGACCAGAGCGAGCTGATCGCCGAAGGCAATGCCGCGCTCGCCGAAGCCGCGCGAACGGTGGCGGCGGCCGGCATCGACGGATCGGAGGTGATGCGGCCGAGCAGCGGAGGCACCATCGCCTCGGCCATCCTGGCGGAGGCGACCGAATCCGGCGCCGACCTGATCGCCCTCGGCACCCACGGGCGCAAGGGGCTGCGGCGTGCCATCGTCGGCAGCGTGGCCGAAGGCGTCATCCGGGACAGCCGGGTGCCGGTGCTGCTGTCTCCGCAGCCGCGCGACTAGCTCGCCCCGGCCGGACCCCGCGGAACCGGCCCGGATTGCTTGATGCGGGTCAAGGTTTGCCGCCTCGTCGGGGACTAGAGTGGGGTCGCCTGCTCCGCAGCATCGCGCGTCCGGTGACGTGCCCGGCGGCAGGCGAGACGAGGCCAACCATGAGAGTCCATCCTTCAAGCTCCGACGACCGCCGCCCGGCATCGGTCCGGGCCGATGCCCCCCTGGGCGAGTTCTCCCACTGCCATGAAGGCATCCTGTCGCGGCTCGAGGCGTTCGCCGACCTGCCGGCACTGATCGCGGCGGCCGCGCGTGCCCGCGAGCGGGCCTCGGAAGCCTTGTTCCTCTTCGAGGACATCGTGATAGAGCATCACGCCGACGAGGAGTCCGAGCTGTTTCCGGCGGTCCTGCGCTGGGCGGAGCCCGGCGAGGAGCTGGACGGGGTCCGGTCGATGATCCGCCGCCTGACGGCCGAGCATCGCTCGATCGAGAAGCTGTGGCAGAAGTACCGTCCCGCCGTCGAGGCGGCCGCGCGCGGCAAGGCGGCGGACCTGCCCAAGGACGCGGCCAGCGAGCTGGTGTCGGCCTACGTGGCTCACGCGACTTTCGAGGAAGAGGTCTTCCTGCCGCTGGCCCGGGACATCCTCTCGCGCGACGATGCGCACATGGCCGCGCTGGGACTGTCGCTTCACCTGCGCCACGCGCCGAGGATCCCCGGCTACATCTAGCCTGCAGGCGCGCGGTCAGCCGAGGTGACGGCCCAGCCCGACGGGGTCGGGCGCGGTGGTGACGATGCGGCTGAACAGCCGCTCGTAGAGGCCTTCGCGATCGTCGCTGGCGAGCGGATCGGGATCCTTCGCGAAGGCGGCATCGAGCTCGGCGCGGTCCGTCGCAGTCAGCACCTTTTCCGCCACCGGCAGCAGCCGGCTCTCCTCGATGCGCATGTGCTCGAGGTAGAACCGCACGTACTCCCTGGCGGCGTCGACGAACGCCTGCCTGCGCGTCTCACCGAGCAGCTCCCACGCGAGGAGCTGGTGCTGGAGCTCGCGGACCTTGCGCTCGCCGTCCTGGTGATCGTCCTCGAGCTGGTCGATCACCGCAGCGAGCTCCGGCGCCGCCTTCACGAGTCGCGGGAAGAGCCGCTCGGATTCCTTCGGATGATGGCGTCGCTCCGGGAATTCGTCGATGTAGAACAGCATGGCGCGCACCACGTCGAAGAACCGTTCGGGCTCGCCCCCCGGTCCATGGACGATCATCATGTCGAGCGAGCGCAGCATGGCCGCCAGTGCGGCATGCTCGTTGCGGATGACCTGCAATGCGGAGGGCTTCATGGACGGCTCCCGATACCTGCGTGCACGTCACTGTCGCACGCGGGTGGCCGGCCATCCTTGACCCGCATCAAGCGGCCGCCGGCGAAACGGCCGGAAGCCTCCTAGACCAGCACGATGTCGTACTGCTCCTGGCTGTAGAGGGATTCCACGTGCAGCGAGATCGGCTTGCCGATCGCGTCGCCCAGCATGGCGAGATGCTGGCTCTCCTCGTCCAGGAACAGGTCGATCACCGGGTTGGACGCCAGGATGCGGAACTCGCGCGGATTGAACTGCCGGGCCTCGCGCGCGACCTCCCGCATGATCTCGTAGCAGACGGTTCGCGCGGTCTTGACGCTCCCCTTGCCCTGGCAGACGGTGCATGGCTCGCACAGGATGTGCGCGAGCGACTCGCGCGTGCGCTTGCGGGTCATCTCCACCAGCCCGAGCGAGGTGAAGCCGTTCACGGTGGACTTCGTGCGATCCCGTGCCAGTCCGCGTCGCAGCTCCTGGAGGATGGCATCGCGATGCTGGGTGCTGCCCATGTCGATGAAGTCGATGATGATGACGCCGCCGAGGTTGCGCAGGCGCAGCTGCCGCGAGATCGACTGCGCCGCCTCCAGGTTGGTCTTGAAGACCGTGTCCTCGAAGCTGCGGCCACCGACGTAGCCGCCGGTGTTGACATCGATGGTGGTGAGCGCCTCGGTCTGGTCGAAGATCAGGTAGCCGCCCGACTTCAGGTCCACCCGCCGCGCCAGCGCTTTCTCGATCTCCTCCTCGATGCCGTGCAGGTCGAAGAGCGGCCGCTCGCCCTCGTAGAGGCGCAGCTTGCTCTCCATCGCCGGCATGTAGGTCTGGCAGAACGCGCGCATGTCCTCCAGCGTGTACCGGCTGTCCACCACCACCGTCTGGGTGCCCGGGCCGGCGATGTCGCGCAAGGCGCGATGCGCGAGGCTCAGCTCGGCGTAGAGCAGGCGCGGCTTGCGCTCGCGCGCCGGCAGCGCCTCGGCGCCGCTTCGCGTGTCCTCGAGGATCTGCGCCCAGCGGCGACGCAGGTAGGCCATGTCCGCGATGAACTCCTCGTCGGTCGCCTCCTCGGCCATGGTGCGGATGATGAAGCCGCCGCGCTCGTCCGGCGCCATGAAGCGCTGCACCCGCTCACGCAGCAGGCTGCGCTCGGCCTCGCCCGAGATCCGCTGCGAAACGCCCACCTGCGGATCGTGCGGCAGGTACACCAGCAGCCGTCCGGCGATGCTCACCTGGGTGGACAGGCGCGCCCCCTTGGTGCCGATCGGGTCCTTCTGGACCTGCACCAGCAGCGACTGGCCCTCGTAGAGGTGCTTCTCGATCGGCGTCGTGCCGGCTTCGGTTCGCGATTGCCAGAGGTCGGCCACGTGCAGGAAGGCGGCGCGCTCGAGGCCGATGTCGATGAAGGCGGACTGCATCCCCGGCAGCACCCGGGTCACGATGCCCACGTAGATGTTGCCGACGAGCCCGCGGGTGGCTTCCCGGTCGAGGTGCAGCTCCTGCAGGACGCCCTGGTGAATCACGGCCACCCGCAGTTCCTGCGCCGTCGTGTTGACCAGGATGTCTTCTTTCACGGAGGGCTGGGAACCTGTGAGCAATCAAACGTCGCCGGCCCGTTCCAGGAACGGGATGGGATGGCCCGCCTTGCGCAACAATCGGGCCGTCTCGTGAAGAGGCAGGCCCATGATACCGGAGTGGGATCCTTCGATGCTGCGCACGAAGGCCGCGGCCAGCCCCTGGATCGCATACCCGCCCGCCTTGCCGAACGGCTCGCCGCTCGCCACGTAGCCGGCGATCTCGGCGGGCTTGAGCCGGCAGAAGCGCACGCGCGAGACCTGCACCGCTTCGAACAGCCGGTTGGCGTCGGCACGGGCGACCACGACGGCGGTCAGCACCCGGTGAGAGCGGCCCGAGAGCAGGCGCAGCATGCGGGCGGCATCAGCCGCGTCGGCGGGCTTGCCGAGCAGGGTGCCGCCGATCGCCACGGTCGTGTCCGCGCAGAGGAGCGGGGCGGGTGGGAGGCCCGCGGCCGCGACCCGGGCGAGCGCGGCTTGCGCCTTCGCGAGCGCCACCCGCCTCACATACCGGCCCGGGGGCTCGCCGGGACGGAACGCTTCCAGCGCCTCCGCGCGCGCGTCGTCTTCGTCCACCAGCACCCGACAGGCGATCCCGAGCTGGCCGAGCAGCTCCAGCCGGCGCGGGCTGCGCGAGGCAAGATAGATGAACGGCGGCGCCCGTTCGCCCGCGGGCGGCGCCCCGACGGCGGACTCATTCACGATGGTACGGGTGCTGGGCGTTGACCGACCAGGCCCGGTAGAGTTGCTCGGCAAGCAGCACCCTGGCCAGCCCGTGGGGCAGGGTGAGGCTGGACAGGCGGAGCGTTTCGCGAGCGGCCGCCCGCAGGTCCGCGTCGATGCCGTCCGGCCCGCCGATCACGATCGCGACGGGACTGGCCTGGAGCTGCCAGGCCCGGAGCCGCTCGGCGAATGCCATGGTGGTGAGATCCGCGCCGCGCTCGTCCAGGATGACGAGGTGGCAGCGCTCCGGCAACTGCGCCCGGATGCGCTGCGCCTCGCGGGCGAGCAGGGCGCGGTTCGCGGCCGGCTTGCGAGCGTCGCTGCCGCGCGCCTCCGCCTTGACGGCGCACAGCTCCACCCGGATCTCTGCGGGCAGCCGCTTGAGGTAGTCGGCGGTGGCGGCGTCGACCCAGGCCGGCATGCGCTGGCCGACTGCGACGATGCGTACCAGCATGAGCCGGCGGGCGTTCGTTCAGCCGGCCGAGCGCGCGCCGCCGACCCGCCGGGCCGGGCGGGCCGGCGCCACCGCGCCGGCGGGCGCCGGGGATGCGCCGAGCTTCAGCCGCACCGGCTTTCCGCCCCACAGCTCCTCGAGGTTGTAGTAGGCGCGGATGGCCGGCTGCATGATGTGCACCACCAGATCGCCCAGGTCGACGAGCACCCATTCGCCGGTTTCCTCACCCTCGACCGATATGATCGGGAATCCCTTCTCCTTGGCCTTCTCCCGGACATGCGAGGCGAGCGCCCGGGTCTGGCGGTTGGAAGTCGCGGTCGCCACCACCACCCGGTCGAAGAGGTCCGAGAGGCCGGTGGTATTGAACACCTTGATGTCCTGGGCCTTGATGTCTTCCAGCGCGTCGACTACGGTTCGCTGCAGCTTGGTGATCGTCATCGATTGTGTCTTGATCGGATCGAATCCGGTTGAGGTGCTTCGGCGCCACCGGCGGCGTGCGAACCGTGGCAGCGGCGGGTCATGCGCGATAGAGCGACCGGCTCGCGATGTACTCGGGCACGCCCGGCGGCAGCAGCTCGCGAGGCATCTCGCCCCGGGCGAGCTGCTCGCGCAGCGCAGTGGCCGAGACCGCGACCGGCGGCATGCGAAACAGAACGATATTGCCGGCCGGCGCGTCCGGCAGCGCGTCGCGACCCCGCTCGGCCATCAGGCTTTCCACCGCCGGAGGCAGCCCGTGCAGCGGGATGCGTTCGCGCTGCGTGGCGGCGATGTGCGCCAGGTCCAGGAGCTCCTCCCAGCGATGCCAGGTGGGAAGATTGTGCATCTGGTCGCTGCCGAGCAGGAGCACGAGCGCCGCCGTCTCGCCGAAACGGCGGCGCAGCGCGCGCAGCGTGTCGACAGTGTAGCTCGGCCCCTCCCGGTCGACCTCGATTCCGTCCACTTCCCAACGGCAGGGCGAATCGCCCTGGGGGCGCGAGTCCAGCGCGATGCGCACCATCGCGAGCCGATCGGCCGCGGACGTGCGCGCGGCACCCTTGCCGGTCTTCTGCCAGGATTCGCCGGTGGGTATCACCAGCAGCCGATCCAGGCGCAGGGCTTCGCAGGCGGCACGGCCCAGGGCGAGGTGGCCGACGTGGATGGGATCGAAGCTGCCGCCCAGGATGCCGATCCGGGGGCGCGAGAGCTTCGTCACACCCACTCCCGCGGCACCAGATACTCGCCGGCGAAGCGCGCTTCCACCGATCCCGGCTCCGGCTCGTGGCGATAGCGCCAGTTGGCCTGGGGTGGCATCGAGCAGAGGATCGACTCGGCCCGTCCGCCGGAGCGCAACCCGAACTGCGTCCCGCGGTCCAGCACCAGGTTGAACTCCACGTATCGACCCCGGCGCAGCCCCTGGAAGGCCCGCTCGCGCTCGCCCCAGGGCGTCTCCATCCGGCGCCGGACGATCGGCTCGTACGCGGGCAGGAAGGCGTCACCGACCGCGCGGATGACGGCGAAGGCGGCACCGAAGCCAGGCTCGTTCAGGTCGTCGAAGAAGACGCCGCCGATGCCGCGCGCCTCGTTGCGGTGCTCGATGTGGAAGTAGCGGTCGCACCAGCGCTTGAAGCGCGGATAGAGGTCCGGGCCGTGCGGCGCGAGCGCGTCGCGGCAGGTGCGATGGAAGTGGCGGGCGTCCTCCTCGAAGCCGTAGCAGGGCGTGAGGTCCATGCCGCCGCCGAACCACCACACCGCCTCCCCGTCGGTCGTGGGCGGCGCGAGGAAGAAGCGCACGTTGAGATGAACGATCGGCACGTACGGATTGTGCGGATGGATCACCAGCGAGACGCCGGTGGCCGTGGCCGCGCGCCCCGCGAGATGGGGCCGGTTGGCCGACGCCGCGGCGGGCAGCCGGTCCAGGTGCACCTCCGAGAACAGCACGCCGGCGCGCTCGAACACCCGGCCGTCCTCCAGGACGCAGGTGAGGCCGTTGCCGGCGAAGCCTCCGCCGTCGGCCCCTGGCTTGCGCTCCCAGGCATCCTGCAGGAACTGCCCGCCGTCGATCGCCTCGAGGCCGCGGACGATCGATTGCTGCAGGCCGCGCAGGTAGCGATCCACCGCGGCGCGATCGATCGCCGGGCCCGCCGCCGCCGGCGCTCCGCTCACTGGTTCATTCTCCGTTCCCCGGCCCGGCATCCCGTGCGGCGGCGCTCAGCGCCGCGCTCCCGCGCCGCCCGGCAGGGCCTGGTGGCCGATGTCGGAGCGAAACTGCATGCCGGGGAAGTGGATGCGACGCACGGCCTCGTAGGCGCGGGCGTGCGCCATCTTGAGCGAATCCCCGAGGGCGGTCACGCCCAGAACGCGTCCACCGGCGGTCACCACGCCGGCATCGGCCTGCGCGGTGCCGGCGTGGAACACGACGACGTCCTCCTCGGCGGTCTTGCCATCGAGCGCGATGCCGGCGATCGGCATGCCCTTGCGCGGCGCCACCGGGTAGCCCTGCGCGGCGAGCACGACGCACAGGGCGCTGCGCCGGTCCCATTCCGCTTCCACGCGGTCGAGCCGACCCTCGATGCCGGCCCGGATCAGCTCGCCGAAATCGCTCTTCATGCGCGCGAGGATCACCTGCGCCTCCGGATCGCCGAGCCGGCAGTTGAACTCCAGAGTGCGGGCGTCACCCTTGCGGTCGATCATCAGGCCGGCGTACAGGAAGCCGGTATAGGTCATGCCTTCGGCCGCCATGCCGGCGACGACCGGCACGATGATCTCGCGCAGCGTGCGTGCCTGGACGTCCGGGGTGATCAGCGGCGCCGGCGAATAGGCCCCCATGCCGCCCGTGTTCGGCCCCTGGTCGCCGTCCTTCAGCCGCTTGTGGTCCTGGCTGGAGGCGAGCGTGAGGACGTTGCGGCCGTCCACCATCACGATGAAGCTCGCTTCCTCGCCCTGGAGGAACTCCTCCACGACGATGCGCCCGCCCGCCTGGCCGTCGCCGAGCATCGCGTCCACCGCCGCGTGGGCCTCGGCCACGGTGGTCGCCACCACCACGCCCTTGCCCGCGGCGAGGCCGTCGGCCTTGACCACGATTGGGGCGCCGCGGCCGCTGATGTAGGCCTTGGCGTCGACCGGGTCGGTGAAGGTCCGGTAGTCGGCGGTCGGGATGCCGTGGCGCGCCATGAAGGCCTTGGCGAAATCCTTGGAGGATTCCAGCTGGGCGGCGGCGCGCGTGGGGCCGAAGATCGGCAGCCCGCGCTCGCGGAAGACATCCACGATGCCCTCGGCGAGCGGCGCCTCCGGGCCGACGACCGTGAAATCCAGCTTCTCCCGCTCGGCGAACAGCGCGAGCGGCTCGATCGCGGTCAGCGGAACGTTGCGCAGCTTCGGCTCGAGCGCGGTTCCGGCGTTGCCGGGCGCGACATACACGGTATCCATGCCGCGCGACCGCGCAAGGCGCCACGCCATGGCATGCTCACGGCCGCCGCCGCCGACGACCAGGCACTTCCTCGATCCCGACAATCAGTCCTCCAGGACCGCGTTGGTGTAGACCTGCTGCATGTCGTCGACGTTCTCCAGCGCATCCAGGATCTTCTGCATCTTGGCCGCGTCCTCGCCGCGCAGCACCACCTCGTTCAGCGGCTTCATCACCACGTCGGCCGCGTCGGGCTTGAGGCCCGCCTTCTCCAGCGCGTCCTTGACGGCGGGGAAGTCGTTCGGCCCGCAGATCACCTCGATCGACTGGTCGTCATTGGTGATGACGTCCTCCGCGCCGGCCTCCAGCGCGACTTCGATCACCTTGTCCTCGGGCGTGCCGGGGGCGAAGACGAACTGGCCGCAGTGCTGGAACTGGAACGCCACGGACCCGTCCGTGCCCAGGTTGCCGCCGTGCTTGGTGAGCGCGTGCCGCACGTCGGCCACCGTGCGGGTGCGGTTGTCGGTCATGCAGTCGACGATCACGGCCGCGCCGCCGATGCCGTAGCCTTCGTAGCGCACCTCTTCGTAGTTGGCGCCCTCGAGGCCGCCTGCGCCGCGCTGGATCGCCCGTTGCACGGTGTCCTTCGGCATGTTGCCTTCGGAGGCCTTCTCCATCGCCATGCGCAGGCGCGGGTTGCTGGCGGGATCCGGCCCGCCCAGGCGCGCCGCCACCGTGATCTCCTTGATCAACCGGGTGAACAGCGCACCGCGCTTGGCGTCCTGGCGCCCCTTGCGGTGCTGGATATTGGCCCATTTGGAGTGGCCGGCCATGCGCGATCCTTATGAACTAAGATACCCGGGAAGCTGGTCGATTTTAACATTCCACCACGGCTCAACCCGGACTCGCCCATGACGCAAGCCGCCGAACCGATGATGCTCGGTCGCAATGAAGAGCGTGAGGTCTTCCTGTTGCCGGGCCTCGCCAACCGCCACGGGCTGATCACCGGCGCCACCGGAACCGGCAAGACGGTGAGCCTTCAGGTGCTGGCCGAGCGCTTCTCGGATCTCGGCGTGCCCTGCGTCATGGCCGACGTGAAGGGCGACCTGGCCGGCATGGCGCGCGCGGGCAAGTCCTCGCCCAAGCTGCTGGAGCGCCTCGAGAAGTTCAAGCTCCCGACGCCGGCGTTCCAGGGCTATCCGGTTTCCCTGTGGGACGTCTACGGCAAGGATGGACATCCGCTGCGGGCCACCATCTCCGACATGGGGCCGCTGCTGCTCGCGCGCATGCTCGGGTTGAACGACACCCAGGAAGGCGTGCTGCACCTCGTCTTCAAGGTGGCTGACGACAACGGGCTGCTGCTGCTGGACCTGAAGGACCTGCGGGCGATGCTGCAGTTCGTCGGCGACAACGCCAAGACCTTCACCACCCGGTACGGCAATGTCTCGGTCGCCTCGATCGGCGCCATCCAGCGGGGACTGCTCGCGCTGGAGCAGCAGGGCGGCGACACCTTCTTCGGCGAGCCGATGCTCAATCTCGCCGACATGTTGCAGACCGACGCGAACGGCCGTGGGGTGCTCAACGTGATCGCCGCGGACCGGCTGCTGAACTCGCCGCGGCTCTACGCGACCTTCCTGCTGTGGCTGCTGTCGGAGCTGTTCGAGCAGCTGCCGGAAGTCGGCGACCCGCCCAAGCCGCGCGTCGTGTTCTTCTTCGACGAAGCGCACCTGCTCTTCAACGAGGCCCCCCGGGCGCTGATGGAGAAGGTGGAGCAGGTGGTGCGCCTGATCCGGTCCAAGGGGGTGGGCGTGTTCTTCGTGACCCAGAACCCGCTCGACATACCGGATACGGTCCTGGGGCAACTCGGCAATCGGATCCAGCACGCGCTGCGGGCCTTCACGCCGCGCGACCAGAAGGCGGTGCGCGCGGCCGCGGAGACCATGCGGGCCAATCCGGCCTTCAATGCGGAGAAGGCGATCGGCGAGCTGGGGGTGGGCGAGGCGCTGGTGTCGCTGCTGGACGAGAAAGGCCGGCCTCACATCGTCGAGCGGGTCTGGATGGCGGCCCCGGCCTCCCGGATCGGTCCGCTGGAGCCGGCCGAGCGAGAGCAGGTCATGAGGTCGTCGGTCGTCGCGGGGATCTACGACAAGACGGTCGACCGGGAATCCGCCTTCGAGATGCTGCGCAAGCGCGAGGAGGCAACCGCCGCCACCGAGGCGGAGGCAAAGGCGCAAGGCAAGGCGGGCGATGCCGCGGCGGGCGAGGGCTGGGGCGGCCTGTTCAAGGGTTCGTTGGATGGCCTGCTGGGTGGCAGCGGGCGCAAGGACTCGGTGATCGAGACGGCGGCGAAGAGCGTGGCGCGCACGGTGGGCAATTCCATCGGTCGTGCCATCGTCCGCGGCATGCTCGGGTCCATCACGCGGTCATCGGGCAAGTCACGGTAGCCGCGGCGGGCCGCGCGGCAGCAAGCAAGAAGGAGCGGTTGGAGTGGATCTGGGAATCAAGGACAAGTGGGCCGTCGTATGCGCGGCGAGCAAGGGCCTGGGCTACGGTTGCGCGCGCTCGCTCGCCGGCGAAGGCGTGAACCTGGTCGTCAATGCGCGCACCGAGTCGACCTTGCAGGAAGCGGCGGAGCGGATCCGGAAGGAGACCGGCGTGGAGGTGCGCGCGGTGGCGGCCGACATCACCACGGAGGCGGGTCGCGGCGCGGTGCTGGCGGCAGCGCCCCGCGTGGACATCCTGGTCAACAACGCGGGCGGCCCGCCGCCGGGCGATTTCCGGCAGTTCAGCCGCGAGGACTGGATCAAGGCGATCGACGCCAACATGCTCACGCCGATCGAGCTGATCAAGGCGACGGTGGACGGGATGATCGAGCGCCGGTTCGGTCGCATCGTCAACATCACGTCCAGCGCGGTCAAGGCGCCGATCGAGATCCTCGGCCTTTCCAACGGCGCGCGCAGCGGCCTTACCGGTTTCGTCGCCGGGCTGGCCCGCAAGACGGTCGCGGACAACGTCACCATCAACAACCTGCTGCCGGGTTTCTTCGATACCGATCGCCAGCGCTCCAACATCACCGCGGTGGCCAAGAGCGCCGGCATCACCCCTGAAGAGGCGTTGAAGCGGCGCGTGGCCACCATCCCTGCGGGCCGCCTCGGCGACCCCCATGAGTTCGGGCAGGCCTGCGCCTATCTGTGCAGCGCCCAGGCGGGTTGGATCACGGGCCAGAACTTCCTCATCGACGGCGGCACCTACCCGGGTACTTTCTGAGGCGGCCCGCCTGCCTCCTCCCGGGCGCCATGGCCCGGCTCGGCGACGATCCGGAAGAAGCCGGGCGGCTTGCTCAGCCGGGACGCGGCGACGGCGCCGCACCGAGCAGCGCCCGCACCGCGTCCGGCCGCGGCAGCGGGGCCACGGCGCCGAAGCCGGAAGTCGACAGCGCGGCTGCCGCATTGGCATAGCGGGCCGCCGAGAGGAGGTCGTCTCCGGCCGCGATGCGGGCCAGGCACGCGCCGCAGAAGCAGTCGCCGGCACCGGTGGCGTCCACCGACGCGACGCGGTGGCCCTCGACGACGGTGCGTACCTCGCCGTCGCTCACGATGACGCCCTGCGCGCCCAGCTTCAGGAACACGGTCCGCGCGCCGAGCCGATGGCACCAGTCGAGGATCGCCTGCGGATCCTCCAGGCCGGAGAGGAAGGCGGCATCTTCCAGGCTCGGGAAGAAGTAGTCCGAGAGCGCGGCCGCGGCGCCGATCATCGCGCGGGCGCGGGCGAGCGGCCAGAGCTTCAGGCGCAGGTTGGAATCGAATGCCACCTGCCGGCCGGAGGCCCGCGCAGACTCGAAGGCCTGCAGCACGGCGTCGCAGGCGCTCGCGGAGATCGCCTGGCTGATGCCCGAGGCGTGCACGATCCTCGCGGTCTCGAGGGTGCCCTCCGGCAGCGTCTCCGGGGAAAGCCGGCTCGCCGCCGACCCGGCGCGCAGGTAGCTGAAGACATGGCCCTGGCTGCCGTGGGTGACGAAGTAGACGGCGGTGTGCGCCGCGCGGTCGATCGTCACGCCCGAGCAGTCGACGCCCTCGGCGCCCCAGAGATCGAGGAACATGCGGCCGAACTCGTCGTCGCCGAGGCGGGTGACGTAGCCGCAGCGGGCGCCGCTGCGCGCCGCGGCGATCACCATGTTGGAGGTGTCGCCGCCGAAGCCCTGCAGGTAGCGCGGCGCGCCGGGGTCGGTCTGGTTGAACTCCACCATGGGTTCGCCGATCGACACGATGTCGAGAGGCGCCGGGTTGCCTGCCGTGGCAGCGGTCGTCATGCGGTGCGCCTCCGTCCCTTCCCCGATCCCTGCGTGCGTCGCGAGTCCAGCCCGAACTAAGATAGCAGATCGGGTGGCTGCGGGCGGCCGCGATCGGACCGGTCGATATACTTGCTGCGACCGCCCGCAGCCGCGTGGCGACGCGAGAGAACATCCACCAGGAGAGGAACGCATGCCCAAGGCAAAGGCAATCCGCATCGAGAAGACCGGCGGCCCGGAAGTGATGAAGTTCGTCGAGGTCGATGTCGGCGAGCCCGGCCCCGGCGAGGTGCAGGTTCGCCATCATGCGATCGGCATCAACTTCATCGATGTCTATTTCCGCACCGGGCTCTATCCGATGCCGCTGCCGGCGGGCATCGGCCTGGAGGCCGCCGGGGTGGTGACCGCCGTCGGCGACGGCGTGACCCATGTGAAGGTCGGCGACCGCGTGGCCTACAGCGACAGGCCGCCCGGCTCGTATGCGCAGATGCGCGTGATGCCGGCCAAGCCGCTGGTAAAGATCCCCGCCGGGATCGACTTCGAGACCGCCGCCTGCATGATGCTGAAGGGCATGACGGTGCAGTACCTGTTCCGTCGCACCTACCGCCTCCAGAAGGGCCAGACCATCCTCTTCCATGCCGCGGCCGGCGGAGTCGGGCTGATCGCGATGCAATGGGCCAAGGCGCTGGGGGTTACCGTGATCGGCACGGTCGGCTCGGAAGAGAAGGCCGAGCTGGCCCGCGCGCACGGTTGCGACCACGTCATCCTCTACAAGAAGGAGAACGTGGTGGAACGGGTGCGCGAGATCACCGATGGCAGGATGGTGCCGGTCGTGTACGACTCGGTCGGCAAGGACACCTTCCAGGCATCGATCGACTCCCTCCAGCCCTTCGGCCTGATGGTGAGCTTCGGCAACGCGTCCGGGCCGGTCCCCCCGATGCCGCTGACGGCGTTGAAGGGCAGTCTCTACATCACTCGTCCGAGCCTGATGGCGCACACCGCCAACCGCGAGAACCTCGAGGAGATGGCGGCCGACCTCATCCGGCTTGTGAAGTCGGGAAAGATCAAGTTCCGCATCGACCAGCGCTACCCGCTCGCGGACGCGGCCAAGGCGCATCGCGACCTCGAGGGACGCAGGACCACCGGGCAGAGTGTCCTGCTGCCGTGACCCGCAGGGCCTGTGAACGAATCACAGGTTCTCGAGGCTGACCGGCGCTTTGCCGCGACGGCGCGCCTGCTCGGTGCGCCCGCGCTCGCGCGCCTTGCCCGGTCGCATGCGGTGGTGGCCGGCATGGGAGGCGTCGGTTCCTGGGCTGCCGAAGCACTGGTGCGTACCGGCGTCGGCTCGATCACGATCATCGATCTCGACCACATCGCCGAATCCAACGTCAACCGGCAGGTGCACGCGCTCGAGGCCACGCTCGGCGCCGCGAAGGTCGACGTCATGGGGCAACGCCTGCACCAGATCGCCCCTCGAGCCGACATCCGGGCGATCGACGCGTTCGTGGAGCCGGACAACCTGGACGAGCTGATCCCCGCGCAGGCCGACGTGGTGGTGGATGCGATCGACGCGGTGACCGCCAAGGCCGCGCTCATCGCCTGGTGCGTGCAGCGTGGAATCGCGGTGGTGTGCTGCGGTGCCGCCGGCGGCCGCACCGATCCGCTGCGGCTGCAATGCGAGGACCTGGCCCGCACCAGCGGCGATTCCCTGCTCGCCTCGGTGCGCACCCGCCTGCGGCGCCATCACGGATTTCCCGCGGCCGCCGGGCCGACCAATCGCGATCTCGGGCGCGCCCGCCGCTTCGGCGTGCCGGCGATCTTCTCGAGCGAGCCGCGCAGCGGCGCCGGTCCGCGCGACGGCGCGGGGGATGGCGATGGCGATGGCGGCCGGGGCGGCGCGCCGCTCGCGTGCGCGGGCTACGGCTCGATCGTCACGGTGACCGCGGCGATGGGCCTGGCCGCCGCGGCCCGCGCGATCGATGCGATCCTGCGTCGCCCGCTGCTGCCGGACGAAGAAGCCGTCTAGGAGCCAGCCGCCGGCACGCGGTCAGTCGTCAGCCACAGCGCGCGGCGGCCATCAGCGCGCCGTGTCCGGGCCGGTGGCGATTCCGTCGCGCAGCCAGCGCTCGGTGCCGAGCGCGGCCGCCAGCCACACCAGCCACAGCCACGGCGAGGCCCCATTGGAATGGGCCAGGATGCCGATCGGAAAGAGGAGCGCGAACGCGCCCGCCCAGGAGCCCCAGCGCCACGACCTGGCGATGCACAGCAGGGCGAGCGCGGCCGTCACGCAGCCGAGCCCGAACCACGGGCGCAGCGCCGGACGCTCCACGTCGAGCAGCGCGATAGCGCCCCAGAGGAAGACCGCGATGCCCAGCAGGGCCTGCGCGGAAAGCCGGACCAGGATCCGGTAGAAGCTCACCCGTGATAGCCGGTGACGCGCTCCACTTCCTCGCGCGAGCCGAGGAACACCGGCACGCGCTGGTGCAGGTGGGTGGGCTGGATATCCAGGATGCGGTTGCGGCCGTCGGTGGCGGCGCCGCCGGCCTGCTCGACCAGCAGCCCCATCGGATTGGCCTCGTACATGAGGCGCAGCTTGCCCGGCTTGTCCGGGTCGCGATTGTCCGCGGGATACATGAAGATGCCGCCGCGGCAGAGGATGCGGTGCACGTCGGCCACCATCGACGCGACCCAGCGCATGTTGAAGTCCTTGCCCAGCGGACCGTCCTTGCCGGCGAGCAGCTCGTCGACATAGCGCCGGACCGGCGGATACCAGTGCCGCGAATTGGAGGCATTGATGGCGAACTCCCGGGTGCTGGCGGGGATCGTCATCCGGTCCATGGTGAGGCTCCAGGATCCGGTCTCGCGGTCCAACGTGAAGCTCGCCACGCCGTCGCCCACGGTCAGCACCAGCAGGGTGGAGGGGCCGTAGAGCGCGTACCCCGCGGCCACCTGCCGGTTCCCCGGCTGCAGGAACGCCCCCTCGGTCGGCTCCCGGCTGCCGTTCTCCTCCTCCAGCCGCAGCACGGAGAAGATGGTGCCGATCGAGACGTTGACGTCGATGTTGGACGAACCGTCCAGCGGATCGAAGAGCAGCAGGAACTCGCCCATCGGATAGCGGTTCGGGATCGCGTACGGCTGCTCCATCTCCTCTGAGGCCATCGCCGCGAGGTGGCCGCCCCACTCGTTCGCCTGCAGCAGCTCGTCGTTGGCGATCACGTCGAGCTTCTTCTGGCTCTCGCCCTGCACGTTGTCGGTGCCCGCTTCGCCGAGTATGCCGGCGAGGGCGCCCTTGTTGACCGAGATGCTGATGCGCTTGCAGGCGCGGGCGACCACCTCGAGGAGCAGGCGGAGCTCGCCCGGGATGAGGCCTTTCTCGCGTTGCTTCTCGACGAGGTACTGGGTGAGGCTGATCGTTTTCATCGGGTTGCGGGGGGTCCTTAGGTTTGAATCCTGTGGTGGGCCAATCTGACGGCTTCGCTATGCGGGCCGGGCACCCATCGCGCGCCCGACGATCTCCTTGACGTCGGCCGAACGGGCGTTGCGGGCCACCTCCGCCAGCGCGTCGCGCATCAGGGCGCGCAGCGGGCCCGCGAACTTGGTGTGGCGGTCGAGCGCGCGAGCGAGCCGGGCCGCCACCTGCGGGTTGACGCGGTCGAGCTCGAGCACCTGCTCGGTCCAGAGCCGGTAGCCGCGGCCGTCGTCGCGATGGAACTCGGCCAGGTTGCCGGTGCAGAAGGCGTTGAGCAGCGCGCGCACCTTGTTCGGGTTGTGCAGGGAATAGGCGGGGTGGCGGGTCAGCTCCAGCACCCGATCGAGCACCGGCGGAGCACCCGGCAGGCGATGCATCGTCGCCTGCAGCATGAACCACTTGTCCATGACCGACGGCTCGTCGGCGTACTCCCTGGCGAAGGCGGCGAGCGCGGCCTCGCTGCGCGAGGGCGTGGTGAGCAGCAGCGCCTGCAGCGCGCCGAGGCGGTCGGTCATGTTGTCCGCCCCTTCGAACTGCGCCTGGGCGCGCGTGACGGCGTCGGCCTCGCCGAGCGCGCAGAGCAGCTGCAGGGCGGTGTTGGCGAGCGCTCGCCGGCTCGCCGCCGAGACGCCGAGACGATAGGGCGAGCGCCAGTGGCCGGCCGCGACCAGGGCCATCAGGCGATCCGCGAGCGCATGCGCCACCTCGACCCGCACGCGATTGCGCGCGGAGCGCAGCATGCCGGGGTCGATGTCGTCGAGCTGCTCGGTGAGGAAGCCTTCGGAGGGCAGGGCGAGGAGCTGGTTGCGGAATCCCTCGTCGAGCGAGTCGTCCGCGATCGCAAGGCGCAGCGATCGCAGCAGCACGGCAAGGCCGCCATCGCCGCCGGCCGGCTGCGTCATCCGCTGCACGATCGACCGGACGACCAGCTGCTGGCAGGCCTCCCAGCGGTTGAAGGGGTCGGTGTCGTGGGCGAGCAGGAAGGCGAGGTCCTCGTCGGCGTGGTCGTACTGGACGATCACCGGAGCGGAGAAGTCGCGCAAGAGCGAAGGCACGGGCGGTTCCTCCAGGCCGTCGAAATCGAAGCGCTGCTCCCCGTCCACCAGCTCCACCGTGGTGGCGAGCAGCTCGCGGCCGTCGCGCGCGAGCAATCCCAGCGCGATCGGTATCTGGAGCGGCGCGGGTGCCTGGCTTGCCCCGCCCGGCTCGCGCGCCGGGACGGTACGGCCGTCCGGTCCGCGCAGGTGCTGGCGCATGACCAGCGAGAAGCGCCCCGCTGCCGCGTCCCAGGCCCCGCGCACCAGCACGAGCGGCGTGCCGGCGGTGCCGTACCAGCGCATGAAGCGCCCGAGGTCGCGGCCGTTGGCATCGGCGATCGCGGCGACGAAGTCGTCGCAGGTGACGGCCTGACCGTCGTGGCGATCGAAGTAGAGCGCCATGCCCCTGCGGAAGCCCGCGACGCCGACCAGCCGCTGGAGCATCCGGATCACCTCCGCGCCCTTCTCGTAGACGGTGGTGGTGTAGAAATTGTCGATCGCCTGGTAGCTCTCGGGGCGGATCGGATGCGCCATCGGCCCGGCGTCCTCGGCGAACTGCATGGCCCGCAGGGTGCGCACCGTCTCGATCCGGTGCACCGCGCGGGCGCTTGAGGCGGCAGCCGAACCCTCGCCGACCTCGGCGGCCAGCAGGTCCGCGGAGAACTCCTGGTCGCGGAAGACCGTGAGGCCTTCCTTCAGCGTGAGCTGGAACCAGTCCCGGCAGGTGACGCGGTTGCCGGTCCAGTTGTGGAAGTACTCGTGGCCGACGATCGATTCGATGCGCGCGAAGTCCTCGTCGGTGGCGATGCGCGGATTGGCGAACAGGTACTTGCTGTTGAAGATGTTGAGGCCCTTGTTTTCCATCGCGCCCATGTTGAAGTCCGCGGTCGCGACGATCATGAACCGGTCCAGGTCGAGCTCGAGATCGAAGCGGCGCTCGTCCCAGGCGATGGCGCGCTCCAGGCTGCGCATGGCGTGCTCGGTCTTGTCCCGGTTGCCCGGCTCGACCCAGACCTGCAGGGTCACCTCCCGGCCGGAGCGGGTGCGATGGCGCTTCTCGTTGACCTCGAGCCGGCCCGCGACCAGCGCGAACAGGTAGCTCGGCTTGGGAAACGGATCCTCCCAGGTGGCGCTGTGGCGGTTGCCTTCGACCTGCGTGTCGAGCAGGTTGCCGTTGGAGAGCAGCACCGGGTAGCGCTCGCGGTCTGCGCGCAGCACCACGTGGTAGCGCGACATCACGTCGGGCCGGTCCTGGAACCAGGTGATGCGTCGAAAGCCCTGCGCCTCGCACTGGGTGATGAGCATGCCGCCCGATGCGTAGAGGCCGGAGAGCTGCAGGTTGGTCGCCGGGGCGATCGCCACCCGGGTGGTCAGCTCGAACACGGCCGGCGGGTCCGCGATGGTGAGCTTGTCGTCGACGACGGCATAGCGGTCGGTGCCGAGCGGATCGCCGTCGATCTCGATCGCCAGCAGCTCGAGCTGCTCGCCATCCAGCACCAGCGGCGTGCCGGCCGCCGTGCCTTCGCGTCGCTCCTGCCGGCTGACGGCCGTGACGATCGTCCGATCGTGGTCCAGGTCGAAGACGAGCCGCACCCACGGTGTCTGGTAGGACGGGGGACGATAGTCGCGACGATGGATGGTGTTCGTCGGCGACTCGGCCGGGTCGGTGACGGGGGCGTCTGCCAAGGGAGTCTCTTCGCTCATGTCTGCTCGCAGGCGGCGCGACATCGCCGTCGATGGCTCGCGGCATCGACCATCGATGCCCGCTCGGCCGCACGCCGGAGGCCCATTCTAGGCCGTGTGGCATTACGGCATCGCCGCGCCGGCGGCCCGGTACGGTCGTTGCTCGAGTACTACAATGGCCTGCGCGATCGGACCCGCCGTCCGGTCGATGAAGCGAGGTCCCATCCATGCTGTCTGCCGGACGGCCGCGCGTGCGCAAGGACGCGGGCCTGCACCTTCGTGGCCGCCCCGGGGGGCCGGTCCTGCCGTGCGGGGCGATCGCGCTCGAGCCGCGATTGCTGTTCGACGGCGCGGCCGCCGTGGTGGTGGCGGATGCGGGCCCCGCCGGCCCCGGCTGGGGCGGTCTGGAATCGGGGGGCGATCCGTCGGGCGCCGGCGCACCGGACGCTCCCGCCGAGGCCAAAGTGACCGCGGCACCGGGTGGATCGCGAGAGCGGGGGGGAGCTGGAGGCGGCGAGGCCTTGCTCGCGTTGCTTGCCGGGTCCTCGACGGCAGAGCCAGCCAGCCACCGGCCGGCGGTCGACATCGACGTAGGCAAGGGCGCCTTCGCCGACTGCGAGTCGCTCGAGGTGGCAATCGCCGCCGGGCACGAGGCAGTCGCTGACGCCGACGTCGCCGGCGTCGATGCGGCCGACATCGTTCATTTCGCCATCTCGGTGCGCAACGAAGGGCGCGCCGACGCCTTCGACCTTCGCGTCTCGGACAGCCTGCCCGAGGGCTTCGACGTGGCCGACATCGGCAACCTGCGCATCCTCGATGCGAGCGGCGCGACGGTCGATATCACTCGAGGCGGCGTACTGCGCGACCCGGCAAGCGGCGCCGACATACGCGACGCCTCCGCGTTCGCTGCGGCGCTCTTCTCGGCCCGGGGCGTCGAGTTCGTCGATCCCGGCGCGGGCGAAGGCTACCTCGCGGGCCGCAACGACCCTTGCCGCTCCGCGGGGCTCACCATTGCCTACGAAGCGCGCCTGCCGGCGAGCGTCGTCGCCGGCTCGAGCCTGGACAACGAGGCGAGCGTCGTCGAGGTGGCCGATCGCGAGTGCGGCGAGAATCTGGTGGACCCGTGCGCCCCGATCACCGACTGCGCCACCATCACCATCGATTCGGCGCGGCTCGTCACCCGGCTCATCGCCACGGACCAGGCCCACACCGCAGGGCGAGACGTCGTGGTGGGCGAGATACTGACCTACGAGACCGTGATCACCGTACCGGAAGGCCGCAGTCCGGATGCCGTGCTCAGCCACCGGCTCGATCCCGGGCTGTCGCTCGTCTGCGTCGATCGCATCGCCTACGGCGACGGCATCGAGGCAAGCGCCGCGCCGCAGCCCGGCGAGATCATCCCGTTCGACGGTGACGGGGGCGAGGCGAACCGCTTCGTCATCGACTTCGGCGACATCCGCAACGGCAACCGCGACAACCGCGTGCCGGACACGATCACGGTGGTCTACCGGGCCGTGGCGACCAACATCTGGTCCAACCAGGAAGGTGTCGGACTGGTTGCCGGCGCGGCCTGGCGCAGCGGCGACGGCGCGCACGGCAGGGGCGAGTCGCCGGGCCGCGGACATGGCCGTCCCGGGGGCGGGGCACGCGAAGCGACTTCGGAGCACCGGAGCGGTTCGCCGCTGGTGGAGCTGGGCGCCGAGGCACGCGCTGCCGCCATCGTGGAACCGGTCCTGGAGGTCGCCGTGACTCCGGACGGCGAGGCGGTGCGCGTCGGCGAGTCGGCGTCCTTCACCGTCACCATCCGCAACGACGGCGACGTCGACGCGTTCGACGTCACCATCGACGACATCGCGCTGCCGCCCGGGCTGCGCCTTTCGGCGGAACGCTGGACGCCTGCCGGCGGCGAAGTGGTGGCCACGGTCCTGCGCGCAGGCGAGCAGGCGAGCTTCGACCTGACCGCGGTCGTGACGGCCGCGGCGCGCGCCGGCGAGGCGCTCGGGGTCGACGTGACGGTGCGCTACACCTCGTTGCCTGACGCCACCGCGGATTGCGGTTGCGATGGAAGCGCGAGTGGCGACGTGCGCGACCGCAGCCCGTTCGTCGAGGGCAGCGACACCGAGCGCACCGGCGAGGACGGCCCGCACGGCCTGAACGACTATGTGGCTGCGGACGACGGGAGCGTCGTGGTGGTGGCTCCTCCGTGTCCGGGCGAGCCACCGCAGTGCGCACCGCCACCGCCCGTGTGCGCCCCCCCGCCGCCCGTGTGCGCGCCGCCGCCGCCGCCCGACTGTGCACCGCCACCGCCGTCGGAGCCGCCACCACCTCCGGCCGAGCCACCTCCGGCCGAACCGCCCCCGGCCGAACCGCCCCCGGCCGAACCGCCTCCGGCCGAACCGCCTCCGGCCGAGCCACCGCCCCCGGCCGCGCCGCTGCCGCCTTCGGAGCCCCCCGCAGCGCCGCCTCCGCCGCAGGCGCTCACCGGGCGCCTGGGCTTGCCGACCGAGGACCCGTGGCCCCGGCGTGGCGGCCTGCTGCTGGAAACGCTTTCTCCTCCCGTCATGCTCGCCCCTCTCGGCATGGCGGATCCGTTCGCCCGGGACCCGCTGCGCCCGGACGAGATCCGGTTGCCCGGCGCGGATGACCAGCCGACTCCGGCCGCCGCGGCCGAGACTCCGGTCGGCAAGGACGACGAATGCGTGCCCGCGAAGCCCGTGGCGGAGAAGCCCCGGCCGGTCAAGCGCAGTGTCTTCGCCGGCAGCGCGCCACGGGTCGAGCGGCCGTCGTTCTCCGAGCAGGTCGGCGCGGCGAAGAAGCGAATCGCACCCCCCGTGGTCGTGAAGGCGCGTCCGGCGCCGGACTGCTGAGGCCCCGCGGTGGCTGTGGCAGGAACGCCGAATCCGGCTTGTGGGTCGCCCGGGCTTATGAGAGACTTTCTAGGTTGTCACTATAACTATATGATAAACCACGGGATTGTCGCGACAACTTCAGGCAAGATTACCCGGGTTTCACCCTCTTCGGCCGGTCCGGCAACCTCCAGTAATGGTGTGTCGGGCAGTGAAAACACAGAGCGCACCGGTACTTCGGAACCGGCCGACCTTCTTCCCGTCCCGAGGCTGCTCGCCTCGGGGCGCACTGCCAGCCAGGTGAGCGCGCCGCGCACACTGCCGAGCGCGGCGTTGGCCTGCGCCGTGGTCGTCGCGGCGATGATGCTGGCGTCGGGCTGCGCATCGATCCGGCCGGAGCCGATCGGCCAGGAGGCCGTGGCCGAGCGGGTCCGCTCCGACCGGGAACGCATGTACGTCGACCAGGAGCCGGTGCGCGCGCCGCTCACGCTGGAGGAGGCGGCCGCCCGGGCGATCAAGTACAACCTCGACTACCGGCTGCAGATGATGGAGACGGCCCTGCAGCACGGGGTGCTGGACGTTGCCCGCTTCGACCTCCTGCCGCAGCTCACCGCGAGCGCCGGCTACGTCACCCGGGATCGCGACCTCTACTCCCAGTACCAGCAGCGCGGTACCGAGTACGACCCCAATCTGCCCTACAGCCGCTCGGTCGAGCGCGAGCGCTGGATCGCCGGCGCCGAGTTCTCGTGGAATCTCCTCGACTTCGGCGTTTCCTACTATCGCGCACGCGCGCAGGCCGACCAGGTGCTGATCGCCGAGGAACGAAAGCGCAAGGTCGTGCAGAACGTGATGCGCGACGTGCGCGACGCCTACTGGCGAGCGCTCGGGGCGCAGCGCCTGTCCGGGCGGATCGACGAGCTGCTCGGGCGCAGCGAGACCGCGCTCGCTCGCGCCCGCGAGATCGAGAGGCAGGGCCTGCAACCGGTTCCACAGGCGCTCGCCTATCAGCGCAGCCTGCTCGACACGATCACGCTGCTGCAGACGCGGCGCCAGGACCTGGAGCTTGCCCGCGCCGAGCTCGCCGCCCTGATGAATCTGCCGCCCGGCACGGCGTTCTCGCTGTCGGACCTCTACGAGGCGGAGCTGCCGCCGCCGCCCGCCGGCATCGCGGAGCTCGAGGACGTGGCGCTCTCCAACCGGCCGGAGCTGCGCGAGGAAGACTACCGCAAGCGTGTGTCGGCGAGCGAGATCCGGCGCGCGCTCGCGACCACGCTGCCCTCGCTGTCACTCAACCTCGGCGCCAACTACGATTCGAACAAGTTCCTGCTGGACAATGCCTGGGTGGAAAGCGGCGTGCGGGTCTCGCTCAACCTGTTCCGCCTGGCGGCGGTACCGGCGATCCGCCGCCAGGGCGAGCTGCAGGAGGCGGTCGACGATACCCGCAGGATGGCGCAGGCGATGGCGATCCTCACCCAGGTCCGCGTGGCGGCGTTGCGCTACGGCCTCGCGCGCGCGGAGTACGACACCTACGCCCAGAGCGCCGGCGTCGACGACCGCCTGGTCGGCTACGCCCGCGCTTCGGCCAGCTCGCAGGTGGAATCGGAGCTCGAGCTGATCCGCAGCGAGGCGCGCGCGGTCCTCTCCGAGTACCAGCGCCACATCGCCTACTCCAACGCGCAGGCGGCCTGGGGGCGGCTGTACAACTCGCTCGGCCTGGACGTCGAGGCGAAGGACAGCTCGGTGCCGGTGCGCACGCTCGCGGTGCAATTGCGCCACTCGCTGCTGCGCTGGGAGGCGCGCACCTTCAGCACGGTGCCGATCGGCAGCATCCAGTCGCTGCCCATCGCGCTCGCCGTGGTCGGCGCCGAGGACGAGGAGGAGCGCGCGGCGATTGCCGGCGTCTTCACGCGCGCGCTGCAGCGGCGCGAGATGCGCGTGCTCGGTCCCGGCGAAGCGGCGGCCAGCGACGGCGACGCCTGGCGGCTCGACGTACGGCGCGAGGACGCGCTCCGGGGCGAGTCGACACGGGAGTCGACCTGGACGATCGAGCTGAGCCGTCCCAACGGCTCGCGCGTCGGCCAGACGCGCTACAGCAACGTCGTGCCGCGGGCCGCCTCGGCCGAATCGCGGCGCGCGCTGACGGAGGCGGCCGCGAGCATCAACGCGGACGTGGTTGGCGAATGGCTGGAGTCGGAGCGGGAACGATCGCTCGCGCTGCGGCGATGAGGGCGGGGCGCATCGCCTGGCAACCCGACGGGATCCGGGAGCCGGGCGGGAGGAGCGGCGGGGCTCGGGTTCCGGTCGCGCTGCTTGCTGCCGCCCTGCTGGCCGCCTGGCCGGTGGTCGTGCTCGGTGACGAGCCCGGACCGCGGGCGCTGCTGGTAGCCGCCCGGGAGACGACGCTGGTCGCGCAGATGGTCGGGGTGGTGCGCACGCTTGGCGGCGAGCTCGGCGGCGCATTCCGCCAGGGCGCGGTGCTGGTGCGCTTCGACTGCGCCGAGCAGCGCGCCCGGCTCGGCATCGCCAAGGCGGAGCTGGTGTCCGCCGAGGAGCAGCATGCCGCCAAGAAGCGTTTGCAGGGCCTGAGCGCCGCGGGGGAGGTCGAGGTGTCGCTCGCGGCCGCCGCGGTGGCGCGGGCGCGGGCTCAGATCGATCTCGGCAACGCGCAGGTCGCCCAGTGCACGGTCGTGGCCCCCTTCGACGGACGCATCTCGCGGTTGCACGTGCGCGAGTTCCAGGGCGTGAGCATCGGCGAACCGCTGCTCGACATCGTCTCGAGCGGACCGCTGCGGGTTCGGCTCAACGCGCCGTCGCACTGGCTCGGCTGGCTGCGCCGGGGCACCCGCTTCGAGGTGCACATCGACGAGACCGGTCGACGCTATCCGGCCACGGTCTCTGCGATCAACGCCCGGGTCGATCCGGCCAGCCAGACGATCGAGCTGGAGGGCCGCATCAGCGAGGACTTTCCCGGGCTGCTCGCCGGGATGAGCGGCAATGCGTACTTCGTCGCGCCCACCCGTTGAGCGCGCGGTGCCGCCGGCCCGCGCCAGCGCCCGGCCCGCCGTCACGAGCGCGCAGGACCGGACACTGCCCGGGGCGGCGGACGCGGCGCCGGCGATCGCCCCATGGCGTGCGCTCGCGCATCTCACCGAGCGGCTCCTCACGGCGGGCTCCCGTTCGGAGATCTGCTTCATCCTCGCCAACGAGACCTGGCATCTCATGCCGTTTCGGCAGGCGGTGCTGTGGCGCATCGATTCGCGCGACCGGCCGCGCCTGCACACGGTCTCCGGCCTGCCGCGCCTTGCTGAAGACTCGCCCAACACGGTGTTCCTGAAGCGGCTCGGACGGTACCTGCACCGGCGCAACCCGCGCCTCGTGACCGCCGCGGACCTGCCTCGCGAGCTCGCCGCCGAGTGGCGGGACTTCATGCCGCAGTGCGCCTACGTGCTGCCGGTGACGGCCGGCGACGACCGCCGCAAGCTCGCGATCCTCGCGTTCGCGCTGGAGGCGCCGCCGGACGCGACCGCCCAGGAGCTGGCGCAACGCGCGGTCGCCGTGGGCGGGCGGGCCTGGAGCCGGATCGGTGGCGGGGTGGCGACCGGTCGCGCCAGCGCGCGCGGCTGGCGAATCGCGGGATGGCTCGCGGTGGCGGCGGCAGTGCTGGCGCTCCTCGTTCCGGTGCGTCTCTCCGTGCTGGCGCCGGCGGAAGTGATCGCGCTCGACGCGATGGCGGTGAGCGTGCCGATCGACGGCGTCGTGGCCTCGTTCGCGGTCGCGCCGAACCAGGTGGTGGCCCGCGGAGACCTGCTGTTCACGCTCGACGACACCACGTTGCGCAACCGGCGCATCGTCGCGCAGCGGCAGTTGCAGGTGGCCCGGGCCGACGCGCTCGCCGCCGCGCAGAAGGCCTTCGCCAGCGAAGCGAGCAGGGCGGAGCTTGCCGGGCTCGAGGGACGGGTCGCGGAGCGTCGCGCCGAGCTCGATTGGATCGAGGAGCAGCTCGCGCGGGTCGAGGTGCGCGCGCCGGCGGACGGCATCGTCGTCTTCGGCGACGTCAACGACTGGATCGGCAAGCCCCTCGTCACGGGCGAGCGCGTCGCGCTGCTGGCCGACCCGGCCGACGCGGGGCTGCTGATCTGGTTGCCGGTGGCGGACGCGCTGGAGATCGAGGCGGGCGCGCCGGTGCGGCTCTTCCTGCACGTGGCACCCCTCGAGCCGCTCGCGGCGACGCTGTCCCAGACCAGCTACCAGTCGGTGCTCTCGCCCGACGGAGTGTCGTCGTACCGGCTGCGCGCCCGCTTCGATCCGCTCGACGACGCCGGGCGGCGCCTGGCGCGCATCGGCCTGCGCGGCACCGCCCGGATCCAGGCGGGCGAGGCCCCGCTCGGCTACTACCTGCTGCGTCGCCCGATCGCGGCGGTGCGCGAATGGACCGGCTGGTGAGCGCCGTGCCGGGCACGATCGCGGCACCCCTCCCGGCGCCGTCGGCACCGGCCAGGCTGCCGGCACTGCTGCCGCCGCTGCGCGAGGACCTGTGCCTGCATCCGGCCGCGCCGGATCGCGACGGCTCGCCGGCCTGGACCGTCCAGGATCCGGTGAGCAACCGGTTCTATCGCATCGGCTGGGCGGAGTTCGAGATGCTGGCGCACTGGCAGCTGCGTGACCCCGCGCTGGTACTGCGCGCGATCCGCGAGGCCGGCCCGCTCGCGCCGGACGCGGCGGCACTCTCGGCGTTCCTCGCGTTCCTGCGCCGGCACCACCTCCTTCGCGCGAGCACCTCGGGCGACACCCGGGCGCTGGAGCAGGCGCGGGTCGACGCGCGCGGGCGTTGGGCGAGCCGGCTCCTGCACGACTATCTGTTCTTCCGCATCCCGCTGGTGCGGCCGCAGCGCTGGCTGCAGTCGATGCTTCCCTGGGTGGCCTTCGCCGGTTCGCGCGGCTTCACGATCGTCACGATCGGCTGCACGATCCTCGGCCTGCTGCTCGCGCTGCGCCAGTGGGATGTCTTCCTGCACACCTTCCAGGATCGGCTCGGGCCGGCGGGACTGGCGGGCTTCGCCGTCGCGCTCGCCCTCGCGAAGTCGCTGCACGAGCTCGCCCATGCCTTCGTCGCGACGCGCCACGGCGTGCGGGTGGCCCACATGGGCGTCGCCTTCCTGGTCATGTGGCCGATGCTCTATACCGACACGGGCGAATCGTGGAAGCTGGCGGACCGACGCAAGCGCTTCGCGATCGCGGCCGCCGGCATTCGCGCCGAGCTCGCGCTCGCCGGCTTCGCGACGCTGGCCTGGAGCCTGGTCGCCGACGGGCCGTTGCGCAGCGCGCTGTTCTTCCTCGCGACGACGAGCTGGCTGGTGACGCTGGCCATCAACGCGAGTCCGTTCATGCGGTTCGACGGCTACTTCCTGCTGTCCGACGCGCTCGACATCCCGAACCTGCATCAGCGCGCCTTCGCGCTGGGTCGCGCGGCGTTGCGCCGCGGGCTGCTCGGCTGGGACGAGCCCGATCCCGAGCCGTTCCCGCCACGCCTGCGCCGGGGTCTGGTGGTCTTCGCATGGGCTACCTGGATCTGGCGGCTGGCGGTGTTCGTCGGGATCGCGCTCGCGGTCTATCACTTCTTCTTCAAGGCGCTCGGCATCGTGCTCCTCGCGGTGGAGCTCGGCTGGTTCGTCGCCCGGCCGGTGTGGGGGGAGGTGAGGGCCTGGCTCGCCGTCGCGCGGCAACGCCTCACCGACGGGGGGCACCGCGGGATCGTCGCCTCGGGCCTGCATCGGCCGTTGCTGCTGCTCGGGGTCGTCGTTGCGCTACTCGCCGTGCCATGGCGGCTGGACATCCGCGCCGAAGGCTGGGCCCATGCCCGGCAGCAGCAGCTCCTCTATGCCCCGGTGCCCGCGCGCGTGGTCCGCATCGCCCCGCCCGGGCCGGTCGGGCGCGGCGCGGTGCTCGCGCTGCTCGATTCGCCGGACGTGCGCAGCCGCGCGGCGCAGGCGGAGGTGGTCGCGGACAGGCTCGCGATCGAGCTCGACCGGATCGGCGGCCGGATCGGCGGGCTGGAGCGACGCGCGGTGGTTGCGCAGCGGCTCGCGCAGGAGCGCGCCGAGCTCCTCGCGCAGCGCGAGGAGCTCGCCCGGCTGGTGCTGGCGGCGCCGTTCGACGGCGTCCTGGCCGACGTGGACCCGGAGCTCGCCCCGGGTGTCTGGGTCAATCCGTCCAGCCCCATCGCGGTGCTCTACGACCCGTCGGAGTGGCTGGTGGACGCGCTTGTCGACGAGGCTTCGATCGGCCGTTTCGCGATCGGTGCGCCGGCCCGCTTCCACGTGCGTGGCCGGCCGGCGCCGGCGCTCGTGGCCACGGTGGTCGCGATCGACTCCGCGCGTGCCCAGGTGCTGCCCCATCCGATGCTCGCCGTCCAGCACGGCGGACGGGTGCCTGCGACGCAAGCGCCCGACGGCACGCTGCTGCCCCGCGATGCGCTGTACCGGGTGCGCCTGCGGCTGGAGTCGCCGCCGGCGGGCGACGTCGCGACGGGGCATCGCCACCTGCTGGGCAGTGTCGCGATCGAAGGCGAGGCGCGCGCGCCGCTGGTCGACTGGGCGCGGGCTCTGGCCGCGCTGGTGGTGCGCGAGAGCGGGTTCTGAGCGTCCCCGGGTGCCACGGGCGCGCCGGCGCAGCGCCGCGCGGCTCAGTCGGGCAGGGCCACCTTCACTTGGTGGTGCGCGGTTTCCACCAGTTGGGCTGGACGAAATCGTAGCGACCGCTCGCCTGCAGCTCGTTGGCGAGATCGAGCGACGCGAGTCCCGTCGGGGCGTCCACCAGCCACATGCGCGCGCTGATCTGCCGGAGCGCCTGCAGCCCGTCGGCCGCGAGCTGCGCCCGCGCCTCGTCCGCGGGCAGGGCTTCCTTCAGGCCGACGATCACGCCGCCGGGCAGCGCGCGCGGGTGCCCGGCAGCGTCCTCGAAGAGGGGAGAGACGGCCGGTGCCGCGCCGACGGCCTGGCCGCCCGCCGGCGGGGCGGTCGCGCCCTTGGCGTCGGCCCGCCCTCTGCTTCGCGAGCCATCCAGCTCGCCGGGTCGCGCCGCGCGGATCGTCGGGCTGCCGCCGTCGCCCGGAAACTCCACGATGCGACGGGAATCGAGCCAGAGCGGACGCGTGCCATCGCCTTCCCTCACGGCGTGAGACGGGGCGGTCGTGGCCTTGCCGAGCGGCCACCCCCCCGTCTTCGCGGGAAGGGCGCTCGCATCCTCGGCATGGCCCCGGCCGCGCTCGGCGGCGCTGGCCGCGGCCGGCACCGCGAGGACGAATGCAAGGAGGACGAGGGCTGGTGCAAGGACGCTCATGGTCTGCCGTGAAACGTGATGGCCCAGGAGGCGAACCGACCCGTGTCGCCCATGAGCATGTCGGTGACCTCGAGCGTCCAGTTGCCGTTGCCGGCATGGATCACCGGCTCCTCGAGGTGCCGCACCGAGCCGAACGGATAGTCATTGTAGTCGCCGCAGTTCACCGTATCCTCGGCGGCGGTGTAGCAGACGTGGGCGTCCGACAGCTCGCTCACCAGGTTCTGCGGACTCTGCAGACGGATGCGCAGGTCGCCGGTGCTCGGGTGGCTTCCCGTCTGGGCATCGTTCCTGGCCGTGAAGCGCACCTCGACGAACTCGATCTTGCCGATCGCGCAGTCGGCCACCGTGATGGTGCTGGTCACCGGCTGCGGCGTCGAACCGGCGCCGCTCGCCACCGGGTCGGGCAGCGGCAGTCCCACCGCCTGCGCATACGGGCCGCACCGGAGCAACGATTCGCTGCCGCCGACGCTGGACCAGGTGCGCGCCGCCTGCACCGCGGCCTCCGCGTCGACCACGCCGAAGCCGTACTTGTGGCTGAAGTGCAGGCCGAAGGCGCTTTGCCATTCCGGATCGGGGATCGGTGCAGGGGACGGCGGGAAATCGTTCTGGCGTGCGGTGGTGGCCATGATGAGGCGAACGTCCCGCCAGGTGAGCTCGGGGTTCGCCGCGAGCATGAGCGCGGCCACCCCGGCGACCATCGGGGTGCTCGCCGAGGTGCCGGTGAAGTCATCGCGATACTGGTTGCGGATCGCGGTGGTGCGGATGTCGGCGTTGGTGAATCCGTTGCTGCTGTCCGGTGGCAGGTTGGACGAGGGCGCGCAGACCAGGAGGTTCGCGCCGCGCTCGCCATAGAACGGCTGTCGGCCGTTGCTGTCCACGGCGCAGGCCGCGATGATGCCGAGCTTGTTGACGTAGCCGTCATAGTTGGAGTTCTCCCGCACGCAGGGCTCGACCTCCGGCGTGGACAGCAGGTCCGGGTTGTAGCAGCCGCCGTTGCCGCTCGGGAAGACGTAGATCGCACCCTTGCCGCCGCGCCCGTGCGTGATGCCGTGCTGGATCGCGGCGACGAAGCTGGGTTCGGCCGGGTGCAGGAAGCCGTCGTCCGGCGAGCCCCAGCTGTTGTTGTAGACCGAGTTGAGGCCGAGGTCGCGATTCAGCGCCTCGGAAACGTCGGTGTCCAGCGCCGTGGCGAGCGCGTTGTAGCCGACGAGGCTCGCCCGTGGGGCGACTCCCGCCATGCCGAGCGCATTGCCGTCGCGCGCGACGATCAGGCCCGCCACCGAGGTGCCGTGGCCGTCGTCGCTGTTGCAGGGCAGGGGCCAGCTGTTGCCGCGCCGCGCCTGGCGGTAGTTGAAGCTGCCGTCGGCCACGACGTTGGGGGCCAGGTCCTCGTGGGTCACCTCGATCGCGTCGTCGATCACCGCGACCCGCACGCCCTCGCCCTTGGTGATGGTCCAGGCACCGAAGGCGCGCAGGTCCTCGCCGCGGCGCCCGGTGACCGTGCCGTCGTTGTCGAGATGCCATTGCTGCCCGAGTTGCGGGTCCGGCCCGGCCAGCGCCGGCGCGTCCGTCAGCGTGTACTGGAACGGGCAGCCCGGGTCGTTGATGTTCCCGCCAGGCGGGGGCAAGGGAGGATTGGAGCCGCCGCCGCAGGAGACCAGCAGGCTCAGGACAATGCCTGCCAGGCAGCAGGTGGATCGGTTCTTGGAGATTCGCATCGTGTCATGTCGCCGGGGCGGCAGGGGTGCCGCCTTGCGGGCCAGCCATTATCGACGAACGGCGGATACCCCCGGCATCGGCGTGCAGGATCACAACGGCACCGGGAAGGGGCGTTCGAGGGGAGCACGGGCGCCGGGCCACGGCGCCCGCCGGCCGTCGGCGATAATCGGGGCCGCGCGCCGCACCCGGCGTCCTCCACCGGGCGCCCGCGGCGGCGCGACCACGACCCGCTCCCGAAACCCCGCCTTCCGGACCTCCCCAGCATGAAGACTCTCGGCTCGCTTCTCGTCGCCAACCGGTCGGAGATCGCCATCCGCGTGATGCGGGCGGCCGCGGAGCTGGGGATGCGCACCGTGGCGATCTACTCCCACGAGGACCGCTTCTCCCTGCACCGGTTCAAGGCGGACGAGAGCTACCTGGTCGGCAGCGGCCAGAAGCCGCTGCAGGCCTACCTGGACATCGACGGCATCATCCGCGTCGCCCGCCGGGCGAAGGTGGAGGCGATCCATCCCGGCTACGGCTTCCTGTCCGAGAACCCGGACTTCGCGCGCGCCTGCGCGCGTGCCGGCATCGCCTTCGTGGGTCCGTCGCCGGAGGTGATGACCGTCCTCGGCAACAAGGTCTCGGCCCGCAATGCCGCGGTGGCGGCGGGCGTGCCGGTCATGCCGGCAAGCGGCCCCCTGCCGGCGGACGAGGCGGCCTGCCGCGAGCTCGCCGCCGGCATCGGCTATCCCCTGATGCTGAAGGCAAGCTGGGGCGGCGGCGGGCGCGGCATGCGGGTGATCCGCAGCGACGAGGAGCTCGCCGCGCAGGTGCCGGTGGCGCGCCGCGAGGCCGGCGCCGCCTTCGGCAACGACGAGCTCTACCTGGAGAAGCTGGTGGAGCGCGCGCATCACGTCGAGGTCCAGATTCTCGGCGACCTGCACGGCCGGCTCGTGCACCTCTTCGAGCGTGACTGCTCGGTGCAGCGGCGCAACCAGAAGGTGGTGGAGCGCGCGCCGGCACCGTATCTGGACGACGAGCGGCGCTCGGCGCTCTGCGAGGCGGCGCTCGCGCTCGCCCGTGCGGTCGGCTACACCCATGCCGGCACGGTCGAGTTCCTGATGGACGCCGACTCGCGCGAGTTCTTCTTCATCGAGGTCAACCCTCGGATCCAGGTCGAGCACACGGTGACCGAGCAGGTGACCGGCATCGACATCGTCAAGGCGCAGATCCGCATCACCGAAGGCGCGCGCATCGGCGAGCGCGACGATCGTCGCGACGAGCGTGGCCAGAGGCAAGCGCTCGGCTCCGGTGTGCCGGAACAGTCGGAGATCCGCCTGAACGGCCATGCGCTCCAGTGCCGGATCACCACGGAGGATCCGGAGAACGGCTTCACGCCCGACTACGGGCGGATCAGCGCGTATCGCAGCGCTGCCGGCTTCGGCATCCGCCTCGACGGCGGCACCGCGTACAGTGGCGCGGTGATCACTCCTTACTACGATTCGCTGCTGGTCAAGGTGACGGCCTGGGCGCCCACGGCGCCGGAAGCGATCAGCCGGATGGACCGCGCGCTGCGCGAGTTCCGCATCCGCGGCGTGGCGACCAACCTGCAGTTCGTGGAGAACCTGGTCAACCATCCCGACTTCGTCGCCGGCAAGGTTACGACCCGCTTCATCGACTCCACGCCGGCGCTCTTTCGCTTCGCGCGGCGCCGCGATCGCGCCACTCGCCTGCTTCGCTACCTCGGCGAGGTGATCGTGAACGGGCACTCCGACCTGAAGGGGCGCACCGCGCCCGATCTGTCCCACGTGCGGGTGCAGCTTCCGGCCGAGGTGCCGGGTGCGCCGTTGCCCAAGGGATCGCGCGACCGGCTGCTCGAGCTCGGTCCGGCGGCGTTCGCGCGCTGGATGCGCGAGCATCCGCGGGCGCTGGTCACCGACACCACCATGCGGGACGCGCATCAGTCGCTCTTCGCCACGCGCATGCGAACCGCGGACATGGCGGCGATCGCGCCGTCGTACGCGACCCTGCTCGGTCAACTGTTCTCGGTGGAATGCTGGGGTGGAGCGACCTTCGACGCGAGCCTGCGCTTCCTCAAGGAGGATCCGTGGGAGCGCCTGCACAAGCTTCGCGCCGCGATGCCCAACCTGCTGCTGCAGATGCTGCTGCGGGCGTCCAACGCAGTGGGCTACACCAACTATGCCGACAACGTGGTGCGGCACTTCGTGCGCCAGGCCGCGAAGGAAGGCATCGACCTCTTCCGCGTCTTCGATTCGCTCAACTGGGTGGAGAACATGCGCGTCGCCATCGACGCGGTGCTGGAGAGCGGGGCGCTCTGCGAAGGCGCCATCTGCTACACGGCGGACCTGTTCGATCCCGAGCGCCCCAAGTACGACCTCGCCTACTACGTGGGCCTGGCCCGGCAGCTCGAGCGCGCCGGCTGCCACATCCTCGGCATCAAGGACATGGCCGGCGTCTGCCGCCCACGGGCGGCGGCCGCGCTGGTGCGCGCGCTGCGCGAGGAGACGGGCCTGCCGATCCACTTCCACACTCACGACACCAGCGGAGCGGCCGCGGCCAGCGTGCTCGCCGCGGTGCAGGCGGGCGCGGACGCGTTCGATGCGGCGCTCGACTCGATGAGCGGCCTCACCTCGCAGCCTAACCTCAACACCATCCTCGCGATGCTGGAGGGCGACGAGCGCGATCCCGGCATCAGCCGGCAGGCGCTGCGCGAGGTCTCGGACTACTTCGAGGGCGTGCGCCGCTACTATGCGCCGTTCGAATCCGACATCCGGTCCGGCACCGCCGACGTCTATCGCCACGAGATGCCGGGCGGGCAGTACACCAACCTGCGCGAGCAGGCACGGGCGATCGGCCTGGAGCATCGCTGGCCGGAAGTCTCGCGTGCCTACGCGGACGTGAACCAGTTGTTCGGCGACATCGTCAAGGTGACGCCGACCTCCAAGGTGGTGGGCGACATGGCGATCATGATGGTGGCCAACGACCTCGCACCGGCCGACGTCGCCGATCCGCGGCGCGAGGTCGCGTTCCCGGAGAGCGTGGTCGCGCTCTTTCGCGGCGAGCTGGGCTTTCCGCCCGACGGCTTTCCGCCGGCGCTCTCGCGCAAGGTCCTCAAGGAGGATCCGCCGCAGCCGTACCGGCCCGGCGATCGCCTGCCGCCCGTCGACCTCGACCGGGCCCGCGAGGACGCCGAGAAGGCGGCCGGCCGGCAGGTCGGCGAGCGCGACGTCGCGTCGTTCCTCATGTACCCGAAGGTGTTCAAGGACTACTGGGAGCATCGCCGCCTGCACGGTGACGTGAGCAAGGTGCCGACGCCCGCGTTCTTCTACGGCATGCGGGAAGGCGAGGAGGTCGCGATCGACATCGATCCCGGCAAGACGCTGATCGTGCGGCTGCAAGGCGTCTCGCCGGCCGACGAGGAAGGCATCGTGCGCGTGTTCTTCGAGCTCAACGGCCAGCCGCGGACCGTGCGCGTACGCAAGGCCGGTGTTGCCTCGCAGACGCCGCAGCGGCCGAAGGCCGAGAGCGGCAACCCGGCGCATGTCGCCGCCCCGATGCCCGGGATGGTGGTGACGGTGGCGGTGCGCGCCGGCCAGGCCGTCAAGGTGGGGGATCCCCTGATCTCCATCGAGGCGATGAAGATGGAATCGCAGATCCGCGCCGACCGCGATGCCAAGGTGAAAGCCGTGCTGGTCAAGCCCGGCGATACCATCGCGGCGCACGACCTGCTTCTCGAGCTGGGCTGAACGGGCACGGCCGGTTTCGGCTGGCAGGATGCCGAACGCGCCTTGCGTCGATGCACTGGTTCCCAGCCGGCCGATTCGCGTAGAATCTGCCGTTCGCCTCGAACGATGGCGGTGCGGTAGGGCGCTGCGAAGCGCGTTCCGGGTCCAAGGCAAGCGGCCTTCCCCCGGAACAGGAAGCGCGCAGCCCTGTCACCGGGAATGCGAGAACAACGCGGACCGGCGTGGGACCTGGAGGAGGGGGGCTCACCGGCTGCGTCCAATCAACGTGATTGTCCGCCGCGGGCGGCGAATGACAGACGATCCAATACGCAGAGGGACTGAATGAACAAGAGCGAACTGATCGACACCATCTCCAGCGACGCGGACATCAGCAAGGCGGCAGCTGAACGTGCCCTGACGTCGGCGCTGAATGCGGTCATGAAAGCGGTAGCCAAGGGTGACCGGGTGACCCTGGTGGGCTTCGGAACGTTCTACGCCACCAAGCGCGCGGCACGCGTGGGCCAGAACCCGCGCACCGGGGAGAAGATCAAGATCGCCGCGGCCACCGTGCCGAAGTTCTCCGCGGGCGCCGCGTTCAAGGAAGCGGCGAACAAGAAGCGCAAGTAGCACGTGTGACTCCAACGCCGGAGTCGCATGCACGGGCCGCCGCGAGCGGCCCGCTGTGTTTTCAGCCCTGCAACCGGCCCATCTGCTCGCGCAGGTAGAGCACCTGGTCCTGCCAGTACCGTGGCGTGCCGAACCACGGGAAGGCGAGCTTGAACGCCGGATCGTCCCAGCGCTGCACCAGCCATCCGCAGTAGTGGATCATGCGCAGCGTGCGCAGCGGCTCCACCAGGCGCAGCTCCACCTGCGGCAGCGGCCGCATCGTCTCGTAGCCCTCGAGCAACTCGCTCATCTCGCGCGACGGCGCCTCGCGCCCCTCGTCCTGCAGTCCCCCGCCCATGTCGGCCAGCATCCAGAGATCCTGCATCGCGATACCCGTGCGGCAGTCGTCCAGGTCGACGAAGTGCGGGCCGTCGTCGGTCCACAGCAGATTGCCGGGGTGGCAGTCGCCGTGCAGCCGCAGCAGCGACAACGGCTGCGCTTCGGCCATCCGGGCCTCGACCATGGCGACGCACTGGTCCGCCGCCGCGACCCAGGACGCATCCAGCTCCGCGGGCAGCATGCCGCTCGCGCGAATGGCGGCGATCGGTTCGTGACCGTAGGTGGTGGCGTCGATGACCGGACGGGTCTCGAATGGCTGGCGCGCGCCGACATTGTGGATGCGGCCGATGAACTGGCCGATGCGATGTCGCATCGCCTGCCCTTCCCGGACATTGTCCAGCTCCGGCACTCGGCCACCCTGCCGCGGAAACACGGCGAAGCGGAACTGCCCGACGTGCGCGAGCGTGGAGCCGCCGGGCAGCCGGTCCGGCGCCACCACCGGAATCTCCGCCTCCCGCAGCTCGTGCGCGAAGCGATGCTCCTCCAGAATCTGCTCGTCGCTCCAGCGGGCCGGGCGGTAGAACTTGACGACGCAACTCCCGCCGCCCTCGCGCCCGACGAGATAGACGCGATTCTCGAAGCTGTTGAGTGCCTGCAGCCGACCGTCGCACTCGATACCGACGGACTCGAGCGCATCGAGCACCTCGTCGGCGCCGAGAGCGGCGAACGCGGCGCGCGCGTCGCCGGTGCCGCCAGGGGAAAGCTCAGCGTCCGAGGAGCTCATCGACTTTCTCCAGTGTCGCATCGCCCGGCGGCGGCCGCTCCATCGGCCTGCGCCGGCCGAGCCGCCACCACGCGAGGGCGCCGACGACCAGCAGCACGAACGGCCCCACCCAGAGCAGCGCGTTGCGCGCGGAGAACGGCGGCCGATAGAGCACGAACTCGCCGTAGCGGTCGACCAGGTAGGACTTGACCGCCGCGTCGTCGCGCCCCTCGGCCATCAGGCGGGCCACCTCGCGTCGCAGGTCCTGCGCGAGCGGGGCGTTGGAATCCTCCAGCGTCTGGTTCTGGCACACCAGGCAGCGCAGCTCGCTCGCCAGCTTGCGGAAGCGCTCCGATTTCATGAGTGCCGCTTCCTCGGCGGTCGGCGCGGTGGCCGGCGCGGCCTGGGCGAGGGCCGTGCCTGGAAGGAGCGCGGCAACCACGCCGATCGCGACCGCCGTCCGGAGCACGATGGCGAGGAGCCGCGCGGCGGCAGCAGCGCCGAGCCTGGCGCGAAACCGCCTCACTGCGGCGCCCCGTGGGCGGGGGCGGCACGGCGCAGCTCTTCGATCGCGGGTAGCAGCCGGCTCTGCATGGCTTCATCGGTGAGCGCGCCGATGTGCTTGAAGCGGATCACGCCCTTGCCGTCCACCAGGAAGGTCTCGGGCACGCCGTAGACGCCGAAGTCGATCGCGGTGCGGCCATCGCGATCGGCAACGACGTGGCTGAACGGATTGCCGTGGCGCGCGAGCCAGGCGCGTGCGTCCTCGGGCCGGTCCTTGTAGTTGATGCCGACGATACGCACCAGCTCCTGCCGGGCGAGCGCGACCAGTTGCGGATGCTCCTGCAGGCACGGCCCGCACCACGATGCCCAGACGTTCAGCAGGTACGGCTCGCCCGCGAGCGCCTCGCTGCGCAGCAGCGTGGCTTCGCCACCCGGCAGCCCCGGCAGCGCCCAGGCAGGCGCGGGCTTGCCGATCAGCGGCGACGGGATCTCCGACGGGTTGCGCCCGAGCCCCACCAGCAGGAACCCGGCGATCACGAGGAAGGCCAGGCCCGGGACGACGTACTTGAGCGTCTTCATCCGGCACCGGTCGCAAGCCCGGCGCCGCGGGCGGCGTGGCGCCGGGCCAGCCGATAGCGGCGGTCCGCGATCGCGAGGAAGCCGCCGATCGCCATCATGAAGCAGCCGGCCCAGATCCAGTCCACGAATGGCTTGATCCAGGCCTTCACCGTCCAGCGCCCGTCGGGCAACGGCTCGCCCAGCGACACATAGACGTCGCGAGTCAGCCCCGGATCGATCGCGGCCTCGGTCATCACCGCGCCGGTGGCCGCGTAGACCCGCTTCTCCGGCTGCAGCATGAAGAGGCGCCCGCCATCCCTGGAGACCTCGATCCGTCCGCGCGTCGCCTCGTAGTTCGGACCGTCGACGTCGTCGAGTCCCGCCAGCCGGAATTGGTAGTCGCCGAGCTCGAACCGTTCGCCGATCGCGACGGCGCGGTCGGCCTCGATCGACATCGTGTTGACGCAGGCCACCCCGATCGTGAAGACGCCGACGCCCGCATGGGCGACGAGCATGCCGTAGAAGCCCGCCGGCAGCGCGCGCAATCGCGCCGCGAGCGGCGTCCCGGCGAAGCCCGGTTCACGCAGGCGCTCGACCAGCAGCGCGCCGCTCGCGGTGATCACCCAGACGGCGATGAAGATGCCGATGGCGAACACCACCGCGCCGAGTGCACCGTCGCCGCCTTGCGCGGCACTCGCGAGTCGATGGGAGGCGAAGCGGCCGGAGGTGATCGCGACCAGCACCGTCGTGACGATCGCCACCAGCAGCGCCCAGCGCAACCGCCGCGCCAGGTCCGGGACCGGTGCCGAACGCCAGCGCGCGAACGGGCCGATGCCCATCAGGAACACGGCCGGTGCCATGAGCGGGAAGAACACCGCGTCGAAGTAGGGCGGACCCACCGAGATCTTGCCGAGGCCGAGCGTGTCGAGCACGAGCGGATACATCGTGCCGAGGAAGACGGCGGCGGCCGCGACCGTCAGCAGCAGGTTGTTGGCGAGCAGGTAGCCTTCACGCGAGCTGGCCGAGAAGCTGGCGGGAGCGGCGGCGTGGGCAAGGCGGGGAGCGGACCAGGCGTAGAGCGCGAGCGAGCCGCCCACCACCAGCATGAGGAAGCCGAGGATGAAGATTCCGCGCGCCGGGTCCGTCGCGAACGCGTGCACCGAGGTGAGCACGCCGGAGCGGACCAGGAAGGTGCCGAGCAGGCTCAGGCTGAACGTGGCGATCGCGAGCAGCAGCGTCCAGCTCTTGAAGGCGCCGCGCCTTTCGGTGACGACGAGCGAGTGCATCAGCGCGGTGCCGACGAGCCACGGCATGAAGGAGGCGTTCTCCACCGGATCCCAGAACCACCAGCCGCCCCAGCCGAGCTCGTAGTAGGCCCAGGCGCTGCCCAGCGCGATGCCGATGGTGAGGAACGCCCAGGCCGCCGTGGTCCACGGTCGCGCCCAGCGCGTCCACGCCGCGTCCACGCGGCCGCCCAGCATCGCGGCGATGGCGAAGGCGAAGGCGACCGAGAAGCCGACGTAGCCCATGTAGAGCATCGGCGGGTGGATGACCATGCCCGGGTCCTGCAGCAACGGATTCAGGTCGCGGCCATCGAGAGGGGCCGGCAGGCTGCGCTGGAAGGGATTGGATGTGAAGAGCAGGAAGGCGAGGAAGCCGAGGGAGACGACGCCGAGCACGCCCACGACCCGGGAGAGCAGCACCCGGTCCAGGGAGCCGCCGAAGTTGACCACCGCCGCGGTCCAGCAGGCGAGCATCAGCGCCCACAGCAGCATCGATCCCTCGTGCGAGCCCCAGCTCGCCGCGAAGCGATAGGCCGCCGGCAGCCTGCTGTTGCTGTTTGCCGCGACATTGACGATGCTGAAGTCGTTCGCGACGAACGAGGCGGCGAGGCTGCAGAACGCAACCACCACCAGGAACATCTGGGCGTTGGCGGCGTTGCTCGCGACGTGCATGAGCCGGGCGTCGTTGCGCTGGGCACCGGCCAGTCCGACCACCGACTGCAGGCAGGCGACCGCGAGCGCCACCCAGGTGGCGAAATGGCCGATCTCTCCGATCATCTCGTCACCTCGGGTTCGCGGCGCCGGCTGGCGCGGTCGCGTCCATCGGGTGCCCGGCCTGGCGCAGCGCCTCGGCCGCTTCCGGCGGCATGTAGTTCTCGTCGTGCTTGGCCAGCACCTCGGTCGCGGCGAACACGCCGTCCGGACCGATGCGACCCTGCGCGACCACCCCCTTGCCCTCGCGGAAGAGGTCCGGCAGGCTGCCGGTGTAGGTCACGGCGATCGCCTTGGCGTTGTCGGTCACGCGAAAGCTCACCCGGGTGCCTTCGCGCTCCAGGCTCCCCGGCTCCACCAGCCCCCCGATGCGGAAGTTGCGCCCGCGCGGTGCCTCGTCCTGGGCCACCTGCGTCGGCGTGAAGAAGAAGACGATGTTGCTGTTGAGCGCGTACAGCACCAGCCCGATCGCCACGCCGAGCGCGGCCACGCCCCCCAGCACGATCGCGAGCCGTTTCTGCCTCTTGGTCATGTTCCTGCCCTGTTCCCGTTGTCCGGATCGTTCGTCTCCTCCGATCCTCCGGGCTCCGTGGCTTCCGCCAGCAGGCGGACCTGTCGCAGCGCCGCGCGGCGGCGCCGCACGAGCAGACCCACCTCCACCGCGAGCGCCAGGAAGGTGAGCCCGTAGGCGATGGCGATCACCGTCCAGTGGCTCATCCCGCGGCCCTCCGGGCGCGCGGGTCGCCGTCTTCCCGGGCCGCCCCGAGCACCCGCCCGATCCAGGTGCTGTGGGCTTCGCGCTCGAGGATGATCGAGCGTACCCTGTGCAGCGCGGCGGCGATGCAATAGCACCAGGCCGCGATGGTCATTACGAGCATCGCGCGCAGCATCACCACCGCCATGCTGGAGCCGCCGGTCACGCTCACGCTCGCGCCCTGGTGCAGCGTGTTCCACCAGGTCACGGAGAAGTAGATGATCGGCACGTTGACCACGCCGACCAGCACCAGCACCGCGCCGGCACGATCGGCCCGCTGCGTGTCCTCGATCGCGCCGACCAGCGCGAGGTAGCCCAGGTACAGGAAGAGCAGCACCAGGGTCGAGGTCATGCGCGCATCCCAGGCCCAGTAGGTGCCCCAGGTCGGCTTGCCCCACAGCGCGCCGGTCCAGAGCGCGATCGCCGCCATCAGCGCGCCGGTCGGAGCGAGCGCGAGCGTCATCATGGCCGAGAGTCGCGCCCGCAGCACGAGCGTGAGCACCGAATACCCGGCCATCACCAGGTAGACGATCATCGCCATCCAGGCCGCCGGCACGTGGATGAAGATGATGCGGTAGACCTCCCCCTGCTGGAAGTCCGTCGGTGCGAGGACCAGCCCCATCGCGAGCCCGATCACCGCCAGCAGCACCGCGGCGCCGGCAAACCACGGCAGCAGGGCGCCGGCGAGCGGATAGAACGCGCTGGGCGATGCGTAGCGGTACAGGTTCATGCGGCGAAGGCGCGCGGGCCGACGGAGCGCATCGGTGCGTTCATTCGAGGGAGGTTCGCAGGCTGAGCGCGACCACGAGCGGCGCGCCGGCAAGGGTCAATAGCATAGCAGCACCGAGGAGCGCCAGATGCGGCAGCGGCGAGAGGCCGGCCGCCTGGATCTCCACCGCGCCCGCGCCGAAGATGAGCAGCGGCACGTAGAGCGGCAGGCAGAGCAGCGTGATCAGCGTGGCCGCTCCGCGCAGCCCGAGCGTGAGCGCGGCGGCGATCGCCCCGAGCGCGAGCAGCCCGGGCGTGCCCATCAGCAGCGACAGGGTCAGCACCAGCGTGGCCGCGCGGTCGAGGTAGAACGCTGCGGCGAGCGCCGGGGTGATCAGGATGAGCGGCAGCGCGCAGACCAGCCAGGTGGCCAGCATCTTGCCGGCGGCGAGCGCGGCGAGCGAATGGCCGCTCGCCATCATCAGCTCGAGGCTGCCGTCCAGGTAGTCGTGCTCGAAGAGCCGTGGCAGGGCGAGGAGCAGGGCAAGCAGCGCGGCCACCCAGATCACGCCCGGACCCACCCGCTCGAGCCATTCCTGCTGCGGCCCGATCGCGAGCGGAAACATCAGGCAGGCGAGCACGAAGAAGCCGAGGAGATTGAGCGAATCCGAGCGGCGCCGCAGCGCAAGCGCGAGGTCGCGCCGGAGCGCCCAGGCGAAGGGGGAGAAGTCCCGGGCGTTCATCCGAGTGTGAGCATCCGCGCCGCTTCGCCGGTGGCCGTGCCCGAGGCGAGCACCGGCAGGTGCGTCGCGACGATCGCGGCACCGCCGCGCGAGAGGTGACCGCGCAGCAGCTCGTCCAGCATGGCGGCGCCGGCATCGTCGAGCGCGGCCGACGGCTCGTCGAGCAGCCAGAGCGGGCGGCTGCCGGGAGAAGCGCGATTGGCCAGGGCGAAGCGCGAGAGCGAAAGACGCTGGCGTTGTCCCTGCGACAGTCGCCGGACCGGCAGGTTCGCTTCGCGAATGATCCCGGTGGCGGCGAGTGCCTGCCGCAGCTCGGCCGCGCTGTTGTCGAAGCCATCGAGCTCGGCGGCAAGCGCCAGGTTCTCGAGCGCGTCCAGCTCGCCCTTCAGGCCGTCGGCGTGTCCCTGGAAGAGCGCGTTCTGCCGCAGCCTGCCGCTGGCCGCGGGGAAGCGCTCGCCGTCGAGCGCGAGCTCGCCGCGTCGCGGCACGGCCAGGCCGAGGAGGGCGCGAAGCAGGCTCGACTTGCCGCTGCCGTTGGGCCCGCGCAGCAACAGGACATCGCCGCGCTCGAGCCCGAAGCCCAGGCCGTCGAAGAGCGTGCGGTTGCCGCGCACGAGCGAGAGGTCGCGCACCTCGAACCAGGGGGGCGGGGCGGTGGCGCTCATGGAATGCGAGTGCTCATGGCACCACGCTCGCGATGCTCACCTGCACGCCGCTCGCGTCGGTCGCGACCGGGGCGCTGCGGCCTTCCAGGTCGCCGCTCGCGCGGTCCGCGCGGCCGCTTCGCGACACCCGCGCCACGACGACGACGCGCGACTGGCCCGAGAGCCGTGCCGCCGGGCTCATCGCATCCCTGTCGGAGAGGGAGAACGCGAGCGGCAGGTCCGCCACCGTGACACGGGTCACCGCCACCGGCGGCCCCGCCGGCTCGCCGCCGGCGTCGAGGCCGCGGACGACCACGAACACCGTATCGCCTGGCGCGGCCCGTTCCGCGAGCTCGGGCGCGAGCGCCACCGTGCCGCGCAGCACCGGGCCGGCCACGACGTCGGTGGCGGCGCGCGGCGCCCCGGATCCCGGGCGCCGGCCGGCCTCGAGGTCGGCGATGAACCCGCCGATCTGCTCGTGTTGCGGCGAACCCGGCTCCAGCTGGGCAAGCAGCGCCTTCCAGTAGCGCAGGGCACCGGCGGCATCGTCCTGGGTCACGCGGTAGGCGCCGGCCAGCGCCAGCGCCTTCTGGTGGCGGGGATCACGCCGCAGGGCATCCTGGATCAGTTGCCATGGCCGTCCTTCGAGGCGGGTCGGCGATCCCTGCGCGATGGCGTCGGCGAGATCGACGCGGATCTGCGCGGCGAGCTCCGGTGTCGTGCTGTCCACCTCGAGCCCCCTCTCCAGCGCGGCCACCGCGCCCGCGAGATCGCCGAGTGCCATCTTGGAGCGGCCGAGCAGCAGCCAGCCGTCGGCGGCATCCGGCGCCTCCTGCAGCCGCCGTTCCAGCTCCGCCACCATCGCCTCCATGTCGTTCGCGCCGGCGGCCAGCCGGAAGGCGGGATCCGCCGCATCCGGCATGCCGGCGATCCGGTAGAACGCGAGCGGGGCGGCCACGAGGATGCCCGCGATGACTGCCGCGGCGACCAGGTGACGGTTGGAGGCGCGGGTCGGCTTGTCGCCTGCCGGCGCGAGGTCCGCAAGCGCCGAGGAGGAGAACTCCGCGATGAGACGCTCGCGATCCGGAGAATCGGGCGGCAGGGCGGCGAGCTCGCGTTCGAGGTCGGCGCGACGCTCGCGCAGGATCGCCTTGTTGAGCTCGCGCGCACGGTCCTTCGACGGCTCGGCGGCCGCGTCGCGCCTGCGGGCGATCATGGGCCACAGCACGTACGCCGTGACCCCCAGGCCAAGCGGAACCAGCACGAGCAGGAAGAAGAGGTTCGACGACAAGGCCAGGCTAGCGCTCGCGCAGCGCCTCGCGCACCTTGAGCACCGGCTTCAGGACGTAGTCCATCACGGTCTTCTCGCCGGTACGGATCTCGACGGTCGCGGTCATGCCGGGGATGATCGGCAGCTCGTTGGCTCCCGCGGTGAGCGCGGAGTTGGTGGTGCGCACGAGCACCCGGTAGTAGCTCTCGTCCTCGACCTGCTTCTCCTCGCGAAGCGTGTCCGGACTGATCAGCTCCAGGTGGCCCTCCAGGCCGCCGTAGATCGCGTAGTCGTAGGCGGTGATCTTCACGGTGGCCGGCAGGCCGGGCCGCAGGAAGGCGACGTCGTGCGGCCGGATCTTTGCCTCCACCAGCAGCTTGTCCTCCAGCGGCACGATCTCCATAATGTCCTCGCCCGGCTGGATGACGCCGCCGCGGGTATTCATGCGGATGTTCTTCACGGTGCCGCGCACCGGGGCGGTCACCACCGTGCGCTTGACCTGGTCCTGGCGCGCGGTGAGGATCTCCTGGGTCTGGGCGAGCTCGGACTCCACCTTGCTCAGCTCGTTGGCCGCGTCGATGCGGTACTTGCTCACCCGCTCCTGCATCTGCGCCTGCAGGTCGTTGAACTGCCGGCGCAGGCGCAGCAGCTCGATCTCCGCCACCAGGCCCTTCTTCACCATCGGCTCGGTGATCGCGATCTCGCGGGCGATCAGCGCGCGGCTGGAAGAAGCGGTCGCCACCGCCTGGTCGAGCGCCTCCTTGCGGGCGTTGTAGGTGTCGGTCTCGTTCTTCACCACCTCCGCGTCCGCCAGCACCTCCGGCGGGAACACCAGGGCGGTCCCGCGCGACTCCGCCCGCAGGCGGGCTGCGGCCGCCTTCAGGCCGATCGCCTTGCTGTAGCCTTCCTGGTAGGAGGACCGTGCCTTGGTCTCGTCGATGCGCAGCAGCGGCTGGCCGGCGGTGACGATGTCGCCTTCGCGGACCATCATGTCCTGCAGGATGCCGCCTTCCAGCGACTGGATCACCTGCTCGCGGCTGGACGGGATGATCCGTCCGTCGCCCTTGGTGATCTCCTCCAGGGTGCTGCTGCTCGCCCAGACCGCGGCGCAGGCGAGCAGCGCGAACATCAGCGCGAGCAGCAGGAACGCGCCCCACTGGCGATCGTTCACCATCGCCTGCTGCATGTCGCGCATGAAGTCGAAATCGCTGCCGCTGCCGCGGTAGTCCGGTGCCGCGAAGGCCGAGCGGTCCTGGAGCGGTGCCACCGCGGCGCGCGGTGCCGGCGCCAGCTTGCCGGCCGCGGGGGACGTGGCGCTTGCGGCGCTTGCGGGGGGAGCCGCGGCCATCACGGATGCCGGCGCGCCGGCGGGCGACACGGCGGAGCCGCCCGGGGGCTGGCTGCGGGGCGCGTCAGCCACGGCGAGCCCCCTGGATCTTGCCTTCCTTCAGCGCCTGGAGCACGGCTTCCTTGGGACCGTCGGCCACGCGCACGCCGGCATCGAGGATGACGACGCGATTGACATGCTCGAGCAACTGCAGCTTGTGCGTCACGAACACCATCGTCTTGCCGACGCACAGGCGCGCGAGCGCGGCCATCGCGATCGCCTCGCTGCCGTTGTCCATCGCGCTGGTGGGCTCGTCGAGCAGCATCACCGTCGGATTGGCAAGCACGGCGCGGGCGAGCGCGACGGCCTGCCGCTGGCCGCCGGAGAGCCCCTCGCCGCGCTCGCCGATCGGCATGTCGTAGCCGTACGGATGGGCACTCGCGAACTGGTGCACGCCGAAGGCGTCGGCTACCCGCATCATCGATTCGTCGTCGATGTGCGGATTGCCCGCCTTGAGGTTCTCGCGCAGCGAGCCGAACAGCAGGCGCGCGTCCTGGCCCACGTAGAGGACGTGGCGGCGCACGTCGGCCGGCTCGATCTGCTGCAGGTCGACCCCGTCGAGCCGGACGTAGCCGCGGGTGGGCTGGTAGAGGCCGGCGAGCACCTTGAGCAGCGTGGACTTGCCGCTGCCGATGCGGCCGAGCACGGCGACCCGCTCGCCGGGATTGAGCTGAAGGGAGATGTCCGAGACGCTTTCCCGGGGGGTGGTGCCGGGCAGCGTCGCATAGTGAAAGCCCACGCCGGTGGCCGTGAGCGAGCCCGCGGCGGTCGGCTTGTGCAGGTAGTTGCGCGCCGAGTCCCGATCCGTGGGCGTCGCCATCACGCGGTTGAGCGAACGCAGGGCGGTGCGCGCCTGCTGGTAGCGCACGGCGAGCGCGGTGATCGACGCGGCCGGCGCGATGGTGCGGCTCGAGAGCAGCACGGCGCCGATCAGCGCGCCCATCGTGAGCTCGCCGTCGCCGATCAGGTAGACGCCCCAGGTGACGATCGCGACGGTGCAGAGCGATTGCACGAAGGTGGTGAAGTTGGAGACCAGCGCGGTGACCGTGCGGCTCTTCATCGCCGTGCGCGCGGTGAGCGCCGCGGACCGCTCGTACTTCGCCTGCATCTGGCTCTCGCCCCGCAGCGCCTTGATCGTCTCGGCGCTCTCGAGCGCCTCCACCAGGATGCCGTGCTTGACCGAGCCTTCGCGCAGGTTCTCGTTGACGTAGCGCGAGAGCGGGAACTGCGCGAGGCCGCCCACCAGCATCAGCACCGGCAGCGCCGCGAGCGGCACCCAGAAGAGCGGCCCCGCGATCAGGTAGATGACCCAGACGAAGAGCAGCATGAAGGGCAGGTCGCTGATGGTGGCGAGCGTCGCGGACGTGGCGAAGTCACGGACCGACTCGAACTCGCGCAGCATGTTGGCGTAGGCGCCCGCCGACTGCGGCCGGTGCTCCAGGCGCGACATCATGGCCTGGCGAAACAGCGCCGACCCGAGCAGCAGGTCCGCCTTCTTGCCGGCGTTGTCCAGCAGCCAGCTCCGGAGGTTGCGCGCCAGGTACTCGAAGCTCATCGCCACCATCACGCCGGCGGCGAGCGTCCAGAGGGTGACGTACGCCTGGTTGGAGATCACCCGGTCGTAGACATTCATCGTGAAGAAGGTGGTCGCGAGCGCCAACACGTTCACCAGGAAGGCCGCGGCGGCCGCCTGCGCGTAGTAGCCCTTGTAGCGCCAGATCGTCTTCCAGAACCAGTCCTCGCCGCTCGGCCGGGCCTCGACGATGCTGCGGTCCTCGACGTGGATGGCCGGCCGCACGAAGATGCAGGTGCCGACGTAGCGGGCGAGGAGCTCGTCGAGCCCGATCTCCACCTCGATGGCGCCTGCCTCGCACGGCAGCACCACCACGCGGTCGCCGCGCCTGGAGAGGAGCAGGCACGCCTGCTGCCGGTCCAGCAGCAGGATCACTGGCAGCAGCAGGTCCGAGATCTGGTCGATGCGCCGCGACTGGATCCGGACCTTGCAGCCGTGGGCCTCGGCGATGCGCGAGAAGCCGGCCGGCTGCAGCGGGCGCTCGTGCGGAATGCCCGAGGCGAGCGCGTCCTCGCTGCGGGCCGTGCCGAAGATGCCGAGAAGCTGACTGAGCGCGGTGAGCAGCGGATCCGGCAGCGGGGTCGCGAACGCCGCACGACCGCCCGTGGCGGCGGTGCCGGCGGCGGCAGGGGCCGCCGATGCTGGCCGGGGCGCGGAAGGTACCGGCTTGCCCGGGCTGACGACTGATTCCATTCGGCTCCGTTGCGTCGGGAACCCGCTATTCTCCCATCACTTCGACGATCTCCCCGGCCTGCATCCGTGAACCGGGCGCAACACACGGGGCGCGGGCGCCTCCTGGATTCGAGTGCCGGCTCTAACGGAGCTCGGGTAGCTTGCGGACATCGGGCGCGGCCGCGCCGTCCGGCTCGGAAACCGGGGTCGCGGCCGGGATGTCCAGGAATCCGGCGAGCAGGGCGAGCGATCCGAGGAGCCGGTACCTCACCTGGAGCAGCTCGATGCGCTCGGTGATGGCGGAGATCCTGGACTGGTAGGTCTCGTTCTCCGCGTTCAGCAGGTCGATGATGCTGCGCTTGCCGATCTGGAACTGCTCCCAGTAGGCGGCGCGGACCTTGCGCGCGCCCTCGACCAGGTCGTCGAGCGACCCGGTCCGCCGTGCCCGCGATTCCATCTGCGTCCAGTGCCGGGCCACCTCGGTGGCGATCTCGCGGCGGGTGGCGGCCGCGTCCTCCTCGGCGGCCCGGATCTGCTCGTTCGCGGCGGCGGCACGGGCGGCACCGGCCCCGCCGTCGAACGGATTCCAGTCGGTCACGAAGCCGACGTCGTAGCCGCCGAACCACTGGCGGTTGCCCAGCGGGTACTCGGGGCTGTGGACGCGCGCGCGCGCGCTGATGGCCGGCTTGTCCCAGGCGTTGGCGACGGCCGCCGCGCGGCGAGCCGCCTCGACCTCCGCCATGCCGGCGAGCACGGCCGGATGGTTGTCGAGCGCCGCGAGCGCGGCATCGAGCGAGGGCGGCAGCCCTCGCGGTGCCGGCGGTTCGGTCAGCTTCATCACCGGCCGGCCGACCAGCTGGGCCAGGGTCGCCTGGCTTTCCAGCAGCGTGCCTTCGCGCGAAGCCCGCGCGAGCCGCGCCTGCTGCAGCCGCGACTGGGTCTGCAGCAGGTCGTAGCCGCGGCCGCGGTCGTGCCTGACGATCTCCTGCACCCGCCGGTTGAGCGACTCGATCGCGCCGACATAGTCGTCGGCGAGCTCGGTCAGCGCGTGCTGCTTGATCACCTCCACGTAGGCGTCGGCGACCTCCAGCGCGACCTCGGCTCGCGCCCGCTCCAGGTCCTGGTTCGCGCCGGCCAGCCGGGCCCGCTGGCGCGCTATCTCGTTATCGGTCCTTCCGGAGTCATAGAGTGGTTTGATGGCCTGGACGCCCAGGTCCCCGCGGGAGTTGCTGCCGGACTCCCGCACGTAGCCATAGGCCGGCTCGATGATCAACCCGTAGCGGGCGTTCATCTGGCTCCTCGCGCCGGTGACCTCGTGGCTGATCGCCTGCGCGGAAGTGCGCGCGCCGAGCACCTTGGGGTTGTTCTGCAGGGCGGTCGCCACCGTCTCGCGCAGGCTCTGCGCGGCGGCCGGCGGTCCGCCGAGAAGCAGCCCGCAGGCGAGCAGCACGGCCGGAAGCAATGCCGCCACGGGAGAGCGGGCGATGGGCCGGCGGGCCGCCTGCCGGACCGAAAGGCGCATGCCCCCGGTCATCCCGCGCGCGATTGCCGGCCCTCGATCGGGTACGCCGGGTCCGAGTAGCCCGGGGTGGAAGGATGGCCGGCGGGCACCAGCGAATCCACCAGGGCCTCGTCCTGCGCCTCGAAACGGTGGTCGAGCGCGCCGACGTACTCCATCATCTGCTCGGCGGTGCGCGGGCCCACGATCGCCGAGGTGACCAGGCGGTTGTTCAGCACCCAGTTCACCGCGAACTGCGCCGGGCTCATGCCCCGCTTCCCGGCATGGTCCGCGATGGTGGCGGCGAGCGCGAGCGACTCCTCGCGCCACTCGGTCTGCATCAGGCGCTTGTCCTGGCGCCCCGCCCGCGTGTCCTCGGGCGGCGGCTCGCCCGGCCGGTACTTGCCGGTGAGCACGCCGCGGGCGATCGGCGAGTAGCAGGCGACGCCGATGCCGTAGTGGCCGCAGGCGGGCAGCACCTCGGTTTCCGGCATGCGGTTCATGGCGTTGTAGTAGGGTTGGCAGACCACCGGAGGCGGAACGCCCAGGTCCGCGGCGATCCGCACGATCTCCGCGATCCGCCAGGCGCGGTAGTTGGACACGCCGTAGTAGCGGATCTTGCCGGCTCTCACCAGGTCGCCCAGGGCGGCGACGGTCTCGGCGAGCGGCGTGTCGTGATCTTCCTTGTGGAGGTAGTAGATGTCGACGTGGTCGGTGCCGAGTCGCTGCAGCGAGTCGTCGATCGCCCGCATGATCCAGCGCCGCGACAGGCCGCGGCGGCCGGGGTCGCGCGACATCGGGTTGGCGACCTTGGTGGCGAGCACCCAGTGCCCGCGCTCGGCGGCTATCAGGCGGCCGGTGATCCGCTCGGATTCACCCAGGCTGTAGACGTCGGCGGTGTCGATGAAGTTGATGCCGCGGTCGCGGGCGATGGCGAGGATGGCGCGCGCCTCCTCCTCGTCGGTGCGGTCGCCGAACATCATCGTGCCGACGCAGAGCGTGGACACCTCCAGGCCGCTGCGGCCGAGCCTGCGGTATCCGCCGTGGTCGTGCATGGCTTCTCCTACAATGGTGAGCGGGCGTCAGGCCCATGCGCCGGTCCGGCCGGCACGTGCAGCGGCAATGTTAACCGCCCCGGACCGCCCCCCGGCACCGGCAATCGCCTCCCTGGACAAGCGACATGAGAATCGAAAGCGACGTCAAGCTCGACTTCAAGGACGTGCTGCTGCGGCCCAAGCGCTCGACGCTGGGCAGCCGGGCCAACGTCGACCTGGACCGGCAGTACAGCTTTCGCCATGCGCGGCTGGAGATGCCGGTGGTGCCGATCATCGCGGCCAACATGGACACAGTGGGCACCTTCGAGATGGCGCGCGCCCTCGCCAGGCACCAGATCCTGACCGCGATCCACAAGCACTATCCGGTGCCCGAGATGGTCGCGTTCTTCAACCAGGAGCGCGATGGCGCCGCGCGCCACGCGTTCTATTCGCTCGGTATCCTGGAGCGGGACCTGGAGAAATTCGAGCAGGTCCGCAGCCAGACCGGCGATGCCATCCGGTGGGTGTGCATCGACGTCGCCAACGGCTACACCGAGCTCTTCATGGACTTCGTCAAGCGCTTTCGCGAGCGCTATCCGGACGTGGCGCTGATGGCCGGCAACGTGGTGACCGCCGACATGACGGAGGCGCTGATCCTGGCCGGCGCGGACATCGTCAAGGTGGGGATCGGCCCGGGCTCGGTCTGCACCACCCGCAAGATGACAGGCGTCGGCTACCCGCAGCTCTCCGCGATCATCGAGTGCGCCGATGCGGCGCATGGCCTGGGCGGCCATATCTGCGGCGACGGCGGCTGCACGGTGCCAGGCGACGTGGTCAAGGCCTTCGGCGGCGGCGCGGACTTCGTCATGCTGGGCGGCATGTTCGCCGCCCATGACGAATCCGGCGGCGAGATCGTCGAGCGCGACGGCGTCACCTACCGCCTCTTCTACGGCATGAGCTCGGAGGAGGCGATGACCCGCTACGCCGGCGGCGTCGCCCGCTACCGCGCCTCCGAAGGCAAGTCCACGCTGCTGCCCGCCCGCGGACCGGTCGATGCCACGGTGCAGGACATCCTCGGAGGGCTGCGTTCGGCCTGCACCTATGTCGGCGCGCGCAAGCTGAAGGACCTGTCGAAGTGCACCACCTTCGTGCGGGTGACACAGCAGATCAACGAGGTCTTCGGGGCCAGCACATGAGCGAGACGAGCACTCGAGCGCCGGAGGACCTGCCGTCGGCCGACGACGTGCTGGACTTCTGGTTCGGCAAGCCCGGCACGCCCGGCCACCTGCAGCCCGATCCGAAGTGGTTCCGCAAGGACCCGGCGTTCGATGCGCTGGTGGCGCAGCGCTTCGGTGGGTTGCTCGACCTGGCTTTGCGCGGCGGGCCCGATGCGGTGAAGGCGCTGCCGCACGGCGACGATCCGACGCGCCAGGCGTTGGCGCGGATCATCGTGTGCGACCAGTTCTCGCGCAATGCCTGGCGCGACCGGCCTTCGGCGTTCGCCCTGGATCCGATCGCGCTGGCCACCAGCCACGCGCTGATCGGCACGCCCGAGGAGCGGGCACTCGCGCCGGTGCAGCGCATCTTCGTGTACATGCCGCTGATGCACGCGGAATCCCTGGCAGAGCAGGAGCGCTGCGTCGAGCTCTTCCGGGCGCTCGCCGAGGAGTCTTCCGTGGCCGCGCAATCCTACGACTACGCCCTGCAGCACGAGGCGATCGTCCGCCGGTTCGGACGCTTTCCCCATCGCAACCAGATCCTGGGGCGGAAAAGCACCGAGGAGGAGCTCGCGTTCCTGAAGGAGCCCGGCTCCAGCTTCTAGACGGCGCCCGGCCCCGGAAGGCGCCGCCCCGGCTCCCGGACGCCGACGCCTAGCCGCGTCCGACGAAGGGCATCTTGGTCGCCATCACGGTCATGAACTGCACGTTGGCCTCCAGCGGCAGCGACGCCATGTGCAGCACCGCCTCGGCCACGTGGCGAACGTCCATCACGGCCTCGACCGCGATGCGTCCATCCGCCTGGGGAACGCCTTCGGTCATGCGCTGGGCCATCTCCGTGAGCGCATTGCCGATGTCGATCTGTCCCACCGCGATGTCGTACTTGCGGCCGTCCAGCGACGCCGACTTGGTGAGCCCGGTCACCCCGTGCTTGGTGGCGGTGTAGGGCATCGAGTTCGGCCGTGGCGCGTGGGCGGAGATCGAGCCGTTGTTGATGATGCGGCCGCCGCGGGGCTGCTGCGCCTTCATCACCCGGAACGCGGCCTGCGTGCAGTAGAAGGGTCCGCTCAGGTTGGTCGCCACCACCGCCTGCCACTGCTCCGGCGTGAGGTCCTCCAGGTTGATCCCGGGCGCGCCGATGCCGGCGTTGTTGAACACCACGTCGAGCCGGCCGAACGCGGCCACGGTCCGGTCGAAGAGCGCGTCGACCGCCTTGGGGTCGGCCACGTCGGTCGGCACCGCGAGCGCGTTCGCGTCGTTGGCCCCGGCGAGCTCGATCGTCTTCTGGAGCGCATCGAGCCGTCGTCCGGCGAGTCCGACCTTGTAGCCGTCGGCCAGGAAGGCGAGGGCGACCGCCCGGCCGATGCCGCTGCCGGCGCCGGTGATGATGGCGACTTTCCCCTGGCCACCCCGCGGGCCGCCACTTCTTCCCTGCTGCGCGCCTGCCGCCGCCTTGCCTGCTTCGTTTGCCACTACGGTCTCCCTCGCCCACGGTTTGAATTGAGATGCTGGAACGCGTGCCGACAGTCGCCGGCGCGCACCTCGCAAACGCCAACCGGTCCGACACCGCATCGGGCCACGGAACCGGCAGCGCTGCCTATACTAGCCGAAGCAGGAGAGCAGGCAGGCGCCCGCCGCACGCCCGGGAAGACGCCGAAGTAGTGCCGATGAGAAAGACAACCAGCCAACGCCGAGCCGCGGCCGATTCCGCCGTCCCCGGGTGCCGCGCCCGGCCCGCCGGGCTCGCGCTCGCCAGCGCGCTCGTCGCCGCCGCGCTTGCGGGCGGGTGTGGTGGCGGCGGCGATTCCCCCACGGCGGTGTCACCCAGCCCGTCGGCCCCGTCACCGCCGGGCAATGCCTACACGGTCTCCGGCACCATCAGCGTGACCGAGACCAGCGCGGTCGATTCCGACACCAACGATCCCACGCAGCCGGGCCGGGTCGACAACGGCAGCTTCGAAACCGCGCAGTCCCTGCCGAATCCCGTCCAGCTCATCGGCTACCTCGCGATGCCCGGCGGCGGACCGAGCGGGCCGGTGCATCCCGCCGGCGACGTCGTCGACGGGTATCGGCTGCAGCTCGAGGAAGGCCAGGTGGTGGAGCTCGAGTTCGCGGCAGACCCGCGCCAGTTCGATCTCGACCTGTTCGTCTGGGACCCGGCCACCCGCGCCGTCGTCGGCCAGTCCATCGGCCTGAACAAGTACGAATGCGTGCGCATCTCCGCGAGCGGCGAGTACTTCGTTTCCGTCCAGGTCTATCCCGACACCAGCAGCGGCGGCAGCATCTACCAGCTCCGCATCGGCGCTCCGGGGTCCGGGACCCACTGCGGCAACGCGACCGGCGCCTCCGACCTGGCGATTCCCGGGGAGGTGGTCGCGCAGCCGGCCCCGCCAATCCGTCACGCCGCCGCGGCGACCGGCAAGTCGCTGGACGACGTCCAGCTGGTCCGGGGCGACCCGGCGCGAGAGGGCCCGGTGCTGGTCCGGTTGCCATCGGCGCCGGCAGACCGCGCCGCCGCCGCGCTGAGCCTCGCGACGAAGGCCGCGGCCGCCGCCACTGCCAGCGGCCGTCCGATCGCCGCCGCCGATGCCCGGCGCGAGGCCGCGGCGCAGATCGGGCGGTGGCGTTCGCTGCTGCCTGCGCAGACGCAGGCACGGCTGGAGACTGTCGACTTCGCCAAGCGCTTGGTGGCCAGCGGCCAGTACGACTGGGCCGTCCCGAACTTCCGGCTGCAGGCGCTGCAGACCCGGTCGATGGGATCGTTCCCGCCCAACGACCGCGAGTATGTGAAGCAGCGCTGGCACTACGAGGCGATCAACCTGCCGGCCGCCGCGGCCGCGCTGCAGGGCGTCGATCTCTCCGCTTCGCCGGCGCCGATCGTCGCGGTGGTGGATACCGGGGTCGTGGCCGACCATCCCGATCTCGCCAGTCAGCTGGTCTCCGGCTACGATTTCGTCGCCAATTCGCAAAGCGCCGGGGACGGCGGCGGCATCGATGCGAACCCCGACGACGCCTCGCTCATGCCGAGCCATTCCTTCCACGGCACCCACGTCGCCGGCACGGTCGCGGCGCAGACGTTCAATGGCATCGGCGTCGCCGGCGTGGCACCGGTGGCGCGGGTCATGCCCGTGCGCGTGCTTGGCATCGACGGCTCCGGCAGCCTCTACGACATCCTCCAGGGCGTGCGCTTCGCCGCGGGCCTGCCGAACGATGCCGGCGTTTCGCCGCCGCGTCGCGCGGAGGTGATCAACCTGAGCCTGGGGGCGGCCGGCATCGCCTGCCAGCCGCAGTTCGCGGAGCTCTTCACCCAGGTGCGGGCGACCGGCGCCGCGATCGTCGCCGCCGCGGGCAACGATTCGCGCCGCACGACGCTGCACCCGGTCTCGTTCCCGGCCAACTGCCCCGGCGTGTTCGCGGTGGCCGCCACGGACGCCGGCAACCGGCGCGCGCCGTATTCCAACGGCGGCCCGGAGGCGTTCATCGCGGCGCCGGGCGGCGATCTCACGCAGTCGACCACCGGCACCGGCCTCGCCGACGGCGTCTACAGCACCTCGGCCAGCAACGAACCCGACGGCAGGCGATTGCCGGGGTACACCAACCTGCAGGGCACCTCGATGGCGGCGCCGCACGTGGCCGGCGTCCTCGCGCTGATGCGCTGGGTGGATCCGACCCTCATGCCGCAGGACCTGGAGTCGCTGGTGGCGAGCGGCCAGATCGTCGACGACCTCGGAGATGCCGGGCGCGATGCGTTCTTCGGCTTCGGTCTGGTCAATGCCCGCAAGGCGGTGGAAGCCGCGCTCGCGCGGCGTGGCGGCGGCACGCCGGCCCCCGTGCCGTCCGGCCGGATCGAGGCTCAGCCGAGCACCATCGGCCTGGGCAGCCTGCGCACCGAGGCGGACCTGGTGATCCAGGCGGTGGGGCAGACCGACGAGCGGGTGGATTCGATCACGACCGACTCGCCGCTCATCTCGGTGGAGGCACGCGCCCCCGGTTCGGTGGATCCCGCAACTCGTCTGGGCACCTACCGGATCCGCGCCAATCGTGACCTGATGCAGGTGGGCAGCAGCGCATTCCCGAACGTCCTCGTCCGGCTCTCTTCGCAGCGGATGATCACGGTGCAGGTCGCGATCGAGCGTCGCGCGGCCAACGCCGCGAAGGGCAGCCTGGGTCCGGCGTACGTGCTGGTCGTCGACGCCGAGGATCCGCAGCGGCGGGTGGTGGCCAGCGCCGCGGTGCCCCAGCCGGTGGACGGCGTCTACCGCTATTCGGTGGCGGTGCCGGGCACGGTGGCGATCTCGGTCATCGCCGGCAGCGACATCGACAACAACGGCGGGATCTGCAGCGCGGGCGAGGCCTGTGGCGCCTATCCGATGCTTTCCGGCGAGCTCGAGGTGCTCCTGCCCACGGGCAACCTGACCGGCATCGACTTCCCGCTCGCGCCGCTCGGCGGCGTGAGCCCGGATTCGATCGCGACCGGGCGCCGATGAGGACATCGTCGGCCATTGCGGTCCTGGCCGCGGGCCTCGGCGTCGCGGTCGCCGGCTGCCGCGCCGGATCCCAGCCTTCGCCGTCGGCCTTCCCGGTCCTGGAGGCCAAGGCTCGGGTGCTCGCGAGCCAGTCGAGCGCCTGTCCCGACCGCGCGCGGGCGGAGGCGGGCGCGGTGGCATTTCGCGCGAAGGACGCCTGGGACGACCACCTGGCCGAGCTCGCGCCGCCGGCGCGCGCGGCGCTTGCCGACTGGCGACCCGGGTTCGACGCCGGCGAGTCGGTGGTGCTCGCCCGCGCCGGGGAGCTCCCGAATCCGGGCTACCGGATCGTGGTGGAGGAGTCCGACCTGCCGATCCGTGCCGGCGTGCTGGGCCTGCGGTTGACCGCGATCCCGCCGCCCCGGGAAAGGCTGCAGGCTCAGGTCATGACGCCCGCCTGTCTCTATCTGTGGCTGGACCGGGCGGACTACCGGGACGTGGCGGTGGAGCTGGCGCGGTAGGGCGGCCCGCTGCGGCAGCTTCCCTGGGGGAGCCCCTATTCCGCCGGCAGCAGCTTGTCGGGATTCATCAGGCCTTCCGGATCCAGCGCCCGCTTGACGGCGCGCATCATCGCCACCTCGACGGGCTGCTTGTAGCGTGCCGCCTCGTCGCGTCGCAGGATCCCGAGCCCGTGCTCGGCCGAAATCGAGCCCCCGAAGCGAACCACCGCGTCGTGCGCTATCCGGTTGATGGGGCCCTCGAGCGCCGCGAAGGTCTCGTCGTCCACCGAGGCGACATCGCGGCGCGGCGAGACGTTGTAGTGCAGGTTTCCGTCGCCGAGGTGGCCGAAGACGATCATCCGGGCGGCGGGATGCGCGGCCTGGATCGCCGCGTCGGTCGATTCGATGAAGTCGGCAATGCGCGAGATCGGCACCGAGATGTCGTGCTTGATGTTCTTGCCCTCGGCGCTCTGCGCCTCGGAGATGTTCTCGCGCAGCGCCCAGAA
>JAEWGX010000133.1 GCA_023388075.1 Pseudomonadota bacterium
ATCAAGGTCCTCCAGGCCGTCGCCCGCCAGGAGGGCATGACCCTGAAGCTGGATCACTTCGATTTCGCCAGCTGCGACTACTACGCGAAGCACGGGAAGATGATGCCGGACGACTGGAAGTCGCGCATCGGGGACCATGACGCCATCCTGTACGGCGCCGTCGGTTGGCCGGCGACGGTGCCGGACCACATCTCGCTCTGGGGCTCGCTGCTGCTCTTTCGCCGCGAATTCGACCAGTACATCAACCTGCGCCCTGTCCGGCTGATGCCCGGGGTGCCGTGTCCTTTGGCCAACCGACAGCCCGGCGACATCGACTTCTACGTGGTGCGCGAGAACACCGAGGGCGAGTACTCCTCCCTTGGAGGCCGCATGTTCCCCGGCACCGAGCGCGAGGTGGTGATCCAGGAAAGCATCTTCACGCGGGTGGGCGTGGATCGTGTGCTGAAGTACGCCTTCGAGCTCGCGATGAGCCGCCCCAAGCGGCACCTGACCTCCGCGACCAAGTCGAACGGCATCTTCATCTCGATGCCGTACTGGGACGAGCGGGTCGCGGAAATGGCCAAGGCCTTTCCGGACGTGAAGCTGGACAAGTTCCACATCGATATCCTGACCGCGCACTTCGTGCGCAATCCCCACTGGTTCGACGTCGTGGTGGCGAGCAACCTGTTCGGCGACATCCTCTCGGATCTCGGGCCGGCGTGCACCGGCACCATCGGCATCGCCCCCTCGGCCAACATCAACCCGGAGCGCCGGTTCCCCTCGCTCTTCGAGCCGGTGCACGGCTCGGCGCCCGACATTGCCGGCAAGGGCATCGCCAACCCGATCGGCCAGGTGTGGTGCGCGGCAATGATGCTGCAGCATCTGGGCCATCCCGACGCGCACGACCGGGTCCTGGCCGCGATCGAGCAGGTCACTGCCAACGGACCGCGCACGCCCGACATGGGCGGCTCGGCCGGTACCGCCGCCGTCGGGGACGCCATCGTTGCCGCGCTCGCGGCATGATCGCCGGATCCGGATACCATCGCGGCCGGATCCGAAAAATTTCCTCCTTTCGCTGTCATCAAAAGCAGGAGTCATTGAGAAGATGAAGAAGCTGATCGTTACCCTTACCGCCGGGGCGGCGCTTGGGCTGGGGGCCTTGCCGGCCGCCGCGCAGGACTTTCCCACCCGCCCGGTGACCGTCGTCGTCCCGTTCGCGGCCGGTGGCCCGACCGACATCGTGGCGCGCTCGCTCGCCGCGGCGATGGAGAAGCCGCTCGGCGCGTCGGTCGTCGTGGAGAACAAGCCGGGTGCCGGCGGCACGATCGGCGCGGCCGACGTCGCTCGCGCCCCGAACGACGGCTACCGGCTGCTGGTGCACCACATCGGCATGTCGACGCAGCCCACCCTCTACCGCAAGCTGCCCTACAGCTCGGTTGAAGACTTCCAGCCGATCGCGCTGATCAACGACGTGCCGATGACGATCGTGACCAAGGCGGATTTCCCCGCCAAGGACTTCAAGGAGCTGCTCGACTACGTCAAGAAGAACTCCGCCAAGATCACGCTGGCCAACGCCGGCATCGGTGCCGCCTCGCACCTGTGCGGGCTGATGTTCATGACCGCGATCGATCGCCAGCTCACGCCGGTTCCTTACAAGGGCACCGCGCCGGCCCTGACCGACCTCATGGGCGGGCAGGTGGACCTGATGTGCGACCAGACCACCAACACGACCCAGCAGATCAAGTCTGGCAAGATCAAGGCGTATGCGGTGACGTCCGCCGAGCGCCTGCCCACCTTCCCGGACCTGCCGACCGCCAAGGAGTCGGGCCTGGCCGACCTGCAGATCGGCATCTGGCACGCGCTCTACGCTCCCAAGGGCACGCCCAAGCCGGTGGTCGACAAGCTCGTCGCCGCCGCGCAGCAGGCGCTGGCCGACCCGGGCCTCCAGAAGCGCTTCTCCGAGCTTGGCGCCGTGCTCTACTCGAAGGAGCAGCAGACCCCCGAGGCGGTCACCGAGAAGCTCAAGTCCGAGATCGCCCGCTGGGAGCCGGTGATCAAGAAGGCCGGCGTCTACGCCGACTGAACCCGGGCGTCCCCGCTGGGGACGCGCGACCCGGAAGCCATCGGGAGCCGTGCCGGCGCTCGGTGGCTTCTTTCATTTCCGGCCAGGTGGCCGGACAGGCAGCGAGCAGCATGGACCGCATCACCATCACTCAACCGGACGACTGGCACCTGCACCTGCGCGACGGCGAGGCGCTCGGCGCCGTGGTGGGCGCGAGCGCGCGGCAGTTCCGCCGTGCCATCGTGATGCCGAACCTGAAGCCACCGGTCACGACGGTGACGATGGCAAGGGCGTACCGGGAGCGCATCCTCGCGGCGCTGCCCCGCGACGAGGAGGGAGCGTCGTTCGAGCCGCTCATGACGCTCTATCTCACCGAGAGCACGACGCCCGCGGCGGTGCGCGAAGCCGCCAGGAGCGGCATCGTCCATGGCATCAAGCTGTATCCGGCGGGTGCCACGACCAACTCGGATGCGGGCGTACGCGACCTGGCGCGGGTGCAGTCCGTCCTCGAGGCGATGGAGGCCACCGGCCTGCCGCTTCTGGTCCACGGCGAGGTGATGGATCCGGACATCGACGTGTTCGACCGGGAGGCCGTGTTCATCGATCGGGTGCTCGAGCCGCTGCGGCGGCGCATGCCGGGCCTGCGGGTGGTCCTCGAGCACCTCACCACGAGGCAGGCGGCGGAGTACGTGCGCGATGCCGATGCGGCGGACGGCACCCTGGCCGCCACCATCACGCCGCAGCACCTGCTCTACAACCGCAACGCGCTCTTCACCGGTGGCCTGCGTCCCCACTGGTACTGCCTGCCGGTTCTCAAGCGCGAGACACATCGCCAGGCGCTCGTGGCCGCGGCGACCAGCGGCAGTCCGCGTTTCTTTCTCGGTACCGACAGCGCCCCGCATGCCCGGGCGCTCAAGGAGCATGCCGCCGCCTGTGCCGGTTGCTACACCGCGCCGCATGCCCTCGAGCTCTACGCGACCGCGTTCGAGGCCGCCGGCGCCCTGGACCGCATGGAGGGCTTCGCCAGCCGCCACGGCCCGGCGTTCTACCGCCTGCCCGTCAACAGCGGATCCGTCACGCTCGTGCGCGAATCCTGGACCGTGCCCGAGGCCCTGCCGTTCGGGGCAGCGGAGATCGTGCCGCTCGCCTCCGGGGAGACGCTGGGGTGGCGGTTGAGTTGAACGCCGCGGCGGCGCCTAGGGTTTCCCCAGGGCGAACTCACCATGGTGTCGTCCCGGGATTCTGAATAAACTAACCGCCGCCCCCGTATGTGGGGCGGCTCAGAAACCGGGGGAGACGATGAAATCGAGGAAAGGATTCTGGCCACGGCGCAGCGCCGTGGCGCTCGCGCTGTCAGCCGCTGCCGTGCTCGCCAGCGGGCTCATGCCCGGCGTCATGGGCGAGGCGGTCGCGCAGACCAAGATCAAGTGGGCGCACGTCTACGAGGTGAGCGAGCCGTACCACACGGAGTCGGTATGGGCGGCCGAGCAGATCAAGAAGCGCACCAACGGCAAGTTCGACATCCAGGTGTTCCCGGCCTCCTCCCTCGGCAAGGAGACCGACATCAACCAGGGCCTGTCGCTCGGCACGGTCGACATGATCATCAGCGGCCCGTCGTTCGCCGCCCGGTCCTATCCGCGCATCGGCATCGCCTACTACCCGTTCATCTTCCGTGACGGCGATCACCTGCTCGCCTTCTCCAAGAGCGACCTCTTCAAGGAGATGGCCGAGGAGTACCGCAAGAAGACCGGCATCGCGATGATCGCCTACACCTACTACGGCGCGCGACACACCACCTCGAACCGGGCCTTCAAGGACTGCGCCGGGATGAAGGGGCTCAAGATCCGGGTGCCGGACGTCGCGGCGTACATGGCCACGCCCCGCGCCTGCGCCGCCAACCCCACGCCGATCGCCTTCGCGGAGGTCTACCTCGCCCTGCAGAACGGCACGGTGGAAGCGCAGGAGAATCCGCTGCCGACCATCGAGGCGAAGAAGTTCTACGAGGTGCAGAAGCACATCATGCTGACCGGGCACATCGTCGACGGCCTGGTGACCCAGGTCGCGCCGCACGTCTGGAACAAGCTTTCGGACGACGAGAAGAAGATCTTCACCGAGGTCGCCCTGGAAGCCGCGGCCCGCGCCTCCGCCAAGATCAAGCAGCGCGAGGGCGAGCTGGTGGACTTCTTCAAGAAGGAAGGCCTCGCCGTGCACGAGGTGGACCGCAAGGACTTCCAGCAGACCGTCCTGAAGAACGTGCCGCTCAAGTCCATGGGGTTCCAGCAGGCGGACTTCGACAAGATCCAGGCCATCAAATAGCCCGGAATGACGGAGGCGCGCGCGCAGCAGGCAACGGACGGACCGGACCCGGAAGACGGCGGTCCGGTCCTTGACGCGGAGGGCCACTGGCACGCGCAGGACGCGGCGGTGGACCTGTCGGTCTACCGCTGGGAGGACTGGATCACGCTGGCGATGTTCTGGCTGCTGGCGCTGGACGTCTTCTACCAGTTCTTCACCCGCTACGTGCTCGCGAACTCCGCCTCCTGGACGGAGGAGATCGCGCGCTATCTCCTGATCATCGTGACCTTCCTGGGCGCCTCGATGGCGGTCCGGCGCAACACCCACATCCAGGTGGAGTTCCTCTACCGCTACCTGCCGGCGCCCGTCGGCCGAATCCTGTCGACGCTGGTCGATCTCATGCGCATCGCGTTTCTCGCCTTCGCGAGCTGGCTCTCGATCGACCTGGTCCCGCGCATGCACAACCTGCAGATGACGGTGATCGACTGGCCGATGAGCTACGTCTACGGCTTTGTCGCCGCCGGCTTCGTGCTCATGACCTTCCGCGCCATTCAGGTGGCGGTGCTGCACTGGCGCCGCGGCTGGAGCGTGCTGGAGCGCCCCGAGGAAGCGTACTAAATGAACGGATTGTTCTTCGGGTCTTTCCTGGCCGCGATGGCCACCGGGTTGCCGATCGCGATCGCGATGGCGCTCGGCTCGCTGCTCTACATCTGGATCGAGGGCTCGATCCCGCTGCTGTCGGTCGTGCACCGGATGGTGGGCGGCATCGACAGCTTTCCGCTGCTCGCGGTGCCGTTCTTCATCTATGCCGGCAACCTGATGAACTCGGCCGGCATTACGAACCGGATCTTCGGCTTCGCGCTCTCGCTGGTCGGCTGGCTCAAGGGCGGCCTCGGCCATGTGAACGTGGTCGGCTCGGTGGTGTTCGCCGGCATGTCCGGCACCGCGATCGCCGACGCCGGTGGCCTGGGGACCATCGAGATCAAGGCGATGAAGGACCACGGCTACAGCACCGAGTTCGCGGTGGGCATCACCGCGGCCTCTTCCACGCTCGGGCCGATCATTCCGCCGTCGCTGCCGCTGGTGATCTACGGTGTGCAGGCCAACGTCTCGATCGGCCAACTCTTCGCCGGCGGCCTGCTGCCCGGCGTGATCATGGCCCTGGTCATGATGGCGATGGTTTCCTACTTCGCCCACGTTCGGAAGTACGGCCGCGATACCCCGTTTTCGTGGAACCGCATGGGCCGGGCCTTCGTCGAGCTGATCGCGGTGGCGATCGCCGCCGTGGCACTCTACGTGCTGTGGGGCGATCCCGATCTCGGTGGCTTCATGAAGTTCGGCCTGCCGCTTGCCGTGGTGCTTGCGGTGGACCGGCTGCTGAAGTTCGAGGCGTTCATGGCGCTGATGACGCCGATCATCCTGATCGGCGGGATGGCGTCCGGCCTCTTCACGCCGACAGAAGCGGCGGTGGCGGCCGTCGCCTGGGCGCTCTTCCTCGGCTTCGTCTGGTACCGCACGCTCAACTGGCGCATGCTGGTCAAGATCTCGATGGAGACCATCGAGACCACCGCCACGGTGCTCTTCATCGTCGCGGCGGCGTCGCTGTTCGGCTGGGTGCTCACCACCACCCAGATCACCGAGCAGGTCGCGGGTGCGGTGCTCAACTTCACCACCAGCCCCTGGGTCTTCCTGCTGCTGGCCAACGTGTTCCTGCTGTTCGTCGGCTGCTTCATGGAGACGATCGCAGCCATCACCATCCTGGTGCCGGTCTTCATGCCGATCCTGGCACGGCTCGACATCGATCCGGTCCACTTCGGCCTGATCCTCACGCTCAACCTGATGATCGGCTTGCTCACGCCCCCGGTGGGGATGGTGCTCTACGTCCTGCAGAAGGTGGCGCGGATCTCCTTCGAGCGCACGGTGGCGGCGGTGCTGCCGTGGTTCATCCCGCTGATCGGGGTCCTGCTCCTGATCACCTACGTGCCGCAGACGGTGTTGTGGCTGCCGCAGTTGCTGTTCGCGAAGTAGGCCCGCTCCGATAGATCGCGCGGTTCGCCGGGAAGACCACGTTCAGCATGAAGACGATGGCGCCGCCGAACTCGGTCATCTCGCCGCGCCGGCTGGTCTCGACCAGCAGCTCCACCACGAGCACCACCACGATGTAGGCGGCGACATGATGCAGCGCCGGCATCGGGATCGCCCATGAGTCGATCAGCGACCGGACCCGCGGGTTGCGCCGGTGCAGCGGCGTCATGACCAGGAGGTAGAAGAGCAGCGCCAAGGTGAGGCCGCGCCCGAACACCACCTTGTTCACCTTGTATACCTCGCCGCGGAACTCGAAGGTGAGGTTGTGCAGGTTCAGTTCCTCCTGCGCGTTTCGGGCCTTGAGCGCCGCCGGCGTCTCGATGTCGAAGACCCGTTGGCCCCAGGAAATCTCCTCGCCGGCCCCGAAGAGGGCGAGCAGCGCGACGAACGCAAGCACCGCCTTGCCGCGCCACGGGAAGAGGTGCCTGGCGACGACCAGGCGGTGCACGCTCACGCAGAAGGCGCCGAAGAGAACCAGCGAAGTGAACCACTCGATGAAATGGTCCTCCGCGCTGAAGTCCTCGATGTAGGCGGTCGGGTTGGCCCGCGAGAGCACTACCGCGAACGCAAGGAAGACGGCCACCAGGACCAGGCTCGCGATGGTGAAACGCCGCGGGAAAAGGCTGGCCCAGGGTGCCGCGGCGAACTCCCGACCCCGAAGCACGACGCAGACGATCGCGGCCACCACGAGCAGCGGGTCGAACAGGTAGTCCCAGAAGTTGTCCGATTCCAGCCAGCCGAAGGCGAACGCGATGAATGCCGATGCCAGGACCGCGGCGGACAGGTACCAGCCCGACAGCACCGCCCAGCAGAAGATCGAGAGCAGGAAAGCGCTGAGCACGGTCGGGTAGTAGCCGTGAGCGTACGGATCCGTGACAGTGAATCCGAGCGACATCGGATAGAAGACCGCCGCGACCACCAGGAGCGGCACCGCCATGAACACCAGCTCGCGGTCGAATCGGGCGAGCGAGGGTGGTCCCCAGGCGCGCAGGAACCAGTAGGCCATCATCGCCATGGATCCGATGCTGAGGTTCCCGATGGCGCCGCGGATGTAGAACGCGGCCGAGCGCTCGCCGAACGGCACGAGCAGGGCGACCAGGACGAGCAGCGTCACGGCGATACGCCATCGGCGAGGCTTGCGGCGCAACGCCACGTCGAGCAGGGTGACCGGCAGCATGGCGGCTGCCGCCAGCGCGAGGACATCGGTCATCATGGGGTGCCTTTCATGGGAACGCCGGACGCCTCCAGGCTCACCTGTCCGGGGTGGGGCGCTGTCCGCGCGCGGCCGGCGAGGCCGGCAATCCGCCGGTCGAGCCAGCTTCGGTTGAACTGCACGTGCTTGATACGGCGCCGGTTCCAGGTGTAGAGTAGGTGGAAGTCGCCGTCCTCGGCGCGCAACAGCCAGGGATAGGAGTACTCGTGATGCGACGAGTCTCCCTCCGGGCGGTCCTCCAGAACCTGCACGGATTGCCAGTGCCTGCCCGTGTCCTCGGATACCGCGAGGGTGAGCCGGAACCGGTGGTCGTCCAGGTCGTTGAACACCGCGAGCAGCCGGCCGCGATCGAGCGGCAGCAGGTCCACCGCGGAATCCGGATTCGGGACCTTGATCTTGTCTGGCGCCGACCAGGTGCGCCCGCCGTCGATCGTGGCGCTGTGTAGCACGCGCCGCGGCGCCTCGCCGGCGTAGCGCAGCAGGGCCACCGCCTGCTGCTCGTCCAGGATGGCCACTTCGGGTTGCAGCGCATGGCGGCCGGCGGTGAGCCGCGTGCGGTCCAGGATCCGCCCGTCGACGTCGATGCGCAGCAGCTCCGCGAACTTGCCGATGAACTCGTGGTAGACCGGCAGGCCGATGCTGCCGTCGGCATAGCGGAATGCGCTACCGCGGACCAGCGTGCTGAGGTTGAAGAAGGGCGAGGTCACCAGGCGCCGGGCACGGGACCAGGTGGCGCCGTTGTCGGTCGACTCGACCAGGGTGATCGAACTGCCGGCCCAGCCTCCCACCGACACGGTGACCACGAACATCCAGAGCCGCCCGTCGGGGTGGCGGTAGACGGTCGCATTGCCGACCTTGCGCACGTGACGATTCAACGCGTCGGCGAGCTGCCGGCGATCCAGCAGCCGATGCGGCTTGCTCCAGCCGCCCTCGATCAGGCGCGCCCGGTAGATGGCCACGTCGGCCGCGCCCTCGCGCGTTCCGCCGTACCAGAATGCGGTGACTCCGGTGGCTGCCGGCGCGTACGCGGTGGAGGCATGCACCTCGGGCGTCTCGCCGGCGGACGCGAAGCGCGTGGCGAACGACGGCTCCGACGGGGCGGACCATTGAGCGCGTGGCGGTTCGAATCGGGGAGCAGGGGCATGCGGCATGGCGAATGCCCAGAAGCACAGGAAGAGCAGCGAGGCGGCGAGTGCGACGACGACCCTGGCGCGCAGGTAACCGGGCAAGGCGACAGCCTCCGGAGTGTTGCTTGGACGGTCGAAGATGCTAACAGGGCGGCGCCAGGCTACCGAGCGGCTGGCCGCAGCAGCAGGCCCGACGTGGACACGAACAGCTCGAGCTCCGCGGGCGCGGCCGCCGGCACGAAGGTGGCCGATCCATACTCCGCGTCGAACAGCGGAGCCAAGGCGGCGAACCGGCGCCGCATCTCGAAGAGGTCGACCGGCGGCTTGGCACCCAGCGTGAACACGGTCCGCGGCGCGGTGCGTTCCTGCTCCACGTCGCGATAGCGGCCGGCCACGCGGTCCAGGTCCCACATGGTGTGCAGGCCGACCAGGTTGGCCTGCGGCGTCCACTTGAGGATGCGCGCGTCTACGTAGAACTCGTCACCGCGCAACTCGAAGGTCTGGACGCGGGAGTCCGGGAAGGCGATCCGGACATCGAAGCGCTGAGGCTCCTTCGGCTCGATGGTGATCCGCGCGATCCGCTCCTCGTGGGTGAGCGCCTGGTACCCCTGGACACCGATCCCGATCGCGGTCCCGAGCAGACCGATCACGAGCAGCAGCAGGCCGGCGAGCGTGCGACTGGTGAACCCCCAGATGCGCGCGCGCCAGAGCGCCCGCAGTCCGCCGATGACGAGCAGCACGCCCGCCACCGCGAAGACGAGGGCGACGACGGTGAGCCAGGTCATCCGGCAGCCGACAGGGACGGCATGGGCAACTCTTCCAGCGCGTCTGCGACAGCCTGTCGGCAGCGAGCCTCCTCGCCCACCGCTTCGAACAGCAGCAGCACGAGACGCGCAAGGAAGAGCGATTCGCGCTCCGTCCCGGCTTGGCTGATGGCCCGAGCGAGCTCGGCATACATCCGGTCTCGGGCATCGGATGGCAACTTCGTCACGTGGCGATCTCCGTCGGTTGGTACTGCCCCATGCCACAGGCGCGGGAGAGCGCCGCGGCGACGTCCGGCGCGTTGCCGCCGCCCGGCAACCAGCGTGCCGCCACGTGGCGGTCCGGGCGCAGCAGATAGGTGATGTCGCCTTGCGGCGCATGCGAGGCGAACACTTGCGCTGCGGCGCAGGCCTGCTTCCATCCGTCGCGCACCCGCCGGGTTCGGTCTGGTCCGGGCGGGGTGACGAGCAGGCGCTGCAGCGGCAGGCCCAGGCGCTGCGCGGCCTCGTCGGCCGCCAGGGCGAGACGCGGATCCGGCTTGTCGGCAGCGAGCACGAGGAGCGCGAAGCCGGCGCCAAGCCGCTCGGTCAGGTGACCGTCCGGCTGCAGTGGGAAGTCCGGCAGCAGGCGACCGGGAGCGATGCCGTCGTCGAGACGGTCCGCGGTCGAGAGCGGCGAGTCGAGATACGAGACCGCTTCAGTCTGGCGCGGATTGATGAGCTGGGCGATGTCGCGATGGCGCGCGGCAAGCGAGAGCGCTGCCTCTCGCAGCAGGTCGAAGCCACGGGACGGCGGCGACATGAACTCCGTGCTGCGCATCGCGCTTTCCGCGTTGATGCGGAAGGCGCCGATCCGCTCCTGGGAGTAGCTGTCGAGCAGCGCCTCCTCCGCCTTGCCCTGGAGCACCAGGGCGAGCTTCCAGGCGAGGTTGTCCGCGTCGTCGAAGCCGGAGTTGAGGCCACGCACCCCGAAGATCGGCATCGCGTGGGCCGCGTTGCCTGCGAAGAAGAGCCGGCCGTGGCGGTAGCTCTCCAGCGTCAGGGCGCCCGCGCGGTAGACCGAGGTCCAGATGGTTCGCCAGGGAAGGTGTCCCTCGCCGATGGAATCCAGATGACGCTGCACGAAACGCGTGACGTTCTCCGGCTGCAACGCCGTCTCGGTATCCTCGCCGGCGCGCAGCTGGTAGTCGATGCGCCAGATGTCGTCGACCTGCCGGTGCATCAGCACGGTGGAGCCCGGATTCCAGGGGGGATCGAACCACGCCCGGCGCTCGGTGGGATGGCTGCTGGGGAGGTGGATGTCGATGATGACGTAGCGCCCTTCGTACGCGGTGCCGACCAGGGGCAGTCCCAGCAGCCGGCGACCGAGGCTCTGTCCACCGTCGCAGGCGACCAGCCAGTCCGCGGTCATCGTGTAGGCGCCAAGCGGAGTGCGGACATCGATCGCGACGGCGTCCTCCTGCATACGAAACGACGTGACCTCGCTCGCCCAGCGCAGGTCTACCGCGGCCGGGCCACCTGCGCTCGCGGAGCGATTGCCGCGCTCGATCGCGTCCACCAGGTATTGCTCGATGTAATACTGCTGCAGGTTGATCATCGGCGGCAGCCGCTGATGCTCGTCATGCGGCATCTCGAAGCGGAAGACCTCCTTCGTCTTGTAGAAGCTGCGCCCGCCGGTCCATGCCAGCCCTTTGGCGAGGAAGGCGGGCAGCACGCCGAGCCGGTCGACGATCTCGAGGCTGCGGCGCGAGATGCACGCTGCCCTGCTCCCGATGCAGACGCAGTCGTCCGCCTCGAGGACGACGGTTGGCACGCCCCGCCCAGCCAGTCCCAGCGCGAGCGCGAGGCCGACCGGGCCGCCGCCCATGATGGCGACCGGCCAGCGCCGTTGCTCGGCCCCGCCCTCGAGCGGCGGCAGCCGTGGCTCGTAGCGGGTGTAGCGGAAGTCGCCGACGGTTTCTTCGCGGTTGCTCATGCGGTGCGGGTCACCCTCCGGGTCCCGGATCGGTCCGACCCAAGCATAACGCGGCCGCAGGGCGGGCCACAAACGAGACCCGGCATGCCGGGATCGGGAAAGGCCCTCAATCCGGCAGCTTGACCAGCACCTTCGCGTTCGCGCCCTGCTCGACCCGCCTGTGGGCGGCGACGATGTCCGCGAGCTCGTAGGTTGCCGTCGCGGGATGGGTGAGGTCGCCACGGGCGAGCAACCGGGTGATGCCCTCCGTCGTGCGCCGCATCGCATCGGCGGGGAGCCGGTACACGATGAAGAAGTAGAGGGAGACGAAGCCCATGATCAGGGGACGGAACGGCAGCAGGACGTCGGCCGCATTGGAGCCGTAGCAGACCACCTTGCCGCCGAAGGCGAGCAGGTCGCCGTAGCTCTGACCGTAGCCGGCCGCATCGACCTCGATGATGCGATCCACCCCGTGTCCGCCAGTGATCGCGCGCACGCGTTCGACGACGTCCTCCTCGCGGTAGTTGACTACGGCCGCCGCGCCGGCGGCGCGGGCGATGTCCGCCTTCGCCTCGCTGCTCACCACCGCGATCACGCGGGCACCGGCAAGGCGTGCGAGCTGGGCCGCGTAGAAACCGACTGCCCCGGCCGCGCCCGGTACCAGCACGGTCTTGCCCGCCAGGCGATCGCAGGCCTCGACCGCGTGATACGCCGTCATCAGCGGGATGCCGATCGAGGCGCCGATCTCGAAATCCACCCCATCCGGAAGCGGGACCACCTGCGATGCCGGCAAGGCGATGTACTGCGCCGCCGTGCCATGCGCGCGCTCCCACTGCCCGTTGAAGATCCAGACGCGGCGCCCGACCAGCTCCGGCGCGGCCCCCGGACCCGCCGCATCGACGACGCCGGCGCCGTCGCTGTGCGGGATCACTTCGTCGTAGGCCATGCCCGGCCGAGCGCGTGTCTTGACATCGGACGGATTCACGCCGCTCAGGGCGAGGCGGACACAAACCTCACCGTCAGATGGTTCGGGCATCGGCCGCTCGACCACGGACAGCACGTCCGCGGCGGCGCCGTTGCGGTTGTATACGGCGGCTTTCATGAGGGCGGTCATTCGCTTCTACCTCTCGATTCTTGCGTCGGACACCTGGCGGGAACGGGGCTTGCCCAGGACTGGCGCCCACGGCGACAGGCAGCATGGTATACGCCGGGCCCCCCCAACCATCAAATCGGAGATCGGAATGAAACTGCTGACCACGTTCATGTTGTTTGCCACCTTTGCAGTAGCCGGATGCAACACCATGTCCGGCATGGGCGAGGACATCCAGAAAGGCGGAGAGAAGATCGAGAACGCAGCTGACAAGCGCAAGTGATCGGCAACCCCCAGGTTCACCACGGTCGTCGGTGAACCTGGTCGTATGACTGCCAAGTCAGGCGCGGCATCAGCGCCCCCAGCGAATCCCTGATCGGTACTTCGCCTTCAGCCGTGGGTGTGAGCGCGTCGCGGTCGCAACCGCGCCGTTGGCATCAGCCGCCGGCGAGATCCCCCGGTCCGACCGACGTGACCGTCGCTTTCGATCCGACACGTTCGGCATCGTCGGCTTTTACCGTGCCGTCGGGTCTCTCGTAGGTGCCGACCAGGAGGCCGCTCGCCACCGCATGCGCCTCGATCAGCCGGCTCGCGACGTCACGTCCCGGCGTGGATCCGGCACGTGTCTCCGACCGGGCGCCGCCCGCCAGGGCAAACACCTGGAACACGTAGCGATGAGTGCCATGCCCCGGGGGCGGATCCGGTGGCAGCCAACCCGTATCGAGGAAGGAGTTGCGTCCGACCGTCGCGTCCGGCCCGCCTCCCTCCTGCGCGTCGTTGATCCGGCCGCGATCGATCGCGCCGGCTGCCAGGCCTCCGTCACACGGCGCAAGTCCAGTCACGATCGCATGCACGAGTGGCAGCGGCGTCGGCGAATCCGCGTCCTCCACCACCAGGAGCAGCGAGTCGGCCCCTGCGGGAACACCGCGCCACTCGAGCGGTGGCGAATCGCCTTCGCCATCCGCCGTGTAGATGACCGGAATCGGCGCATGATCGGCGAAGGCAAGGCTGGTCACCTCGATGACGCCGGTGCCGCCGCGAAGGTCGAAGCGGTTGAAGAGTACCTTGTCGAGCCCCGCGCGGCGCTCGCGCAGGGCGAGTCCGACGATACCGGGCAGCTTCTCTAGCATCCTTGGTCAGCGTCCGTTGCAGTTCCGGACGGATTGCAAGATGTGGGCCTGCAGGGCGGGAGGCACGCCGGTGGCGAGTCGGCCCCAGAGACCGTTCGGTCTGGCGGGAGCCCGACCGGTCGAGCTCCCAAGGTACGCAGCTCAGGCCAAGAAACTCTTCAGCGGAACCTTCGGGTCGCAAACCTTCGCCGGGTCCGGATCGACCCCGGCTTCGAGCAGCTTGCGGGCCATCATGTGGTCCATGGGCGCGTTGACGGACTCGACACAGCGCAGGGCGCTGCCGTCGTAATGGAACACGGAGAACGAGTCCGGCTTCGCGCCGGGACGGCGATGCGACTGCGGGTCGGCTGGCAACAGGCCGGCCATCTGCAGCCGCATGGCTCCCTGCTCGGACCAGAACCAGGCAATCGCGTGGTGCGGCCTGGGCGACCCGGTAAGGGTGGCGACGGCGGTGCGAGCCTGGTCGTTGGCGTTCTGGACGGATTCGAGGCGCAGCCGCCTGCCGCTCGCATGATCCGGAAAGCTGGTGCAGTCGCCCACCGCGAGGATGGCCGGGTCGCTGGTGACCATGTACTCGTCCACGACGATGCCGTTGTCACAGGCGATACCCGCGGATTCGGCGAGCGACGTCTCGGGCAACGCGCCGATGCCGAGCAACAGGAAGTCGACCGGATGGCGACGGCCACCGAGCTCGATCGACGCGAGTCGGCGCCCCGCCCCGGTGTCCTCCAGCTCGAAGCCGGCGATCCTGGCATCGAGATGGACGTCGATGCCGGCGTCGCGATGCATCGCCAGGACGTGGCCGGAGATGTCAGGCGATACCGCGCGCGCCAGCAGGCGCGGCGCGTACTCCACCACGGTTACCGCCTTGCCGAGCGAACGGGCCGTGGCCGCGAACTCGAGTCCGATGAAGCCGCCGCCCACCACGGTGAGCGACTGGATGCCGGCGAGATTCTCCCGCAATGCATGCGCATCGGCCGCGGTCCGCAGCGTCGCGACGTTGGCGAGACGCTCCGGAAGCTCCGCGAGCAGGCGCGCCCGGCTGCCGGTAGCGAGCACCAGGCGCCCATAGGGCAGCAGCGAGCCGCTGCGCAAGGTCACGATCCGGCGGTCACGGTCGATGGAAATGGCCGGGTCGCCGCGCAGGACAGTCACGCCGGCCTCCGCGTACCAGGCCTCGGCGCGATGCAGCTGTGCCGTTTCGTCGGGTGACTTGTGGAACGCCTTGGAGAGCGGCGGGCGATGATAGGGCAGAAGGTCCTCGCCGCAGACCAGCGTCACCCGGTTTCCCAATCCCGCTTCGGCCAGGCCGGCGCAAAGCTGCGCGCCGGAATGACCACCCCCGATGATCACGATCTCGTCGTTCATGCGTACCGCGCTTGCGGCTTGTCCATGGTATCCCTGTCCCGGTGATTGTAACGAGGGGGCCGAGCTGGCATGGGCAGCACGGGATCGGTTGCGGACGTCGGCGCCGCCCCGCGCCC
>JAEWGX010000036.1 GCA_023388075.1 Pseudomonadota bacterium
TGGATTGGCAGGCCGGCGGCGGCCAGCGCGGCCGCGACTCGCGGCGCCGCCTCGGGCGCGGCCGAGACGCGGTAGCGAAGTCGATCACCGACCGCTCCCAGTGGCTGCACGGATGCGACGCCATCCAGCCCGACCAAGGTGTCGCGGGCATCGCCGCCCACCTCCACCAGCATCGTGGGCGACCCATCCAGCGCCTCGAGCCTCTCGTCCACCACCAGCCGGCCCGCGCGCAGGATCAGCACCCGCTCGCACACGGCCTGCACTTCCTGGAGGATGTGGGTCGAGACGATGACCGTCGCGGTCCTGGCCAGCTCGCGGATGAGGTCGCGCATCTGGCGGATCTGCGTCGGGTCGAGGCCGTTGGTCGGCTCATCCAGGATGACGATGTCCGGCTCGTGCAGGATCGCCTGCGCCACGCCGACCCTCTGGCGGTAGCCACGCGAGAGCGTCTGGATCGGCGCGGTGGCCTTCTCCGCGAGGGCGGTACGGCGGATGGCCTGCGCGATCGCGGCGACGCGTCGCTCGACCGGCACGCGATGGAGCGCCGCCTGGTAGGCCAGGTAGTCGATGACCGTCATCTCCGGCCACACCGGGCAGTTCTCGGGCAGGTACCCGATGCGTTGCTGGATGGCCGCGGTGTCGGGCCCGATGCGAAGGTCGTCGATGCGGATGGTGCCGGCGCTCGGTTCGAGATAGCCGGTCATCATCTTCATGATGGTGGTCTTGCCGGCTCCGTTGTGCCCCAGCAGGCCCACGACTTCGCCGCGACCGATCGCGAAGCTCACGTCGTCGACTGCGGTGAGCTCGCCATAGCGGCGCGACAGGTGCTGCACTTCGATCATTGGGATCGTCCCCCTTCTTCTTCCCCTTCGAGCGATGCTCGTGACGTGTCCGGACTCAACCGGCGATCGTGCCGTCCCGCAGCCGCATGATCGTCTGCCGGCTGGTGTTGAAACGCCGGGCCACCGCGGCCACCGATTGCCCGGCCCCGAGCGCGGCAATCGCGGCCCGCGCCTGCGCGCCATCCAGGGCGCGGGGCCGGCCCAGCGTCTTGCCCTCCGCCCGGGCGTGCCGCAACCCCGACCGCGTTCGTTCCACGGCGAGGTCGCGCTCGAACCCCGCGACGGCGTCCAGCACTCCCATGGTTGCCCGACCGGCGGCACTCGTCAGGTCGATCCTGCCCAGGGCGAGGCAGTAGGCCTGCACGCCGATCGCGGCAAGCGTTCCCACCGTCGCGGTGACGTCGCGGGTGCTGTGGCCCAACCGATCCAGCCGCGTCACCACCAGCACGTCCCCTTCCGCGAGGCGGCCCACCAGCGCGTTGAACGCCGTCCGGCCGGCCGCGGGCACGCTCCCGGAGACCGACTCCACCACGGCTCGCCGCGGCTCGATCCCGAACCCGGCCGCTGCGATCTCCCGCAGCTCGTTACCCGGGTCCCAGGCCGGTGGGCTGACCCGGCAGTAGGCGAACACCCGTGCCATGGATTTCATCCATGTCCGAAATCGGAGTCCATTATGAAAAATCCAGCCCGATCGCGTCAAGCGCCGCGGCCGCGCCGCGTCGCATTCGCGCGCGTCGTTCAAAGCCGGCAGAACGGTAGACGGGGCCGTGAGGTTGACGCCCGTTGCGGCGAAGCGGGGTCAGGCGGGGTCGTGGCGACCCGACCCTTCGCACGCCGTTCCTTCGCGCGGAACGGATAGGCCTTGCGCGACGCACCGGGCAATATTGGCCATGGCGATGAGACAAGCGCCGATCAGCTCTGTCCCTCGTGGTCCATCGCCTCGAGGGCGACGGCAGAATGCGCGTAGGCTGCGCCGGCCCTCATCTCGGCCGCCACCCAGATCGCTTCCATGATCTCCTCGGGCGTGGCGCCCTGCCGCTGTGCCGATCGGGTGTGGCCGCGGATGCAGTACGGGCACTGGGTCACGTGCGCCACCGCGACCGCGATGAGCTGCTTCGTCTTCGTGGGCAGTGCCCCGTCCGCGAACACCTGCTCGCTGAACGCGGCGAACGCCTGCTGCGCCGCGGGTGCGAGCGACTTGCGCCGCGCCGCGAGCTCGGGAGTCATGTGGGGAAGGATAGGTCCAGGCATGCGTTGCTCCGGTCGGTGGGTTGCGCCGTGTGCCTTCGCGCGCGCATCGCCGGGCTCTGCGTCGGGATGGAGGAGGGCGCCGATCCGGTCATTGTAGGCACCGCATCGAGGTCCCGGCTCTCGCGACGATGGCAATGCCGCGGGGCCATCGGCCTGGCGCTATGATGATCCGTTCGACGCCGCGCACCGGATGGAAGGAGGCTTCATGCCGGACCAGTTCAGAAAGGGTGATCACGTCTCCTGGAACTCCGAGGCGGGACGCGTATCGGGCCGGATCATCAGGGTCCACACGAAGGACTTCGACTACAAGGGCCATGCGCGTCGCGCGAGCGTGGATGACCCGCAGTACGAGATCAAGAGCGACAAGACCGACCATGTCGCCGCCCACAAGGGATCGGCCCTGACGAAGCTGAGCGACTGAAGGGGCCGCCAGGCGATCGTGAAGGGGCGCCAGGCGATCACTGCCGTGGAGCGGCCTGGGTGCTGCTACGGGCGAGGCGTCCGCAGGTGAGCGCCGGGCGGCCCCGCGTGCCAGGTGGCGGGGCCACGAGTCATGGGGTCACCAGGCCGATGCGAAGCAGCAGCAGCACGAGCAGGCCTAGCGCCAGCCGATAGATCACAAACGGCATGTAGCCGCGAGTAGAGACGATCCTGAGGAAGAGAACGATCACCCCGTACCCGACTCCGAATGCGATAAGCGTCGCTAGCGCCGTCGGCCATGGCGCGACCGGGCTTTCGATCTGCGCGCTCCGGTAGAGCTGATAGAGGCCGGAGGCGAGCACGGCGGGCACGGCCAGCAGGAACGAGTAGCGGGCCGCGGCTTCTCGCGTGTAGCCAAGCAGGAGCCCGGCGGTGATGGTGCCTCCCGAGCGCGAGACGCCGGGAATCAGGGCGAGCGCCTGCGCGAGGCCGAACAGGATTCCGTGCTTCCACGTCAACTGGTCGAGCTGGCGGCGCTTGCTTCCCCATCGATCGGCCAGCGCCAGTATGAGTGCGAACACCATCAGCATCGCCGCCGTGATGTACAGATTGCGGGCCTGGGCTTCGATCACACCGTGGAAAGCCAGTCCCAGCAGGGCGATGGGCAGCGTCCCCACCGCGATCAGCCACCCCATTCGCGAATCGGGGGTGGACTGTCCCGTCATCAGTGATCGCCGCCAGGCGCTCGCGATCCGGTCGATGTCGTGCCGGAAATAGATGAGGACGGCCGCTTCGGTACCGAGTTGCGTGATCGCGGTGAATGCCGCCCCGGGGTCGGTCCCCGAGGGAAGCAGCGGGCCGACAATGCGCAAGTGCGCGCTCGACGAGACCGGCAGGAACTCCGTGAGTCCCTGGATCAATCCGAGCACACACGCTTCGAGCCAGCCGATGGGAGCGTTCATGGGCCGATTGGAAAGCGAACGGGCCCGGCCGCGGGCTTGCCGGGGCATCGCCGGCGCTTCAGGCGGATATGTGGCGGCTTGTGTCGCGAGGGTGTCGAAACGAGTTGCAGTGGCCGCGATCGGGGCGATTGATAGCATTGCCGCGGTGCGCGCGCCGTGGATGTAGGGTGCCGGCGCACCCGCCATTGGGGAAGGAACGCAGACGCGAGAGAGGAAAGAGAGTGCGTGGAGTTGCGACGTTGGTCGGGCTGGCATTGCTGGCCGGCTGCCAGACATCTACGGGGGTCCTGAACTATGGGCCCGATGAGTATGCAATCTCGGTGAAGTCCGCGCCGATTCGGGGAGGGTCGACGGCCTCCCGACAGGTTGCGCTCACTGAAGCTTCGAAGACCTGTACCTCGGCAGGCAAGCAGGTACAGGTGATCAGCGAAGACGCAGGGCCGATCACTGTCGATCTGCGCTTTCGCTGCCTGCCTGGGCCGTCAGCGCGGTGACTCGGGGCAGGGCTGGATCGCCGGATCGAGGGCAATCGGTAGCGAGCCGGACACATGATCCGAACGGCCGGCGGACACGATGAGGAGAGCGTCGAAAGGTTGGTGGCCAAGGGCACTACCGTGCTGAGCCTCTAAGAGCTTGAAATGAAAAGGTAAATCTCCCGTTGGCCTAGGAGATACCCCCAACTCTACCCCACAAGGTCCGCAGAGACTCAATCAGTAGAGACCCGAACACGCGTGGCTCTCTAGCAACGCTCTTGCCCTACTGGTTTCCGCGCAATAACTGCCTTCAATAGCTGCCCCTCGGGGACGCCCAGGAGACAAGCTATCCTAGCGCCGCGTAGAGTGCGATCGAGGCGCTCATCGGCAGACCCCGGAATCGTTGATCGATATGGGGGGCTGGTCTCAATCGGCGTTTAAGCCCGATGTTGGACGATCGCCGGAAAGAACTAACTCGGGCGAGCGTCCAAAGGCTCGCGGAACGGCACGACGCGTCGAGTCGTGGCTGTTCGAATCCCACTCCGCGAAGGATAAGGCAAGGCGAATCTATGGCTCTACACAAAGACTTTCCCCGATCACCCTACGAAATCCTGAACCCAGCTTTGCGATGGTTTCCCGCTGCAGAGGAGCTTCGGAGCACTGCCTATGAGAAGCTGTTGCCGCCGCTGGTGGCGAAGATCCGACAGGAGGTCAAGGCTTGGCGAGACGCAGATTACAAAGGCGCGACCGCAACGTCGCGCGCATTGCTGACCTGGTGGTTCTCGACACAGCACACCGTTGAGGATCACGACGGAACGCTGAGCCAGTTTCGGTACTACTTCGCGCAACGAGAGGCGGTCGAGACCGTGATTTGGCTGTACGACGTGCGTGGTGCGCGCGATAGGTTCGACCTGCTTCGCTTTGACGCGTCAGGCGCCGTATCAAGCAACATGTTCGATGAAGATTGGCCGCGTTTCGTGGTCAAGATGGCTACGGGTGCCGGCAAGACGAAAGTCCTGTCGCTGCTGATTGCATGGAGCTATTTTCACAAGCTCTACGAGGCCGACTCAGCTCTATCGCGCAATTTCCTATTGATAGCACCAAACATCATCGTGCTCGATCGCCTGCGGGCCGACTTCGACGGTTTGCGCATTTTCTTCAATGATCCGGTACTACCTGAAAACGGTCACGCCGGCCAGAACTGGCGGGACGATTTCCAAGTTGCGCTGCACATACAGGACGATGTGCGAATCGTACGGGCAACTGGCAATATTTTCCTTACCAACATTCACCGGATCTATCTGAGCAGCGTACGGGAACCGTCCGTCGACGATGACGACCTGCGGGACTATTTCCTAGAGCCGTTTGGTGCAAAGCCGGCTGGAAAGACGACGGACAGCAAGGTCGATCTGGGCGAGATCGTACGGGAGATCGATGAACTCGCAGTCTTCAACGACGAGGCGCATCACATCCACGATAGTCGTCTAGCTTGGTTTCAGTGCATCCAGGACATTCATCACCAACTTCTGCAAAAGGATTTGCGGCTGGCACTTCAGGTCGATGTGACAGCCACGCCGCGGCACGACAACGGGGCAATTTTCGTGCAGACCGTAAGCGACTACCCGTTGGTCGAGGCGATCGCTCAGAACGTCGTAAAACATCCCGTATTGCCGGACGCTGCCAGCCGGGCAAAGCTCTCCGAACACAAGAGCCCGCTCATCACCGAGAGGTTCGCCGACTATCTTCAGCTCGGCATCGAGGAATGGCGAAAAAGCTATGCTGAGCACGAGAAGCTTGGGAAGAAGGCTGTGCTGTTCGTGATGGTGGACGACACCAAGAACTGCGACGAGGTGGGCGCGCACTTGGAGAAAGTTTGTTCCGAGCTTCAGGGCGCAGTGCTAGTTATTCACACTAAATCGAATGGCGAGATTTCGGAAGCCGCTTCTGGTAAGAACAAGGAAGAGCTGGATCTCCTCCGTCAGCAATCGAATGAGATCGACAGCTGGAAATCCCCCTTCAAGGCAATCGTCTCGGTGCTGATGCTCAAGGAAGGTTGGGATGTGCGAAACGTTACAACAGTCGTGGGGCTGCGTGCCTTCGCCGCTAAGAGCAACATCCTTCCCGAGCAGACACTCGGCCGCGGCCTCCGACGTATGTATTTTGGAAGCGACCAGCGCGAGACTGTCTCCGTCATGGGCACGCCTGCTTTCATGGAGTTCGTTGAATCCATTCAGAACGAAGGCGTAACCTTCGACCGGGTTCCTATGGGTGGGAAAGGTGGCAAGGAACGGCAGGACTCATTGGTTGTCGAAGTTGACACCGAGTCCTCTGCCAAGAATCTTGATCAGCTTGACATCGCAGTGCCACGCCTCACGCGGCGCTTCAACCGAGAATATAAAGACCTGAACGAGCTTGACCCTAAGCTTTTCGGGAACAAGAAGCTGCCTGTCAAGGCGTTCACGCGGGAAGAAACCCGCGAGATCGTCTTCAAGACCATGCTTGACTCCGAGGTCGACCATACTATGCAGCTAGACGGCATGGGCTCCGGCGACTATCGGTCCGTGATCGCCTTTTTTGCGCGGCAATTGCTTAAGGACCTGCGCTTGGTCGGGGGCTATGAGCAGCTCTATCCGAAGATAAAGCTTTTCATTCGCGACCACCTCTTCACCGAGAGCGTCGACCTGAACGACCCGGTGATCCTGCGCAACCTGTCCGAGCCGGAGGTCGGCAAGGTCTTGTTCGACCATTTCCGCGCTGCAATCAACAAACTGACCGTGCATGAAACGGGGAGCTCTCGCATCGACGGCTACGTCAGGCTACGGGACACACGCCCTTTCCGCACTGAGGCACGCGGGTTCCTTCAGGCAACAAAGTCTGTGTTCAATCGGATAGTCGGCGAGGTCCACTCGGACGGGCTTGAGCTTTCCTTCGCGGCGTTCCTAGAGGCCGCGCCTGATGTACAGGCCTTCGGTAAGAACTATATGGCCGTGGGTTTCAAGATCGAGTATGTCAAAGCCAACGGCGATCTATCTACATACACGCCGGACTTCCTCGTCCGCACGGTGGATGGAACGATCTGGATCGTCGAGACCAAGGGCCGGGAGGAAGTTGACCTGCCGCAGAAGATGGCACGGCTTCGTCAATGGTGCCAGGACGCTAGCGCGTCAACACAGTCCGAAGGCGGGGCGCGCTACCAGTTCGTCTACGTCGATCAGCAGAGTTTTGAGCAGCACAAGCCCTCATCGTTCGCGGGGCTTGCTAGTACATTTCGTGAGTACCAAGAGGGTTGACGGTGGCCAAGTACGAGAAGAAATCCTACGACCTGAGCGATGCCGAGCAGCGTGACCTCCTGACGCTAATCCAGCAAGGGAAAGCACTTCCGGAGAAGTACCGCTTCATCCTGTTTGATGATAAGCGGGAAGTCGAGCTGGTATGGAACGGCAAGTCCCGTGATGTATGCACCACGGTCTTACCGTTTCAGACGCTTGAGCATGTTGACGAGCCGCGCGCGGAAGCGAGAATGCAGGAAGATTTATTCGACAGCCGCGGGCGGCAGCAGCGGGGATGGACCAACAAGGTGATATGGGGCGATAACAAGTTGATCCTTTCATCATTGAGGTCGGGAGCTCTGCGGCAGCAGATTGAAGACGCTGGTGGCCTGAAGCTGATTTATATCGACCCACCCTTCGATGTGGGCGCCGACTTCGGCGTAGATATCGAGATCGGAGGCGAGACATTCCACAAGGAACCCAACATTCTTGAGCAAATCGCTTATCGTGACACGTGGGGCAAGGGAGCGGACAGCTTCATTGCGATGATCTACGAGCGCCTCATTCTGATGCGGGACTTACTTGCATCGGACGGGTGCATATACGTGCATTGCGACTGGCATGTTGGCTACGCTCTGCGCTGCGTGCTGAACGAAGTGTTCGGGGCAGACAATTTCATAAACGAGATAGTCTGGCACTACTACAACAAGATGGCGCCCGTCAGTGCCTGCTTCCCAAGAGCTTCTGACCGGATTCTGTCTTACAGCAAGACTAAGGGGGAGTACTTCTTCGCGCAGCAATACGAGGCTCTGGCGACTCCCGTGAGGCGGCTCAAGCGTCAGTTTGTCGGGGGAAGGGCGATCAACGTGCGCGACGAAGCAGGCAGGGTTCAGTACGTCGAACTTGATAAAAAGCGCCTTGATGACGTCTGGCGGATGTCAATGCTACAACCAGCCGATAAGCGCGAGTATCTTGCATATAGGACCCAAAAGCCGGAAGCGTTGATTGAGAGGATCATCAACGCAAGCAGCCAACCCGGTGACTTAGTCGCAGACTTCTTCTCTGGCAGCGGCACCACGGCGGCCGTCGCTGAGAAAATGGGACGTAAGTGGATCGTCACCGATCTCGGAAAGTTCGGCATCCATACCACGCGGAAACGACTCATCGGCGTACAAAGAGAGCTGAAAGCCGCGGGACAGGAGTTTCGGGCCTTTGAGGTATTGAACTTAGGCCGTTACGAGCGGCAGGCCTATCTCAATATCAATGGACGTATGACAGCCGCCCGGAAGGCGCAAGCTCTAGCAAAGAAGGAAGGTGAGTTTCGCGACCTAATACTGAAGGCCTACAAGGCGAGTGCGTTCGGTGCGAGCGAGTCCGGTCAGGCGCAGGACGGGTTCTTCCACGGCGCGCGTAATGGGCGCTTGGTTGTGATCGGACCGATAAATCTTCCTGTCGGGCGTTTGTTCGTGGAAGAGGTAATCACAGAGTGTCGAAAAAGGGGTGCAACTCGGGTCGACGTGCTCGCTTTCGAGTTCGAGATGGGACTGTTCCCTGCCGCACTGGAGGAAGCTCGCGGTAAAGGGATCGATCTTTCTCCAAGATACATCCCGGCGGAAGTCTTCGACAAGAGGGCGGTAGCCAAGGGCCAAGTCGTCTTCCATGACATCAGCTTCGTTGAGGCGACCCCGCGCTACGAGGAATCGCTCGCAGTTAGGATCGAGCTAACGGATTTCTCGGTCTACTACACTCAGGGGGCTGCCGAAGCCGCGATAGCGGCTATGAAGGAGGGAAAGAGCGAAGTCGTTTGCGAGCAGGGTCAGCTCTATAAAGTAAGCAAGGGCAAGGACGGCATCGTGAGGAAGGAGCGCCTAACCAAGCACTGGACGGATTGGGTCGACTACTGGGCCGTCGATTTCGACTACTTGCAGCGCAAGGAGATAGTTAAGGTACCAGTGAGTACTGGCCTAGGTGGTGTGTCCACATTGCCTGGCTTTGACAAGCCTCAGGGGGAGATACCTATCCATTTTGAGGAAACGTGGACAGGTGGCTACATATTCGAGAATGAATGGCAGAGCTTCCGCACGCGGCAAAGTCGTGATCTTGAGCTAACTACTGCGCTCCATACGTATGACCGACCAGGGCGTCATACAGTTGCCGTCAAAGTGATTGACATCTTCGGAAATGACACAATGACGCTTGTGCCGGTGTCAGTGGGCTAGGATAGGACTTCCGAATGGCATTCATTGGTCGATCTAAGGAGGGCCTGGGGCCTCGCCCCTCGGGTCTGCAGCAGGTATCCTAGTCGCAGTTTTGAGAAGATTCTGGACCAAGTTCAGGCTGAAAGGTTGCGCGCCGCCACCAGCGGCTCATGTCCGTTGATTGGTCCCGACCGCTGGTGTCGGTGTTGTGCAATCGATTGCACAGTTGACGGATCAAAGCGATCTTCTCCGCGGAATGAATGTGCGCCTAGGTCTGTAGCGACCTTCTCCACTCCGCCATCGCGATCGCAATCGAGGCCTGGAGCCACTCGGAGAACCGAGCCGCAGTGCTTTCATAGGACTCGGCGTAGTTGAACTGGAACAAGTCCGTGGCTGCCGGATGAAGGCCAACGATCTCACTGCCGCCGCCTTCGCTGGGGACTTTCATATAGGTGAAGGCCGATGCGGCCAAGATCCCCGTGTCACCTGCGCCGTATCCATGAATGCTTACGATGTAGTCAAACTCATGATCAGTGCATAGCGTCATGCGAACCCATGACCGGTACTGTTCGAAATTTGCGAAGTAGTCGAAATGTTTGGCCGTATCAACGATTTGCTTCTGGAAGTAGTGTCGTTGATCCGAAGCGTTGGTGGCGAAGTTCGTTCGTGAGTGATACTTCTGATTCGCCTGAGGCGGCGTTACCGACCGCAGTTGACCATCAAGCGGGCTGGCTACGGTCTTGAATTCATCCCGCGCGGTTGCGACCAACCTCTCTGCGTAGTCGTAAACGACTGAGACTTTCTGCTTCTCCTTGCTGAACTTTGATTTCAGAAGCTCCAAGGCTGAGCTGATGATTTGATCTGCGTACTTGCTTTGCTGAACCTGCTGCTCTAGTCCCAGTGCCTTGAGGATCGCCTCGCGCTGGCGACGTACAAAAAAGCTGACGAGTGGGATCAGGTCTCCCGCATCTGCCGCTTCAAGTGAAGCAATATATTCCTCGCGATCGGAAGAGCGAACAACCAGGGGGAAGAGCCCCTCTCGGAGGAACACAAGTGATGCTAGTGCTCTCGCGACGCGCCCGTTGCCGTCCTGGAAAGGGTGGATCTGGGTGAACCGATGGTGAAGCCATGCGGCCTTCACCTCCGGCGTGAAGGAGTTCTCAGCCTCGCGATATGTCGCTACAAGCCTTTCCATTTCCTCCTTCGTGAGTTCAGGAGGGCAGTACTGGTGACCTGAACCATCCGGTCTACGTGGGTTGTTCGGTTGGGTCTTGTACTCGCCCTTTAGCAAGCTTATACGGACAATCTCGCCGGTCGAAGTCAGTCCCTCAGTGAAATCCTGATGTGCTGTGAACTGTGATTGAAGCCCGCGGATAAAGTACTCGGAAAGCGGTTCATCGCCTTTCACAAAGCTGAACAAACCATCAACGATTTTGAGATGGTCGTTGATTACGGCTTGAACGTGCTCGGCTTCTTTCTGGGACAGTCCTCCAAGGTGGGAAATGAGAGAGGACTCAATTCCCTGCTCGATGAGTACCTCGGTGACTCCCCTGTCCCAGGTGTAGAGATTCTCGATTATCCCAGTCTCAATGGCCCATTCTCGATGGAGCTTCTTCAGGAACTCTCGATACGCACCGTTCGTCTCCAGCTCCGACCTTTTCTCCTTCCAGACCGAGGAAAGCGCCCGAAGCTCCGGAAAGGCAAAGGCGCTGGGGTCGGGGAAGGGTTTGATGCGTTCATAGCGCATGTTGGTACCTTGTATCTTGACAAAGCGTTGGTGCCTAGGGGAGGGTGGCCCTATGGTCCCGCTCTAAATCCAAGAATACAAGCCCGCTTCGGCCGCGCGGTTGGACAAAGACGGCTAGTTTGACTCCCCGCGTGCCCCGGCTGTGGTCGTCGTCTAAGGAGGGCCCGGGTTCTCGCTGCTAGGGTCTGCAGAAGCTCCCCTAGCCGCAACCGCGGCGAGGTATGGCCTCTCCGTTTTTTCGAGTACGAGCTGAATTGCTTTCATAACCGCGCCCGGCTCGGGCACGTCGAGTACTCCAGCGAGACGTTCGATGGCTTTTGATCGGAGGATGTACAGCGCATCTAGGGCTTCCCGGTCAGCTTCGTACAACATAGCCGCTAGAGCGGCTCGGAATAATGGTTGCTTGCGCCACTCGCTTATAGTCTGCGGGGTTACGCCAGCACCCTCCGCGGCGGCACAGGCCGACTCTCCGGTGGCTAGCAGTCGCAGCGCCAAGTGCTGTCTCGGACTGAGGGCTCCGGGCATACAGATTCCTTCAGGTTTCTTCGGGAGCGAGACTAACCGCGCGGGTTGCACCTAGAGAAGGCGCAGAGAGCTTGGTACGGTTGCGGGTGCAGCAGCCTTTCTAACGGGCATTCGCGGAATTTGAAGGCGGGAGTTGAGTGCTGTTATCTGGTCGGCATCTTGCGCGGACGGCGCGTGCTCGCTCAACACACGGGCTGCTCTCATGCGGACTACCCATGCTGGAGCCGTTAGCAGAGCGCGCACTTCGCCATCGGCCGGTGCATCAACGGACTCATCGCTGCGCTGGGGTGCTGAGGCTTCGACCTTCGCGGTGGGAATGCCCTCGGAGAGCTCTTCGGCGAGCTTTGTGATCGCAGCGGCGATCGCAGTACTGGGCACACCCTGCCAAGGGATTGGCTGCTCATAAGGCGAACGCGCTGCACGCGTGCGCGCTGCGTCAGGAGGACCATTTGGCAGCTGGGCAGGACGCAAGGGGACGGCGGGATTGAGGATCGATGCGAAGCCCAACTTGCGAGGCTGGCCCTGGGGCTGCCCCGTGCCTTGAAGGATCTTGGCAAAGGACTGGGTCGGATCGCCAGTACGTGAGGCTATGATGTGACTGGGCATTCTTTCACTCCTGATGACAACCCGAGCTTACGCAACAACAGACTACCGAACTAGAGGGTTGTGGTTGACTCTCATCGGTGCGTCGACCCAGGTCAGCTCGTGGCTCCACTGTGCAATCGATTGCACGGCCCGTGAAGGCGAGCAGTTCAGTTGGCAGTTAACAGAGCGCGCCATGACGCAGTGTCGATTGATTCAGCTCGACTGAAGGCACTTGACTAGGGGCCACCTTGATCGGCTTGGCGGAGCGGACCTCTGGTGCAGATTGGGAAGGACTCCTTCAACGAGAGGTATGCGCCGCTGTGCTTCAGAGTACATCTGACCAGGGATCTATCGTTCGAAGCGCAATCTTCAGGTTAGGTTGCCAGCTCTTAGGCGGCAACCACCACTTTGCTCTCGCACTCAAGAGCATCTTTCTGTACTTGCGCCGCTGACTCTCCTTCAAGCCGACAAGTGCTGGGCCGACATGCTGGATGACACACGCCTGTAGAAAAGATTGCCAGGCGGGATCATGCGACAAGCCTGCGGCTGCAGCGCGGTCGATGAGGATTAGCCTGTCGAAGGGATTCGAGAGCGTATGCGGCAGCTCATAGAACTTCCAAGGGATGCGACGAAGTCGGGCTTCGAAGCGATAGATCGATGCGAGGCTATAGCCGGGTTGTCCGGTAGCCTTGGCCTGTTCGGACTTGTTGTAGATCGCAAAGCCGAGAGGGGAAGAGGATGAACCGACATAAAAGGTAGTGTGGCCCTGGGCATGTGAGTAGTGTTTCGCCCGAGGCTTGTAGACTAAGTACGGCGGCGGCTGTCCGACGCGGTCGATCGCAAGATCGAGTCTAGTGATGCGGCCTTCCTTCAATAGCCAGACGTATCCAAGACCCGGAAGCAACGTGTCAGTGAGGTACCGGATCTTCTGTAGCGCGTCGCTCATTAGACTGATTTTTCCAGGCCAAAGACAGACTCGGAAGTAGCAGTGGTTGCTTAAGGTCCGACCCGCCTCGAAGACGACGAGGGCTGTAGCCTTCTTGTGTGCTTTGTCCCCGTAGCATCGTTGGCGCCTTACCCCATCAGCGTATTCGAGATGCGTGCAGCCCAAAGTGAAGACGGCTGGCCACAGCTTAGATAGGGTTTCGACGCGTTGGGATACTTCGCCCACTGACCCCGAGTTCAGAGCGATGGTCAGCGATATCTGATCGGACTTGATTGGCCCACCCCACGTAATCACGGCCTAGTCCGGCCTATCCCTCCTACCGGCTTCCTAGGGCGAAGCCTTGCCGGAGACGGTCGCCGCTCGGCCATCAGTGCTTGGACGGTTTCGGCGAGCCAGTATGGGCGCCCGTCGTATCCGTCGGGTTTCGGAATAGAACCCTGAGCGATGTTGCGATAGATCGTCGAATGCCCTTTGGACAGTAGCCACATAAGGTGGCCCACGCGTAGCCGCGCGGGCAAAGGCATGGACGGGATGGACAGTGGTCCTGGGTGGCTGCTGCCGCGTTCGGTAGGTTTCGTATGGAGTGTCTTCAATGGAGCCTCGTCGAAGTCGTGGACTCCGGTAGAGGCGGCAGCTGAGCAGCACAATTCCGGAGTGAGTTCGGCGCCCGTTGCAGGCACCCTGGGCGCTCACTCCATTGAGCTCAAAGAACTAGCGCAGCGCGACGGCTGCAAGTGCTGCGAAGGTATAGACTAGACTTCAGCGCGAGTGCTGAATTGACGTGAACGATAAGCCTAAGCTGCAGCTGGAACAGTGAGGAACGTCACGGTACTTGGCGATTTCCCGAGTTTGTCGAGGTAGTCGGCCCACCACTGCATCATCTTCGTGCGTGTTTCAATGTGGGTCGAGAAGTTGTAGATCGCCTTTATGGCGTTGCCTTCCTGATGAGCAAGTTGCCGCTCGATGGCGTCGGAAGGAAATAGCTCTGCGCTATGTAGACGGGTGCTAGCCATCTTTCTGAAGCCATGAACCGTCATTGCTTCGGGCCCGTAACCCATGCGTCTTAGGGCGTTCAGCAGGGCCGCGTCACTGAGCGGCTTCAGTCGGCTACGAAGCCCTGGGAAAACGTATCGTCCATCTCCGGTCAAACGACGGGCATCGTCTAGCACAGCGAGCGCTTGCTTCGACAGAGGGACGACGTGAGCGCGGCGTCCCTTCATCTTCGACGCGGGAATTTCCCAACGGGCCTTAGCTAGGTCGAACTCAGCCCATTCTGCTCGCCTCAGCTCTCCAGGCCGTACAAACACGAGGGGGGCGAGGCGCAGCGCGAGCTTCACGATCACACTGCCGTCGTACGCTTCGATTGCTCGGAGAAGGTCGCGAATTCCGGGCTCGTCAGTGATCGCAGCGAATCCCTTTGTGTTGGTTTGCACGAGCGAGCCGCGCAGCTCAAGAGTTGGATTGCTCTCAAGGCGCCCTGTCAAGCGCGCGTGGGTGAAAACGCGTTGAATTAGGGATAGGACCCTATGAGCGGTCTCAATCTTTTGCAGGTCCTGGACCTTCTTAAGGCACCGGCTTACGTCCTGGACACTGATGGCGTTTATGGGGGTACTTCCGAGATCGCTGTAAGCCCAGAGTTGCAGGCGGCGACTCTCTCGGCCAAAGTGCGCTTCGCTCCAACGCGGCTTACGAGTCGCAAGCCATTCCTCCGATACCGCCTTGAACGTGTTGGCATTCCCGAACGCCGCAGCAACCTTGGCATCTTTTCGCTCGCGAGCGGGATTAACGCCGGCTCCGATGCGCATTCGCGCCTCGTCCCGCTTCTGGCGAGCCAATTTCAGCGAAACCTCCGGATACAGGCCCAGTGAGATACTGGTTTCTTTGCCCGCGAAGCGGTACTTATAGCGCCACTTGTAGTTGCCGGTGGCTTCAACGAGGAGAAATAGGCCGCGACCATCGAAGTACTTCTGCGGCTTGGGTCCTCGCTTGATCGCCGTGATCTTGGAGGCAGTGAGGGGCATGGGGGTAGCTCCTACGAGACCGTTCAACGTGCCTCGAACCCTACCCCTACGACGGACGCTAATCCGGGATTAAGTCACACAGCGCAAAACAATCCCAGTTCCGGGTATGTCTTTGATGTGCTTGGTATTGTTGCCTGTCGTATGGGACAAGCCGGGATGAGAAGGGACGTAGAGTTGGTGGCCAAGGGCGGAATTGAACCACCGACACAAGGATTTTCAGTCCTCTGCTCTACCAACTGAGCTACTTGGCCATCCGGGCCAGGTGACTGGCCAGCCCGGGAAAGCAGGATCCCTTCCCCGGGGCGCGCAGTATAGCCGAATCCCACGGGGCCGCCAAAACCAGGCGCCTTAACGCGGCCGTTGCGCCAGGGTCGGCGGCCATCCCCTGGTACCCCCCGCCCGGTGGCGCGTTGCCTATACTGCCTCCATGAATGCAGCAGCCGCCGCCCGGAGCCACAAAGCGGGGTCGAAACCGGGCAAGGGAAGCTACGACGTCGCCGTCGTCGGCCGCGGCGCCGTAGGAACCGCCGCGGCGCTCGCCTTCGCGCGGGCGGGCCGCCGGGTGGCGCTGGTCGCACCGGCAGACAACACGAACACCACCGGCCAGGCGGCCCGCGGCGCGGATGACTGGGACACTCGCGTCTTCGCCATCTCGCCGTCCAGCCGCTCCCTGCTGCTCGAGCTCGGGGCCTGGCAGCTCATGGACCCGGGCCGCCTCGCGCCGGTGCACGACATGCGCCTCTTCAACGACGGGGCTGGCCTCGTCACCCGGGAGCGCGCGGAGGTGCGCCTGGACGCCTACCAGGGGCGCGTGGAAGCACTCGCCTGGATCGTGGAGAACCGCGAGCTGCAGCAGGCGCTCGACCGGGCCATCGCCTTGTCGCTGCCGACCGGGATGCTGTCCCGAGTGGACGCGGCGGTGTCGGAGCTCACGCTTGCGCCGCGCGATGCCGAGCCGGCGCCGGAGGCGGTCCTCGGACTCGCGGGCGGCGGCCGGCTTACCGCGGGATTGGTGGTGGCGGCGGACGGCACGGCATCGCCGCTGCGCCTGCTCGCCGGCATCGAGCACGAGGTGCGCGAGTACGACCAGACTGCCATCGTCGCGAACTTCCGGTCCGGCAAGCCGCATCGGGACTGTGCGTGGCAATGGTTCCGCGACGACGGCGTGCTTGCCCTGCTGCCGCTGCCTTCGGACGATCTCGCGCATGGCGAGGGGCGCGTGAGCCTGGTGTGGTCCGCGCCCACGGACCGCGCCTCGTCGTTCCTGGACGGCGATGCCGACGGCGCTGCGGGCCGGCTCGCCCGTGAGGTGCAGGTGATGTCGCATGGCAAGCTGGGCGCGCTCACCGCCATCTCGCGCCCGGCGGGGTTCCCGCTGCGGGCCGTCCATTGCCGGCGATTCATCGCCCCGTCATTTGCCCTGGTGGGCGACGCCGCCCATGCGGTGCATCCGATGGCCGGGCAGGGGATGAACCTCGGCTTCGGCGACGTGCGCGCCCTCATGGACGCGCTGCTCGCGGACCCGACGCGACGCGGTCGGCCCGACTGGCTCCAGCTGCGGCGCTACGAACGCTCCCGCCGGGAGCCCGTCGCCGTCATGCAGCTCGCGCTCGACGGGCTCCACCAGGCTTTCGGCAACCTGCCGCCGCCGCTGGTCGGGCTGCGCGACCTCGGGTGGGAGGTGGTTGCGCGTTCGTCATGGATCCGGCGACGGATGATCGCGCATGCGGTAAGCTGAGAAGCAAGCCCCACATCGAGCCCCAACCTCTGCAGGCATACATGACTCTCATCCATCCGGCGCGCACGGCTGCGCGCATGCTCGTGGCGGCGTTCACCGGCGCGCTGATCGGCACGGCGCTCTGGAGCGCGTCCCCGCCGGCGGCCGCGCAGGTCGATCCGTCCCCGCAGATCCGCAAGGTGGTGGAGGACTGGCTGGGAGGGCGCCACCGAGTCGACGAGGTGACGCCCACGCCGCTCGCCAACATGTACGAGGTGCGGATCGGAACGGACCTGATCTACGTGGACGGGAAGGCGGAGTACGCCTTCATCGAGGGTCAGATGATCGACCTGAAGGCGAACCGCAACCTCACCCAGGCCCGCATCGACGACATCAACCGCATCGACTTCAAGAAGGACCTGCCCCTCGCGCTTGCGATCAAGCAGGTCAACGGCAATGGCAAGCGGGTGGTCGCGGTGTTCGAGGATCCGAACTGCACCTACTGCCGCAAGCTGCGCGCCGACCTGGTGAAGGTGAAGGACCTGACGCTCTATACCTTTCCCTATCCGATCCTCGCACCGGACTCCGAGGTGAAGGCGCGCAAGGCCTGGTGCGCCAAGGACCGGGGCACGGCGTGGAACGAGATGATGACGAGCGGCCGGGTCCCGGACAACGAGGGCAACTGCGAGAACCCGGTGCGCCAGGTGCAGGCGCTGGGCCGCGAGCTGAACGTGACCGGCACGCCGACGCTCTTCTTTCCCAATGGCAAGCGCGTGCCCGGCGCCATTCCGACGCAGGAACTGGAGCGATTGCTCGCGGAGAACGGCTGACCGCGCCGCTCGTGGCGCGAGCCGGTCGCCTCAGCCGAGGATGTCGCCGGAGCGGATCCGCCTGACGCCCTTGGCGGTCATGTCCTGCCACGCCTTCGCGAGCGATCCGTTCAGGTCGATCGCCCGGGTGGCGTCCTCGATGACGTAGGCCTCGAACCCGAGCGATCGCGCATCCATCGCGGTCCACGCCACGCAGAAATCGGTGGCGAGGCCGGTCACGTAGACGGTGTCGATGCCGCGGCTCTTCAGGTAGCCGTCCAGCCCGGTCCTCGTCTTCTGGTCGGCCTCGATGAAGGCCGAGTAGCTGTCGGTGTCGCGGTGATAGCCCTTGCGGATCACCAGCTGCGCCATCGGCAGCTTCAGGCCGGCAGCGAGCTCCGCGTCCGCGCTGCCCTGCACGCAGTGGTCGGGCCAGAGCACCTGGGTGCCGTAGGACAGGTCCGTCGTCTCGAAGGGCTTCTTGCCCGCGTGCGCGCTGGCAAACGACGCGTGGCTCGGCGTATGCCAGTCCTGGGTCACGACCACGTTGGCGAAGGCGCCGGCGAGCCGGTTGATCACCGGGATCACCTTGTCTCCTTCCGCCACGGGCAGGGTGCCTCCCGGGAGGAAGCAGTTCTGCACGTCGACCACGATCAGCGCGGCCCGCCCGTCGGGCCTGACCGTGGCTGCCCGCGCGCCGCCCGGTACGCCAGCCAGGAGAAGCAGCGAGGCGCCGGTGGCGCCCTGGAGGAAGCGACGACGTTGCATGGCAGGTCTCCGCGACGTGGCGATCCTGCCAGCGTACTCGCCCAGGCCGCGGTTGGGAATAGGGCGGCGGCGAGAACCGCTACCGCGGCTCCAGCACCCACATCCGCGCCGGCGCCTTCATGGTGCCCGCGGCAAGCGCGGCGTCCACGCCGAACCCCCAGAACAGGTCGGCGCGCTTGGTGCCGCGAATCGCCCCGCCGGTATCCTGCGCCACCATGAGCCGCTCGAGCGGTTGCCCGCTTACGGGGTGCGTGGTCTGCAGGTACACCAGCGAACCCAGCGGTATCCGGCCGCGGTCGACCGCGATCGAGCGCAGGGGGGTGAGCGGCACGCCGAGCGAACCGGGCGGCCCGAGAGTCGGGTCCGCCGGCGGCGGCAGCTGGCGGAAGAAGACCAGGCTGGGGTTGGTGTTCATCACGCCAGGCGCGGCGGCCGGATTTTCCTGCAGCCAGCGGCGGATCGCCGGAGCGGTGACCTGCTCCCGGGAAAGCGCGCCGCGATCGATCAGCGTCTTGCCGATCGCCCGGTAGGGGTGCCCGTTCTGGTCCGCGTAGCCCACGCGCATGGTGCTGCCGTCACGCAGCTGCAGCCGTCCGGACCCCTGGATCTCCAGGAAGAAGGCGTCCACCGGATCGTCCGCCCAGGCGAGCACCGGTGCGTCGGCCGCCGCGCGTGCATCCTCGCGGCCGAGCTCGGCACGGCTGTAGTAGGGCACCACCTTCGTCCCTTCCAGGCGTCCTCGCAGTCGCATGCCGGCGAGCCGTGGCTCGACCGCGGTGAGATCGATGGTGAGCAGGTCCGGCGGGCGGCCGCGCAACGGCACCTGGCCGGGCCGGTCCCGGGTCAGGCTGCCGGTCAGGAGCGGTTCGTAGTAGCCGGTCACCAGGCCCGCGGGATTCTCCGCGTCCACCAGCTCGCGCGCCACGAAGCGCCGCTCGAGCCAGCCAGCGAGCGCAGCCCGGTCGGGACCGGGCGCGCCCTGGGGCATGCTCGCGCAGGTCTCCCGCCAGCCGGCAGGCGGCTGCGACCGGGCGCATTGCTGGGCGATCGCACCAGCGAGACCGTCGAGCGGGTCGGCAGCGAAGCCGGGCAGGGCGGATACCGCGATCGGCTCGGGCGGCGGCGGTGGGGTCACCGGCCGGGGAGCAGTCGTGCACGCGGCCAGCGTCACCAGGGCGGCGAGGAGCGCAAGGCATAATGCCCACTGTTGTGGCAGGCGGAATCGGAGCATGTGGGTCGTCTACATGAACATCATCATCGCCGTGGTGATCGTCGCGGCGTTCGTGATCTGGACGATGCGCGGCAAGTAGCCGCGCGGCGGGAAAGGAGGGCGCCCCGCGCCTCAGTGAAGGACCCTGGGCATCTGCAGGTCGAACGCGGGTATGTCCGCGTCGAAACGCTCGCCGTCCTCGGCGACGAAGAAGTAGCTGCCGTGCATGCGTCCGACCGGAGAGGGAATCTGGCTGCCGCTGGTGTACTGGAAGCTCTCGCCCGGCTTCAGCAACGGCTGGTGCCCGACCACGCCAAGGCCCTTCACCTCGCGCATCGTTCCGCCGTCGTCCTCGATCACGAAGTGACGGCTGATGAGTTGCGTGGCGACGTTGCCCCGGTTGGTGATGGTGACCGTGTAGGCGAAGGAGTAGACCCCGTCGTTCGGACTGGACTGGTCCGAGAGGTATTCGGTCTCGACCGCGATATCGATCGCGTACCTGGTTTCCTGTGTCACGCGAGACTGCTCCAGCGGTTTAGGCGCTCCCGGGGACCGGGCAGGGTCGGCCCGCCCCCGAATGGGTACGAGGAAACACGGGACGGCCCGGCATTCCTCGAGCGGGTTCACCACGAGGGGTGAATACAATCCGATTCTAGTCAATCCACGGAGGGTGGTGATGGCCTTTCGAATCGCACCGAGCGTGTTGTCCTCGGACTTCGCGCGGCTCGGTGAAGAGGTCCGGGCGATCGAGGAGGCCGGCGCCGATCTTGTCCATCTCGACGTGATGGACAACCACTACGTGCCCAATCTCACTGTCGGGCCGATGGTGTGCGAGGCCATTCGGCGGCACGTGCGCATTCCGATCGACGTGCACCTCATGGTGCGGCCGGTCGACGCGCTGGCGGCGGCGTTCGCCGACGCCGGGGCGAACATCATCAGCTTCCATCCCGAGGCGGTGGATCACGTCGACCGGACCATCCAGTCGATCCACGACCGTGGCTGCAAGGCCGGGTTGGTGCTCAATCCGGCGACGCCGCTCGCCTGGCTCGACTGGACGTTACCGGAGCTCGACGTGGTGCTGCTGATGTCGGTCAATCCCGGGTTCGGCGGCCAGTCCTTCATCCCCGCCGCGATCCCGAAGATCCGCCAGGTGCGCGCGTTGATCGATGCGCAGCAGTCTGCCGGCGGCCGGGAGGTCTGGCTCGAGGTGGACGGGGGCATCAAGGTGGACAACGTCGGCGACGTCGCCGCCGCCGGCGCCGACACGTTCGTCGCCGGTTCGGCGGTCTTCGGCGCGCCGGACCCGGATGGCGGCTATCGCGGCGTGCTCGGCCGCTTCCGCGAGGCGCTCTCCAAAGTGACGGCATGAATTCGCCGGACACGCCGCCTGGCGAGGCGCCGATCCGCGCGGTGTGCATCGACCTCGACGGCACCCTGCTCGATACGATCCCCGATCTCGCGGCAGCCGCCAACGCGATGCTGCGGGACCTCGGCCATGCATCATTGCCGGAGGCGCGGATCCGGGAGTTCGTCGGCAAGGGCGCCGACGTGCTGATCGCGCGGGCCCTGCACGCCGTCGGCGCGGCCGACGCCTCGATCCTGCCGGCGGAAGGTCGCGCGGAGGCGGTGGTGCCGACGCGAGCCCGTGAGCGCTTCTACGCGAACTATCGGCTGCAGAACGGCACGGCCGCCCGGCTCTACGACGGAGTGACCGAAGGCGTGCGCGGACTCCGGTCGCTGGGGCTGCGCCTTGCCTGCGTGACCAACAAGCCGGGCGAGTTCATCCCGGCACTGCTCGATCGCTTCGGGTTGGCCGACGCCTTCGACTTCAGCATCGCCGGCGACACGCTGCCCGTGCGCAAGCCCCATCCGGGACAACTGCTCGAGGCCTGTCGCCGCTGGGCCCTGCCGCCGCGCAGCGTGCTGGCCGTGGGCGACTCCATCAACGACGCGCAGGCGGCCCGCGCGGCCGGCATGCCGGTGTACCTGGTGCCCTACGGGTACAACGAAGGCCGCAGCGTCCACGACGCGGACGTTGATGGTATAGTCGGCTCACTTTCGGAACTACCGAGCCTGATCCAAGGCCACAACGCCCGTGTCGAATGACGCCGTCCGCACGCTGACCCATGTCAACGCCTCGCTCCGCGCGGCGTCGTGGTGGCGCCCGGCCGGCTGGCGCTGGCGCTGATCGCCTGCATTCGGGTCGCGCGCACGGCAGCGCGCAGCACCTGACAGGACGGAACCCGGACCGGATCACGGTTCGCCTTCCGTCCGCCCCGAGTCCCGAGTCCCCGTTTCAACGCATCACCGCATGTCGTCGCCGGCCGGCCAGCATCGCTGACCGGACGCGCTGACCCGGCGGCGGGGAACCAGCAAGGCTTACGACCCACGGCCGCTGCGGCAAGTCCGCCAGGGCGGTGGGCGGCGACGAAAGGATGGCTTCGATGACGGAGATCGAGTTCAAGGCGCTGGCTGCCCAGGGCTACAACCGGATCCCGCTGCTTACCCAGGCGATGGCGGACCTGGACACGCCGCTCGGCCTCTACCTGAAGCTCACCGATTCCGAGCGGCGTGCCAACTCCTTCCTGCTCGAGTCGGTGGTCGGCGGCGAGCGCTTCGGCCGCTACTCGTTCATCGGCCTGCCGGCCCGCACGCTGGTCCGGGCAACCGGCGACCGGATCGAGGTGGTGAGGGACGGCGAGGTGATCGAGCACGCCCAGGGGGACCCGCTCGCCTTCGTGCGGGAGTTCAAGGCGCGCTACCGCGCGGCGACGCGCCCGGGCATGCCGCGGTTCTGCGGCGGGCTCGCCGGCTACTTCGGCTACGACGTCGTGCGCTTCATCGAGCCCAGGATCGGGCAGGCAGGCAAGCCGGATCCGATCGGCGTGCCCGACATGCTGCTGATGCTGGTGGACGAGCTGGCCATCGTCGACAACCTGAGCAGCACGCTCTACCTGCTGGTCTACGCTGATCCGCTGCAGCCCGAGGCCTATGACGCGGCGCGACGCCGCCTGCGCGAGTTGCGCCGCCGCCTGGCCATGCCGGCCGTCGCGCCCGAGGAGGGCGTCGCGGCCGATCGCCGCGCGGGGGAGGTGACGCACACGCCGATCGAGCGCCCGTTCCCACGGGCGGACTACCTGGAGACGGTGCGCCAGGCCCGCGAGCACATCATCGCGGGCGACCTGATGCAGGTGCAGATCGGCCAGGTGCTGCGCAAGCCGTTCGCGCACGCCCCGCTGTCGCTCTACCGCGCGCTGCGATCCATCAACCCCTCGCCCTACATGTACCACTACGACTTCGGCGGCTTCCAGGTGATCGGAGCCTCGCCGGAGATCCTGGTGCGGCAGGAGACGGCGCCACCGGCGGCGGACGGCACGCGCCGTGAGCGCGTGATCCTGCGGCCGATCGCTGGCACCCGCAAGCGCGGCATGACACCGGAGGAGGACGAACGGCTCGCGGGGGAGCTGCTCGCCGATCCCAAGGAGCGCGCCGAGCACCTGATGCTGGTCGACCTGGCGCGCAACGACATCGGCCGCATCGCCCGGGTCGGCACGGTGACCGTGACCGAGCGGATGGGCATCGAGAAGTACTCGCACGTGATGCACATCGTGTCCAACGTGGAGGGGGAGCTCGTGGAGGCGATGGATGCGATCGACGTGCTGCGGGCGACCTTCCCGGCCGGTACTCTCACGGGGGCGCCGAAGGTGCGTGCGATGGAGCTGATCGAGGCGATGGAGCCGACCAAGCGCGGCATCTACGGCGGCGCGTGCGGCTACCTCAGCTATTCGGGCGAGATGGACGTCGCCATCGCCATCCGCACCGGCGTGCTGAAGGATGGCATTCTTAACGTTCAGGCAGCCGCCGGCGTGGTGTTCGATTCCACGCCGGAGGCGGAGTGGCAGGAGACGGAGGCCAAGGCGAGGGCGGTGTTGCGCGCGGCCGAGATGGTGGAATCGGGGCTCAGTCCCCAGGACTGAGCCGGTGCCTGAACGGTTCCGGCAACGGTGCGGACAGGACGCACCTCACAACGACCAGGAGGCTTGAATGAACGGAAACGAAGCGAGAGCAGCGGAGAAGGAGATCGAGGCGCGGGAGGTGGCGTCGATCCGGCCCGGCGGCGCACGTGACCGTGCCGCCCGCGTGGGAAGGCGTGGCGCGCTGCTCACGATGGCGGGCGCGGCCGCCGGGCTGGCCGCCATGCCGCGGTACGTCCGTGCCCAGGACACGCCGATCCGGATGCTGGTCGGCTTCCCGCCCGGCGCGGGGCTCGATGCGATGTCCCGGATGGTCGCCGAGAAGATGCGGGTCTCGCTCGGGCGCAACGTGATCGTGGAGAACCGGCCCGGCGCCGGCGGCCGCATCGTGATGGACACGTTGAAGAAGTCGCCCGCCGACGGCAGCGTGCTGGTCATGACGCCGCTGGTGACGGTCGTCACCGCACCGCATGTCTACCCCGACCTCGGCTACGACGCCTTCAAGGACTTCGCCCCGGTGGCGCATGCGGCGGGCTTTCTCTTCGCGTACGCCGCCAACACGCAGGTCCCGGCCAAGACGCTCAAGGAATTCGTCGAGGCCGCGAAGAAGGACTCGGCGCTGCGCAACTACGCCTCCGCGGCGCCGGGCAGCCTGCCGCACTTCTTCTCCATCCTGTTCGCCGAGCGAGCCGGCCTGGAGATGAACCACATCGGCTACCGCGGGACCGCGCCGGCGCTGTCGGACCTGCTGGGTGGCCAGATCGCCACCTTCATAGGCACCGTCTCCGACGTGGTCGCCCATGCCGAGGGCGGCCGCCTGCGCGTGCTGGCCACCTCCGGTGCCAAGCGGGCGCCGCAGCTTCCGGACGTGCCGACCTTCAGGGAGGAAGGCTACGACATCGAAGGCGGCGGCTGGTATGCCGCCTACGCGCCGGCGGGCACGCCCAAGCCGGTGGTGGACCGGTTGTCGAAGGCGATCACGGAGGCGATCAACGCGCCGGATCTGCGCGGCAAGCTGGAGGGCTACGGCATGGAGCCCACGGGGCTGCCGGCCGACGAGCTCGCCAGCATCCAGCGGCGCGACTACGAGCGCTGGGGCCCGGTCATCAAGGCGTCGGGGTTCAAGCCGACAAGCTGAGGCGCGTGCCATGCTGCTGATGCTCGACAACTACGACTCGTTCACCTACAACCTCGTGCAGTACCTGGGCGAGTTGGGCGAGACGGTACGCACCGTGCGCAACGACGCGATCGGCCTCGACGAGATCGAGGCGCTCGCGCCGGATCGGCTGGTCATCTCGCCCGGTCCGGGCGCGCCGGACGACGCCGGCCTCTCGCTCGCCGTGATCGAGCGGTTCGCGGGCAGGATCCCGATCCTCGGGGTCTGCCTGGGCCACCAGGCGATCGGCCGTCACTACGGCGGCGAGGTGGTCCGGGCGCGGCGCGTCATGCACGGCAAGGCCGACACCGTCGAGCACGGCGGCAAAGGCGTCTTCGCGGATCTGCCGTCACCCTACCAGGTCATCCGGTACCACTCCCTGGTGGTGGCACCACGATCGCTGCCCGACTGCCTCGAGGTCACCGCGTGGAGCAGCGACGGCGAGATCATGGGCCTGCAGCACCGGGAGCTGCCGGTCCACGGCGTGCAGTTCCATCCGGAATCGATCGCCAGCGAGCACGGTCACCGGCTCCTGGCCAATTTCCTCAAGGCACCGACATGACCATCACACCCCAGGAAGCGCTCCAGCGCACCATCGAGCATCGCGAGATCTTCCACGACGAGATGCTGCACCTGATGCGGCTCATCATGAGCGGCGAGATGTCGCCGGTGATGGCCGCGGCCATCATCACCGGCCTGCGCGTGAAGAAGGAGTCGATCGGCGAGATCACCGCGGCCGCCGAGGTCATGCGCGAGTTCGCAAAGAAAGTGGAGTGCGATCCCGGACCGCACTTCGTCGACATCGTGGGCACCGGCGGCGATGGCTCCCATACGTTCAACATCTCCACCGCCTCGATGTTCGTGGCCGCCGCGGCCGGCGCGAAGGTGGCCAAGCACGGCAACCGCGGCGTGTCGTCGCGCTCCGGCGCCGCCGACGTGCTCGAGTCGCTCGGTGCCAACATCATGCTGTCGCCGGCGCAGGTCGGCGAATGCCTGCAGCGTACGGGAATCGGCTTCATGTTCGCGCCCAACCACCATCCGGCAATGAAGAACGTGGCGCCGGTGCGCAAGGAGCTGGGCGTTCGCACGGTCTTCAACATCCTGGGGCCGCTGACCAACCCGGCCGGCGCGCCCAACATGCTGATGGGCGTGTTCCACCCCGACCTGGTCGGCATCCAGGTCCGCGTCATGCAGCGCCTCGGCGCCGAGCACGTGGTGGTGGTCTACGGCAAGGACGGGATGGACGAGGTGTCGCTCGGCGCATCCACCATGGTGGGCGAGCTTCTCGACGGCAAGGTGCGCGAGTACGAGATCCATCCGGAAGACTACGGTCTCTCGATGATTTCCAACCGCGGGCTGAAGGTCGGGAACGCACAGGAATCGAAGGCCATGGTCCTGGAGGCGCTTGAGAACCGCGAAGGCACCCCGCGCGAGATCGTCATGCTGAACTCCGCGACGGCTCTCTACGCCGCCAACGTCGTCGCCAGCATTCCCGACGGCATCCGGCTCGCTCGCGAGACCATTGCATCCGGCGCTGCACGGGCGAAGCTCGACGAGTTCGTCGCGGCCACCCGGGCGATCGCGGCCTGACATGGCCGCGCCCACCGTCCTGCAGCGGATCATTGAGGTCAAGCGCGAGGAAGTCGCGTCCGGCCGGGCGAGGATGCCCGAGCCGGCCATGGCGCGGCGCGCCCGGGATGGCGTCGCCTCGAACCCGCGGCGCGGATTCGAGGCCGCGTTGCGCTCGCAGGTGGCCGCGGCCACGCGCAGGCGCGCCTCGGCTGCGACGGGCGGCGACGCCGCACCGGCAGCGGCGCTGCCTGCCGTGATCGCGGAGATCAAGAAGGCAAGCCCGAGCCGGGGCGTCATCCGGGCGGATTTCCACCCCGCGGACATCGCGCGCTCCTACGCCGCCGGCGGCGCGACCTGCCTGTCCGTCCTGACCGACCGCCGCCATTTCCAGGGCGACGATGCCTACCTGGAACAGGCACGCGCGGCCTGCACCCTCCCGGTGCTGCGCAAGGACTTCGTGATCGATCCCTGGCAGGTGCTGGAATCGGCCGCCATCGGCGCCGACTGCATCCTGCTGATCGCGGCCGCACTGGAGCCGGCGCGGATGGCCGAGCTCGAGGCCTGCGCGCACGAGCATGGCCTGGACGTGCTGGTGGAGGTTCACGACGCTGTCGAGCTCGAGGCCGCGCTCCGGCTACGGACCCGGCTGGTGGGCATCAACAACCGCAACCTGCACACTTTCGAGGTCAGCCTGCGGACGACCCTCGCGCTGCTGGATCAGATGCCCGAGGATCGCCTGGTGGTGACCGAGAGCGGCATCCTCGCGCCCGAGGACGTCGCCCTGATGCGCGGCCACGGCGTGCACGCCTTCCTCGTGGGCGAAGCGTTCATGCGCGCGGCCGATCCCGGCGCCGCCCTGCGGGCGTTGATGGGCGCGTGACCCGATCGCCCCATCGCGCGGCGAGGCGAGTCCCGAGCTTCAGCGAGCCGAGTCCCGATAGCTGCGCAGCCAGCCGTTGCGCAAGGCGTTGCTGCCGCGGGCGCCGAGCGTGACCGCGGGCGGCGGCGCGGCGAGCATGACGGCCGCTTCCACCAGCTCGTCCCGGCGGAAGGCATGGACCTTGACCACGTCGCCGGGCTTGCGCCGCGCGAGCATCGACTTCAGCGCCGCCTCGTCGCAGCGCAGGCCATCGACCGCGACCAGCCGGTCGCCTGCCGAGAGGCCCGCCCGCGTGGCCGGCCCGTCCCTGTGCGCGCTCTGGATCGCCACCTCGCCCTGCCGCACCACCGTGCGCGCGCCCAGCCAGGCGCGGGCGTCGCCTTCGGGCGCGGCGTCGAGCGCGATGCCGAAGGGGGCGAGGCATGCCTCGAGTGGCAACTCCGCGGTGCCGTAGGCCCAACGCGCGATCTCGCGGCGCAGGTCCAGGCCCGTCGCCTCCTGCACGAGCGCGGGGAACTCCTCCTCGCCGAGGCCGCGCGACGACTCCTCGCGCCGGTCGTGCGCGTTCGCTGAAGCCACCCGGCCGGCGGGCGACGAACGCGACTGCCCGAAGCGCTGCCACATGAGCCGCATCACGTCGTCGAGCGAGCGCCGGCCCCGGGTGCGCGCGCGGATCGTGAGATCCAGGCACAGCGCGACCAGAGAGCCTTTCACGTAATAGCTCACCACCGCGTTGGGCGTGTTCTCGTCCTGCCGATAGAACTTGATCCAGGCATCGAAGCTCGATTCGGCGACGCTCTGGACCTGCCGGCCGGGTGCCGCGAACACGCTGCGCATGGCGCGCTGCAGGCACTGAAGGTAGGACGTCAGGTCGATCACGCCCGAGCGGCAGAGCATCAGGTCGTCGTAGTAGGAGGTGAATCCCTCGAAGATCCACAGCAGCCGCGTGTAGTTCTCGCGGTCGAGGTCGTAGGGCTCGAAGCGCGCCGGCTTGATCCGCTTCACGTTCCAGGTGTGGAAATACTCGTGGCTCGCCAGGCCGAGGAAGTTGCGATAGGGCTCCGGCACGCCCTTCATGCCGGGATAGGGAAGGTCGTTGCGCGAGCAGAGCAGGGCGGTGCTCGACCTGTGCTCCAGCCCCCCGTAGCCGTCGCCCACCGCCATGGTGAGGAAGAGATAGCGCTTCATCGGCGCGCGGCGTCGCCGTGGCTCGAAGAGCGCGATCTGCTCGCTGCAGATCGGCTTCAGGTCACGCGCAAGGCGCGCCAGGTCGACGTCGGTGCGTCCCGTGATCGCGATCTCGTGGCGGCAGCCGCCTGCCTCGAAGGCGGCCGACGCGAACTCGCCCATCTCCACCGGATGGTCGATCAGCTCGTCGTAGTCGGCGGCCTGATATCGACCGAACCCCCCGCGGCTGGCTCCATCGCCCCCCATGGCGGGCAGGGTGGTGGCGACAGCCCAGCGCCGGAAGGCGGCGCCGCGTGGCGGCAGGATGTCGACGCTGCAGGGCTCTTCCTCGCGGCCGGCGACCGCGAGGAAGACACTGGTGCCGTTGAAGAAGCCGTGGCCCGCGTCGAGATGGGCGGCGCGAACCGACAGGTCCCACGCATAGACCCGGTAGGAGACCAGCAGCCGCCCCTCGCGTGCGAGGCGGCCGCAGGCCCAGGTGTTCTTGTCGACCTTCTCGATCGCCACGGTGCGACCGCCGGCGGTGGCGTGGACGCCCTCGATGTGGCGGGCGAACTCCCGCACCATGTAGCTGCCGGGAATCCAGACCGGCAAGCGCAGCCGCTGGCCTTCCGGTTCCGGACGCTCGACCTGCAGCGTGACATCGAAGAGGTGGGCGTGGGGGTCCGAGGGGCGGATGGTGTAGTGGATGGCGTGCATGGATTCAGGATGGAAAGTCGAGGTCCGCCGGCGTATCGAGGTCGCGCACGACGCCGGGGTCGGCCACGGGCATTCTATGAGTCGGATGGCGCTGCAGCAGGCCGCGCGCGCCGCGTTCGCCCGAGAGCGCGGCCAGGGCCGGGGCGAGACTGCCGTCGAAGCGGACCGGGTGCCCGTCCTGGCCGCGAAACACCGGCACCACGATCGGCTCCCCGCCGGGGCTGATCGCCGCGCAGAGCCGCTGCACCGTCGCGGCGGCCAGCCAGGGCATGTCCGCCGGCTGGACCAGCAGGGCGCCCGGGGCGGCGCGGGCAGCAAGCGCAGCACGCGCGGCGCAGCCGATGCTGGTGCCCATGCCCTCGGTACCGCTGACCCAGGCGATCTCGCAGCCGGCCTGCCCGAGCGCGTCCGCCAGCACGGTGGATTCGCGCCGCAATGCCGCGATCACGCGATCACAGCCGGCCAGCAGTGCGCGGGCGGTGCGCACCGCCACCATCTCGCCGTCGATGCGCGCCTCGAGCTTGGAGCGCCGACCCGTGGGATCGAACCGACGCCCGAACCCCGCCGCGACCAGCAGTCCCACGACGGGCCGCTCCGTCCCTGGCCGCTCCCGCGGCGACTGCTGCACCCGATCTTCCATGGCGTTCCTTCTTTCCTGCCAACTGCTCGCTTGGACACATCCCCGTCACCGCCCGCCTGCGACGCTGCGGCTGCACGATGCCATACTTCCCGTGCCGGCCGTTGCCCTCGGCACCGAGGCGCGCCCCGCCGGCACGCGGACGCGCCAGCCGGACCACAGATACGCCAGCCAGCCGCGCGACACAAGCGCGGCCACCATCCTTCGTCAGCGAGCGAGACCCGAGATGCCCACGAACTACGAAACCATCCTGACCGAAACCCATGGCCGCGTCGGCCTCATCCGCCTCAACCGGCCGAAGCAGCTCAACGCATTGAACGACACGCTGATGAACGAGCTCGGCGAGGCGCTGCTTGCCTTCGACGGCGACGACGGCATCGGGGCGATCGTCCTGACCGGCTCGGACAAGGCCTTCGCCGCGGGGGCCGACATCGGCGTCATGAAGGACCTTTCCTTCATGGACGCGTACATGGGCAACTACTTCACGCGCAACTGGGACACCCTGCGCCGCGTGCGAAAGCCCGTGATCGCCGCGGTGACCGGCTACGCGCTAGGCGGCGGCTGCGAGGTGGCGATGATGTGCGACATCGTGATCGCGGGCGACAACGCCAAGTTCGGCCAGCCGGAGATCAAGCTGGGCGTCATCCCGGGCGCCGGCGGGACGCAGCGCCTGCCGCTCGCGATCGGCAAGGCGAAGGCGATGGATCTGCTGCTCACAGGGCGCAGCATCGACGCAGCCGAGGCCGAGCGCTCCGGCCTGGTATCCCGGGTGGTACCGGCGGACAAGGCACTGGACGTCGCACTCGGGGTGGCGGCCGAGATCGCCGCGTACCCGCTGCCGGCCCTGCTGATGCTCAAGGAGTCGGTGAACCGCGCCTACGAATCGCCACTGTCGGAAGGGTTGCTCTTCGAGCGGCGAATGATTCATGCATTATTCGCCACTGAGGACAAGAAAGAAGGCATGACCGCCTTCGTGGAGAAGCGCAAGGCAGCCTTCCGGCACCGCTAGGGCGGCTTTCCGGCACCGCCGAGGCTCCTGCGCTCTCGCCATCACGGCCGCTCGGGGCTTCCTGAGGCGAGCCTCTAGACTTCCCGACGCGGTCGATTTGACAACCGCAGAAGCGGCGTCCATAATCTCGTTTCTCTGCTGATCACGCATCAGCCCTGATCTTTAACAAACAGCAGCCGATAAGTGTGGGCGTTTGGATACGACGTCGAGACTTGGCTAGGTTACTGCAAACCTTCGGCGCTCGCGCCGTTTGGCGAGCAAGTCCGATGCCCGGTCGACTCAAAATCCAATGCTCACACAAGATGATTTAACCAAGTCATTCTTGTTGAGAGCTTGCGACTTGCCTCCACTGGCCGAGTCCGAACGCAGTCCGTCGTCGCGCAAGCGGCGTCGGGTGGCGGGACGGCGAAGGCCGGGTGAAGTAAGTTGCCTTAAAAGATTGAACCTAGTGTTCGAGCAATTGAACTAAAGAGTTTGATCCTGGCTCAGATTGAACGCTGGCGGCATGCTTTACACATGCAAGTCGAACGGTAACGCGGGGGCAACCCTGGCGACGAGTGGCG
>JAEWGX010000042.1 GCA_023388075.1 Pseudomonadota bacterium
CTCGGGGGGCTGCCGAGGCGCGCGCTCCGGCGTACGGCGCTCCGCCGAGGCATCGGCGAGCGGCGTCGCCCCGGGACGGGCGGCGCGCGAGGACGAAGGCGCCAACGCGCGCGGGCGCGCCGCCGGCGGCGCGCCGCCGGCGACCATCGCCGCGGCGTCCCTGAAGGCGAGCATCCGCAGCAACGTCATCATGAAGCCGACCTGCGGATCCGGCGCGAGCGGCAGGTCTCGCGCGCCGTGGATCGCCGCCTGGTACCAGACCTGAACCTCCTCCGGCGCGATGACGGCTGCCAGGCGGCGCAACGCGGTTGCGTCGCCGCCCTCGGCCGGCTCGTCACCGACGAGCGCCGGATCGAGCTGGGCCAGCGCCACCCGTTGCAACTCTCGCGCGAGCATGGTCAGCACCTGCCCGAACGGGGCGTTGGTCGCGGCCATCTCGTCGGCCAGCGCCACCAGCGGCGCCGGCGCGCCGTCGGCCAGGAGCTCGATCAGCTGTCCGACCACCGCGTTGTCCACCGCGCCGAGCATCTCGCGCACGGCCGCGAGCGAAACCGAACCGCCGCCCAGCGCGATCGCCTGGTCGAGCAGCGACAGCGCATCGCGCATGCTGCCGGCGGCCCCGCGCCCCAGCAGTTCCAGCGCGGGTGCCTCGAATGGCACCTGCTCGGCCTCCAGCACCCGCGCCAGATGGCCGGCGACCGCCGGCGCGCTCATGTTGCGCAGGCCGAACTGCATGCAGCGCGAAAGCACCGTGACCGGCACCTTCTGCGGATCCGTGGTGGCCAGCACGAAGACGACATGGCCAGGAGGCTCCTCCAGCGTCTTCAGCATGGCGTTGAAGGCGTGGTTGGAGAGCATGTGGACCTCGTCGATGACGAAGACCTTGAAGCGGCCGACGCTGGGCGCGTACGCCGCGTTCTCCAGGACCGGCGTCATCTCCTCCACCTTGCGGTTGGAGGCGGCATCCATCTCGACGTAATCCGGGAAGCGGCCCTGGTCCACGCCGACGCAGGCGCTGCAGCGTCCGCACGGCCGCGACGAGACGCCCTGCTCGCAGTTCAGGGCCTTGGCGAGGATGCGGGCAATGGTCGTCTTGCCGACCCCGCGCGTGCCCGTCAGCAGATAGGCATGGTGCAGGCGATCGTTGTCGAGTGCGTGGCGCAGCGCGCGAACGACCGTGTCCTGCCCGACCAGCGACTCGAAATCACGCGGACGCCATTTCCGAGCCAGTACCTGATGTGATCCGGGGGGCTGCTGCACCATGCGATGTGGGAAGCGGAAGGCGGTCCGAAAGCGGGTGGACGAGCCCGACCCTCGGCACTTCCGGTTGACGGCTGTGGCTGCTTCCTTCCGGACCTGACCAAGTTCACCGAGCCGCAATGCGAGGAGGCCCGTCCACGTGCATTGTATCAGTGGGGTGCGTCGCGCCCGGTGATCCCCTCCGGTCGCGCCGGCGGCGCCTCCCCTTCCGGATCCAGCAGGCCGTGCAGTCCGCTCGAGCGGCGCGTACGCTGCGCCAGCGCTTCGGCGAATGCCTGGCGGCGCGGCGTGACCAGCGTGAACGCGCCGCTCGCGCGCGTGATGCCGGTGTAGACCAGCTCGCGCGTCAGGACGCGGCTCGCGGCCCGCGGCAGCACCAGCGCCGCATGCTCGAACTCGGAGCCCTGCGACTTGTGCACGGTCAGCGCGAACGCGGTCTCGACATGCGCGAGCCGGCTCGCGCCCACCGAGCGCACGGTAGCGCCGTCGAGGAAGTACGCTCTCGCCGGCGCGGCAGGCCTTCCAGGCAGGCCTTGCGGGCGCAGCACGATGCCGATGTCGCCGTTGAAGACGCCGATGGCGGGATCGTTGCGGGTCACCATCACGGGCCGGCCTTCGTACCACTCGCCGCGACGGTCGATCAGACCCTTCGCCGCGAGGGCCCGCTCGATCGCCCCGTTCAACTGCTGCGTGCCCCATTCGCCGTCGTGGACCGCGCACAGCAGCCGGAAGCGCTCGAACGCCTGCAGCACCTGTACCACCCAGGCCTCGAAGGCCTGCGCATCCAGGAGGTCGCCGCGCGCGGCCGGCCGCTCCGCGAGCAGCCCGACATAGCCCCCCGCGCCGGCGTAGCTGCCGGGAGCGCCCGGCCGCCCCTGCAACGCCAGCCGGACCGCGGCGTAGGCCGTCTCGGCCTCCAGCCACGCAAGCCCGTCATCGGTACCGTCCGCGAGCAAGGCACCGGCGCGCTCGGCGTCCCCCGCGTTCACCGCAAGCGCGAGCTGGCCGATGCGCTGGCCGAAGCGTCGGCTCTCGCGCAGCATCACCGTCTGCTGGGCGAGTGGCGGACCGTGCGATACCAGCTCCGGCGGTATCGTCTCCCCGGCAACCGACGCGACATAGGCCGCGGTCGCCGGCCGGTAGCGTCCGTGCTCGGCCTCGCGGCACAGCTCGCCCAGCACCGCGCCCGCCTCCACCGAAGCCAGCTGGTCCTTGTCGCCGAGCAGGATCAACCGGGCCTGCGGGGGCAACGCAGCCAGCAGCGCCTCCATCATCTCCAGGTGGATCATCGACGCCTCGTCGACGATCAGGACATCCACCGACAGCGGATTGGCCGCGCCGTGGCGAAACCTGCGGGTGTCCGGTCGCGCTCCCAGCAGCGAGTGCAGCGTCCGGGCGGGACCGATTGCGCCGACCAGGCTCGCCAGCGGCAGGCCAGGGCCGACCTTGTCCTGCAGGTCCTTCAGCGCTGCTCCGATCGACTCCCTGAGGCGCGCCGCGGCCTTCCCGGTGGGCGCGGCCATCGCCAGCCGCACGCGCTCCGGCTGCGGATCGAGCGCGAGCAGCAGCGCGATCAGGCGTGCCGCGGTGTAGGTCTTGCCGGTGCCCGGCCCGCCGGTGATCACCGAAAGGCCGCTGCGCAACGCGACCGCGCAGGCCACCTTCTGCAAATCGATCGGCCGCCGCGCGGGCGCCGCAGGCGGCGCGAACAGCCGCTGCAGCCATTCACGCGCCTTCTCCGCATCCACGGCAAGCGGTGTCGCCACCCGTTGCAGCACGCGCGCCGCCACCTCGCGCTCGTAGCGCCAGTAGCGCCGCAGGTAGAGCTTCTCGCCGCGCAGGACCAGCGGCTCGTTGCGGTCGGGGCGCGGCACCTGCGACGCGCTTGCGTCCACCCACACCAGCGGACTGGCGCGCAGGGCCTCGAGCCACTCCTCGCGACCGAAGGCGTACACCGTCGCGACAGTGTGGAACTCCTGTGTCGCCTCCGGTCCCCAGCCGAGCAACGCCTGCGGGTCCTGGAAAAGGCTGTCGACCGGCAGGCAGCTGTGCCCCCGCCCCTCCATGTGCGCGACCAGGGCCGAGGCCATCGCAAGGGGCGGCGGCGCGTCCGGACTCAGCGACAGAACGAAGCCGGCGAATGCGCTGTCGAGTCGCCGCAGCCAGCCGCGTTCGCTCCATTCACCGAGCGTGCGCAGCAGCGCGGCCGTGTTGGCCGGCGGTGCGATCGCGTCCGTCGCGCCCGTCATGACCGGGGCTCCTCCGGCGCGCGCAACAGCGCGTCGATGCCGGCGACCAGGGCGGGATCCGCGGGCACGACGTGGCAGCCGCGGGTGGGGCCGTTGATGCCCCGCAGGAAGAAGTGGATGGCACCGCCGAGATGCCGGGCCGGATCGTAGCCCGCCCCCAGCCGCACCGCGAGCAACCGGTGCAATGCCAGCAGGTAGAGCGTGGCCTGGACGTCGTAGCGATGCTCCGCCATCGCCCGCTCCAGTGCCTCCGGGTCGTAGTCGCCGTCGCGACTGCCCAGGTGGTTCGACTTGTAGTCGAGCACCCAGTAGCGGCCCCGGTGCTCGAAGACCAGGTCGGCAAAGCCCATCAGCATGCCGCGCAACTCCCGCTCGGGCAGCGCCGGACGCGCCCGGCCGCGGAGCGTATGCGCGCGGCACAAGGCGTCGATGCGTCGCGCCGGAAGGCGCTCGCTCGGCAGCCAGAACTCCATCTCGGGGAGGTGCCCGCCCAGCGTGCCGAGCGCGATCCCGAGCGGCGGCAGCGGGGTGTCGAGCGCCTTGCCCAGCCAGGCGACCACGTCGTCGGCGCGATGTCCCCAGCCGAGGCGCTCGCAGCGCAGGCGCAACTGCTGCTGCAGCTCCGGCGACCCCTGAAGGGCGAACCCCTCCTCCGCCAGCCACTCGAGCTGGTCGTGGAGGAAGCTGCCGGCGAAGGCGCCGCGCGGAAAGCGATGCCACGGGTCGAGCAGCTCCTCGACTGCCGCCGGCGCCCTGTCTTCCGCCTCGGGGCCGGCGTCGCTGGGCCCGGCGTCGCTGGGCCCGGCGTCGTTGCGACCGGCGCCGGTCGGCTCCTCGCCGGGCTCCGCCACTTCGGTGGCCGCCATCGGCTGCAGCACCTCGTCGTCGCGCACGGCGGCCTTGCTCGAAGCCCACAGGGCGCCGGCGGGCAACGCGCGCACCAGCGCGGAGAAGCTGCCGATCGACCAGTGCCGATCGAAGTCGGCGGCATAGTCGGGCGGCGGGCGCAAGCCCCCGGGTGCGTCGCGCGGCACGAGCGTCGTCCGGCCGATCGCGCCGGACGCGGTTGCCGGAACCAGCGCGACGTCCGGGCAGGAGCCGACGGAAGCCGCGATCCGGGCGCGCAGATCGCCTGCAGCGACGGGCTGGCTGCCGCCCAGCAGGTAGCCGATGCCGCTCTCGTGCCAGAGGCAGGGGCCGTTGCCGGTGCGCTGGAGCGCGGCAAGGCCGACCCAGACGGCGTGCCGGGCCCGGGTGAGCGCGACATAGAGCAGCCGCAGGTCCTCGCGGTGCCGCTCCACTTCCGCCTGCCGCATCTGCTCGGCGGTCGGCTCCAGCACCAGTCGGCGCACGCCGTTCGCATCCGGCAGGCTGACGAAGCCGGTATCGCGGGACTCCGACCGGAAGTTGTACGGGAACGGCAGGAACACCAGCGGATACTCCAGCCCCTTGGCCTTGTGCACGGTGACCAGCTTCACCAGGTCCGCATCGCTTTCCAGCCGGACGATCTGCTCGTCGTCGCCGAGGCCCGGCGAGTCGAGCTGGTTCGCCAGCCAGCGTGCCAGCGCCTGCTCGCCGTCGAGCCGCGCGCTCGCGTTCTGCAGCAGCTCCGCCAGGTGCAGGTAGTTGGTCAGCTTGCGTTCGCCGTCGGGCCTGGCCAGCCAGCGGCCGGGGAGCCCCAGGAGGTGCAGGCTGCGGCGCAGCATCGTGAGCACGCCCTGCTCGCGCCAGGTGCGATGAAGCTCGCGCAGCTGCTCGCTGCGCAGGTCGAACGCCTCGTCGTCCGTCGCCAGCACGGCCAGCTCCTCGATCGAGAGCCCGACACTGCGGGTGGCGAACGCCGCCCGCGCGAGCCGCGCATCGCGCGGCGAGGCGACGGCGCGCAGCCAGGCCAGCAGGTCCCGCGCCTCGTCGCTCTGGAAGACCGATTCGGTGTCGGAGAGGTACACCGAGGCGACGTCGCGTCGCCGGAGCTCTCGCTTGACCGCGAGTCCCTCCCGGCCGGTCCTGACCAGCACCGCGACATCGGCGGGACGCAGGCGCCGGAAGCCGTCGCGTGGATGGCTGAAGCCCGCCTGCGGATCGTTGAGCAGCGTGACGATCCGCTCGGCGCAGCGCGCGGCGAACTGCCGCATGTGCACCGAGGCGGTTCCAAGGGTATCGTCCAGCTCCAGTGTGACCGGCGCGCCGGCGCCCTGCGACGTCACGAAGGATTCGGCGCGGCCCGCGGCCTTCACGGAGTGGAACGGCAGCGCATCGTCGGCGCTCGGCGGTGCTGCCCCGCCCGCGTCGCCGCGGTAACGGAAGGCTCCCTGCCCGGATCCTTCTTCCGCCTGCTGGAAGAGATGATTGACCGCATCCACCAGGCCCGCGGCCGAGCGATGGTTGGTGCCGAGGATGTAATGCCGGCCGGCCGTCATGCGACGCGCGTCGAGGTAGCTGTAGATGTCGGCGCCCCGAAAAGCGTAGATGGCCTGCTTCGGATCGCCGATCAGCAGCAGCGCGGTCCGCGCGTCGTTGTCCGCGATCCGGTACAGCCGATCGAAGATCCGCGACTGCACCGGCGAGGTGTCCTGGAACTCGTCGACCAGCGCAACCGGGTACTGCTCGAGGATGCGTCGCCGCAGGCGGCGCGCGTTGTCGCCGTTGGCCGTTTCATCGAGCGCCCGGTCGAGTCGCGCCAGCATGTCGGCGAAGCCGAAGGTGCCGGCCTGCTCCTTGAGCTGCGCCAGCCGTTGTCCGATCCGGGCGGCTGCATGAAGCCGCAACGCCGCCCGCAGGCTCTGCTCCGGACGCAGCCGCCCGATCTCCTGCATCAGCGTCTCGAAGGCGACGAAGTGCTCCGGCAGCGTCACGTTGGCGCCGGGCGCAAGGACCGCCGCCATGCAGGCGTGCGTGAGCCGCTCCGCTCCCCTGCCGAGATCGGGCGATCCGGCAGCGGGATCGGCGGCCCAGTCGGAGAGCCGCCGCAGCCAACGGTCGCAATCGGACAGGCGCGGCCGGCCTTTCCCGAAAGGCGACTTCGGGGCCGCGAACTGCGCGTCCAGCCAGGCCTTCATCCCGGCGGCCCGTTCGACCCACCCTTCCTTCAACCGTGCCAGCGCGGCCGCTTGCCCGGCGAGCTCCCGCTCGATCAGCTCGCCCAGCTCGCCTTCACCGGCCGCCGCTTCCGGGAGCGCCTGGTCGAGCAACCGGGTGGCATCCTTCGTCAGGGCGGCGATCGACGGCCAGACCTGGAGGACCTTCTCGAGCTGCCCGGCCCGCAGCGGGTAGACCTGCTGCCGCCAGTAGTCGTGGGCGGCTTCCATCCGCAGGGCGGTCTCGTTGGCCGAGAGCTCCTCGTCGAACAGGCAGCCGCTGTCGAATGCGTGCTCGCGCAGCATGCGCTGGCACCAGGCGTCGATGGTATGCACCGCCGCATCGTCCATGCTCTCGGCCGCCACCGCCAATCGCCAGGCGGCGCCGGTGCGCGCCGACCCCTCCGGATAGGCCTGCAGGAGCCCCGGCAGCAGCGTGTCGCCCGGCTGCGGCTCGGCCTCGCCGCGGAAGCAGCGCGCCGCTTCGACCAGGCGAGAGCGGATGCGCTCGGAGAGCTCGCGCGTGGCGGCCTTGGTGAAGGTCATCACCAGGATCTCGGACGGCACGCGCGGGCTCAGGACCGCGCCGTCCGCGCCGTCGCCGTGGCCGAGGACCAGGCGCAGATAGAGTGCGGCGATCGTCCAGGTCTTGCCGGTGCCGGCGCTGGCTTCGATGAGGCGGCTGCCCCAGAGTGGCAGCCGCAGGGCGTCGAGCGGCGTCACCGTCACGGCGTTCCCTGCCCGGCGGCCCGTTGCCCGATCCGGCTGGCCCGCTCGCCGTGGGTTTCGCGCGTCAGCTGCTGAGCCCAGGCACGGAGCGGACCGTAGAGGCGATCCGCCAGGTCGTGGAAGCGACCGTCCTCCGTCAGCGACTCGAGGTCCGGGAACATTCGCGCGAGGCAGGCGTCCTGCGTCACCTCCCCGCGGCTGCCCTCCTGCCCCTCGAAGATCGGCTGCAGGTTGGCGACGCCGGACACGTGCGCGAGCGCCGTGCGCCGCGCGATTGGCAGCGGCCGAGCCATGCCCTCGCGCCAGCTGCGCATCAGCATGCGGAGCGTTTCGATCGCCGGGTCGCGCAGCAGCGGATCGACGGTGAAGACCGCGTCGCGACCGACGATGACCCCACGCACCCGGAACCCGCAGGCTGCCGCGACGACCGCCTTCACCCAGGCGCCGATCAGCTTGTCGGCGCTCACCGTGCCGTTGCGACCGCACAGCCGGCTCGGACGCAGCTCCAGCCAGGCGGGCGGCTCGCCGGACGCCACGCCGACGGCAGGCGCGCGCACGCCACCGAACCAGTCCTCCAGCACCAGGTCGTCCACCTCGAACCGCAGGCGCTCGGCGGCAACGACCTCGGGATACCGCGACGCCGCCTCGGCCCAGCCGTCGAGCATCGGCACCAGGTCGTCGACGAGCGCCTGCTCGGCGCGCGCGCCGAGCTCGCCGACCGGCAACCTGCCCGCGCGACGCTGGCGCGCCACCTGCGCTTCGACGAGCGACCGGAGGACTGCCGGGTGCGCGCTCCCGGACCCGTTCGCGGGCGCTTCGAGCAGCACCTGCCGCAGCACCTCCTCGAGCAGTCCGTACTCGGCAAGCCCGCTCAGCTCGAAGGACTCCTCGTCCTCCGCGGATTCCTCCTCGTCCCGGAACACGACGTCGAGCCGGTCGCGGAAGAAGCTCCTGACCGGGCTCCGGAAGAAGCTCGACAGCGAGTCGATCGTGAGCGGCACGGCCGGATCCGGCCGGAACGCGATCGCCTCCGACCGCTCCGACGACGGTGCCTCCTCATGATGGGCCGCTCGCCATTCCCGGGCGTAGGTGAAGAGACGGCCACCGGCCGGCGGCGCATCCGCAGACGCGGGCGCGGCCCCCGACTCGGGCTCCTCGAAGTAGCGGCGACTGAACGGCTGCAGCGGATGCTCGGTGGTCCGCTGCGCCACGACGGCGTCGCCCCAGCCGGCCGCCAGGTAGTCCCGCAGCTGCGCCACGAGGACCGAGGCAGGCTGCGTCACGTTCTCGCGCGCGCTGCGGCCGGTCCAGCTGACGTAGAGCACGCGCCGCGCCGAGAGCACGGCTTCCAGCATCAGCTGCCGATCGTCGTCGCGTCGCGACCGGTCCCCGGGGCGATGCTGCCGGGGAAGCGCCGTCAGGTCGAAATCGCTGCGCCGGCTGCTGCGTGGATAGTCGCCGTCGTTCATGCCCAGCAGGCAGACGACCTCGAACGGGATGGAGCGCATCGGCAGCAGCGTGCAGAAGGTGACGCCGCCGGCGTGGAAGCGCTTGTTCACGCCGGGCTCGTCGATGCCGGCGAACCACGCTTCGCGCGCCACCGCGAGCGAGACCGGCTCGTCGAAGCCCGCGCTGGCGCACGCATCCAGCCAGCCGCGCAGTGCGTCCAGCAACGCCGCCACTGTCATCCGCTCGCGCTCGTCGGTGGGCGCGACGAACGCCTCGATGAGCGCCCGCACCCGCGCTGCCCACCGCGCCGGCGTGGCCGGCTCGGACGCCGCCGTCCACCAGTCCGCCAGGGCGTCGACGACGGCGGCGAGCGAGCCCGCGATCGAGGCGTCGAGACCACCGACTTCCTCGTAGGGCTCGATGCCCTGGTACTCGGCGCCGCTTGCATAGCCCAGCAGCATCCGCCGCAGGCCGAACACCCAGGTGTTCTGCTCGCCGCCCGCCCCGAGGCCGAGCTGGTCGCGCTGGGCCTGGTCGAGGCCCCAGCGAACACCCGCACCGGCCAGCCAGCGCGCGAGCCGCGGCATGTCGTCCGCGACGAGATCGAAGCGCGCCGCCACCGCGGGCACGTCCAGGAGATCGCGCACCTCGCTCAGCGTGCAGCGCTGCACCGGCAGGCGCAGCAGCCATTCCACCGCGCCGAGGAGCGGGTTGTTGCCGCGCTCCTCCAGGTCGGCGACGTCGAACGGGATGTGTCGCGGATCGGCAGGGTCGTACTGACCGAAGACCGAGCGGATCGCGGGCGCGAAGAGGGCGATGTCCGGAACCATGACGACGACGTCGCGCGGATCGAGCGGCCGGTCCCGAGGCGGATGGGCCAGCAGCTCGAGCAGCTGGTCGTGGAGGATCTCCACCTCGCGTTGCACGCCGTGGGCTACATGGAAGACGATGGATCGATCCGCGGGCTCGATCGGGCGGTTCGCCAGCGCCGGATGCTCCACCAGCGGCACCAGGTCCCGGATCCGGGCCTGGACCTGCTCGAGCAGCGTCTCCCCGGGGCCTTCGCTGAACAGGTCGACCTTGGCGACCGCGAACCGCTCGCACGCGGCCAGCGCATCGTCGAACGCGTCGAGCTGGCGCACCAGGTCGCGACCCTGGCGGCCCCAGGCCGCGAGCAGCGGATGCGCATGCGCATGCATCTCCTCGAGCGACACTGCCGCCAGGTCACGCCCGTGGCGAAGCGGATGCCGCCGACGCTGCATGCGCAGCAGCTCGCGGCCCTGGATCACGTCCGCCCAATGGAATCGGCAGGGATTGGGAATGGCGAGCAGCACCTGCGCGCGCCGGGACAGCGCGGCGAGCGCCTCGAGCGCCTGCATCGGGACGTGGGTCGCGCCGAATAGAACGATCCGCCGGGGTACCGGCGACCGGGGCCGGACGCCGGCATCGAGCGCCGCCAGGAAGCGGCGATGCAGGATCGGGCGGATCGACGCGCGCGAGGCTTCGGGCAGCGATGCCAGCAGCTCGCGCCAGAGCGCGGGCTGCCAGCGCTGGTCCGGGGGAATGTCCTCGCGGGTGGATCCGTCGCCGGCGATCAGCACGTCGTCGCCGTCGGCCCACGCGGCAAGCCAGTCGCTCCGATAGACCTGGTACTGGTCGTAGAGGTCCGCAAGCCGCTCGGCGAGCTGCAGGCGCCGGCCCATGTCGCCGCGCCGCAGGAAGCCGGCGAGCGGCTCGAAGTGGGGCTGCGACACCAGGCGAGGCAGCAACTGCATCAGGATCCAGGTGAGCGGCTGCTTGTCCAGGGGCGAGGTCGCCGGCACGGCCTCCCGGCCGAGGACCTGGCGGTAGGCGCGCCAGAGAAAGCGCCCGGGCAGCTCGACGCGAACCGCCGCGGCGATGCCGCAGTGAGCGGCCAGCGACATCTTCAGCCACTCGGCGACGCCGTTGCTCTGCACCAGGAAGGTCTCCTCCTCGAGCGGGCGCAGCGGGTTGGCGCCGACCCATTCGAAGATCGCCTCGGCGAGTTGCTCGGTACGGTTGCCGTGGAGGACCAGGAGGCCTGGACGGTGCTCGCCCGTCATGCGCCGGTGGGGAACGAAGTCACGAGCGCAGCGGCGACGGCATCGCCGGAAACACCGACGGGACCGTCATGCGGGCCGACAGAGCCGTCGACGGGGGTAGGGAAAGCGAGGGCGACCAGCGGCATGCTGTGCTATTTTACGCCCGCAGGAGATAGCAAATGAGCATCAAACAGGTATCCAGCGATTCGTTCGAAGCCGACGTCCTCAAAGCCGAGGCCCCGGTCCTGGTGGACTATTGGGCGGAATGGTGCGGACCCTGCAAGATGATCGCACCGATCCTCGACGAGGTTTCCCGCGACTACGCAGACAAGCTCGAGGTCGCCAAGGTCAACGTCGACGACAACCAGGAAATCGCATCGCGGTACGGCATCCGCGGCATCCCGACCCTCATGCTGTTCCGCAACGGCGCCGTCGTGGCCACCAAGGTCGGCGCGCTCTCCAAGAGCCAGCTCACGGCCTTCCTGGACAGCAACCTGTAGCAGGCGACGGCCTCGCGCGAACGCGCGCCACGTTCGCGCCGTCCCCGCCGGCTCGCCCGGCAGTGCCCCCCAGTTCCCATTGCCGCCACAGCGCCGCCGCCGGTCCTGCGGGCGTCGTCCGGCGGTCGCCTGCGCGACCCGGCTTTGCGCACTTTGGTGTTTTCGTAGTACAGTAAGTGGCCGTGCACGGTCTTCTAGTGCACTGCATCCCGGGCTCCGCACGGATCTGCCCGGCGCGAACGCCCCCCAGGTTCCATAGAGGTCACCACCCGGTCCTGCCAGGGCGCTAACCAGCCCTGCCCTCGCGCCCGACGCGATCGATGCCGCCTTCCCAGGCTTTGCCCCGCGCGGGCGGTTGCCCTGGCACACCCAATCCAACTTTCCAGCACTTCCACCGACCATGTATCTGTCCGAGCTGAAGGCACTCCACGTGTCACAACTGATCGAGATGGCGCTCGCCCTGGACATCGAGAGCGCCAACCGGATGCGCAAGCAGGAGCTGATGTTCGCCATCCTCAAGCGCAAGGCGAAGGGCGGCGAACAGATCTTCGGTGACGGCGTGCTGGAGGTCCTGCCCGACGGCTTTGGCTTCCTGAGGACGCCGGAGACGTCCTACCTGGCCAGCCCCGACGACATCTACATCTCGCCCTCCCAGATCCGGCGCTTCAACCTGCACACCGGCGATTCGATCGAAGGCGAGGTCCGCACGCCCAAGGACGGCGAGCGCTACTTCGCGCTCGTGAAGGTGGACCGGATCAACGGCGAGCCGCCCGAGAACTCAAAGCACAAGATCCTCTTCGAGAACCTGATCCCGCTGCACCCGAACGAGATGATGCAGCTCGAGCGGGACATCAAGTCCGACGAGAACATCACCGGGCGGATCATCGACATCATCGCGCCCATCGGCAAGGGCCAGCGCGGGCTGATCGTCGCGCCGCCCAAGAGCGGCAAGACGGTGATGCTGCAGCACATCGCGCATGCCATCACCACGAACCATCCCGAATCGGTCGTGATCGTCCTGCTGATCGACGAGCGGCCCGAGGAGGTGACGGAGATGCAGCGCTCGATCCGGGGCGAAGTGGTCTCCTCCACCTTCGACGAACCGGCCACGCGCCACGTGCAGGTGGCGGAGATGGTGATCGAGAAGGCGAAGCGCCTGGTCGAGCACAAGAAGGACGTGATCATCCTGCTCGACTCCATCACGCGCCTCGCCCGTGCCTACAACGCCGTCGTGCCGGCGTCCGGCAAGGTGCTGACCGGCGGCGTCGACGCCAATGCCCTGCAGCGGCCAAAGCGCTTCTTCGGCGCGGCTCGCAACATCGAGGAAGGCGGCTCGCTCACCATCATCGCCACGGCGCTGGTCGACACCGGCAGCCGGATGGACGAGGTGATCTACGAGGAGTTCAAGGGCACCGGCAACATGGAGATCCACCTCAACCGGCGCATGATGGAGAAGCGGATCTATCCCGCGATCGACATCAACCGGTCGGGCACGCGCCGCGAGGAGCTGCTGCTGAAGCCGGAGATCCTGCAGAAGGTCTGGATCCTGCGCCGCCTGCTGCACGACATGGACGAGCTTCAGGCCATGGAGTTCCTGCTGGACAAGATCAAGCAGACGAAGAGCAACGCCGAGTTCTTCGACATGATGCGCAAGGGCAGCTAGGAACCGTCCGGTCGGACCCCATCCGTCCCGTGGCAAGGGCCCGCACCTTCCTGCTGCCGCTGCTGGTGCTGGTCGCCGCCGCGGCGCTGCGCTTCTTCGCGATCGAGCCGAGCCACCTCGGCCATCTCTGCGACCCCGCGCCCTGGTCGGGTTGGTGCGCAGCACGCACCGCGCTCATCATGGCGTTCCGATTCCAGGAGATCGGCTGGGCCGCCCTCCTCGTCGGCATCGTCGCCACCTTCGTGCGGCGCGCCTGGCTCGGCCAACTGGCGCTGGCCCTGGGACTGGCCGGCCTGGTGCTCTACTCGTACGAGCCCGCGGTCATCGGCGCGCTTCTCGGGGCGCTGGTGCTGCTGCGACCGGTACCGTCGTCCCGGCCGGCCCAGCGGGATACCCCTGCGGCGGCCGGCCGCCCGGCGGGTACTCCTCCCGCCGCCTGATGCGCCAGTAGCGAAAGCCGGTCGCGACCCCGGCGAAGGCGATGACCAGCAGGCCGAACACGACCGCCTGGTGATTGCTGGGGCGCTCCATCACCATGAAGGCGACGGCACACACCGACGCCACCGTGGCGAGCGCCGCCTCCTCGGTCTCGATCGAGTCGGTGCGGCAGCCTGCCAGCCGCAGCAGGACGAACGCCACCAGTGGCAGCGTGTAAAGAGGCCAGGGAAAGCCACGGTAGCGCGGGTCGAAGACCAGGAGCACCGCCATCGCGGCGACGCCGAACAGGAAGGCGAAGCGCAACACGCCCAGCCACCGGGCCACGGCATCCGGCCCCGCGAAACCAGCCCGCCAGTCCCGCATGGCGGCAGCCATCGGCGCGATGGTCACGGCGCGCCCGGCTGCCCGCATCCGGATCACGCCGACGGCGAGCCCGGCTAGCGCGATGGCCAGCAGCGAGTAGGAGCCGGCCACGGCCCACTCCGTGGGGTAGCGGTTCCACACGAGCATGTACTTCCATTGCGCGGCAGCGATCGCCCCGGTCCCGGTTCCCACCGATGCCGCCAGCAGCCACTGCCAACCGCGCATGCCGCGTCCGAAGGCCGCGAGGCCGAAGAGCAGCGCGCCCGCCGCCGCGCCGGCAAGCCCGATCCAGGCGTTCGGGTCCTCCTCGACCGGGCCGGTCGCGGGAAACTTCGGTTCGCCCGCGCTGTCGAAGAGCCCCCACTGCCCCCCCATCGCGCCCTCGAGCCGCCGCTTCCACGGCTGGTCGAACGCCTCGATGAAGTTGTAGTCGAGGCCGTGCTCCGCCGCGGCCAGGCTGAACTGCCGGAAGAACTTCGCCTGGTTCACTCTTCCGGCATCCGCCGCGCGGCGACTGCGACCCTCGCTCGGCCAGCCGGTCTCTCCGATCAGGATGTCCTTGCCTGCAAACAGGCTGCGCATCTTCTCGGCGACGTCGACCACGTGGTCGATGGCCGCTTCGATACCCACCGGGTGGTCTTCCCAGTAAGGCAGGATGTGGATGGTCACGAAGGACACGTGATCCGCCAGCGCCCGATGCTCGGTCCAGAACTCCCAGACATCGGCATAGGTGACGGGGACACGCGTGGCGGCGCGCACGCGGTCGACGTACTCCGCCAACGCCGACTCGGGCAGCTCCCGGCGCAGCAGCACCTCGTTGCCGACGACGACCGCCTTGACGGTGTCCGGAAACCGGTTGGCCAGCTCGATGCCGCGTTCCACCTCGAGCTCGTTGCGATCGCGCTCGCGGCCGAGCCATACGCCGAGCAGCACTTTCATGCCCAGCGATTGGGCGATCTCCGGCACCGCATCGAGGCCCTGGCGCCCCGCGTAGGTGCGGACGCAGCCGGTTCGCTGCGCAAGCAACCGGAGGTCGGCGGCGATCCGTTCGGGCGGGATGACCAGCGATTCGTTGAACGGCGTCTCGCCCGGCAGGCGAAACGGCGCATAGGACAGGCATTGCACGCGGTCGCTCGCGCCTTCCGGTACCGGCCTGGGCGCGCCCTGCGCCCACCAATAGGCGATGGCCAACGCCGCAAAGGCCGCTGCGAGCAGCGCAATGAGGGCAACGCGCGGGTTGCTCGGGCGGGTCGGCATTGAGTCGTGCGAGGAATCGAGGTCCGCGGGAAAGGCCGTGGCGGGTGAGGGGGCGACGTCGACGAGCGAACGGGCGTCGCCGGCGATTAGTAATCGATGCGACCCCAGGCTGCAACCAATCACCCTCGAGGGGCAAGTTGAGGAATCACTTCAAGTACGTAAGCCGATCGCCGCACCTCGCGGCGCCGCGCTTACCCCGGTGCAACGTTCACGACACTTCCGAATCCTAGAATCATTGAAGAGCGAAGGGCCGTCCCCATCATGTCGAGGGACGCGACTGGGCACAGTCCGTGCTCAACGCTCTCGCAGGGCGGAGGACAGCCAGGAATCCACCCCATGATGGTAAGCATTGCAGTTGCTTCGGCCGATCTTCCCGATCGGCCGAAGTCATTTTGAGGGTTCGTTTTGTTGCGTTCTATTGCCGTCGTGTGATGCAAAGCATCAAGTCGTCCGCCCTCCGGCGACCGCTCTCCCTTGCGTCGCTGGCACACGCACCGCTCCAGCCGGTGCGCACATTCGATCCCGCCGTGAATCACCCGTGAGATTGCAGAAGGCATGAACTCGAGTTCCCCCAACCGTCGCGAACATTCCGCAGCCGACGTCGCCGTGCATCCCGCCAGGCTTCCTGCCGCCGCGGCCGGCAGCACGGCTGCGCGCGGTCGCGCCGCAGCGCTCCTCGGCGCGATCGCGCTGGCGGCAAGCATCGCCTTCGGCAACCTGGTCGCCTGGGACAAGACGCATCCCACCGTCGAGGCGCCTTCGTTCTACGGCGAAATCTCCGGCCTCGCCTACAACGCGTTCGGCCGCTGGGACAGCCCGCTCGAGCAGGACTATCCCGGCTACGAGTCCATCCACCGGGACATGCAGGTCCTGGCCGGGCACACCACGCGTATCCGGACCTACAGCTCCGCGGAGCTTCCGGCGATCCCTGCGTTGGCCGAGCGCGAGAACCTCTACGTGACCGCGGGTGTCTGGCTGGACGCCCGCGAGGACAACAATCGCAAGGAGATCGACGCGATCGAGCAGGCGGTGCGGATCAACAGCAGCATCGACCGGATCATCGTCGGTAACGAGCAGATCCTGCATGGCGCGTTCACGCCGGCGGACCTGATCCTCAAGATCCGCGAGGTCAAGCGTCGCACCCGCAAGCCGGTATCGACCGCCGAGCCGTGGCACGTGTGGCTGCGCTACCCGGAGCTTGCCGCCAACGTGGACTTCATCACCGTGCACTTGCTCCCCTACTGGGAGGGCCTGCCGGTCATGGAGGCGCTCGACTATTCCTTCGACCGGCTGCGGCAGATCGAGGAGAAGTTTCCCAACAAGAAGATCGTGATCGGTGAGGTCGGCTGGCCGAGCCAGGGCGACCGGCGCATGGGTTCCTTCGCGTCCCCCGCCCACCAGGCGCAGTTCCTGCGCGAGTTCCTCGTCCAGGCCCAGGCACGCAACCTCGACTACTTCATCATGGAGGCGATCGACCAGCCCTGGAAGATCGACAACGAGGGTCGGGCGGGTCCGTACTGGGGCATGCTCGACGCCGACCGCCAGGCCAAGTTCCCCCTGGTCGGTCCGATCGAGACCGACGCGTCGTGGCGCACCAAGGCAGCGGTAGCTTCCACCATCGGCGCCCTCGCCCTGTTCTGGTTCCTCGTGACCTTCCACCGCATGCGGCTTGCCAGCCGCATTGCCTTCGGCGTCGCCCTGCAGGCGGTCGTTTCCCTCTTCGTCTGGCTGGCGGCGATCCCGTTCCAGTTCTACCTCCGGCCGCTCGATTGGATCTTCGTCGCCATCCTCGTGCCTTCCCTGGTCGCGATGTCGGCGATCCTGCTGGCCAACTTCTTCGAGTTCGTGGAGATGTTCTGGCCGGGCAACCTGCGCCGCCGCTTCGGCCGCAAGTCGCTGCCGGAAGGAAGAGCCGAGCCCCGCGTCTCCCTGCACCTCGCCTGCTGCAACGAGCCGCCGGAGATGGTGATCGCGACCATCCGCAGCCTCACCCAGCTCGACTATCGCAACTTCGAGGTCCTGGTGGTGGACAACAACACCAAGGACGAAAGGCTCTGGAAGCCGGTGGAGGAGTACGTGGCCTCGCTGGACGAGCGCTTCAGGTTCTTCCACCTGCCCTCCTGGCCGGGGTACAAGGCCGGCGCGCTCAACTTCGCCCTGAGCCAGACCGATCCGGACGCCGAGATCGTCGGCGTGGTCGACGCCGACTATGTCGTGGTGAGCCGCTGGCTCAAGGACCTGGTCGCGCATTTCGACGATCCCGCCACCGCGGTCGTGCAGTGCCCGCAAGCGCACCGCACCTGGAGCCGCCAGGTGTTCCGTCGCATGATGAACTTCGAGTACGACGGCTTCTTCCGCATCGGCATGCATCACCGCAACGAGCGCAACGCCATCATCCAGCACGGCACGATGACGCTGGTACGCGCAGAGGCGCTCAAGAGCAACGGCAACTGGTCGGAGTGGTGCATCTGCGAGGACGCCGAGCTCGGGCTGCGCCTGATGGATGCCGGCTACCAGACGGTCTACGTCGACGAGGTCATGGGACGGGGCCTCACGCCGGACACGTTCTTCGCCTTCAAGAAGCAGCGGCGGCGGTGGGCGCAGGGCGCCATGCAGATCCTCAAGGCCCACACCCGCACGCTTTTCGGGCGCAGCAACGTCAGTCCCGGCCAGCGCTACCACTTCGTGGCGGGCTGGTTCTCCTGGATTGGCGATGCGCTGCACCTGGTGTTCGCCTTCGCCGCCATGGCCTGGACGATCGCGATCGTGGCGATGCCGCAATACTTCAGCCTGCCGATCCGCGTCTTCATGATCCCGCTCATGGTCTTCTTCGTCTGCAAGGCGCTCATGGGTCCGCTGCTCTATATCCGGCGAGTCGGCTGCTCCGTGGCCGACGTGCTGGGCTCTGCCCTGGCCGGCATGGCGCTTTCGCATGGGATCGCCCAGGGCGTCTTCGCCGGGCTGTGGCACAAGACAGCCGTCTTCGAGATCACCGAGAAAGGGGCCGGCGATGCCGGGCACGCAGCGCGCCAGTCCGCCGGGAATGCCGCGGCGGCGACCACGGCTGCTGGCCAAGCGGGGAACGCCGCCCCGTTGCAGCCGGCCGCGGGGAAGCCCCAGGCAGCGGCATCCAAGGCCAAGCGCTCCGGTCCGCCCTGGGCGGGCGTGCGCGAGGAAGGGCTGATGCTGATCGCGCTCCTCGCGTGCGTCGGGGCCATGGCGTGGACCCGGCTGCCGAACCACGTCGAGTCGGCCATGTGGATGTCCATCCTGGTGCTGCAGGCCGTCCCGTACCTGGCCGCCGTCGTCTGCGCCGGCCTCTCGGCGTTGCCGGAATACAGGCGTCGCCCGAGGGCGCGTGCGGCCCTGGCCCATCCGGCCCAGGCGACCCAGGCACCCCAGGTTCTCGCGCCGGTCGGTCTTGGATCGGGGGCGCCCTCCGGGCTATAATCCTCGGTTTACGCGCACCTTGGCCCACGTCCGTGGGCCAGTGACCGGCGCTTAGCGAGCCAAGACATGAAAGAAGGCATCCACCCCGAGTACCGCGAAGTGGTGTTCCAGGACATGGCGAGCGGGTTCAAGTTCATCACCCGCTCCACGGTTTCGAGCCGCGAGAAGATCAAGATGGAGGACGGGAAGGAGTACCCGCTCTTCAAGCTGGACGTGACCTCGGAATCGCATCCTTTCTACACCGGCGCGCAGCAGCGGATCATCGAGACCGGCCGGGTCGAGAAGTTCCGCCAGAAGTTCGCCCGCGGCGGCAAGGCCTGACCTGATGCGACCGCGATTCGGCCGAGGCGCCGGATCGCCATGGGATGGCCCCGCGGCCGGTCCGTGACGCCTTCGTCACGCGCATTCACCTGGGCCAGCGCCGGTCGCCATCCGCCCGTCACCTGGCGCAGGTTTGACTGGCCCCTGCTGCAGCACCGAGAATCTCGACCCAACTGACCGGCCCACGCGCAGGCGTCGACGGCAGTCGAAGCCGGTTTCGCCGCCGGCACGCGGCCCGCAAGCGGGCCGGCCCTTCGCCTGAGAATCCCGCGTGAAGCCCTTTCTCGTCACATCGCTAGAAGCCGGGCGGCTTCCCCGCTGGATTCCCCTCCTGCTCTGCGTGGTCTACGTGGTCGCCGGCTTCTTCGGCCGCGAGCCGTGGCGGACCGACGACGCGGCCGGCTTCGGCATCGCCCACACCATGGCGACCGGGTCGGCCACCGACTGGCTGCTGCCGAACGTGCACGGGCGCCTGGTGCCCGAGGGCGGCCCGTTGCCGTTCTGGCTCGGCGCGATCGGCATCCGGATCGCGGGCGTCCTGTCGGTGGTGGCCAACGCGACCCTGGGGAACGTGTTCGGCGACATCGCGATCTCGCCGGACCTCGCGGTTCGCGCCGTTGCCGCCCTTGGCCTCGCGCTCTCCCTCACGCTGCTCTGGTACGCCGCCTATGCGTTCGCCAAGCGGCCCGAGATCCAGCCGGACGACCCGTTCGGCGCCACCGCCAGCCGTCGCGACTTCGCCCGCGCGGTGGCGGACAGTGCGTTGCTCGCCACCCTGTCGACCTTCGGCCTGCTTGCGCGGGTGCACGAGACCACGGTCGATGCCGCCCAGGTCACCTGGATCGCGCTCTACCTCTTCGGACTCGGCACGGCCCTGCAACGGCCCCGGATCGGCGGCCTGCTCGTCGGCCTCGCGATCGCGGCCACGCTTCTTTCCCGCGGGATCCCGCTCGCCGCGGTCCTCGCCCTGACCACGGCGGTGCTGTCGCTCGCGGTGCACCCGTATCGGCTCATCCTCGGGGCCTTCACCACGTCATGGCTGCCGCTCGCGCTCGTCGCCTCGCTCGTCTGGCCTGCCCTGCTGCTGCACTTCAGCGAACCGGGCGCCATCCTGGTCAATTCGATCGGCGCGGTCGGCTCGCTCGCCGGCGACGGCTCGGCCGCCGATGCGGCGGCGCGCACGAACCCGGCGGCCAGTGCCGTGATCGGCCAGTACCTGGACCAGTGGCTGCAATGGAACGCCGCGCTGCTCCATGGGCCGACGCGGGAGGGGCTGCTGTACTACGCCCGCACCGCACCTTGGTTCTACTGGCCGCTGTGGCCGTTCGTCGCCTGGGCCATCTGGCGCTGGCGCGGCAGCCGGCGCGAAGCCCCGGTGGCCGTACCGGCGGTGATGCTGGTGCCGCTCGCGCTCCTGGCGCTGCTCGACCCGGTGGGCACCGAGGACTCGCTGCTGCCGCTCGTGCTGCCGATGACGCTCCTGTCGGCGCTTGCCCTGCCGACCATCCGCCGCAGCGTGGTGAGCCTGATCGACTGGTTCTCGGTGATGACCTTCTCGGTGGTGGGGCTCGCCGTCTGGGCGTATTGGATCGCGTTCACCACGGGCTTTCCTCCGCGGATGGCGCAGAAGGCGCAGGAAGCGGTGCCCGGGTTCGAAGCCACGGTGAACGTCGTCGAGCTCGGCACGGGGCTGCTCGCCACTTTAGCCTGGGTCGCGCTGGTCGCATGGCGCGTATCCCGCCAACCGCGCCCCTTCTGGCGGCCGATGGCGCTCTCGTCGGGTGGAATGGTGCTCACCTGGCTGTTGCTGATGACGCTGTGGCTGCCGGCCGGCAACTACCGCAAGAGCTATCGCGACCTGGTCAGTCCGATCCGTCCGATCCTCGCCACCGCTCCGGGCTGCGCGACCGAATTCGGGCTCGACGTCGCCCAGCGCGCGCTGCTCGTCTACTACGGCAACGCGCAGTTTTCCCGCCTGCCGGAGCTGGCCGGCGACGAGCCTGTCCCGAATGCCGGCTCCTGCCCCTGGCTGCTGGTCTCCGACCGCGAATCCCATCCGCACGATATCGACGGGATCTCTCGCGGCAACAACCCGGCCCGCGCGGCAGAGGGTGAGGAGTGGCGGCTGATGTGGCAGGGCCAGCGGCGGGTGAGCCGCGGCGAGCGGCTGTTCCTCTACGCCCGAGTGCCCGCCGCGATGAAGTGAGCGCGATAGTGCCGCAGCTCCTCGATGGACTCGCGGATGTCGGCCAGCGCGGTGTGCGCGCTGCGCTTCTCGAAGCCGCGCACCACTTCGGGCGCCCAACGGCGCGCCAGCTCCTTGAGCGTGCTCACGTCCACGTTGCGATAGTGGAACCAGGCTTCCAGCTCCGGCATGTAGCGGGCCATGAAGCGGCGATCCTGGCAGATGGAGTTGCCGCACATCGGCGATTTCCCCGCCGGCACCCAGTCGCAGAGGAAGTCCAGCAGGCGCTGCTGTGCCATCGCCTCCGTGATGCGGGAGGCCCGCACCCGCTCCGTGAGCCCGGTACGCCCATGGGTTGCCTGGTTCCAGGCATCCATCCCGGCAAGCACGCGCTCGGGCTGGTGGATGACCAGCACCGGCCCCTCCGCGAGGACCTGAAGCTGGCTGTCGGTCACCACCACGGCGACCTCGATGATCCGGTCGATCTCGGGCCGGAGCCCGGTCATCTCCATGTCCACCCACACGAGGCGGGTCTCGTCCGGCGCTCCCGGCGCCACGGTGGCGACGTTGCCGCCGCCGGGAACCGACAGCGGCTCGGCTCGCGCGTCGCCCGCGCCGACGGCGGACATCGCCGCGTCGACCGGCCCGGTGTCGTCGCCCGCCTGCGCTGCCGCGGGTGCGTCGCTGCGCCTGACCACAGGTTCGTCGCTGCTCGTGCCTTTCATTCTTCGTGGTTGCTGTCATGCGGCACGATGCATTCGCGCCCGTGATCTAATTATCTCATGCAAGCCACGACGCTCACGGTTGTCTTCGTCCTGTTCCTCGCGCTGTCGATGGCGGTGCGCCTGTGGCTCGCTTCGCGACAGGTCCGCCACGTCGCCCGTCATCGCGATTCGGTGCCGCCGCAGTTCGCCCATCGCGTCGGGCTGCATGCCCACCAGCGCGCGGCCGACTACACCGTCGCCAAGGTGAAGCTCGGCATCGTCGACAGCCTGATCTCGGTCGTGGTGGTGGTCGGCCTCACGCTTCTCGGCGGCCTGCAGTGGATCGCCGGCCTCTGGGCGGCCTGGCTGCCGGAATCGCCGCTGCTGGAGCAGGTGGCGATCGTGATGTCGGTGGTCGCGCTGACGTCACTGATCGAGATCCCGATGGATGCATGGCGGCAGTTCCGGCTGGAGGAGCGTTTCGGCTTCAACCGGATGACCGTGCGCCTCTTCATCTCCGACCTGCTGAAGAGCGCGGCACTCGCCGCCGCGATCGGCCTGCCGCTGCTCGCGGCCGTGCTGTGGCTCATGCAGAAGGCGGGCAGCGGCTGGTGGTTGTGGGCGTGGGTTCTGTGGGTGTCATTCAACCTGCTCATCCTCTTCATCTATCCCACCGTGATCGCGCCGCTCTTCAATCGCTTCAAGCCGCTGGAGGCGGGCGCGGTGCGCTCGCGGGTGGAGAGCCTGCTCGAGCGCTGCGGCTTCTCCTCCAACGGGCTCTTCGTGATGGACGGGAGCCGTCGTTCCGCGCACGGCAACGCCTACTTCACCGGCTTCGGCAAGGGCAAGCGCATCGTGTTCTTCGACACCCTCCTCTCGCGCCTCGACGTGGACGAGATCGAGGCCGTGCTCGCGCACGAGCTCGGGCACTTCAAGAAGCGGCACATCCTGAAGCGGCTCGCCCTGGCCTTCGGCGCAAGCTTCGTCGGGCTCGCCCTGCTGGGCTACCTCTCCGCGCAGCCCTGGTTCTACCAGGGCCTTGGCGTCACCATCGACCCAGCCGCGCCGCCGCCGGCAGGCATCGCGCTGGTGCTCTTCTTCCTCACGCTGCCCGTCTTCACGTTCGTGCTGCGCCCGCTGGCCACCCATTTCTCGCGTCGCGACGAGTTCGAGGCGGATGCGTTCGCCGCTTCGCTCGCCGATCCAGGGCGCCTGACCAGCGCGCTCGTCAAGCTGTACGAGGACAATGCCTCCACGCTCACGCCGGATCCGGTGCACTCGGCGTTCTACGATTCGCATCCGCCGGCGGCGATCCGGATCGACCGGCTGAGCTCGCTCGGCAGCGCCGCCTGAGGCCCGGGTCCGGCGCAAGCGGCTCATCCGTGCGCCCGCCGACTGACCGCTTGGACCTGTCTCCACCAGACGGGCAACCCTCCGGGGGCGACCCTTCGCTCGCGGACGTGGTGGCCGCTCACGGCCGGAACTTCCTCTTGCGGCCGCGGACGGCGCCGGACGACCGGCTGGCCGCCGTGGTCCGTGCCCGCCGCACCGATTGCGTGGTTGGCGACCAGGTGGCCTACCGTCGGCTGAGCCAGGACCAGGCGGTGATCGAACGCGTCCTGCCGCGCATGAACCGGGTGGCGCGCAGCGACGCCTTCCGGACCAAGGTGATCGCCGCCAACGTCGACCAGGCCGGCGTGGTCGTGAGCGGCGAACCCCCGTTCGACGAAGCGCTCCTGCTTCGCGTGCTCGTCGCGCTGGAGGCCGAAGCAATCGGCTGCCTGATCGTCGCCTCGAAGCTGGACCTCGAGACCGCCCGGGCCGCGGTCGCGCCGCGCCTGGCGGTCTATCGCGACCTGGGCTATCCGGTCATCGAAACGGCGGCTGCCGGCTCGCCACCCGTGCTCGGCGAGCTGCCGGCGCGGGTGCGCGGCAAGCGGACGTTGCTCCTGGGCGAGAGCGGCATGGGCAAGTCGACGCTGGTGAACGCGCTGGTGCCCGGCGCGGCCCGGCAGACGGCCGCGATCTCCGCCGCGCTCGCGGCGGGGCGCCACACCACGACAGACACCCGCGCCTTCGAGTTGCCCGAGGGTGGCTGGCTGCTGGATTCGCCCGGCTTCCAGACGTTCGAGGTGATGCACCTGACCCGCTGGCAGGTGGCGCATGCCATGCCCGAGTTCCGGCCGCTGCTCGGCCGCTGCCGGTTCAACGACTGCAGCCACGCGGCCGATCCGGGCTGCGCGATCCGGGAGGCGGCGCAGGACGGACGGATCGACCCGCTGCGCTACAAGCTCTTCACCGGAATCGCGACCGCCTGAGCCGGTCGCGACGACAGGCCGCCGCGGGAACCCCTATCCCACCAGCTTCACCAGCAGCCACGCCACCAGCCATACCACCGCCGAGCGCATCAGCAGGCCGGCGACCGATTGCAGCGATCCAGCCTGCGGCTCGACGGCGACCAGGTCCAGGTCCGGAGCCTGCGCGCGCAGCCGCGCCTCCACCTCGGCGTCGCCGAGGCGAAGGCGCAGGGCACCGCCGGCCGTTGGCCAGAGCACCAGGCGCTGGTGCAGGGAAGGATCGGTCGACTCCTCCACGACCGGCCGGATCGCGGTCACCGACTTGAGCGCGAACACCGTGTCCTCGAAATGTCCGACCAGCGCGAATCCCAGCGCCGCCAGCCGCAACGGGATCCAGTCGAGCCAGTAGAGAGCGCGCAAGGCGAAGGGAAAGGTGAAGCAGGCCGCGAAGCGCGCGAACAGGTAGAGGACCGGCCCGATCGCGCCGGGCAGGACCGCGTACCAGAAGAGCGGCGCGAACACGTCGCGATAGGCGGCCAGCACGGCGTGGGCGGCCGCATCCTCCGCAAGCTGCTCCCCCCAGGGGTTTCCGGTCCGTACCCGACCCGTGCAGTCGCTCGCCACCCAGCGCGCCAGCGCGACGCGCGCCGACCCCATCTCGCCGGCGCCGACCAGCAGGCGCAACTCCGAGAAGCGACGGTGAAACGCGCCGAGGCCGACGGTGTAATAGAGCACGGCGATATGCAGCAGCAGCACGAGGATGCCGGCGATCCCGCCGAGGAGGGCCTGGGCCGCCGCCACCAGCACCACCGGGATGCCTACGAGGCCCAGCCACCCGGGCACCCCCATGCGCCGGCGGCCGCCCGCGACGGTGGGCGCCTCCGGCGCCAGCAATCCCGCCAGCCAAAGCGCATGCCGCTGCAGCGGGTGCGGGGCGACCGTGACCGCCGGCCGGCTCGAGGCCGGGGCGGCGGGAGCGGCGGCATCGGCGACGGGATCGTAGGGCGGCTCCTCGATCAGGTCCCCGTCCGGCGCGTCCATCGCAGCCGGGCCGGTGCCCGCGCCAGCCCCGACACCCGGTTCCGCGGCGACATCGAAGGGATCGGCGGTCAGCTCGTCGGTATCGGCGCGGCCGACGCCGCGCCCGCGCAGCGGCCAGATGGCGTCCACCACGACGCTGAGGATCAGTGCGATCAGGCCCATCGTTCGAGAATAAGTTGTCGGGTTCCCACCAGGCTACCTCGCCGCCAGAAAGCGATACAGGTTGCGCAACATCGCCGCGGTCGCTCCCCAGATGAAGTACTCGCGACCGCGCGCGGGATCCGGGCGCCATGGCATCGTGAAGAAGCGGCGCTCGTGCTCCTGGCCGTCCTGGTGCCAGCGGAACAGGCGCCGCTGGTGATTCGACGGGTCCATGAGGAACGTGAGCGGGACTTCGAAGGCATCGGCCACCTCGGCCGGCTGCAGAACCAGGGAGTCCGCGGTGATCACCGGATCCACCAACCCCACCACCGGCGTCACCGCATAGCCCGTTCCGGTACGGTAGACAGGCAATTCCCCGAGGACCTCGATCGCGGACGGCGCGATGCCGATCTCCTCGCGGGTCTCGCGCAGGGCGGCGTCGGCGAGCGATGCATCGCTGTCGTCGACCCGGCCGCCGGGAAACGCGACCTGGCCGCCGTGGTTCGACAGCGTCTCGCTGCGCAGCGTGAGGAAGAGATTGACCCCCTCCGGCCGCTCGACCAGCGGCACGAGCACCGCTGCGGCCCTGACGGGCGCGTCGCCCAGGCGGAAGCTGTCGTCGACGAATTCCGGCGACCAGTGGCCAGGCCGGGCGAAGCGCTTGCGCAGTGCGTCGATGGTGAGCCGATCCGGCGGAAGTGCGGGCGCGTCCTGGAGATCGGACGGATCGAGCGGCACGTGCCGCGGATCGAGGATGGCTGGTCGCTTCAACGGATCACCATTCACCGGGTCACCTGCCGATGATCCGGCCGCTCAATGCCCGCGAGCCCCTCCAACGTGCCGGCGCCCTCGGGGCCGACCAGGCCGGAGACGCCGTCAGGCGTTCGCGCCGGCCTCGGGCTGCTTCGTAACGTCGGCCGCGGCGGCCTCGGCCGCCTTGGCCGAATCGGACCGCGACGGCAACTTCTCCTTGATCCGGGCCTTCTTGCCGGAGAGCTCGCGCAGGTAGTAGAGCTTCGCTCGCCGCACGTCGCCGCGCCGTTTCACCTCGATGGAGGCGATGAGTGGCGAATAGAGCTGGAACGTCCGCTCAACGCCCTCTCCCGAAGAGATCTTGCGCACGATGAACGAGCTGTTCAGCCCGCGATTGCGCCGCGCGATCACGACGCCTTCGTAGACCTGCACGCGCCGGCGCGTGCCCTCGACCACGTTCACCGCGACAGCGACGGTGTCGCCGGGCGCGAATTGCGGAATCGTCTTGCCGAGCCGGGCGATCTCTTCCTGCTCGAGTTGCGTGATCAGATCCATGTCCTATGCTCCGATGGCATCGTGGCCGGGGCTTGTGGTTACGGGCAGACTGGCCGATCGAACGAGATCGCAGGACTGCCTCTCTGTCGTGCCCCGCCAGAGGATGCGGTTGCTTCGCTCACCCCGAAAGCCGTGCTCCCGAAGGCAAGCCCGCTAGTATAGCGTGTCCGGCGGATTTTCCTGCACGAAGCGAACCTCGTCCGCACTCAGCAACCCGGCAGCCCGGGCGCGGTCGAGCAGGTCGGGACGCTTGCGCAGCGTGGCGAGCAGCGCCTGCCGCCGGCGCCAGCGTTCGATTTCGCGATGGTTGCCAGAGAGCAGGACGGGGGGGACCGGCACGCCGTCGACGACTTCGGGACGGGTGTAGTGCGGGCAGTCCAGCAGGCCGGCGCCGAAGGAGTCCTGGGCCGCCGACTGGTCGTCGTTGAGCGCGCCGGGCAGCAGCCGGGCGACGGCGTCGATGAGCAGCAACGCGGGCAGCTCTCCGCCGGAGACGACGAAGTCGCCGACCGAGATCTCCTCGTCCACGAAGGCATCGATGAAGCGCTGGTCCACCGCCTCGTAGCGGCCGCAGAGGAGGATCAGCCCGGCGCTCTCGCTGACTGCCTTCACCCGGGCCTGGGTGAGCGGCGCACCCTGCGGCGAGAGAAACGCCACCGGCAGCGACGGCGCGCCCTCGGCCGCGCGCGCGGCCCGGATCCGGCCCAGGCAATCCATCAACGGCTGGGCCATCATGACCATGCCCGGCCCGCCGCCGTAGGGACGGTCGTCGACCCGGCGATAGTTGCCGGGGGCATCGTCGCGCGGATTCCAGCAACGCACCCGATACCGGCCTTCGGCATGGGCACGTCCGGCCACGCCGAACGGCAGCACGGCGTTCACGAGGTCCGGAAACACGCTGATGACCTCGAAATCCATGGATCCCTCTTTGCAGGCGCGGGGCTCGCTCAGAGCCAGTCGGCCGACCAGTCCACCAGGATGCGCCCGGCCTGCGGCGCCACGTCCAGCACGTGGGCCGCGACGAACGGGATCAGGATGCCGTTGTCCAGCCGCAGGACGCTATGGGCACCATGGTCCTCCAGACCGTCCACCACGCCGAGATCCTCGCCGGCCGGGTTGGACACCCGGCATCCGATGAGGTCGGTCCAGTAGTACTCGTCCTCGTCGAGGGCGGGAAAGTCGGCACGGTCCACCAGCACTTCTGCCCCCTTGAGCGCGATGGCCTCTTCGCGGGTGAGCGGGGGATCCAGGGTGGCCACGATGACGGCGCCGTGGCGCCGCGCGCCATCCGCGGTGATGTCGGCCGGAAGGGGAAGCGGCGAGCGCGAAACCGTGCCTCGCGCGGGACGGTCGAGCCGCCAGCGGCGCGCGTGCTCCAGGACGGACGATTCCGGCCCGGCGTAGGGCTCTACCTTGACTGCGCCGCGGACACCGAAGGCGCCGCGTACCACGCCGACCGCCACCCAGCGCGCCGCGCCGGATGACGCCCCGTCGACCCGCGCCTCGGTGGTCACCGGGCTGCGGCGCATGGAGATGCTAGGAGGCTGGCGCCTCGGCTGCCGCTTGCGGTGCGGTCGCGACCTGACGCAGGAGGCGGCTGACGGTGGGCGAGAGCTGGGCGCCCTGGCCCTTCCAGTGCTCGATGCGGGCGAGATCGATCCGCAGCGATTCCTTCTCTTTCGCCGACGCCTGGGGGTTGTAGAAACCCAGCCGCTCGATGAAGCTGCCGTCGCGGCGATTGCGCTTGTCCGTGACGACGATGTTGTAGAAGGCGCGCTTCTTGGCTCCGCCGCGTGAGAGGCGAACAACGACCATGGAGATCTCCGAATTGAGGGGCGGCCACGCGGCCTGTGTCTTGGGAAACCCTTGATTATAGACCGGGATCGGCGTGTCCCCAACTTCTCCAGCGCTTGGCTTGGCCAAGGATCGGCAGCGGCGCCCGCGCCGTCAAAAAAAGACGGCCCCCGAAGGGGCCGGTTCGTCCAGCCAGGATGAAACCCTATCCGACGACCCGCCGGTCCGCCGCAATCCCGCGGCGCTGCGGTCTCGGCCTTCTGCGTGCCCGGTCGCCGGTTTCCTCGTTGTCCTCGCGCGGGATCAGCGCGCCGTGCTGAAACCGCTGCCGATGAAACCGCCGTCACGGCCCCGCACCGCCCCCGGCGAGCTGCGGTAGACGCGGGGCACGTGGCGCAGCGGGACGATCGGCTTCGCCGGATGGCCGCCGCCGACGACATAGGCGGGATACGCCACGTCGTCCTGGTGGTGCATCGCCATCGGCGGGATACCTTGCCCCCTTGCCCGGTCACGCTCGGCATCGCGCATGGCCTGGCGGCGGTTGAACGCCTCCGCCTGCTGGCGCCAGTAATCCCGTTCGGCATCGGCCGCGCCGGCGGCCGCGGCCAGCACGATCGTGTCGGACGCCACGGTCCGTGCGCCGGCAGCCGGTTTGTCGGACAGGACGACGCTCCCGTCCGGCATGGTCGACCGGAAGATCTTGACCGTCTCCGCCGCCCCGGCCGGCGCCGCGACCAGGATGAGCGCCGCCGCCATGCCGGCGAAGCCGGCCGCCCACATACATCTCTTCGACTTCATTCGATCCCACCTCGCTGTTGCCGGGCCCGGCGTGTCGCCGTTCCGCTTCGTCGATTGTTGGAGAAGCGCATCGACCGTTCAACCGGCCCCGTAGACCGCCCGTCCAGGCGTCGGGCCGTCGTACACCACGGAGTTCATTTGATTTCTCGGAATCCTCCGACAACTGCTTGATCTGTCGCCACATAGCGCCATGGAATCGGCCCTAAACTGGCGCGGATTACCCCTCATGACGATGCGACTGCGCGCCCGATCTCGAGCGTCGAGTGGGTGCCAACCACCGTCCCCACCGGGGTCAGATCAGGGCCAGTTGCGAGCCAGCCTGTTCGGCGATGAAACCGGGCCGTCGGAAGAGGTCGGTACGAAGCCCCGGACGGACCTGGTTCAACCCGAGCTTGCGCACGGTGTTGGCGAATCGCATCCGGATCAGCTGGGCGAAGGCACCCTCGCCCTTCATCCGCGAGAAGAAGCGGGGGTCGTTCGCCCGGCCGCCACGCATGTCTTCGATCCGGTGCATCACCCGGGTGGCGCGATCCGGAAAATGGGCCTGCAGCCACTGCCGGAAGAGCGGATCCACCTCCAGCGGCAGGCGCAGGACGGTATAGAACGCACTGCTCGCTCCCGCCTCCTTCGCGGCGGCGAGCAGCGTTTCGATCTCGTGGTCGTTGACGAACGGAATCACCGGCCCGAGCGAGACGCCCACCTCGATGCCGGCCGACGCCAGCCGCCTCACGGACTCCAGCCGGCGCCAGGGCGCGCTGGCCCGGGGCTCCAGCTTTCGGGCGAGCACCGCATCCAGCGTCGTGATGGTGACGAACACCCCGGCGAGGCGGTCCTGGGCCAGCGCGGAGAGAAGGTCCAGATCCCGCTCGACCAGGCTCGCCTTGGTGATCAGGGTGACCGGCTGCCGGTATTCGCTTGCCACACGCAGCAGCGCCCGGGTGATGCCGAAGCGTCGCTCGATCGGCTGGTACGGGTCCGTGACCGCGCCGATGTTGATCGGCTCGCAGCGGTAGCCCGGCCGTGCAAGCTCCTGGGCGAACAGTTCCGCCGCGTTGGTCTTGGCGAAGAGGCGGGTCTCGAAGTCCAGCCCGGGCGAGAGGCCGACGTAGCCGTGGTTCGGACGCGCGTAACAATAGATGCAACCGTGCTCGCAACCCCGGTACGGGTTGATGGAGAGATCGAACGGCACGTCCGGCGACCGGTTTCGGGTAATGATTGAGCGGGCCTTCTCAACCAGCACGCGGGTATCCGGCGCGGGCTCCAGCGCCGGGTCCGGATCCGCCCAGCCGTCGTCGACGGCGAAGCGGTCGACCGATTCGAAGCGACCCGCCAGGTTGGAGACCGCCCCGCGACCCTTGATGGCGACCGCTTCCGTGAGCGGCGCCGCCGGGTCAGCCCACCCCGGCGCCAGTGGCTCTCCTTGTCCGGGCACGGCCGTACGCCGAGGCGGCGGCGATGGCCGGGGAGTCGAGGAGCGACGCATCGGCGTGCGGGTGTCAGTCGGCGACATACTGTAGATTTATACAGCAGAGCGGCTTGACGCGCAACTGGTCGCGCAACCATCTTAGACTTCGGAATGGCCCGCGCATGCGTCGTTGCCATTCGCCTTGCAAGAGTGAACACCATGTCCCGACCCGGCTTCCGCTTCAGTCACTTCGGCATGTTCGTCAGCGACATCGCGCGGATGGAGGGCTTCTACACCCGCCTGCTCGAATTCACGGTGACGGACCGGGGCCAGTTGCCCGGCCCAAAAGGCCCGATGGACCTGGTCTTCCTCAGCCGGGAGCCGGACGAGCATCATCAGCTCGTGCTGGTGACCGGTCGACCGAAGGAGCTGCCCTTCAATCCGATCAACCAGATCTCGTTCAAGACCGACCGCCTTGAAGACCTCTGCGCGATGTACCGGACCCTGGTCGCGGAAGGTCTGCCCGGAATCGCACCGGTCACGCACGGCAACGCCGTATCCGTTTACCTGCCCGATCCGGAAGGCAACCGGCTGGAGCTCTACCATGACCTGCCCTGGTACGTTTCCCAGCCGGTCCGGGTGCCGATCGATCTCGACGACGAAGCCACGCTGATGCAGCGGCTCGAGGCGCATGCCCGGACGCTGCCCGGATTCAAGCCGCGTGAGGCGTGGCGTGCCGAGATGGCACGCCGCATGGGCATGGCGCAGGAAGAAGCCGGGCAGTGACCGGCGCCGAGCCGGCAGGACGTCGCCGGCCGAAACGCTAGAACTGGGCGGCGTCCAGCGCCAGGACGCCGGCGGCGCCGTCCACTATCGCATCGCGGTAGCTGCCGGCACGCGCCAGGATGTGGTCCGCGTGGAATCGAGCGGTCGCGATCTTCGCCCGGAAAAAGTCCGGATCGGGGTCGCCCTCGCCCAGCTTGCGCTCGGCCACCAGCGCAGCGCGGCCCATCTGCCAGCCGGTGAGGACGGTGCCGGCCAGCATCAGGTAGGGCACGCTGCCGGCATACGCGGCACGGGGATCCGACTTCGCATGCGCAACGATGTAGTCCACCGCGTCGACCAGCGCGTCCAGGCCGAGGGCGAGGCGCTGCCCGATCTTGTTGCAGTCCGGATCGGCGGAGGCGAGCAGCTCGGCCTGCGTCTTGCGGGCCATCTCGACCACGGCCATCGCGGTCTTGCCTGCGTCGCGCACGGTCTTGCGCCCGACGAAGTCGTTCGCCTGGATGGCGGTGGTGCCTTCGTAGATGGTGAGGATGCGCACGTCGCGGTAGTGCTGCGCCGCTCCCGTCTCCTCGATGAAGCCCATGCCGCCGTGCACCTGGACGCCCAGCGAGGCGACCTCGATGCTCATCTCGGTGGCGAAGCCCTTCACCACCGGCACCAGGAATTCCTGGAATGCCTTGTTCTGCGCCGCGGTTCCGGCGTCGGTGGCGGCATGGGCGGCATCGGCTGCCGCCGCCACCACGTAACCCAGGGCACGACATCCCTCCGTGCATGCCCGCATCATCATCAGCATGCGCCGCACGTCGGGATGCTCGACGATCGGCACCGGGCCGCTCGATCCCTGGACGGCCCGGCTCTGCACCCGCTCACGCGCATAGGCGACCGCCTGCTGGTAGGCGCGTTCCGCCACCGAGACGCCCTGCATCCCGACGGCGAAGCGGGCGGCGTTCATCATGATGAACATGTACTCGAGCCCGCGGTTCTCCTCGCCGATCAGTTGGCCGATGGCCCCGGCGCCCACCTCGCCCTTGTCGTCGCCATAGACCAGAACCGCGGTGGGGCTCGCCTTGATGCCCAGCTTGTGCTCGATGGAGGCGCAGAAGACGTCGTTGCGCTTGCCCGGCGTGCCGTCCTCGTTCACCAGGAACTTGGGCACCAGGAAGAGAGAGATCCCCTTCACGCCCTCCGGTGCGCCGGGCACGCGCGCGAGCACCAGATGGACGATGTTCTCGGCCATGTCGTGCTCGCCGAAGGTGATGAAGATCTTCTGGCCGAAGAGACGGTAGGTGCCGTCGGCCTGCGGCTCGGCGCGCGTTCGCACCAGCGACAGGTCCGACCCGGCCTGCGACTCGGTGAGGTTCATCGTGCCGGTCCAGCGGCCCTCGATCATGCGCGGGATGAACTGCTGCTGCTGCGCGTCGGTCCCGGCGGTGACCAGCGCCTCGATCGCGCCGTCCGTGAGCAGCGGGCACAGCGCGAAGGAGAGGTTGGCGCTGTTGAGCATCTCGTTGCACGCGGTGCCCACCAGCTTGGGAAGGCCCTGCCCGCCGAACCGCGCCGGGTGCTGCACACCCTGCCAGCCGGACTCGGCGAAGAGGCGGAACGCCTCGCGAAAGCCCGGCGAGGTGCTGACGACGCCGTCCGCGACAGTGGACGGCTGCTCGTCACCGACGCGGTTGAGCGGCGCGACCACCTCGGCATTGAACTTCGCGGCCTCCTCCAGCACCGCCTGGACCGTGTCCTCGTTGGCTTCCTCGAAGCCCGGCAGGCGCCGCACCTCCTCCAGCCCGGCGAGCTCGCGGATGACGAACATCATGTCCTTGAGGGGTGCCGCGTAGGTCATGTCATTGGCTCCGCGTGGAAGGCGCCGCAGGCGCGCTGGTGATGCTGTTGCGGGTCGGGTGGACCGGTCAGATGGACTTCACCATCTCCGGCACGGCGGTGAACAGGTCCGCGACCAGCCCGTAGTCGGCCACGCCGAAGATCGGCGCCTCCTCGTCCTTGTTGATGGCGGCGATCACCTTGCTGTCCTTCATGCCGGCCAGGTGCTGGATCGCCCCCGAGATGCCGACGGCGACGTAGAGCTGCGGCGCGACGATCTTGCCGGTCTGCCCCACCTGCCAGTCGTTCGGCGCGTAACCAGCGTCGACCGCCGCGCGCGACGCGCCGAGCGCGGCGCCGAGCTTGTCGGCCAGCGGCTCGAGCACCGACTTGAAGTTCTCCGCGCTGCCCAGGCCGCGACCGCCGGAGACGATCGTCTTCGCGGCGGTGAGCTCCGGCCGCTCGCTCGCGGCCACTTCGCGACCGACGAAGCGGGACTTGCCGGAATCCTCCACCGCGGCCACCTTCTCCACCGCCGCGCTGCCTCCTTCGGCGGCCACCGCGTCGAACGCGGTGCTGCGCACGGTGATCACCTTGACCGCATCGGCCGACTGCACCGTCGCGATCGCATTGCCGGCGTAGATGGGCCGCTGGAAGGTATCGGGCGACTCCACCGAGATGATGTCGGAGACCTGCGCGACATCCAGCTTCGCGGCCACCCGCGGCATCACGTTCTTGCCGTTCGCGGTGGCCGGCGCGAGGATGTGGCCGTAGTCCTTCGCGACCGCGAGGATCTGCGCGGCCACGTTCTCCGCGAGCTGGTCGCCCAGGTGCGGCGCATCCGCCACCATCACCTTGGCCACGCCGGCCACCTTGGCCGCCGCCTGCGCGGCGCCATCGCAGCCGCTGCCGATCACCATCACCGTCACGTCGCCACCGAGCGCCGCCGCCGCGGCCACCGCGTTCAGGGTCGCCGGCTTCAGCGTCTCGTTGTCGTGCTCTGCAATTACAAGTACTGCCATGGTTTCACCTTCTCCTGTCGCCGTGCACTCGAACCTGGTGCACAGGTTCTCAGATGACCTTCGCCTCGTTCTTCAGCTTCGCGATCAGCGTCGCCACGTCGGGCACCTTGACGCCCGCCTGCCGTCCGGGGGGCTCGGCCACCTTCAGCGTCTTCAGCCGCGGGGCCGGCTCGACGCCGAGATCGGCCGGCGTGAACTTGTCGAGCTGCTTCTTCTTGGCCTTCATGATGTTGGGCAGGGTCACGTAGCGCGGCTCGTTCAGCCGCAGGTCCGTGGTCACCACGGCCGGCAGGTCGATCTCGATCGTCTCCAGCCCCCCGTCCACCTCCCGGGTCACCTTGGCCTTGCCGTCGGCAACCTCGAGCTTCGAGGCAAATGTGGCCTGGGGCGCGTCGAGCAGCGCGGCGAGCATCTGCCCGGTCTGGTTGGCGTCGTCGTCGATCGCCTGCTTGCCGAGGATGACGAGCTCCGCGCCTTCCTTCGCCTGCACCGCCTGCAGCAGCTTGGCGACCGCGAGCGGCTGGAGCTCGGCATCGGTTTCCACGAGGATGGCCCGGTCGGCGCCGATCGCCATCGCGGTGCGCAGCGTCTCCTGGCAGGCCACCAGGCCGCAGGACACGGCGACGATCTCCGTGACCACGCCCTTCTCCTTGAGCCGCACGGCTTCCTCCACCGCGATCTCGTCGAAGGGGTTCATCGACATCTTGACGTTGGCGGTTTCCACGCCGGTCTGGTCGCTCTTCACTCGGACCTTCACGTTGTAGTCGATGACGCGCTTGACGGGTACCAATGCTTTCATGGGCTATCCTGGGTAGACGTGCAGTGAGAGGGCGGGCGACGGGCCACGCCGCCGCGTGGCCCGTGTGGAGCGGACCGGCCGACGTGCGGTCGATTATAGCGAGCGACCGTTCCGCGGCCCGGCAACGCCCACGGACGCCGCGGGCCTGCTGGAAGGCAGGCGCGGGGACTTCTTGTCGAGGAACGACTGGACGCCTTCGAGCGCGGCCGGATCCATCATGTTGCAGGCCATCGTCTGCCCGGCGAGCTGGTAGGCGGCGGCTAACCCGGTTTCGCGCTGCCGGTAGAAGAGATCCTTGCCCATGCGGATCGCGACCTCCGCCTTGGCAACGATCGCCTCCACCAGGGCATCGGTCTCGGCGTCGAGCCCCGCATCCGGCACCACCCGGTTCACCAGGCCCCATGCCATCGCCTGGCGGGCGTCGATGAACTCGCCGGTGACCAGCATCTCGAACGCCTGCTTCTGGCCGAGGTTGCGCGAAAGCGCGACCGACGGCGTCGAGCAGAAGAGCCCGAGGTTGACGCCGGAGACCGCGAAGCGCGCCTCCTCCGCCGCGACGGCGAGGTCGCACATCGCCACCAGCTGGCAGCCGGCCGCGGTGGCAACGCCCTGGACCCGGGCGATCACCGGCTGGGGCGCCGAGCGGATCGCCATCATCACCCGCGTGCACCGGTCGAAGAGCTCGCGGTAGTAGCGCTCCGACGGCGTGGCGCGCATCTCGCGCAGGTCGTGCCCGGCGCAGAACGCGCGGCCCCGGGCGGCGAGGACGATGGCACGTACGGCTCGCTCTTCCGCGAGCGAGCCCAGGGCAGCCGCGAGGCCGTCGAGGACCGCTTCGGAGAGCGCGTTGTGAGCGGTCGGCCGGTTCAGCCAGACGGTCGCCCGGGCGCCATCACGCTCGACCTGGACCAGGTCGTTCGCCACCGATTCATCGTTTGCCATGTCGCCCTCTCCGACTGGTGCGACCACCGCGACCGACCGTCGGTCCGCGACTATCGGAAGCGGTGGCTGGATTAACATGCCTGCGGACTCGAGAGCAGAACGCATGCTGGAAGCAATACGGGGCGTCGCCGCCCAGGTGGGATCCGTCGTCGTAGGCAAGCATCCGCAGATCCGGCTCGCGCTTGCCTGCCTGCTCGCGCGCGGCCATCTGCTCATCGAAGACCTGCCCGGCGTCGGCAAGACCACGCTGGCCCATGCGCTGGCCATCTCGCTCGGCATGGACTTCAAGCGGGTACAGTTTACCAACGACCTGCTGCCGGCCGACATCACCGGCACCACGGTCTACCGGCGCGATTCCGGCCAGTTCGTCTTCCTCCCCGGGCCGGTGTTCTCGCAGATGCTTCTTGCCGACGAGATCAACCGCGCGTCGCCCAAGACGCAAAGCTCCCTGCTCGAGGCGATGGAGGAGCGGCAGGTGTCCGTTGACGGCAAGCCGCACAAGCTGCCGCGTCCATTCTTCGTGATCGCGACGCAGAATCCGCAGGACCAGATCGGCACGTTCCCGCTGCCGGAGTCGCAGCTCGACCGTTTCCTGATGTGCATCGAGCTCGGCTATCCGGACCCGAAGTCCGAGCGCGCGCTGCTCGAGGGACGCGATCGCCGGGAGCTGGTGGCGTCGCTCAAGCCTCGGCTCGATCCGGAGGGGCTGATGGCGATGCAGGCCAGCGTGCGGGACGTGCGCACCGCGCCGGCCCTGATCGACTACGTCCAGAACCTGCTCACGCAGTCGCGCCGCTCGCCGCTGTTCTCCGAAGGCCTCAGCCCGCGTGCCGGGCTCGGCCTCCTGCAGGCCGCCCGCGCCTGGGCGCTGCTCGACGGGCGCGACCATGTTCTGCCCGACGATGTCCAGGCGGTGATCACGCCGGTTGCCGGCCATCGGCTTCGTCCGGCGAAGGGCGCGGCGGTGAGCCACCGCGCCCGTGCCGAGCTGGTCGGCGAGCTGCTCAAGGCCGTGGCCGTCCCCTGAGAACCGTCGATGGGTTCACAGGTCCACAGGATGGCGTCGGACAGCGGGGGGCGATGAGCATGACCGCGCTTCGGGGCGATCGTCCCCGGCCGGCGCGGCTCTTCGCCGACGACGCGGCCGAGGGGCGCGCCGCCCGCCTCGTCGAGCGCATCGCCCTGCGCATCACGCCGCGCAGCATTCCCCGCGCCGGCGACCACAGGATCGACCGCAAGCGCGTCTACATCCTCCCCTCCCGGGCCGGCCTGCTCTTCGCGGGCGCGATGGCGACCATGCTGCTCGCCACCATCAACTACTCCCTGGCGCTCGGCTACGTGCTGACCTTCGTGCTCGCCTCGGTCGGACTGGTGTCGCTGCTTCACACCTACCGCAATCTCGCGGGCCTGGTGCTGCGCCCGGGACGCGCGGACCCGGTCCACGCCGGCGAAGTGGCCGAGCTCAGCATGACGCTGCGCAATCCGTCGCGCCTGCCGCGCTATGCCCTGCAGATCGACGTGCCCGGCAATCACCAGCCGGTCATGCACGACATCGCGCCCAGCGCGGAGCGCATGGCCGCGGTGGCGCTCGCGACGCGGCGCCGCGGCTGGCTCGCGGCGCCGCGCCTGCGGCTGTCGACGACCTTTCCGCTCGGTCTCTGGCGGGCGTGGACGTACTGGCAGCCGGCCTCCCGCGTCCTGGTGCATCCGCACCCGGAAACGCCGCCCGCACCTCTGCCCGATACGAGCCACGCCGATGGCGAGACCGAGGCTCACCGGACCGGCGACGACGACTTCAGCGCGATCCGACCCTACCGCTCCGGCGATTCGCTGCGCCGCCTCGCCTGGAAGGCGATGGCGCGCAGCGCCACCGGCGAGCCGCTCACCCTTTCGTTCGAGGGTGGTGGCGGCGGCGAGCTGCTGCTCGACTGGCGCAGCCTGCCGGCCGGCATGGACGATGAGGCCCGGCTGTCGCGCCTCACGCGCTGGGTCCTTCAGGCGGAGCAGGCCGGGCAGCGATTCGGGCTGACCCTGCCCGGCCTCGAGATCGACCCGGACGGGGGCCCGGCCCATCTCGCGCGCTGCCTGGAGGCGCTCGCGACCTGGTCGCTGCCCGCGGACGGGGCGTGATCATGCGCCATCGCAAGCCGGCCCTCGGGCGGATGTCCATCCGCATCCTCGGCGGCCGCCTCGGCACCACCTGGGAGCGCGACCGGCGCGACACGCTGTTCCTCATGGGCGCGGTGTTCCTGTCGGTCCTTCCCCAGATGGCGTACCTGCCGCTCTGGTGCAGCGCCGGCTTCCTGATCCTCTTCACCTGGCGGCTGGGACTGGTGTTCAGCGGCCGTTCGTTGCCGGGCGCCGCGGTCCGCGTCGCGGCGGCCACCGCCATCGTCGGCGCGGTCTTCGCGCAGTACCACACGCTGCTCGGGCGCGAGGCCGGCGTCGCGCTGCTGGTGCTCTTCCTCGGCCTGAAGCTGATGGAGATGCGGGCGCGGCGCGACCTCTTCGTGGTGATCTTCCTCTGCTGCTTCCTGCTTCTCACCGGCTACTTCCATTCCCAGGGCATCCTGATGGGCGCCGCGACCATGGTCGCCGTGCTCACGCTGGTGGCCTCGATGCTCACCATGCAGTTCCGCCAGGAGGAGATCCCGGTGCGCCGGCGCCTGCGTTACGCGGGCGTGCTGCTGCTGCAGGCGGTGCCGGTGGCGGCCGCCCTCTTCGTGCTGTTTCCGCGCCCGAGCGGGCCGCTCTGGGGGCTGCCGGACGATGCCTTCGGCGGGCGCACCGGCCTGTCCGACTCGATGTCGCCCGGCGAGATCGCCAACCTCTCGGAGTCCGAGGAGGTGGTGATGCGGGTGCGCTTCGAAGGCGAGGCGCCCCCCGTCGCCTCGATGTACTGGCGCGGCCCGGCCTTCGGCGATTTCGATGGCCGCGTGTGGCGTCCGTCCCGCTACGGCGCGGCGGCCCCGCCGCAGCCGGAAGTCCGCTTCGACGACGACCGGCGTGGGCCGTTGCGCTACAGCGCGACGCTGGAGCCGTCGGCAGGGCGCTGGGTGCTCGCGCTCGAGACCGCCACCCGCGTGCCGGTGCTCGGCGCGCAGCGCATCATGGTCACGCCGACGTTCGAGCTGGTGGCCGGTTCCGCCCTGGCTGACCGGGTGCGGTTCGAGGGCGAGGCACGGCTCGACGCGCAGATCGGGCGCAACGAGACGCCGGCGTCGTTGCGCAACTGGCTCGAGTTGCCTCCGGGTTTCAATCCGCTCACGCTGGCGATGGCGGCACGCTGGCGCGCCGATGGCCCGGCCTCCAGCGAGGCACTGGTGGAGCGCGCGATGGACTGGCTGCGTCGCGACCGGTTCACCTACACCCACACGCCCGCGCTGCTGGGCCGGCACAGCGTCGACGAGTTCCTGTTCGAGACCAAGGCCGGCTTCTGCGAGCACTTCAGCAGTGCGTTCGTCTTCCTGATGCGCGCGCTGGGGGTGCCGGCCCGGGTGGTCACCGGTTACCAGGGCGCCGAGCGAAACGAGGTCGACGACTACTGGATCGTGCGCCAGTCGCACGCGCATGCCTGGGCGGAGGTCTGGACGGCCGGCCGCGGCTGGATCCGGGTGGATCCGACCAGCGCGGTCGACCCGGAACGCATCCAGCGCGGCAACCCGTCGTCCCGCGCCGGCAGGGAGACGGCCGCCGGAGCCTTCGCCGGCCAGGCCTGGCTGCGCGGCTGGCTCCTGCAGGTGGATTCGCTCACCCATGCATGGAACCAGTGGGTGCTCTCCTACGACACCGGCCGCCAGCGTTCGCTGCTGGGACGATTCGGCCTGGACATCACGGACTGGCGGGAGGCGGCCGGGGCGCTCGCCGGCGTGCTCGGCCTTCTGCTTGCCATCGTGGCGCTCGCCACCCTGCGGCCGCGCATGCCGCGCGATCCGGTCGAGCGGCAGTACGACGAGTTCTGCCAGCGACTCGCGGCGATCGGCGCCGAGCGGATGCCGCACGAGACGCCCAACCGCTACCTGTATCGCATCGAACGGCTGCTCGATCCAGGGCAGGAGGCGCTCGCCCGCGAGATCGTCGCGACCTATATTCGCCTGCGGTACGATCTGGGGTCCGGCCAGCGGGACCTTCTCGACCACCTGAGGAAGATGGTCCATGCGTTCAGGCCCTGAGGAAGAGGGGAACGGCAGTCGATGGGCAACAGCAACGTGACAGGCGCGGCCCTGGTCGTCGGCGCACTCCTGCTCGCCGTCGTGCCGGCAGCCGTGCAGGCACAGTCGCCGCGAAGCGGGAGCCCGGCCGCAACGGATGCGGCCAGTCCGGCGCGCCCTGCCCTGTCGACGCAGAGCTACGCCACGCGTCCCGAGGCACAGGCCTTCATCGACCGGATGGTGCAGGCGCACGGCTTCGATCGCGCTGCGCTCCAGGCGCTTTTCGCCCGGCTCAAGCCCTCCGAGCGCGTGGTGCACCTGATGACGCCGACCACCGGGGGCACCTTCCGACGGTCCTGGCGGGAGTACCGCGCCCGCTTCGTGCAGCCGGCCCGGATCGACGGCGGGCTCGCGTTCTGGCAGGACAACGGCGCCGACCTGCGGCTCGCCTCCGCGCTGCACGGCGTGCCCGAGGAGATCATCGTCGCGATCATCGGCGTGGAGACGCTCTACGGCCGCAACACCGGCAAGTTTCCGGTGGCGGAATCCCTCGCCACGCTCGCATTCGACTATCCCTCGCGCGCGGATTACTTCCGGTCCGAGCTCGAGCAGTACCTGCTCTATGCGCGGGAGAACGCGATCGATCCGCTCGAACCGCTCGGCTCCTATGCCGGCGCCATCGGCACGCCGCAGTTCATGCCGGGCAGCATTCGCCGGTTCGCCGTCGATCACGACAAGGACGGCCGCATCGACCTGCGCAACAGCAACGCCGATGCCATCGGCAGCGTCGCCCACTTCCTGGCGCGACACGGCTGGATCGCCGGCAAGCCCACGCACTACCCGGTCATGATCGAGGACCTCGCCAAGGCGCGCTCGTTCATCGACGCCGGGCCGGTACCGCAGTCGAGCATCCTCGCACTGGCCGAAGCCGGCGTCACCAGCAGCGTGGAGATTCCGTCGGATGAGAAGCTGGTGCTGGTGGACCTGGTCAATGCCGACGGCCCGGCGGACCACGTACTGGGCACCCAGAACTTCTACGCGATCACCCGCTACAACCGCTCGTACTTCTACGCCATGGCGGTGATCGATCTCGCCGCCGAGCTGCGCCGGCGTCGCGCCGGGGAGGCACCGCCGCAGTGAGGCACGGGCCGCGGTCCAGGTGAAGCGCGCGCGCGCCATCTACGCGATCTCGCCCTCCGGCGCCGTCGAGGATCGCGCGCGCATCGAGCGCGCGATCGCCTATCTGGGCAGCGCCGGGTTCAGCGTCCGGCTGGACCGTTCGGCGCTCGCGGTTCACCAGCGCTTCGCGGGGCAGGACCGGGCTCGGGCCGGCGCCTTCCAGCGCGCGGCCGCCTCCGATTGCGCCATAGTGATGGCCACCCGCGGCGGCTACGGGCTGACGCGCTACCTGCGCCACCTGGACTTTCCCGCGCTCGCGCGGGCGGGCAAGCACTGGGTGGGACTCTCCGACTTCACCGCCTTCCACCTGGCGATGCTTGCGAAGACCGGCGCGGTGACCTGGGCCGGACCTTGCCTCGCCGGCGGCTTCGGCGCCGAGGAGGCCTCCGGCGTGGATCCGACCACCGCCGGCAGTTTCCAGGACATGGTGGACGGCACGCTGGAAGCGGTCGGCTTCGCCACCCGCGGCAACCACGGACTGGAAGCCGAGGGCGTTCTCTGGGGCGGCAATCTGGCCATGGTCTGCACGCTCGTCGGCACGCCGTTCTTTCCCCAGGTGAAGGGCGGCATTCTCTTCCTGGAGGACGTGAACGAGCATCCGTTCCGCATCGAGCGCATGTTCACGCAGTTGCTCCATGCCGGCGTGCTGGACCGCCAGAAGGCGATCGTGATCGGCCACGTCAACGGTTATCGCTGCGCGCCGAACGACCGCGGCTTCGACCTCCCGACGGTCTGGCG
>JAEWGX010000052.1 GCA_023388075.1 Pseudomonadota bacterium
TTCGCGCTGCTGCAGCAGCGGCTCGGTCGCAAGCGCCTGTCGGCCGCATTGCTCGAGCGATTGCCGCTGGCGCTGGTCGCCTACGACCTGCTGGAGTGGCAGGGGGATGACTGGCGCAGCCGCCCGCTCGCGGAGCGTCGGCGGGTGCTGACGGCGCTGGTGGCGGCGATGCAGGCCGGCGAAAACGATGCCGGCCAGATCGACGCCGGCCGGATCGACGCCGGCCGGATCGACACCGGCCGGATCGACACCGGCCGAGTCGATGCCGGAAGGTGCGCGCTGCAGCTCTCGCCGCTGGTGACCGCCGCGGACTGGATGGCGCTCGACACCCGTCGCCGGGCGTCGCGCGAGCGCGGCGTGGAGGGGATGATGCTCAAGCCTGCGGCATCCCGCTACGGCGTGGGACGCACCCGGGATGAGAACAGCTGGTGGAAGTGGAAGGTGGATCCCTACAGCGTCGATGCCGTCCTGGTCTACGCGCAGCGCGGCAGCGGCAAGCGGGCGAGCCTCTACAGCGACTACACCTTCGCGGTGTGGGACGGCAACGACCCTGCCACGCGCCGGCTGGTGCCGTTCGCCAAGGCCTATTCCGGCTTGAGCGACGCGGAGCTCGCGGAGGTGGACCGGATCGTGCGTCGCACGACCGTGGAGAAGTTCGGCCCGGTGAGCAGCGTCACGCCGACGCTGGTATTCGAGCTCGGCTTCGAGGGCATCGCCCGCAGCAGCCGGCACAAGAGCGGCATCGCGGTGCGCTTTCCGCGGATGCTGCGCTGGCGGCGCGACAAGCCGGTGGCGGAAGCGGACACGCTGCGGACGCTGGCCGCGCTGCTGCCGGCGGAGCCGGCAGGCATCAGCCGGTGATGATCGGACGCAGCGAGTCGCGCTCCGACACGATGAAGTCGAAGAAGGCCGACACCCTGGGGGCGTGGCGCATTTCCGGACGGACTAGGATGCGCCACAGGCGGGTGAGCTCCGGGACCGGGCCGAAGAGGCGCACGAGCTCCGGCTCGGCGTCGCCGAGCGCCGTCGGAAGCGGCGCGATGCCGAGGCCCGCCCGCACCGAATTGAGCAGGCCCAGCACGCTGTCGTTGCGCGCGACGATCCGGACGCCAGGCGCCACTGCCGCGATCCATCGTGCGGCGCGATGGTTGGACATCGCCTCGTCGAAGCCGACCAGCGCATGCCGTGCCAGCTCGGCGACGGCACCCGGAGCGCCGTGACGCTCGACGTAGGCACGGCTCGCGTAGACCGCCCAGAGCGAATCGCCGATCCGGCAGCCGATCAGCTCGCCATCCTCGGTGTCGCCCGAGCGCAGGGCCACGTCGGCCTCGCCCGAGGCGAGGTCGACGTAGCGGTCGCTGCTCACGAACTCCACCTGCAGCGCCGGATGCAGCGCATGGAACCGCTCGAGCAGCGTCGACTTCGACAGCCGGTAGACCAGCGGCTCCGGACAGGTCACCCGGATGATTCCCGTGGCGTCGCGCCCCGTGGCATGGGCCGCCTGCATGAAGGCATGGACCGCCTCCTCGATCTGCTGCGCAGCCGGCAGCAGCGACTCGCCCACCGGGGTGAGGCGATAGCCGGTGGCATGGCGCCTGACCAGCGCCTGCCCCAATCGCTTCTCGAGCTCGCCGACCCGGCGTTGCACCGTCGACTGGTTCACGCCGAGCGCCCGGGCCGCGGCAAGCGTGCTGCCGTGGCGGGCCACCGCGAGGAAGTGCCTGAGATCGTTCCAGTCGAACATCGGTACGGTCCTCGGGAAGCCGTCCGCGCGATCGTCGGCTCGCGACCGGAGGCTATGCGCAGGTGCGGCCCCATTATGCAGTGCTCGCGACTTACGCGGGCGGCTTTGCGACCGTACGATCTGCATCCACTCGCGATGATCGCGCAGCGCAAGGAGAAGCGACATGGACATGCAGACGGCGCTCGACGCCCCGGGCTTGAAGGTGGCGACGCGGGAACAATGGAACGAGGCGGCGGCCGGATGGAACGAGCACGCGCCGTGGATCCGCGAGTGGCTGGCCGCGACCACCTCGGCGATGCTGGATCTTGCCGGGGTGGCCGCCGGGTCGCGAGTCCTCGACGTGGCGGCAGGTACCGGCGACCAGACGCTCGACATCGCGCGGCGGGTGGGGCCGGGCGGCCGGGTGGTCGCCACCGATATCTCGCCTGGCGTGCTGGCGCTGGCACGGGCCAACCTGCAGGAGGCGGGCCATGACTGGGTGCAGACGCTGGTGGCCGACGCCGAGGACCTTCCCGCGCCGCTGGCGGACTTCGATGCGGTGGTGTGCCGGCTGGGATGGATGCTCTGCCCCGACCCATTGCAGGCATTGCGCGAGGCGCACCGCGTCCTCAAGCCAGGAGGCATGGCCTGCGCGGTGGTTTTCGGTGCGCCGGCTCGCAATCCCTGCATCGCCGGCCTGATGGCGACCGCCTTGAAGCATGCCGGATTGGCGCCGCGCGATCCCTGGCAGCCCGGTGGCCTGGTGAGCCTCGGCAAGCCAGGCCTGCTGGATGAGCTGTTCAGGCAGGCCGGCTTCCGGGAGGTCGCCACGACGGCGATCGACGCTCCGTTCCGGATGAAGTCGGCCGCGCACTACCTCGACTTCGTGCGCTCGTCCGCATCGCCGATCCGACAGATCCTCGAGCGGTTGCCGGCGCAGGCCGCCCAGGCGGCATGGGCGGAGATGGAGGAGCGTCTCTCGGCGTTCAAGACCGGTGACGGCTGGGTCGGCCCGAACGAGTTGCTCCTGACCGCCGGCCGGCGCTGAGCCGGACCGCCTGAACACCGCGCGGTCGCGCGCAGCCACTCGGAAGAGCGATGGTCCGGTGCAGCGAGTCGCGGGTTGGGTTCCGGTTGGATTCCGGTTGGGTTCCACCGGTTGGGTTCCACCGGTTGCGTTCCACTGGTTGGGTTCCAATAGGACCTTCGACCCGCCACGAAGGTGCCACATGTCGCAAGAGAAGGAACACGCCGAGCGCATTGCCGAGCTGGAGGCCAAGTCGGCCCTGGCGGACGACCTGCTGGACGAACTGAACCGGACGGTGTTCCGCCAGCAGCAGCAGATCGAGCAGCTTGCCCGGGACCTGCAGGCGGTGCGGGAGCGGGTGCGCGACCTCGCAATCGCGCCCCGCGCGGCAGCCGATCCTGGGGATGAAGTGCCGCCGCACTACTGAGGGCACGCCGCAGGCGCGCTGCCTCTGCCTGTCCTACACTGTGGGCCGGTCAATCGCACAGGAAGGCGCTACATGGCACTCTTCGAGCTGGACGGCAGCCGGCCCGAGCTGGCCGACTCGGCCTGGGTCGCGGAATCCGCCGAGGTGATCGGCAAGGTGAGGCTTGGCGCGGACGCGAGCGTCTGGCCGGGTGTGGTGATCCGCGGCGACAACGAGCCGGTCACGGTGGGCGAGGCCACCAACATCCAGGACGGCTCGGTGCTTCATTCCGACCTCGGCAGCCCGCTCACCATCGGCCGCGGCGTGACGGTCGGCCACAAGGTGGTGCTGCACGGCTGCACGATCGGGGACGACTCGCTGATCGGCATCGGTGCGATCGTGCTCAATCGCGCGCGGATCGGCCGTCACTGCCTGGTGGGTGCCGGCGCGCTCGTGACGGAGGGCAAGGAGTTTCCGGACGGGTCTTTGATCGTGGGCAGTCCGGCGCGAGCGGTCCGCAGCCTGACGCCGGAGCAGATCGCGGGGCTGGAGAAGAGCGCGCAGAGCTACGTGCAGAACGCGCGGCGCTTCCGCAAGGGGCTGCAGCGGGTAGCCTGACGGCTTCGCCCGGGCCTAGCCGGCCCACCAGCGGTTGTCGAGCACCTGGGCGATCCGCCGTGCCGCGCGCGCCGCGCCATCGGTCTCGACCGACTGGTATTCCACGGGCGTGTGCATGGCGGCGAGCGCCTGTTCCGCGAGCGATCGGGGATCCAGGTCCGCATGCTCCACCGAGCGATCCGCGCGGTAGTTGGCCAGCCGCCGGCGCACGTGCACGCATTGCTCGAAGTGATGCCTCAGCGGGAAGCTCACGAACGGTCGTCGCAGCGCCACCAGCTCCATGCAGGTGCTGAGGCCGCCCTGGACCATCGCGAGATCGCAGCAGGCGAGGTGCTCGAACAGATTGTGCACATACGGTCGGACCTCCAGTCCGTCGACCTGCGGCAGCTTCCCTGGATCGATGCGGGGCCCGGCCACCAGGATCATGCGCAGGCCGGGCACCTCCTTCCGCATGCGGGGAAACGCGTGGGCGATGTGCTCGAGCAGGTGCCGCCCGACACCGGTGCCGCCGGCGGCGGCGATCACGATGCGCTCGTCCGACCGATAGCCCAGTCGCGCACGCAGCGCATCCGTGTCGGCATAGGCGGCCGGATCGAAGGGCAGGGCATAGCCGCTGTAGGTGAAGTTCCGATCGGTCCATTCGCGGATGCCGGGAAGCCCGGGCCCGAACGGCTGCTCGGTCACGTCGGCGGGATTGCCGACGAAGATGGCCGCGTCGCGCACGTAGGGGTAGCGGGCAACGTGCTCGATGTCGTCCGCGTTCCGGTCGGCGCAGAGAAACGCTTCGCGTTCGTCGTCGGCCATCGGCAGGCAGCCGACGAAATCGGTCAGGAAGACGAACGGCTGTCGCTTGAGCTCGGGGTTCTCGTGGTAAAAGTAATCGACGTCCCAGGCTTCGTCGCCGATCGCGATGTCGAAGTGCTCCTGCTCCACCAGGTCGGCGAAGGTCATGAAGTTGCTCGCCATCACTTCGTCCATCGTGCGCAACGCGAAGAAGGCATGCAGGTCGTGCTCCCCGGCGACCTGCTCGAAGTGGCGGCTCTCGTTGGCGAGGCGCCGGGCGGCCGGATGGATGTGCTCCCCTTCTGCCTCCAGGTAGCGTGCAGCCGGGTCCACCGTGAACCAGTCCACGCGCAGGTCCGGCTGCAGCTTGCGCAGCTCCCGGGCGATCGCCAGATCGCGCTGCGCATGACCGAGCCCGATCGGGCTGGAGACGAAGAGCGCCCGGCGGCCCCGGCTCATCCCCCGCGTCCAGGTGCGACGCGACCCCGGCGCGCCGGCGAAGTCCCGCACCGCGCGATTGAACACGACCGGGTCGCGCACTGCGGTGATGTGTCCGCCG
>JAEWGX010000064.1 GCA_023388075.1 Pseudomonadota bacterium
TCGTTCATAATCGCCGCCGATGAATCGCGCTCCCACCTCGCCGGCTTCCCAGGGATGGACCGTCGCGAGGCTGGGCACCGCCCAGACACTCGCCTGGGCGTCCAGCCACTACCTGCCGGCGATGGTGGCGGCGCCGATGGCGGCGAGCACCGGCGTGTCGGTGCCAACCGTGTTCGCCGCCTTCTCCGGCGCCCTGATCGTCTCCGCGCTGCTCGGGCCGCACGCCGGCCGGGCGATCGACAACTGGGGCGGCCGACCGGTGCTCGCGCTCACCAGCCTCGTCTTCGCGGCCGGCCTCGCGGTGCTCGGCCTGGCCACCGGCCCGATCGGGCTGGTCTGCGGCTGGCTGATCATGGGCATCGGGATGGGCAGCGGCCTCTACGAAGCCGCGTTCGCCGCGCTGGTGCGCCTGCACGGCACGCAGTCGCGATCCGCGATCACGGGCATCACGCTGATCGCCGGCTTCGCCAGCACGGTGGGCTGGCCGCTCACGGCCCTGCTGGAAGCCAACTTCGGCTGGCGATCGGCCTGCTTCACCTGGGCCGCGCTGCACCTGCTGATCGGCCTGCCCCTCAATCTCTCCCTGCCGAAGGCGCAGGCGCCGGAAGGCTCCATTCCTCCGGCACCGGCGCCTGTTCCGGCTGCGGCGGCAACGGCCACCGCGGCCGCGCGAGCGGGCCAAAGCGCGGCAGCAGCCAGCCCCGCGCACCGGGCCGCCCCGCGCACCGGCCTCACCACGGCGCTGCTTTCCTACGTCTTCGCGGCAACCTGGTTCGTCAGCACCGCGATGGCGGCGCACCTGCCGAGGGTGCTGGAGATGGCGGGGGCGACGCTCGCGGTGGCGGTGGCCGCGGCGGCGATGGTCGGCCCGGCACAGGTGGCGGCGCGTCTGCTCGAGTTCGGCCTGCTGCGGCGGGTCCATCCGCGCTGGTCGGCGGCGCTCGCCGCGCTGGCGCATCCGGTGGGTGCCGTGCTGGTCCTGGTCGGAGCCGCGCCGGCCGCCGTCTTCGCCATCCTGCACGGCGCCGGCAACGGAATCCTCACCATCGCCAAGGGCACGCTGCCGCTCGTCATCTTCGGCGCGCAGGGCTACGGACGGCGCCAGGGCCTGCTCACGCTGCCCGCGCGCATGGCGCAGGCATCCTCCCCGTACCTGTTCGGGCTCTGCCTGGATCGCTGGGGGGCGGGCTCGCTGTGGATCTCCACTGCGATCAGCGTGACCGCCTGCATCGCGCTCCTGGTGCTGCCGAGGAAGATCGAGGCGGCGAGCTGAGCGCGTTGCCAGCCGGGCGTCAGATCATGCGCGACGGCAGCCAGGTGGCGAGCCAGGGGAAGACGCACAGGAGGAAGAGGCGAAAGATGTCCATCGCCGCGAACGGTGCGATCCCGCGGATCACCACCATGAGCGGCACGCGGGCGATGCCCTGGATGACGAACAGGTTGATGCCTACCGGCGGCAGGATCATCCCGATCTCGCAGACGGTCACCAGCATGACGCCGAACCAGATCGGATCGAACTGGAGCGCGGTGATCAACTGGAACACCGGCCCGACGGTCAGCAGGATCATCGAGAGCTCGTCCATCAGCGCCCCGAGCACGATGTAGGTCAGCATCAGCACCGCCATCACCCACCAGCGGTTGAGCTCGAGCGCGTTGACCAGCGCGATCAGCTCGTCGGTCATGCCGGTGGACTCGATGAAGGCGTTGAAGATGCCGGCGCCGATCAGGATCATGAAGATCATGCCGCTGGTGAGCGCGGTCTCGGCCACCCCGTCGTGGATCACCTTCCGGTCGAGGCGCCCGGAGAGCAGCGCAAGCACGATCGCGCCTGCGGCGCCGACGGCCGCGGCCTCGGTCGGCGAGAACCAGCCGAAGTACATGCCACCCAGCACCAGCCCGAAGAGCACGACGATCTGCCAGATGTCCGCGAGTCCGCGCAGCCGCTCCGTCCAGGCATGCCGTGGACCGGCGGGACCGGCGTTGGAGCCGCGCCGCACCGAGAAGGCGACCGCCCCGGCATAGAGCAGCATCCCGAGGATTCCCGGCAGCACGCCGGAGAGAAAGAGCCGCCCGATCGACTGCTCGGTGGCAAGGCCGTAGACGACGAACAGGATCGAGGGCGGAATCATCACGCCGAGGGTTCCCCCGGCGGCGATGGTGGCGCAGGCAAGCGAATCCGCGTAACCGTGGCGACGCATCTCGGGCAGCGCCACGCGGCCCATGGTCGCCGTCGTCGCGATGCCCGAGCCGCTCACCGCGCCGAAGATGGCGCAGCCCCCGATGGTCGCCATCGCGAGTCCGCCGCGGAAGTGCCCCACGAGGGTGGCGACGAAGTTGTAGAGGGACTGCGAAAGCCCTGCGTGCCCGGCGAAGACGCCCATCATGATGAAGAGCGGCACGATCGAGAGGGAATACGGAAACACCGCCTCGAAGGTGGTGCGTCCGAGCATGAATCCCGAGGTGTCCGGTCCCGCGGTCAGGGTGAGGCCGACATAGCCGACGCAGCCCATCGCGATCGCGACCGGAAGGCGAAGCATCACCAGCAGGACGACCAGCACGAAGCCGGCCGCCCCCATGAGCGGCAGCGAGATCAGAACGGTGCGTCCTTGCTGAAGTTTGGCGGACGGCGCTCGCGCAGGCTGGCGACGCCTTCGTTGACGTCCGGTCCCGCGAAGCCCATGAACTCGACCGCGAGCGACGCGTCGAAGGTGGGGCCCATCATTCGGAGCCAGTTGTTGAGCGCGTACTTGGTCCAGCGGATCGCCGTGGTGGATCCGGTGGCAAGCCGGGTGGCGATCTGGAGCGCGGTCTCGCGGAGCTGGTCAGCCTCCACGCAACGCGCCACCAGGCCGATGCGCTCGGCCTCCTCGCCCGACACCGGCTCGCACAGCAGCAGGTAGTACTTGGCCTTCGCCATGCCGCAGAGCAGCGGCCAGATGATGGCGGAGTGATCCCCGGCCGCGACGCCCAGCCGGGTATGGCCGTCGACGATGCGCGCGTCCTTGGCCGCGATCGGAATGTCGGCGAGCAGTCCGGCCACGAGACCCGCGCCCACCGCAGGCCCGTGCATGGCGGAGACGATCGGCTTGTCGCAGTTGATCACGTTGTAGACCAGGTCGCGGGCTTCACGCCAGACGCGGCTGCGCACGTTGAAGTCGCGGGCCATGTCCTCCACCAGGCCGAAATCACCGCCCGCGGAGAAACCCTTCCCCTCGCCGCGCAGCACCACCGCGCGCACCACCGGGTCGTCGCCGATGTCGCGCCAGACCTGGGCGAGCTCGCGGTGCCCGGTGTGGTCGGCCGTGGCGAGCTTGCCGGGTGCGCCCATGATGACCTCGAGGACGCCCTCGGGATGCTCGGCGAAGTTCAGGGTCTTGTAGTGTGCGTAGCGTTCGATCATGGTGATGGCGAAGATGGGTTCGATGAAGCCGTGGCACCGCCGTCGGTGGCTTCGGCGGGCCGGGCCACGTGGACCAGGCAGACGACGGCGGCAAGGATGGTGCCGAACAGCATCGGGGCCCAGTACCCGATCATCGGCACGTTGAGCGTCGGGGACGTTTCACCGTACTCCAGCACCTGGCCCGCGGCCTTCCCCGCGTGCCAGGCAACCATGAGCAGGAAGGCAGCGCCGAGCAGCGGCCAGAGGACGGAGAGCGTGGATCGCACGGCCGCCGGCAGACGAACGTAGAGCAGGTCGACCTCGACGTTCGCCCGTCGCTCGAAGGCGAACGGAATGCAGAGGAAGACGCTGCTCATGACCAGGAGCTGGGTCAGGTCGACCAGGCCGGGAATGGACCAGTTGATGGTGCGGCGGCATACGACGTCCGCGA
>JAEWGX010000087.1 GCA_023388075.1 Pseudomonadota bacterium
ATGGGCGTGCGGCTGCGCTCGGACGGGTCGGTCCGCTTCTCGCGCAGCCGCCGCGAGCGCGACACCGGCGCGCCCACCATCTCCGTGGGCGAGACCGCGCTCTCCTCCTTCGAGCGCGGCGACCGTATCGAGCTGATCGGCGATACCGGCGCGTCGCAGGTCTACAAGCTCGCCTGGATCAGCCCGGCCCGCAAGCTCTTCATCCTCTCGCGCTATCCGAAGGAGACGCTCACCTTCAGCTCCGCCGACTTCGCGGCGCTGGTGTCGTCGGCCAAGGCGCGGCTGGTGGAAGGCACCGGAACGGTGGACCAGGCGATCGGCGAGATCACGCGCGAAGGCAGCTTCACGAACAAGGTCCATTGACCGCCCGGGACCCGGGAGCCCGCCACGGGCTCGCGGGTCGGGTACGTGCCCGCGGCCCGGCGTCAGCGGGGCGCCACGCCGAAGCGCAGGATGGCCTCGATCTCGTCGGCGGCGCGGCGCAGCGGCGGCAGGAGCTCGGCGAGGACCTTCGCGCGGCTGCGCGGCCGGTTCATCACGGTCAGGTTGATCGCGGCGACGGTCGCGCCGGTCGCGTCGCGCAGTCGCGTCGAGAGGCCGGCCACCCGTTCCTCCACTTCCCCTTCGATGTAGCACCAGCCGGTCCGGCGCGTCGCCACGATGAGCTCGCGCAGCTTCCTCTTGTCGGTGACCGTGCGACGCGTCATGGCCACCGGTGCCAACGCCTGCAGGTAGCGGTCGATCGCTTCGTCGGACTGCGCTCCCAGCAGCAATCTTCCCATCGAGTTGATGTAGACGGGCAGACGGCTGCCGGCGTGCAGGTCGATGCGCACGATCCGCCGGGCTTCGGACCGGACCAGGTAGACGACCTCGTCGTCGTCGAGCACGCCGATCGAGCAGGTCTCGCCCGTCTCGTTCATCAGGCCCTCGAGGATCGGCAGGGCAACGGTGCCGAATCCGAGTGACGACAGGTAGGCGTAGCCGAGCGACAGCACCCGCACGCCCAGCCGGTAGCCGTGCGCTCCGGCGTGGACGTAGCCCAGCCGTTCCAGAGTGGCCAGGATGCGAAGCGCGCTCGCCCGGGTGATGCCGAGGCGATCGGCCACGGCGGCCATGGTGAACTCGTGCGTGCCGTCCGTCCCGAAGAGCGCCAGCACGCGCAGGCCGCGTTCCAGCGACTCCAGGTGCTCCGGCCGCCCCCGCGTGCCGGCGGGCGGACCGGCCGCGGCGGTGGCAGCGCCCGTCCTCGCGCTTGCGCGGGTCGCGCCGCCCGGGCCGCGACGGCGGGTCGGCGCTGCTCTGTCGGCTGGCATACGGTCGCTAGAATCCCACTGGAGGCTACAATTGCGAACAGGTGTTCGAAAAACGCCGGGCCGGCAGCGTCGGCCGTCCCGACCAAACGGAAAGCAGGAGGATACGACATGCAGCCATCCGTGCTCGAGGAGCTCGTCCCGGTCCCGAATCCCTATCCCGTGGTTTCCCGCGTCGAGTATCCGGAAGTCTGGCGCCTGTGCGAGCAGGCGCGCGAGCTGGCCTGGGATCCGGCCGCGGACATCGACTACGGCGACCTGCGCGAGGCGGACCTGCCACCGGAGGTGCGTGCCGCGGGCGCGGAATGGTGGAGCCTGCGTGCCTGGATGGAGCACGGGGCGACGCCATACGGCGCCGAGCGCCTGCGCGAGGCGATCTTCCAGCACCAGCCCTTCGAGATCAAGCAGCACATCACCAACTTCATCGCCGAGGAGTTCCGCCATCACGAGGCGAGCTTCCGGATAGCGGACGCCCTGGGCGGCTACGAGCCGACCCCGCGAGCGGACTACTTCAAGCAGATCATCCCGCGGTTCCATGACGAGAAGGACGAGAAAGCCATGAGCTTCTTCGCCGGGCTCTCGGTCAACACGCTGTTCGAGCAGCTCTCCGGCGAGCTCCTGCAGGCGCGCTACGAGAATGCCCGCTTCGGCTCGATCAAGGAGGCATGCCGGCTGATCCTGCGCGACGAGGCGCGGCACATCCAGTTCGGCAGGATCATCATGAGACGCTTCTTCGGCGAGCTTTCCGCCGAGGAGAAGCGGGTGATCGGCACCAAGTTCGCGAAGAAGCTCCGTGGCAGCCTCCTGAACGGCGTGTATGCCGTCGTCAACCTTCCGGCCGACGAGCGCGCGCGATCGGCACGCAATCGCCAGCTCGCCTCGGACCACGGGCTCGGGGCGACCCATCCGGACGCCGAGATCGACATCATCAAGAAGGGCGTGGACCGGATCCGCGAGGACGTCGGCCAGTACGACGTGGAGATCCCGCAGATTCCGGAGATCGACAGCAGCGAGCGGGTTCGGCTGGCGGTCTCGTAGGGGTGGGCCTGCAGGAGCCGTTCGCCGGCGCGCCGCAGGCGCTGCGCGCGCTGATGCGCCGGCTGGGCCCGGTCTGGAGCACCGACCTGCGTCGCCACAGCGAGCTGGTCAAGCAGGCATACCGGCCGCTGCTGGAGGCCGCCGCGGGGCGGGGTGGCGTGACGGTGCTGCGGGACCGGCGGTACGGTTCGCATGAACGCCAGGTGCTCGACGTCTTCCTGCCGGATGCGACCGGCGGCGAAGCCCGGGCAGGGCAACCGCCCCGCGATGGCGATCCGGGTCGCCCGCGCGCGCTGCTCGTCTTCGCGCACGGCGGCGCGTTCGTGCGCGGCGACCGCAGCAGCGATCACGGGATCTACGACAACGTGCTGCGCTGGTTCGCGCGGCAGGGCTGCATCGGGATCAACGTGGAATATCGACGCGCCCCCCAGGCGCCCTGGCCGGCCGGGGCGGACGACGTGGCCGGCGCGCTCGAGTGGGTAGTGGCCAACGCCGCGCAGTTCGGCGGCGACGGCCTCCCGGTCTTCCTCATGGGGCATTCCGCGGGTGGTACCCACGTCGCCAGCTACGCCTGGGATCCCGCCTGCGGCTACCTCGGCCGCCACCTGGCGGGAATTGTCCTGGTGTCGGCCCGGCTGCGGGCGGATGCGAGCGCCGCCAATCCGAACGCCGAGGGCGTTCGTGCCTATTTCGGCACCGACGAAGCGCGCTATCAGGCGCTGTCGCCGGTCACCCATTGCGCCGCCAGTGCGTTGCCGGTCTTCATCGCCGTGGCGGAGCACGAGAACCCGCTGCTCGACGTCTATGGGCTGGAAGCGGCCTGGCGGCTGGGCGAGGCCCGCGGCAGCGCCCCTCGCTTCCTGACGATGATGGAGCACAACCACATGTCCATCGTCGCGCACTTCGATACCGGCGAGGACGTGCTCGGGCGCGAGATCCTCGCGTTCATGGACGCTACTTCGCGGCGATCCCCGCCTTCCGGATGACGTTCTCCCACTTCGCGTACTCCTCGCGCACGAAGCTGGTGAACTCGGCGCTGCTGCCCGAGCGGGCGTCGGCGCCCATGCTGCCGAGCTGCTTGCGAGTGTCCTCGGCGCGAGTGGCCTTGCCGACCTCCTGGTTCAGGCGCTGCACGACATCGGCCGGTGTCCCCGCGGGCGCGAAGATGCCGAACCAGGCGCTGACGACGTAGTCCGGCAGGCCGCTCTGGGCGATGCTCGGCACCCCGGGCAGCAAGGGCGAGGGCTGGGCCGCGGTGACGGCCACCGGGCGAACCTTGGCCGATCCGATGTGCTGCGTCGCGGTCAGCAGCAGGTCGAACATCACGTCCACCTGTCCGCCCAGCAGGTCCGCGAGCGCCGGCGCGCTTCCCTTGTAGGGCACGTGGACCATCCGGATGCCGGCCATCTCGTTGAGCAGCTCCCCGGCGAGATGGTTGGAGGTGCCCACCCCCGCGGACGCGAAGGTGAACTTGCCCGGCTGGCCCTTCGCCAGCGCGACGAACTCCTGGAACGACTTGGCCGGCACCGACTCGTGGAGCAGCATCGCGAAGGGGATGTCCGCGACCGGGGCGATCGGCGTGAAGTCCTTGAGCGGATCGTAGCCCGCGTTCGTGTTGATGAGCGGCGTCATGGCGTGCGAGCTCACCGTGCCCATGAGCAGCGTGTAGCCGTCGGGCGCCGCGCCGGCCACGAACTTCGCGCCGATGGCCGTGCCCGCGCCGGGCTTGTTCTCGATCACCACGTTCTGCCCCAGGCCGGCACTGATCTGCTTGCCGAGGGTGCGCGCCAGCACGTCGGCGGAGCCGCCGGGCGGGTAGGGCACGATCAGCCGGATGGGCTGCGAGGGAAAGGCGCCCTGCGCCGATGCGGCGAGGGGCGCTGCGCATGCGATCGCGAGAGCGGCGACGATTCCGTACTTCATCTCCGAAGTCCTCCGATGGTTTCTGTCGCCGCCCGGCAGGTCGGGCGCTCGAGCCGCTGGATGCGAACGCATGTTCGCAGACGCAGCGCTCCGGAGGTTAGGAAGTTTTCAGCCCGGTGTCAACGCGCCGTCAGGCCCGGGCGGCAGCGCGCGCTTGTGCGCGCTCGCGCGCCAGGTCCGCACGATCACGTCCGCCGCCTGCGGCGACACCGGCTTGCCTTCCAGGAAGTCGTCGATCTCGTCGTAGGTGACGCCGAACGCTTCCTCGTCGGGACGCAGCGGCGACAGCGTCTCCAGGTCCGCGGTGGGCACCTTGGCGACCAGCTCCTCCGGCGCGCCCATGGCGCGGGCGAGGGCGCGCACCCGTCGCTTGTTGAGGCCGGCGAGCGGCACGACGTCCGCGGCGCCGTCGCCGTGCTTGGTGAAGAAGCCCATCGCCGCCTCGGCCGCATGGTCCGTGCCGATCACCAGCGCGCCATGGGCGCCGGCGACCGCGTACTGGGCGATCATGCGCTGGCGCGCCTTGATGTTGCCCAGGACGAAGTCCTCGTGGGCCAGGTCGCGGAAGGTAAGGCTTTCGCGCAGGCGGTCGAAGAGCGCGTCGCAGGCCGGGGCGATGTCCACCGTCAGCACCCGGTCGGGGCCGATGCTGGCAATGCATCGTTGTGCCTCGGTCTCGTCGCGCTGCGCGCCGTAGGGCAGGCGCATCGCGTGAAAGAGCGCCTTGCCCCCCTTGGCGCGGATGCGCTCCACCGCGCGTTGCGCCAGATGGCCGGCCGCGAGTGAATCCACGCCGCCGCTGATGCCGAGCACGTAGCCGGAGAGCCGGGACTGCTCCAGGTACCGCACGAGAAACGCGACGCGCCGCTCGATCTCCGCCGCGGCGTCGAAGTCCGGCGCGACGCCCAGCTCGGCGATGATCCTGGCCTGGAGGACGCCGTCGGGTGCCTTGGCGTTCCCGCTCACGGCCTGCCTCCCGCCGCGTGCAGCGCGGGCAGGCGGCCGAGCGCATGGTCCGCGGCCTGTTCGCGGATCTGGTTGCGGTCGCCGTGGAAGCGATGCGTCCCGGTGTATACCGCGAGCGCGCCCTCGGCATCGCGGAACACCCAGGCGAAGCACTGCGTGCCCGCCGGGATCTCGGGATCGGTATCGTCGGCGACGCCGGTGTTGGAGATGGCGACATTGGCGTTGCCGCGCTCGATCGCGCCGAGCGCCATCTCGCGCGCGACCGCCTCGCTGGTGAGGTTGCAGCGCTCGATGGTCTCCTGGGAGACGCCGAGGCAGCGCTGCTTGGCGGACACCGTGTACACGACGAAGGCGCAATCGAGCAGCTTGCCCGCGCCCGGCACTTGCGCGAGCCGCGAAGCGATCAGCCCCGCGGTGCACGACTCCGCCGTCACCAGCGTGAGGCCGTTCCGCTCCATGTACGCGGCGACTTCCTTCACCTCCTTCATCGATCACCTCCGTCGAGTCGGCTGCGGCTGCAACCGACGTGCCTGATCCATGGCAAGGCACCCCGCGGACGATTCCGGGCAGGCAGCTTGCGGGGTAGCGGAAACCCCTCTACGATGGCCGCAGCCTCGCCGCCCGGTTGCCGGCAGGGCCGCGTCCGAATCCGCAGGTTTCCACCGGAAGGCCAGAGATCAGATGCCATGAGCGCGTTCTCCAATATTCCACCTCAGGCGGTGCTTCCGCTCGGTGCCTATGACAAGTCGGAGCTCCAGCGGGCCGCGCTGCGCGCAGACCAGATCCTGCTGCTCTGTGATTGCTCCGACGCGCAGAGCAAGGCCGCGGTCCTGAGCCAGATCGGCAAGGCCCTCGCCCTCCCCAGGGACTACGGAGAGGACCTCGACAAGCTCTACGATTCGCTGAAGGACCTGCGCCCGAACGGAGACGCGGACAAGCCGGGGTTCGTGGTGATCCTGGAGAACCTGCCGGAAGGCAGCCGCTTCGGGCAGCCCGAGCGCAGCGAGCTGCTCGACGTCTTCCGGGGCGCGGCGGAGCACTTCTACGATTCGCAGACCGCCTTCCGCGTCTTCTATTCCGTCCGCAAGCACTGAGCCGGCTCGCGCGGTCACCGCAGATCGCCCCAGCGGGCCTGCACGACGGCCAGCGCCGCGAGCCCTGCCGTCTCGGTGCGCAGGACACGCGGCCCGAGTCCGGCCGCGATCCAGCCCGCCTCGAGCGCCTGGGCCAGCTCCTCGTCGGCGAACCCGGACTCCGGTCCACAGAGCAGCCAGAGCGTCCCGGGCACCGGCGTCGCCGGATCGTCCAGCAACGCGGCGAGCGATCGTGTCGCCCCGGGCGCGAGGACGACCTGCAGCGAGGCGCCGCGGTCGCCTTGCGCTTGCGCGAGCCAGTTGCCGAGCGGGGCGAGCTCGTCCAGATGCGGCATCCAATCCTGCCCGGACTGGGCACAGGCCGCGACGATGACGCGCTGCCAATGCTCCCGGCGCCGCGCGGCGCGCGCGGGGTCCAGGCGCACCACCGACCGGCGCGACTGCAGCGGCGTGATCCGCGAGACGCCGAGCTCGACCGCCTTCTCGATGGTCCAGTCCATGCGGTCGGCGCCGCTCAGGCACTGGGCGAGCGCGAGCCGTGGCCGTGCCGGCGGTGGCGCCTCCTGCACCGCCTCGAGCCGTACGCGGCAGGGCGCCGTCTCCACGATGAGGGCGCGGGCGGTGCGGCCGCGGCCGTCGAAGAGGACGACAGGCTCGCCGACGCCGAGGCGAAGGACGCGCACCGCGTGGTGCGCCGAGGCGGCATCCAGCGCGATCACCGTGTCGACCGCGTAATCGACCGGCGCGAACAGGCGCGGAATCATGGCGCGCGGCGGGGGTCACGCATAGGGCGTCGAGTATAATCAGGCGGTCGATCGGCGCGTCCGGATCGCGGTGCATCCGCGCGGCGTGGGCATGCAGGCTCGGGACCTGCTGCCGGAGGCGCGTCGGACTCCCATCGGAACGCTCGCATGAATGACAAGGTGGCCGGCCAGGCCGCAGCCCCAGTTGCCGGCGCTTCCGGCAACCGCACCGCTCCCGCCGGCAGGCTCCCGGACGAAGCCACGGTCCGCCGCATGGCCGACGCCATCCGCGTGCTTTCCATGGACGCCGTCGAGAAGGCCAAGTCCGGCCACCCCGGCATGCCCATGGGCATGGCGGAGGTCGCGGTGGCGCTCTGGGCGGGACACCTCAAGCACAGCCCCGCGCATCCGGGGTGGTTCGACCGCGACCGCTTCGTGCTGTCGAACGGCCATGGCTCGATGCTGCTCTATTCGCTGCTGCACCTCACCGGCTACGACCTGCCGATCGAGGAGCTGCGGCGTTTCCGCCAGCTTCACTCGCGCACGCCCGGCCATCCCGAGTACGGCATCACGCCCGGCGTGGAGACCACCACTGGGCCGCTGGGCCAGGGGCTGGCCAATGCGGTCGGCATGGCGCTCGCGGAAAAGCTGCTCGCGCAGGAGTTCAACCGGCCGGGCTTTGCGCTGGTGGACCATTTCACCTACTGCTTCGTCGGCGACGGCTGCCTGATGGAAGGCATCTCGCACGAAGCCTGCTCGCTCGCCGGCGTGCTGGAGCTCTCCCGGCTGATCGTCCTCTATGACGACAACGGCATCTCCATCGATGGCAAGGTCGAGGACTGGTACCGGGACGACACGCCGCAGCGCTTCGAGGCCTACGGCTGGAACGTGATCGCGGACGTGGACGGCCATGACGCCTGGGCGGTGGACCGCGCCATCGCGCAGGCGCGTGAATGGGCTGTCTCGGGCCGGCCGGCCGGTGCAAGCGGCCGCCCCCGCTTCGCGCCCACGTTCATCGCCTGCAAGACGGTGATCGGCAAGGGCGCGCCCACCCGCGCGGGCACGAGCAAGGCGCACGGCGAGGCGCTGGGCGCCGAGGAGGTTGCCGCCACCCGCAAGGCGCTCAACTGGAGCGGCCAGCCGTTCGAGGTCCCGAGCGACATCTACGCGTCCTGGGACGCCACCGCCGCCGGCTCGCAGAAGCAGGCGGCCTGGGAGGACCTCTTTCACGCCTATGCGGAACGCCATCCAGCGCAGGCCGGCGAGTTCGAGCGGAGGATGCGTGGCGTGCTGCCTGCGGATTGGGAGCGCATCGCTTCGGCCATGCTGGACGACGCGCTCGCCAAGGGCGAATCGATTGCCACCCGCGCGGCGTCGCGCCAGGCGCTCAACCACCTCGGCCCGGCGCTGCCGGAGCTGATCGGTGGCTCGGCGGACCTCACCGGCAGCAACCTCACGGACTGGAAGGGCGTGACGCCGCTGCGCCGGCAGGCGGGCGAGGCCGAGGGCACGCTCACCGCCGGTCGCCACGTCAACTTCGGGGTGCGCGAGTTCGGCATGTGCGCGGCGCTGAACGGCATGGCGTTGCACGGCGGCTTCATCCCGTACGGCGGCACCTTCCTGGTGTTCTCGGACTACGCCCGCAATGCGCTGCGGCTGGCCGCGCTCTCGCGGCAGCGGGTGGTGTACGTCTTCACCCATGACTCGATCGGCCTGGGCGAGGACGGCCCCACGCACCAGCCGATCGAGCACGCGGCCAGCCTGCGCCTGATCCCGAACATGTCCGTCTGGCGCCCGGCCGATACGGTGGAGACGGCGGTCGCCTGGGCCAGCGCCATCGGCAACGAGGAAGGGCCGACCAGCCTGCTGCTGAGCCGTCAGGGGACGCCGTTCCTCGGGCCGCGGTCCGGGGAGGTGCTGGCGGACATCGCCCGTGGCGGCTATGTGCTCGCCGACGTGCCGGCGCCCCGTGCGGTGCTGATCGCCACCGGCTCGGAGGTGGCCGTCGCGCGGGATGCCGCGAAGACGCTCGAGGCCGAAGGGGTGCCGGTGCGGGTGGTCTCCATGCCGTCCACGACGGTCTTCGATCGCCAGGAGCCCGCCTATCGGGAATCGGTGCTGCCGCCGGGCATCCCGCGGGTCGCGGTGGAGGCGGGCAGCACCGATTTCTGGTGGAAGTACCGCTGCGAGGCCGTCGTGGGCATCGACCGGTTCGGGGAGTCGGCGCCGGCTCCGGCGCTCTTCGAGTTCTTCGGCATCACCGCGCGCAACGTCGCGGATGTCGTCAAACGAACGATTGTCCAACCTTGAAGGAAGATCCTGACATGGCAATTCGAGTCGCTATCAACGGCTATGGCCGCATCGGCCGCAACATCCTTCGCGCCCACTACGAGAATGGCAAGAAGCACGGCATCGAGATCGTCGCCATCAATGATCTCGGCAAGCCGGAGACGAACGCCCATCTGACCCGCTTCGACACGGTGCACGGCCGGTTCCCGGGCCAGGTCGGCGTGGAAGGCGATGCGATGGTCGTGGATGGCGACCGCATCCGGGTGCTTGCCGAGCGCGATCCGGCCAAGCTGCCGTGGGCGGAGCTGAAGGTGGACGTGGTGCTGGAGTGCACGGGTCTCTTCACCTCCAAGGAGAAGGCGAGCGCGCATCTGAAGGGCGGCGCGAAGAAGGTCATCATCTCGGCGCCCGGGGGCAAGGACGTGGACGGCACCATCGTCTACGGCGTCAACCACCAGACGCTGAAGGCGAGCCACACCGTCATCTCCAACGCCTCCTGCACCACCAACTGCCTGGTGCCGCTGGTGAAGCCGCTGCATGACCGGATCGGGGTGGTGAGCGGCCTGATGACCACGGTCCATGCCTACACCAACGACCAGGTCCTCACGGACGTCTATCACGAGGACCTGCGCCGCGCGCGCTCGGCGACGATGTCGATGATCCCGACCAAGACCGGCGCCGCGGCGGCCGTCGGCCTGGTGCTGCCGGAGCTGAACGGCAAGCTCGACGGCTACGCCATCCGCGTGCCCACCATCAACGTCTCGGTCGTGGACCTGTCCTTCATCGCGGCGCGCGACACGTCGGTCGACGAGGTGAACGCGGTGCTGAAGGAAGCCTCGGAAGGCGAGCTGAAGGGCATCCTGGACTACAACACCGAGCCGCTGGTCTCGGTGGACTTCAATCACAACCCGGCGTCCTCCACCTATGACGCGACCCTCACCAAGGTGAGCGGCCGCCTGGTGAAGGTCTCGAGCTGGTACGACAACGAGTGGGGCTTCTCCAACCGGATGCTGGACACCACCGTTGCCTTCATGCAAGCCAAGTAGGCCGCGATGAAGTTCAAGCGCCTCACCGAGGTGGACGTGCGGGGCCAGCGCGTCTTCATCCGCAGCGACCTCAACGTGCCGCTGTCGGACACCGGCGAGATCACGGACGATACCCGCATCCGCGCCTCGGTCCCGGCCATCCGCTGGTGCCTGGACCATGGCGCTGCCGTCATGGTCACCTCGCACCTCGGACGTCCGACCGAGGGCAAGCTGGCGGAGAAGGATTCGCTCGCCCCGGTGGCGCGGCATCTCGCCGGGTTGCTCGGCAAGCCGGTGCGGCTCGAGAAGGACTGGGTCGACGGCGGCTTCGGGCTCGCGCCCGGTGACGTGGTGATGCTGGAGAACTGCCGCGGCAACGTGGGCGAGAAGAAGGACGACGAGGCGCTTGCCAAGAAGATGGCCACCCTGTGCGACGTCTACGTGAACGACGCCTTCGGCACGGCGCACCGCGCGGAAGCGACCACTCACGGGATCGCGCGGTTCGCGCAGGTGGCCTGCGCCGGCCCGCTGCTCGCCGCGGAGCTGGATGCGCTCGGCAAGGCGCTGCTCGCACCGAAGAAGCCGCTGGTGGCGATCGTCGCCGGCAGCAAGGTGTCGACCAAGCTCACCATCCTGGAATCGCTCGCGCGCAAGGTGGACCAGCTCATCGTGGGCGGGGGCATCGCCAACACCTTCATGCTGGCCGCGGGGCTGCCGATCGGCAAGTCGCTGGCGGAGCGCGAGCTGGAAGGGGAGGCCCGCGCCATCATGGACCAGATGAAGGGGCGCGGCGCGGAAGTGCCGATCCCGGTGGACGTGGTCTGCGCCAAGCGATTTGCCGCCGACGCCGAGCCGCGCACCTGCGACGCGCGGGAGGTGGCCGACGACGACCTCATCCTCGATATCGGCCCGAAGACCGCGGAGCAGCTCGCGGCGATCCTGGCGCGGGCTGGCACGATCGTCTGGAACGGACCGGTCGGTGTCTTCGAGTTCGACGCCTTCGCCAACGGCACGCGGGCGGTCGCGCAGGCGATCGCGGCGTCGCCGGCCTACTCCATCGCGGGCGGCGGCGATACGCTCGCGGCGATCTCGAAGTTCGGCGTCACCGAGAAAATCGACTACATCTCCACCGGCGGCGGCGCGTTTCTCGAGTTCCTGGAAGGCAAGACGCTGCCTGCCGTGGCGGCGCTGGAGGCGCGAGCGTAGCGCGCCGTCGCGTCCGACGCGCCTTTGCCTCGGAAGCGACGCGCTTTTGCCTCGCCTTCGGCAAGGATTCCGGTCTTCCGGCCGGCGCAGCCGGACTTTGTTGCACAATCGGGGAAGAACCAGCGGTTCTTCCCCGGAGGCCGCGCAACACGACGGAAGACAGACAACGATGACCTTCCCCCGCGCCACGAAGATCGTCGCCACCCTCGGCCCGGCGTCCAACGCCCCGGACACGCTTCGCAGGCTGATCCTCGCGGGTGTCAACGTGGTGCGCGTCAACTTCTCGCACGGCAGCGCCGAGGAGCACATCCG
>JAEWGX010000100.1 GCA_023388075.1 Pseudomonadota bacterium
GCATCGCGGGCGGGTTGCTCACCGGTTCGGCCGCCATCATTTTCGACGGCATCTACAGCTTCGTCGACGTCATCCTCACCCTGGGCTCGCTCGGCGTGGCCCGGCTCCTGGAGCGGGAACGCAGCGCTCGGTTTCAGTTCGGATACTGGCACCTGGAGCCGATGGTGACCGCGCTCGGCGGCGCGATCCTGACGGTCGCCTGCCCCCAGAAGGCGCGGCGAATCAGAAGAGGAAGTAGCGTTGGGCCATGGGCAGCACGCTGGCCGGGTCGCAGGTGAGCAGGCGCCCGTCCGCGCGCACCTGGTACGTTTCCGGATCGACCTCCATGGCCGGGGTGGCGTCGTTCAGCACCATCGCGCTCTTCCCGAGCCGGCGGATGCCGGAGACCGGCGCGAGCCGCCGCTCGAGGCCGAAGCGGCGCGCGATGCCGGCGTCGAGCGCGGCCTTCGAGACGAAGGTGAGACAGGCGTCGTTCATCGCCTTTCCGAAGCTGCCGAACATCGGCCGGTAGTGCACCGGCTGCGGTGTCGGGATGGAGGCATTCGGGTCTCCCATCAGTGCCTGTGCGATGACGCCGCCCTTCAGCACCAGCGACGGCTTCACCCCGAAGAAGGCGGGACGCCAGAGCACCAGGTCCGCCCACTTGCCCTCCTCCACCGATCCGACGTGGTCCGCGATGCCGTGCGCGATGGCCGGGTTGATGGTGTACTTGGCGATGTAGCGGCGGATGCGGAAGTTGTCGTTGCGCGCATCGTCCGGCGCGAGCGGGCCGCGCTGCTGCTTCATCTTGTGCGCCGTCTGCCAGGTCCGCAGGATGACCTCGCCGGGCCGTCCCATCGCCTGGCTGTCGGACGACATCATGGAGATCGCGCCCAGGTCGTGGAGGATGTCCTCGGCCGCGATGGTCTCGCGCCGGATCCTGCTCTCGGCGAAGGCCAGGTCCTCGGCGATGGCCGCGTCCAGGTGATGGCAGACCATCAGCATGTCCAGATGCTCGTCCAGCGTGTTGACCGTGAACGGGCGGGTCGGATTGGTGGACGACGGCAGCACGTTGGGCAGCCCGACCATCCGGATGATGTCGGGCGCGTGGCCACCGCCGGCTCCCTCGGTGTGATAGGTGTGGATCACGCGCCCCGCGATTGCCGCGATCGTGCTCTCCACGAAGCCCGATTCGTTCAGCGTATCGGTGTGGATCGCGGTCTGCACGTCGAAGCGATCGCTGACCGTGAGGCAGTTGTCGATCGCCGCCGGCGTCGTGCCCCAGTCCTCGTGCAGCTTGAGCCCGATCGCGCCGGCCTCGATCTGCTCGGCGAGCGGGCCCGCCACCGACACGTTGCCCTTGCCGAGGAAGCCGAGATTCACCGGGAACGACTCCGCCGCGCGCAGCATCCGCTCCATGTGCCACGGCCCCGGCGTCACCGTGGTCGCGTTGGTGCCGGTGGCCGGCCCGGTGCCGCCGCCGAGCATCGTGGTGATGCCCGAGGAGATCGCCTCCTCGATCTGCTGCGGACAGATGAAATGGATGTGCGAATCGACGCCGCCCGCAGTCAGGATCTGGCCCTCGCCGGCAATGATCTCGGTGGCGGCGCCGATCGGAATGGTCACGCCCGGCTGGATGTCGGGGTTGCCGGCCTTGCCGATCCGCCAGATGCGGCCGGCCTTGAGCCCCACGTCGGCCTTGATGATGCCGGTCACCGCGTCGATGACGAGCGCATTGGTGATCACGGTGTCGGCCACGTCCTTCGCGCCGAGCTGGCCCTGGCCCATGCCGTCGCGGATGACCTTGCCGCCGCCGAACTTCACCTCCTCGCCGGGGACGGCGTGGTCGCGTTCCACCTCGGCGACCAGGTCGGTGTCGGCGAGGCGGATGCGGTCGCCCACCGTGGGGCCGAACATCTCGGCATACGCCCTGCGGGAGATGCGTGCCATCGTCAGGTCCGACCGGACGACGCGCCGCACGCCTTGCGCGCCTTGACAGCCGACGCTGCCGGGCCTTCCGCCTCGCGCCGCGGGCGCGCCGGCGCGGCCTTGCGCCCGCGCCCGGCATCGAGCTCCCCCATCACCGCCTTGCGAAAGCCGAACACCCGACGGTCCCCGCCAAGCGCGACGAGCTCCACGGTTCGTCCCTGGCCCGGCTCGAAGCGAACCGCGGTGCCGGCGGCAATGTCCAGCCGGAAGCCGCGGGTGGGCTCGCGATCGAATTCGAGAGCCGGGTTGGCTTCGAAGAAGTGATAGTGCGAGCCGACCTGGATCGGCCGATCGCCTGTATTGGCGACCCGCACGGTCAAGGTGGGCCGCCCGGCATTGAGCTCGATCTCGCCGTCGGCGACGAGGACTTCGCCTGGAATCATCGCGCGCTGCATCCGTTGCCCCTCATGCGCCGCCGCTGCGCGGCAGTACCGCGCATGTTACGTTGCGGCCGGGCGCGTCGGAAGCACGCTGCGCTCGTGCCCCAAGGCGGGGCACGAGGACGGCCAGCCGCGGACATACGCTTGGCGCGTCAGCCCCGTGCCGCGAGCCCCCAGGCGACCAGCGCCAGGAATACGCCAACGTAGAGCAGCGTTGCCGTCCACACGACCGACCGGGGGCGAGCGACCCGCCGCGCGACCGCGAGGAAGCCGACCAGCGGAAGCAACTGGGCCGCATGGATGCCGAGGAAGTGAGCCGGGCGCAGGTCGCCACCCTGCAGCCCCCAGCCCAGGAGTGGCAAGTGCGGGCCGGTGCGGGGAGGTTCCATCCCACTGAGCAGCCCGCCCACGCCGGCGCCGCAGACAAACGTGAGCACGAGCCCGATGATGACCGCTTGCCGGTACGCGGCCGGCCGACCGGGATCGCCATGCCGGTACAGCTCCCAGGCAAGCATCGGCTGGGTCGCGGTCAGCAGCGTGGCACCGATCCCCATGAGCGCGTACATCGCGAAGTGGAACGGATCGGCGACGTTGTAGTGCGATGCCTGGCCAAGTCCGGCCTGCAGGGTGATGTAGGCAAGCTCGAAGGTGCCGCTGGCGATCAGGACCCAGACGATCAGGTCGACGGCACGGCCGCGGCGTCGCGATGCCGGCAGATGGCCGATGAACCAGCCCGTGGTGAACGCGAAGACCGCGATCGACAGGGCGAACTTCATCGGCTTGATCCAGACGTTGGCGCCCTGCACCGTCCGCTCGTCGATGGCCCAGGCCAACGCCATGGGCAGCAGCAGGCCAAGCAGCAGTGCGCCGTAGGCGGCCAGCCGCGGTTCGCGCGCGTGGAGTCGTCGCGCCGCGAGGCGCAGCGATCCTCGCTTCCCGGCCGGCGTCCCGGGCCCGATGGCAATGACGGGCGTCGCGGTCGCAATCGTGTCCGACGTATTCATGGCGTCTCGGCTCCCTGGTTGAAGTGAACGGCTGCCGAAGGCCGGCGCCAGGCGGCGCGCAGCACGGCATAGGCGAGAAATCCGGCCGGTCCGAAGAGGAAGGTCAGGGCGAGGAGCGGCAGGATCAGCAGGTGCGGCACTCCGAATGCCCCGGCACGTTCCGCAATCCACGCGCCGACGAACAGGTCGAAGGCGAGGAAGTGCAGCCAGCCGGCAGCGAGCAGCGCAGGCACGTCGAACAGCCGTCCTACGGCCGCGAGCGAATCGAAGCCGCCGTCGGCCAGGCCGGTGGCGCCGAAGAGCGCGACATACGCCAGCGCAAGGAGGCCCGGCACCAGGCGGCCCGCGAACCAGCGCGCCCCGGCCGACCAGCGCGACCGGTACGGCGAGGCGGCCAGCGCGAGCCAGCCGATGAGCGCCAGCCGGCCGCCCAGCGTGAACATGGTTTCCGGATCGAGGAGAAGGGGCGGTGGCATGGGGTTCTCCAGTGGCCGAGGTGTGCGCCACGGCGAGTTATCTAAACACCGTTCAGATGCACGATACGGTACAATCTGAACGCTGTCAAGTCCCTTTCGATCCCCACTTCCGATTCCGATCGCCGCCATGACAACTCGAGCCCCACGCACCCGGCCTCCACGCGCGCAGCCACGGGAGGCCTATCACCACGGATCCCTGCGCGAGGCGCTCATCGAGGCATCGGAAGCACTGCTCGCCGAGCGGGGCCTGGAGGGCTTCTCGCTGCGGGAGGTGGCGCGGCGCTCGGGCGTTTCGCCGGCCGCGCCGGCCCATCACTTCGGCGATGTGGACGGGCTGCTCGCAGCGGTGGCGATCCAGGCCTTCGACGGACTCACCGCGGCGCTCGAGGCCGGCAACCTGCGCGGCGGCGACGATCCGGTGGCGCGACTGCGCGAGCAGGGCGTGGGCTACGTGAGCTTCGCGCTGAACCATCCCGGCCGCTTCAGCCTCATGTTCCGTGCCGGGTTGCACAGGACCGAGGCGCTGCAGCGCAGCGCCCACGCGGCCTTCGAGACGTTGGAGCGGGGGGTGCGTGATCTCTATCGGGTGCCGCCATCGGCGGCGCTCGACCGCGCGCAATGGAGCTCGCTGATCTCGATCTGGTCGGTGGTGCATGGCTTCGCGCACCTGGCGCTTGCCGGCCAGTTCGACGGCTTCGGCGCGGGCAAGGCCGACGAGGCCTCGCTTAGAGCTTCGGTCGCGCCAATGCTGCAGGACTTTCTTTCGGCGCTGCGCCCGGCCGCCCGGCCGCCAGCCCGAACGCATGGGCGTGGCCGATCGTGACGCCACGCGCACTCCACGCTGCCCCCCGAAGGAGGCGCGCCGCGGAGCTCATGCGCCGGCGCCCGCATGTCTCATACGGCGAGCAGCTCCCGCACGCCGTCCTGCTCCATCCGTTCGCCCTCGCCGGACCGCACCACCTCGCCGCGCTGGATCACGAAGTAGCGATCCGCCAGCGTCCGCGCGAAGTCGTAGTACTGCTCGACGAGCAGGATCGCCATGGTCCGCTGTTGCGCGAGCGACGCGACGACCTTCTCGATCTGCTGGATCACGATCGGGCTGATGCCCTCCGTCGGCTCGTCGAGGACGAGCAGCCGGGGGCGGCCGACCAGGGCGCGCGCGATGGCGAGCTGCTGCTGCTGTCCGCCGGAGAGGTCGCCGCCACGCCGGTTGGCGAACTCCTGCAGCACGGGGAATGTCTCGTAGACCCAGGCGTACGTGGCACCCGGGCCGTCGCGGCGCTCGCGCGGGGTGGCCTCGACCGCGATCCGCAGGTTCTCCGCCACCGTGAGACGCGGGAAGATCTCCCTTCCCTGGGGAACGTAGCCGATGCCGGCCCGGGCCCGCTGGTCCGGCCGCAGGCGCGCGAGGTCGTGGCCGTCGAGCAGGATCCGGCCCGACCTCGCCGGAAGCAGCCCCATCAGGCAGCGCAGCAGCGTCGTCTTGCCCATGCCGTTGCGGCCGAGCAGCGCGGTCACCTTGCCGGACGGCACCTCGAGGGAGACGTCGCGCAGCGTGTGGCTGCCGCCGTAATACTGGTTGAGTCGTTCGATCGTCAGCATGGCGGCTTCAGCGTCCCAGGTAGACCTCGATCACCCGCTCGTCGCCGCGCACCGACGCCATGCTGCCTTCGGCCAGCACCGAGCCCTCGTGCAGCACCGTCACCTTGCGGGCGATCCGGCTCACGAACTCCATGTCGTGCTCGACCACCACGATGGAATGCGAGCCCTCGAGGGAGAGGCAGAGCTCCGCGGTGCGATCGGTCTCGGCGTCGGTCATGCCTGCGACCGGCTCGTCTAGCAGGATGAGGCGCGGCTGCTGCACGAGCAGCATGCCGATCTCGAGCCACTGCTTCTGGCCGTGCGAGAGGATGCCCGCGGTCCTCCATGCCGCCTCCAGCAGGTTCACTTGAACCAGGGTCTGCTCGATCCGGTCGAGCTGCTCCGATCCCAGCCTGGCGCGCAGGCTCGCGAAGGGACCCTTGGCGGTGGCGAGGGCGAGCTCCATGTTCTCGAAGACGGTGAGCGTCTCGAACACCGTCGGGCGCTGGAACTTGCGGCCGATGCCGATCTCCGCGATGCGCGCCTCGTTCAGGCGCGTGAGGTCGATGGTGGCGCCGAAGTGGACGGTACCGCGATCCGGCCGCGTCTTGCCGGTGATGCAATCCATCATGGTGGTCTTGCCCGCGCCGTTCGGACCGATGATGCAACGCAGCTCGCCTTCGTCCACCGCGAGCGAGAGGTTGTTCAGCGCCTTGAAGCCGTCGAACGAGACGGTCACGCCGTCGATGTAGAGGATCGGGCCGTGGGTGGTGTCGACGCCCTCGCCCGCCAGGTGTCCGAGCGCGGGCACCGCGCCCTCGCCGGCACGGGCGCGCGTCGGGCGGGCAGCCGGACGCGCCGGCCCCGCCACCGGCCGTTCGGCGATCACTTGCCGCCCTCCGGGGCGAGGCGCGACGGTCCGTGGACCGGCCCGGCCGCAGGCGGCGCCGGCACCACCGACGATGCCGGCGAGACAGGCGCAACGCCGGCATCGGGATCGGCAGCGGCTGGCGCGACTGCGCCGGCTGCCACTGGCGCGCCGGGGCGTGCCTCGCGGCGCGCCTGCTGCCAGGCGGCCAGCGAGCCGTAGATGCCGCGCGGCAGGAACATGGTGACCAGGACGAACAGCAGGCCCAGGAAGAACAGCCAGTAGTCGGGAACGGTCATCGTGAAGAAGCTCTTCGCGCCGTTCACCAGGAACGCGCCCAGGATCGGACCGAGCAGCGTGCCGCGGCCGCCCACCGCGGTCCAGATGGCCACCTCGATCGAGCTCGCCGGCGACATCTCGGAGGGATTGATGATGCCGACGATCGGCACGTAGAGCGCGCCCGCGAGGCCGCTGATGACGGCGGCGAGCGTCCACACCGAGAGCTTGTAGCCGAGCGTGTCGTAGCCGCAGAAGCGCAGGCGGGACTCCGAGTCGCGGATCGCCTGCAGGATGCGGCCGAACTTGCCGGCCACCAGCCAGCGCGATCCGACGAGCACGAGCAGCAAGGCGAGCACCGCGACCGCCAGGATGGTGGCCTTGGTCGCCGGCTCCGTGATGCGCCACCCGAGGATGGTCTTGAAATCGGTGAAGCCGTTGTTGCCGCCGAAGCCGGTCTCGTTGCGGAAGAAGAGCAGCATGAAGGCGAAGGTGAGCGCCTGCGTGATGATCGAGAAGTACACGCCCTTGATTCGCGAGCGGAAGGCGAAGTAGCCGAACACGAAGGCGAGCAGGCCGGGGGCCGCAACCACCAGGAACAGCGCCCAGGCGAAGTGGTCGGTGCCGGCCCAGTGCCAGGGGAAGTCCTTCCAGTCGAGGAACACCATGAAGTCGGGCAGGTGGCTGCCGTACTGCCCTTCCCTGCCGATCCCGCGCATCAGGTACATGCCGAAGGCATAGCCGCCCAGCGCGAAGAATAGGCTCTGGCCGAGGCTCAGGATGCCGGTGTAGCCCCAGATCAGGTCCATGGCGACCGCGACCATCGCGTAGCAGGTGAACTTGCCGAGCAGCGTGATCGCGTAGGAATCCGGCCAGAACGGCGAATCCTGCGGCAGCGTCGCATGCAGGACCGGCACGACCACGCCCGCGGCCAGGAACACCGCGAGGATCGCCGTCCATTGCAGCGGCGAGAAGAGCCGGACCCGCGGCGGCACGAGCCCGACGCCCGCCGAAGCAGCCGCCCGTGGCTGGCGCGACGTGGCCGTCATGCCCCGCGCTCCCTCAGCGCGAAGAGCCCCTGGGGACGCCGCTGGATGAAGGCAATCACCGCGACCAGGATCACGATCTTCGCGATCACCGCGCCGAGTGACGGTTCGATGAACTTGGAGATCACGCCGAGCCCCATGCCCGCGGCCACCGCGCCGCTCAGTTGGCCGACCCCGCCGGCCACCACGACGATGAACGAATCGATGATGTAGGCCTGGCCGAGCTCCGGACCGACGTTGCCCACCTGCGAGAGCGCCACGCCCGCGAGCCCGGCGATGCCGGAGCCGAGGCCGAAGGCGAGCATGTCCACCCGCCCGGTGGGCACCCCGATCGCGCCGGCCATGGAACGATTCTGGGTCACCCCGCGCACGAAGAGGCCGAGCCGCGTGCGGGCGAGCACGAGCGCCACGGCGGCAAGCACCAGCAGCGCGAAGGCGATGATCACGATGCGGTTCCACGGCAGCACCAGGCTGCCGAGCGCGACGCCGCCCGACATCCAGGCGGGGTTCTCGATGCCGACGTTCTGCGGCCCGAAGACCTGTCGGACCGACTGGATCAGGATGAGGCTGATGCCCCAGGTCGCGAGCAGGGTTTCCAGGGGCCGGCCGTACAGGAAGCGGATCACCAGCCGCTCGATCAGCACGCCGACGAGCGCGCAGGTGACGAAGGCCACCGGCAGTGCGAGCACCGGATACCAGCCGAACGCGCCGGGCGCGAGCTCGCGCACCAGCGACTGGGTGACGAAGGTGGCGTAGGCGCCGATCATGATCATCTCGCCATGGGCCATGTTGATCACGCCGAGGAGCCCGTAGGTGATGGCGAGTCCCATCGCCGCGAGCATCAGGATGCTGCCCAGGGAGAGGCCGGCGAAGATCCGGCCGAGGTATTCATGCAGCAGCAGGCGCCGCTCCACCGCATCGCGTGCGGCGATCGCGGCGGCACGCACCCGCGGGTCGGGCTCGACCAGGCTGCCGTCCGGATTGGTGGCGGCAAGCCGCTCCAGCAGGGTGAGCACGTCGCGCCGGCCGCTGCCTGCGAGCGTCTCCAGGGCGAGCAGCCTGGCTTCAGGATCGGCCGAGCCGATGCGCACCTGGGCGGCCGCTGCGACCAGCGCCTCGGCCACCTCCCTGTCCTTCTCCCGCGCGATCGCCGCCTCGATCTTCGGCAGGAGCGCCGCGTCGGGCCGCTGCTGCAGTTCGCGAGCGGCGGCAAGCCGCTCTTCGCGCCCGTTCGCGAAGAGGCGCAGCGACGCGAGCGCCGCGGCGATGGCGTTGCGCGCCCGGTTGTTGACCGGCACCGTCGCCGGCTCCGGTGTCGGCGTGGCCACCGGCTCTCCGGTGACGGCATCCCGCCAGGCACCGCCCTCGACGAGGTAGCCCGCCCGGCCGTCGGCGGAAACGGCGAGCGCACCGTCGGCCAGGGCCCGCAGGATGGCCGCGGCGCGTTCATCCGCCTGCTCGCCGAGCAGGGCGATGGCGCGGTACCGATCGCCCGACTCGCCGGTGGCGAGAAGGCGCAGCGCCTCATCCGATCCCTTCGCCTGGGTGGCGCGGGCCGTCCCGCCCGCGCCGACGGCGAGCGCGAGCAGCAGGCCGAGGCACAGGCGCAGCAGGACGAGGCGGCCCACGGTCGATCGCATCCTCACGAGCAAGCTCAGACGCTCTGCTTGCCCTCGTTGCCGGGAATGAAGGGAGACCACGGCTGCGCCCGGATCGGGCCGCGAGTCCTGAAGACCACCTCGAACTGTCCGTCGGCCTTCACCTCGCCGATCATCACCGGCTTGTGCAGGTGGTGGTTGGTCTTGTCCATCGTCAGCTCGAAGCCGCTGGGCGCCTTGAAGGTCTGGCCTCCCACCGCATCGATCACCTTGTCGACCGCGGTGGTGCCCGCCTGCTCCACCGCCTGCTTCCACATGTGGATGCCAACGTAGGTCGCCTCCATCGGGTCGTTGGTCACCACGGTACTTGCGTTGGGCACGCTGTTCTTCGCGGCCCAGTCACGGTACATGCGGATGAAGGCGTCGTTCGCGGGGTTCTTCACCGACATGAAGTAGTTCCACGCCGCGAGATGACCCACGAGCGGCTTGGTGTCGATGCCGCGTAGCTCCTCCTCGCCGACGGAGAACGCGACCACCGGGATGTCGGTCGCGCGGATCCCCTGGTTGCCGAGCTCCTTGTAGAAGGGCACGTTGGAGTCGCCGTTGATGGTGGAGACCACGGCGGTCCTGCCGCCGGCCGCGAACCGCTTCACGTTGGCGACGATGGTCTGGTAGTCCGCATGGCCGAACGGCGTGTACGACTCGTCGATGTCCTTGTCGGCAACGCCTTTCGACTTCAGGAACGCGCGCAGGATCTTGTTGGTGGTGCGCGGATAGACGTAGTCGGTGCCGAGCAGCACCCAGCGCTTCGCGCCGCCGCCGTCCTCGGACATCAGGTACTCGACCGCCGGAATCGCCTGCTGGTTCGGCGCGGCACCGGTGTAGAACACGTTCCGGGAGAGCTCCTCGCCTTCGTACTGCACCGGATAGAAGAGCAGCGAGTTCAGCTCCTCGAAGACCGGGAGCACCGACTTGCGCGACACCGAGGTCCAGCAGCCGAAGACGCTGGCGACCTTGTCCTGGGTGATGAGCTGGCGCGCCTTCTCCGCGAAGAGCGGCCAGTTGGAGGCGGGGTCCACCACCACCGGCTCGATCGGCCGCCCCATCACGCCGCCCTTGGCATTGATCTCCTCGAAGGTCATCAGCGCCGTGTTCTTCAGCGCCGTCTCCGAGATCGCCATGGTGCCGGAGAGCGAGTGCAGCACGCCGACCTTGATCGGCGACTTGTCCTGGGCGAAAAGGATGTTGGAGGCGGTGAGGCCGGGAAAGGCCGCGGCGGAGCCGGCGGCGAACTTCAGGATGGAACGGCGCGATGTCATGAACTGAGCTCCTCTCGTACTGGGTCTGGTCGGACGCGCGTTGATGCGCGGCCGGTGGTGGCGGCGACGCCGGCAGGCCGGACAGAGGTCATTCAAGCAACAGCCATGCCACCCGAGGACGACAGCGGTGACAGACGAAGAGGCACCATCGCGGCGCGGCGCGACTGCGAGCCTTGCCGCACCGCGCGCACGATGGCAGTGCGGCATGCACGCATCGGGTGCGCCGAACGGCCCCCGAGCGCAGGCGAGCAACTTCGATGGGCGAAGAACGGCGGCGCGCGCGGCGCCCGTTCAGGGGGGCGCGGCTAGCCCTGGATCGGGTGGTGCACGGTCACCAGCTTGGTTCCGTCCGGGAAGGTGGCTTCCACCTGGATCTCCGGGACCATCTCCGGCACGCCTTCCATCACGTCGTCGCGATTGAGAAGCGTCGTGCCGAAGTGCATCAGGTCGGCCACCGTGCGGCCGTCGCGCGCGCCCTCGAGCACCGCCGCCGTGATGAAGGCGATCGCCTCGGGATGGTTGAGCTTGAGGCCGCGCGCCTTGCGACGCTCGGCGAGCAGGCCGGCAGTGAAGACAAGCAGCTTGTCCTTCTCGCGGGGTGACAGATCCATGGATCGGGCTCCGGGCGCAACGGGTTCCACCGGCGCGCACCGCGCCGGCCGGTCGGCGATTGTCGCCATATCCGGTCAGGTGCGCCAGATCCGCGGCAGGGAGCCGCCGCCGCCCTCGACGCAGTCGCGCGCCGCGAGCCAGAGCGCGCGGCAGCGCGCCGCGAGGAGCTCGCTGTCATCGGACAGCAGCTTGGCGAGCACGAGTCCGGGCGCCGGGATGCTCGCGCCGCAGGCGACCGTACCCGTGCCGGCCCCGGCAGCTTCCGCCGCCTTCGTGCCAGCGTCGTCGATCTGTCGCCATCGGTCGCGCAGGCTGCAAAGGCGCGCCGCCGGCAGCGACGGCATGCAGCACCATACGCTCGCCGCCGCGAGTCGACCGTCCCAGCCGAGCGGCGAGTCGAAGAGCCGGTCGCCTGCGTCGGCGAAGAGCCGCTCCTGCCATATCGGCTCGCCGGCGATCGCGATCGCGAGCTCCTGCTCGACGCGTCCCGAGGCGAACCGCTCCCCCATCGCGGTGCGGCCTCTCACCAGCGCCTCCCAGCCCAGGAAGCAGGCGTCGCGCGCGAGCGCCACAACGAGGGACTGGCGCGCATGGGCGCCGTCGTACACGATCGCCGGTTGCGGCAGCCATTCGAGCATCGCCCCGTCGGCCAGCACGAGCCGCGTCTGCGCGCTGGCCGGCCGCGCGCTGCGGCCATACCACTTCTGTGCGCCCGGCGTGGTGGCAAGCACCCGCGCGCCGACGCCCAGGGCGAGGTCGAGCACCAGGCTGTCGCCGCCGACCAGCCCACCGGGCGGATGCACCAGCACGGCCTCGAGCCGGCGGCGATCCTCGCTCGGCAAGGTCTTCAGCAGGCGAAGCGGGCCCTTGTGGCGATTGGATGCGAGGCGAGTCCCGCCGGCGCCGCCCTCGAAACGCAGCGCCAGCCGGCCCTCCCAGCCGGCGAGCGGGTCGCGCCCCACTGCAGCGGCGCCGTCAGGGGGGATCGGAGAACCGTCGATGGTCATCGGGGAGTCGGGCGGCATCGTGGCGCCCGGACGGTATCATGGAAGCATCCATCGCCCGCATCGTGACCGAACCTCCCGCGCCGCCGCCACCCCTCTACGCATCGGACCCCGACGACCCGCGTCCCCCAGCCGGCGCCAACCGCGGCGGCGCAAGCGCATCGGGCCCGTTCGCCCCGTCCGGATCGTTCGGTCCGTTCCGCCGCCCCGGTTCCGACCGTCGCCGCCAGGCGCCGGCGGTGGCGGCGGCGCCACCGCCCGCCCACTATCCCTGGTCGGTGGACGCCCAGCACGCGGAGCGGCTGGCCCGAGGCGGTGGCTTCCCCACCCTGCTGCTCGCCGGTCTGCGCGCGATCCTGCTGCTGCCGGTGCGGCCCGGGTCCGTCTTCGCAGGCGCGGGATCCTGCATCGCGCTGGTCGTCATCGCGACGCTCCTCGGCATCGCCGGCGAATGGTGGCTGGTCGCGGAGGAAGGCGACGTGTTCGACTGGCTCGCCCTGCGCACGGCCTGGTACGACCTGCCGGTCCTCCTGCTCGGTGGCGCGTGGCTCGCGCAGCCGCCGCGCGGAGGCTGGTTCGGCAGGCGCCAGCCGGTCGTCGCGGGCACGCCCACGCCGCTGCTGCATTTCGCCGCGGTGGTGCTCAGCGCCTCGGTCTGGATCGTCGCCCTCGCCTATGGCCTGCTCATCGCGCAGTCGGCCGATCTGCTGCCGCGGCGCGCGGGCGCGATCGTCGCGGATTGGACCTACCTCGCAGCCCCGGTCTGGTCGTACCTGGTGGCCTGGCGCACCGTGGGCACGATGCACCGCGCCGCGCCCGTTTCCTGGCTGCGCCGCTTCGTCGTCCTGGCACTGCTCGCCCTCACCACGGCATGGAGCATCCTCGAACCGATCGGCTCGTACTGGGCGCCGCCCCAGCCCCGGGAGAGCGGAGCCACCCGCTTCGCGGCCGCGTCGGAGGAGGTCATGGAGTTGCAGCGCCGGCTCTTCCAGGATCAGGTCGCCGCGCTGCGGCCACAGCGCCGCGGCGTGGTGGACCTGTACTTCATCGGCTTCGCGCCGTACGCGAGCGAGGACGTCTTCCGCAAGGAGCTGGAGACGATCCACCCCCTGATGGACGAACGCTTCGACACCGCCGGCCGGTCCCTGCGGCTGGTGAGCAACCCGGCGACCCTGCGCGAGTTTCCCATCGCCACCGTCAGCAACCTTGGCCGCGCGCTCGCCGCGGTCGGGGACCGGATGGACGTCGAGCACGACATCCTGGTGCTCTACCTCACCACCCATGGCTCGCGCAACGCGGTGCTCGCGACCGACCTGCCGCCGTTCGACCTCTACAACCTCGATCCCGCAACGCTGCGCCGTCTGCTGGACGAGGCAGGCATCCGCAACCGCGTGCTGATCATCTCCGCCTGCTACTCCGGCACGTTCATCCCCCAGCTTCGCGACTCGCGCACCCTGCTGATGACTGCCTCGGTCGCCGACCGGCCGTCGTTCGGCTGCGGCACCGAGTCCTCGTTCACCTACTTCGGCGATGCGCTCTTCAACCATGGCCTGCGCGAGACCCGCTCGTTCGAGCAGGCGTTCGCGCTCGCGCTGCCGCGCATCCGGCAGCGCGAGGAGGCCGAAGGCTTCGAGGCCTCGCAGCCGCAGATCGCCGTCGGCCCGGTGATCCGCGAGCGGCTCGCCCTGGTGGAGAAGCGCCTCGAGAAGCGCCGGTAGCGCGCAAGGCGCCCGCGGCGACGCGGTCGCCGGCGCACGGGGACAAGCACCGCCCGCTGAGCTAGCATGAGACCGCGGCCGCGGCGCGGCGGCTGAAGAACCTGATACCGGAGGAGGCGCAGGGATGAAACGCAGATCACCGACTGCATGGCTTGTCGCGGGCGTGGCCGCGTGGGGAATCGGCTCGGGGAGCGTCCTGGCCGCGGAGCCCGCGGAGATCCTGGAGCTGGCGAAGTCGGCACCGAAGCCGCCGTGGCCGGCCGGTGACGAGCTCGGCATGGCGAACACGCTGGGCGAGGCGTCCACCCGGCGCTGCGCCTGGCACATGGCGCAACCAGGCGCCAAGTGGTACGAGGCCTCGCAACTGCGCAGCAACACCATGCCGAAGACCCCATTCGGGGGCCCGGGCGGCTTGAAGCCGAAGCCCACCGCCGCCGTGCCGTTCTCCCGGCATGTGTTCAACAGCGAGGTCTACGAGGCGGAGGCCGAGCCCGGGCAGCAGGGTACCCAGATCGACGCGCTGGGCCACTTCGCCTCGATCGGCGAGCCGTGGGATCCGAAGACGCCGCTCGCCGTGGATGGCGCCGCCTACTACGGCGGCTTCACCCAGAAGGACGTGAAGCCCACGCCGGAATCGCCGCTGCTCAAGCTCGGCATCGAGAAGATCCGGCCGCTCGTCACGACCGCGGTGGTGCTCGATGCGCAGGCGCAGGTCGGCAAGGGCAAGCCGATGACCGCCGGCCAACTGGTCACCCGCGCGGACATCGAGGCGATGCTGGCCTCGCAGAAGCTCGCCGACCGCGGCATCCTGCCGGGCGACATGGTGTGGATCCACACCGGCTGGAGCAGCCAGTGGAAGGATCCGGCCGGCGACACGCCGTACTACGGGATGGCGCCGGGCCTCTCGGTCGATGCCGCCGAGTATCTCGGCTCGCTGAGGGTGGTCGCGGTGGGGCTCGACACGCCCTTCATCGATCCGGTGCCCGAGGGCATGATGCAGGGCAAGGCCCCGCCCGCGCCCGGCACGCCCGAGGGGCTGCCGTTCGCGATCCACCACCTGCTGCTGACCAAGCACGGCGTGCACCAACTGGAGAACCTGCGGCTGGCGGAGCTCGCCGGTGACCGGGTCTGGACCGCCTGCGCGATGGTGCTGCCCCCGCTCGACAAGGGCGCGGCCGGGGCGGCGGTCCGGCCGGTGGCGATCGGCATGCCGGGTCAGTAGCACTGCGCGGGGGAATGGTCCGCATCAGCCGATGCGGCCGCTTCCCACCCGCGCTTCCAGGAAGCCCAGCACAGCCCGAACGGAAGGCAACAGGCTGCGGCGGTGAGGCACCAGCGCCGTCGTCGTGACCAGTCCCGCGGTCCACCGCGGGAGGATGCGAACCAACTCGCCGGCTGCCAACGGGCGTTCGCAGAGCCCGTACGGCAGCGGCGCGATTCCCAGTCCCGCCGCGGCCGCCTGCAGCAAGGTGACGGGTTCGTCGGCGACCATCCTCGCGTGGGGCGACACCGTGCTTGTCGGCACCCCGGGCTTGCTCAGGCGCCAAGCCGTCGCATCCGCCGCGACCAGCAGCCCGGCGTGACTGGAGAGCTGAGCCGGAGTGCGAGGTTCACCGCGCGAACGCACGTAGGCTGGGCTTGCCACCAGCACGACGTCCTCCGTCGCGAGCGTGCGCTGCACCAGCCCCGAATCGGGCAGGCGCGCGAAGTGGCTGCGCACGGCGATGTCGAAGCCCTCCTTCACGAGGTCGACGAACCGATCCGTCGCGTGCACCTGCAGTTGCAGCTTTGGATACGCCACGGCGAGCGATGGCAGGTGCCGGGCCAACTGGAA
>JAEWGX010000016.1 GCA_023388075.1 Pseudomonadota bacterium
TCAGCGGCGCGGTGATCGCCATGCTGCTGCTGGCCGCACTGCTGGTGCTGATCGTCGCCCTCGTGCTGACCTCCGGTGACGCCGGAATCGGCGACTGGTTCTCGGTCCAGTGGGATCACCTGACCGGTTGGATCGGCGGCCTGGGGACCAGCGGCTGATGATTTCGCTGCGCCAGCACGCGATCTCGCTGATCGCGGTGTTCCTGGCCCTGGCACTCGGGCTGTTCCTCGGCTCAGGCTTCATCGGGGACCGGGTGAATCAGCTGACCGGCACCGACCGGGATCGCCTCGGCACCGTCGAGGAAGAGCGTGACGCGCTGTCCCGTCAGGTGAACGCCGACAACGGTTTCATCAACGGGGTCACGCCCGCGCTCATCGGCGGCCGCCTGGACCGCAAGTCAGTGCTCGTGGTGACTGCACCCGACGCCGGCGAGGCCGACGTCGAAGCGGTCAAGGGGCTGCTCAACGACTCCGGGGCGAGCTTCTCCGGGCAGATCGCCCTGGCCACCAACCTGGTCCGCGACGAGAACGCCGCGAAACTGGCGACGGTGATCGACCAGTCGATTCCGTCCGGCCAGCAGTTGCGCACCGACTACACCGATTCCGGCTCGCGGGTGGGAGACCTGCTCGGCGCGACCCTGCTGTTGCGCGACGGCGCTCAGCCGGTGCCGGAGCAGCAGCGCGGCACTGTGTTGCAGACCCTGAGCGAGGGCGGCTTCATCGATTACGCCGCGGGCACGGTGAAACCGGCCGACCTGGTCGTGGTCATCACCGGCGGCGCGTTGCCTGCCGACTCCGGGGCCCAGGGGCAGCTGGTGGGCCGCCTCGCCGCGGCGATGGCCCAGCGTGCCCAGGGCGGCGTGCTGGCCGGCCGGGAGGGCTCGGCGGACGGCGGAGCGGCGATCGCGGTGATCCGGTCGGACCCGGGGCTGGGCAAGTCCCTGTCCACCGTTGACGACGTGAATGCGCAGACCGGGCAGGTCACGGTGGTGCTCGCGCTGGGCGCCGAGAGCGACGGCCGGTCCGGCGCCTACGGGACCGGGGCGGGGGCGACCTCGATCACGGTCAGCGATGGCTGATCAACAGAGTGTCGTTCTGCACCGGGCGCGGATGCTGTTAGGCTGAAGTCCCGTAGGTATTCAGCCTTGACGGGAGCACCGGATTGCGATCACTGCGCCATGGGCAGCCAGGCACAAAACACATCTTCGTCACCGGAGGTGTCGCATCGTCCCTGGGCAAAGGGCTGACGGCCTCCAGTCTCGGTCAACTGCTCACCGCGCGCGGACTGCGCGTGACGATGCAGAAGGTCGACCCGTATCTGAACGTCGACCCGGGCACCATGAACCCGTTCCAGCATGGCGAGGTCTTCGTCACCGAGGACGGTGCCGAGACAGACCTGGACCTCGGCCATTACGAGCGGTTCGTCTCGGCGCGGATGCGCCGCACCAACAACTTCACCACCGGCCAGATCTACGATTCGGTCATCCGCAAGGAGCGGCGGGGTGAGTACCTTGGCCGCACCGTGCAGGTGATCCCGCACATCACCAACGAGATCCAGGCGTTCATCGAGCGCGGCGCGGGGGTGGGCACGGCAGGCGAGGCGGAGGTGGCGATCGTCGAGATCGGCGGCACCGTGGGCGACATCGAGTCGCTGCCGTTCCTGGAGGCGGTCCGGCAGATGAGCCTGAAGCGCGGGCGCGGCAACTACTGCTTCGTGCACCTCACGCTCGTGCCCTTCATACCGTCGGCCGGGGAGCTCAAGACCAAGCCGACGCAGCACTCGGTGCAGAAGCTCCGGGAGATCGGGATCCAGGCGGACGTCATCATGTGCCGGGCCGACCGACCCATCCCGGACGACGAGCGCGCCAAGATCTCGATGTTCTCGAACGTGCAGCTGGACTCCGTCATCTCGGTGTGGGACGCGGACTCGATCTACAAGATCCCGCGGATGCTGCATGAGCAGAAGGTGGACGACATCCTGGTGGAGGCGCTGCGCCTGGACAAGCCGGCGGCGGATCTCTCCATGTGGGACCACCTGATCGATCGCCTGGAGAAGCCGCAGCACGACGTCCGCATCGCCATGGTCGGCAAGTACGTGGACCTGACGGAATCGTACAAGTCGCTCACCGAGGCGCTCATCCACGCGGGCATGCACACCGCCAGCCGGGTGCAGGTGGAGTACATCGATTCCGAGCAGATCGAGCGCGACGGCCCCGGGATGCTGGCCCGGTTCGACGCCATCCTGGTCCCAGGCGGCTTCGGCAAGCGTGGCGTGGAAGGCAAGATCCAGGCCATCCGCTATGCCCGCGAGAACCGCGTCCCCTATCTGGGCATCTGTCTCGGCATGCAGCTCGCGGTGATCGAGTTCGCCCGCCACGTGATGGGCCTGGCCGGCGCCAACAGCACGGAATTCGATCCCGACACGCCGCATCCGGTGGTCGCTCTGATCACCGAGTGGACCGACCGCACCGGCGCGGTCGAGCGTCGTGACCTCACCACCGGGCTCGGCGGCACCATGCGCCTCGGCGCCCAGCGTTGCGCGGTCGAGCCCGGCACGCTGATCGCGCGCATCTACGGCGAGTCGGTCAACGAGCGCCACCGGCACCGCTACGAGGTCAACAACGACTACGTGGGCCGGCTGCAGGAGGCCGGGTTGCGGATCGCGGCCCGCACGCCCACGGAGCAGCTCACCGAGACGATCGAGCTGCCCCTGACCGGCAGGCTGGCGCATCCCTGGTTCGTCGGCGTGCAGTTCCACCCGGAGTTCACCTCGTCGCCGCGCACCGGCCATCCGCTCTTCATCGCCTATCTCGAGGCGGCGCTCGCCCGCCCGGCGCAGCGCGCCGGGGTCGAGGCCGACCGGGTCCGGGTGGCCTGATGGAGATCGCAGGCGCGCGGGTCGGGCTGGATCGACCCTTTTTCCTGATCGCGGGGCCCTGCGCCATCGAGTCGCGCGAGCTGGCCATGGAGACGGCCGGAAAGCTCGCGGAGATCTGTCGCGTGCTGGGTGTGCCGTTCGTCTACAAGTCCTCTTTCGACAAGGCGAACCGCAGCTCGGGCAAGTCGTTCCGCGGCCCTGGCATGGACGCCGGCCTCGCCATCCTGGCCGACGTGAGGCGCGAGATCGGCGTGCCGGTGCTGACCGACGTCCACGAGATCGACCAGGTCGCGCCGGTGGCGGCGGTGGTGGACGTGCTGCAGACCCCGGCCTTCCTCTGTCGCCAGACCGATTTCATCAACGCCGTGGCGGCCAGCGGCAAGCCGGTCAATATCAAGAAAGGCCAGTTCCTCGCGCCCGGGGACATGCGCAACGTCGTCGCGAAGGCCAAGGCGGCGGCCCGCGAGGCTGGCGTGGACGAGGATTGCATCCTAGTGTGCGAGCGCGGCGCGAGCTTCGGCTACAACAACCTGGTCTCGGACATGCGCAGCCTCGCGATCATGCGCGAGACCGGCTGCCCGGTCGTCTTCGACGCCACCCATTCGGTACAGTTGCCGGGCGGGCAGGGCGAGCGCTCCGGCGGCCAGCGCGAGTTCGTGCCGGTGCTCGCCCGCGCGGCCGTTGCCGCCGGCGTCTCGGGCCTCTTCATGGAAACCCATCCGGACCCGGAGAAGGCGCTCTCGGACGGCCCCAACGCCTGGCCGCTGCCGCGCATGGCGGCGCTCCTGGAGACGCTTTGCGAGCTGGACCGGGCGGTGAAGCGGGCTGGCTTCCCGGAATCGGACCTGCTCGAGGGCGTGTGAGCGGTCGGCTCGTGAGCGTGGCCGTGTCGTCGCCGGCGCCGCCCGAGGCTGCCCTTTCCAACCGATTCACCGATGCCACCAGGAGACGAGGATCGTGACTGCCTATGTGATCGCCAACGTGAAGGTGTCGGACCCGGAACGCTACAAGGGCTACCAGGCGCTCTCCCCCGGGGCGGTCGCCGCCGCCGGAGGCCGGTTCATCGTCCGGGGCGGGGCGCTGGAGGTGCTGGAAGGAAATTGGCAGCCGGGCCGCCTCGTGGTCCTGGAATTTGAGACAATGGCGGCCGCCCGCGCCTTCTACGATTCGGAGCTCTACCGGCAGGCGCGGGCAGCGCGCGCGGGTGCGACCGAATCCTTCGACATGGTCTGCGTCGAAGGCGTCCCGGCACCCGGCCAGTAGGCGTCCAACACAAGGCAAGCACGGATGAGCACGATCGTCGACATCATCGGGCGCGAGATTCTGGACTCGCGCGGCAACCCCACCGTCGAGTGCGACGTCCTCCTGGAGTCCGGGGTGATGGGCCGCGCCGCCGTACCCTCGGGTGCGTCCACCGGCGCCCGCGAGGCGATCGAGCTGCGCGACGGCGATGCCGGTCGCTACGGCGGCAAGGGCGTGCTCAAGGCCGTGGAGAACATCAACACCGAGATCTCGGAGGCGATCCTGGGGCTGGATGCCTCGGAGCAGGCCTACGTGGACCGCACGCTGATCGATCTGGACGGCACCGAGAACAAGGCCAACCTCGGCGCCAACGCGATGCTGGCGGTCTCGATGGCGGTCGCGAAGGCGGCGGCCGAGGAGTCGGGCCTTCCGCTCTACCGCTACTTCGGCGGCTCGGCGCAGATGTCGCTGCCGGTGCCGATGATGAACGTGATCAACGGCGGCGCCCACGCGAACAACACGCTGGACATGCAGGAGTTCATGATCATCCCGGTCGGCGCGCCCACCTTCCGCGAGGCGCTGCGCTATGGCTGCGAGACGTTCCACGCCCTGCGCAAGCTGATCGACGAGGCGGGCATGTCCACCGCGGTGGGCGACGAGGGCGGCTTCGCGCCCTCCGTGGACAATCACGAGGCGGCCATCCAGCTCATCCTCCGCGCGATCGAGAAGGCGGGCTACCGTCCGGGTGAGGACATCGCCCTGGGCCTGGATTGCGCCAGCTCGGAGTTCTTCAGGGACGGCAAGTACCACCTTGCCGGGGAGAAGAAGACGCTCACCGGGCCGGAGCTCACCAAGCTGCTCTCGGACTGGTGCGGAAAGTACCCCATCCTGTCGATCGAGGACGGCATGGCCGAGGACGACTGGGACGGCTGGCGGCACCTGACGCAGCGCCTGGGCGGGAAGGTGCAGCTCGTCGGCGATGATCTCTTCGTGACCAACACCCGGATCCTCAGGGACGGCATCGCGGGGGGCGTGGCCAATTCCATCCTGATCAAGATCAACCAGATCGGGACGCTGACCGAGACCTTCTCCGCGATCGAGCTGGCCAAGCGCCACAACTACACCTCGGTGGTCTCGCATCGCTCCGGCGAGACAGAGGACACCACCATCGCGGACATCGCCGTGGCGACCAACGCGCTGCAGATCAAGACCGGGTCGCTTTCCCGCAGCGATCGCACCGCCAAGTACAACCAGCTCCTGCGCATCGAGGAGGATCTCGGCGATTCGGCGCTCTATCCGGGACGCGACGCCTTCTACAGCATCCGCGGCTGACGCCTGAAGGTAGGGCGCCGTGAAGCTCCTCGGCCTGCTGCTCGCCACCCTGCTGGCCCTGGTCCAGTATCCCCTCTGGCTGGGCCAGGGAAGCTGGCTTCGGGTCTGGGAGCTGGACCGCCAGCTCTCCCTGCAGCAGGAGGTCAACGCCGGCAAGCGCATGCGCAACGAAGGCCTGGAGGCGGAGGTGGCGGACCTGCGCGATGGCACCATCGCGATCGAGGAGCGTGCCCGCTACGAGCTCGGCATGGTCAAGCGCGACGAGATCTTCGTGCAGTTCGGCGCAGCGGGCGGAGCGACCGGCAGTGGCGCACCGGGCGGAGCGACCGGCGCATTGTCGCCCGCGATTCCGCCCACTGCCGCCGGCGAGGCCCCGCCGCGGCCCGTCGGATCGGCGGCCCGCTCGAGCATGCTGCGCGTCGGCCACTGAGCGTCGGCGCAGCGCGTGTCGTTTCCATTCGCCGGCGTCCGGCCGGCGTGCGTCAGCCGGCGGCGGTCGATTCTCGCCGCCGCGATCCGGCTTTGCGTCAGTGCCGGGCCGACGGCGTCGGCGGCGAGATGCCGGCTGCGAACAGCTGCGCGCTGTCCACCGCGTCGAAGCGGTAGTCGTTGTTGCAGAACTCGCAGGTGACCGCGACTTCGCCGCGCTCGGCGAGGATGGCATCCACCTCCGACTGGCCCAGCATCCGCAGCATCGCGCCGACCTTGTCGCGGGAGCAGGTGCAGGCGAAGCTCGGATGACGCCGGGCAAGCGGCGTCAGGGGGCACTCCCAGAAGAGCCGCTGCAGGATGTCCTCCACCGGCAGGGCAAGCATCTCGTCGCGGGTCAGGGTCTGCGCGAGCGTGGTGACGCGGCGCCAGCCGTCCTCGTCGATGTCGCCCGACACCTTGCCGCCCTGCTGCGGCATGCGCTGCAGCAGCAGCCCGCAGGCGGCGCGATCGTCCGCGGCGAGCCACATCCGGGTGGGGATCTGCTCGGAGCGCGCCATGTAGTGCTCCAGCACCTCCGCGACGGTGTCGCCCTCGAAGGGCACGATGCCCTGGTAGGGCGCCGTCATCACGGCACTGGCGGGTGATTCGCCTTCACGGGGCGGGCGGTCCGGCACCAGCGTCACCGCGAAGCGGCCGCTGCCGCGCTGATTCACCATGTCCGCGAGCGAGGCGTCGTGCGGCACCTGGGCCTGTGGTCGCAGCTTGACGGTGGCGCGCCAGGTGTCGTTGGATTCGTGCTCCACGACGAACAGGGCGACAGGGCCGTCGCCCTGGATCTGCATCACCAGCCCGCCATCGAACCGGATCGACGCGGCGAGCAGCGCGCCGGCCGCGGAAAGCTCCCCGAGCCGATGGCGCACCGTGGGGGCCAGGTCGCGGCCGTCGTGGCGTTGATGGCGATGCGCCACTTCCCGCCAGGAGCGGTCCAGGCGGACGATCTGGCCGCGGACCTGATAGTTGTCGAACATGAAGCGGACGAGCGTATCCATCTGTGACAGTTGGCGGCGACCGGCGCGATTTCAACCGACGCAGCGTTCGGAAAACGCGCCGCGTTCGGACCATCGGCGACGGCGATCCATCGTCACGGCGGGTCCCCGTCAGGGCAACCTCTATACTTCCGTCAGCGGCCCGTCGCGGCTGCGAACGAAGCGAGCGGGGCGATTTCAACGAGTGAAGGCACGATCCGGGCCCATGGCCGATCCTCCGGGTGGGGAGCCGGCCGCCTACCAGCCGCAGGTTGCGGCGCAATCCAGCTACCTCACCATCCGCGGCCTGCGCTACCACCTGCGGGAGTGGCGCACCGGCACGCAGGACACGGCCGGCGCGGCGGCCGTGGGCGGCTCCGCGAGCGCCGCCTCCAGCGCCGACTCCAGCGCGCCGCTCCTCGTCATGCTCCACGGCTGGATGGATGTCTCCGCCTCGTTCCAGTTCGTCGTGGATGCGCTCGAGCGGCGATGGCGCGTCGTGGCGCCGGACTGGCGGGGGTTCGGTCTGAGCGAAGGCGCCCCCGGCCGGGAATGGTCCGTGGACGGCTATGCCTTCGCGGACTACTTCGGTGACCTGGATGCGCTCCTTGAGCAGCTTTCGCCGGACGCGCCGGTCCGCCTGGTGGCCCACAGCATGGGCGGCAACATCGCCATGCTCTACGCCGGCATGCGCCCGGGTCGGGTCGCGGGCCTGGTGAACCTCGAGGGCTTCGGCATGCCTGCCACCGACCCGGCCAAGGCGGTGGAGCGGTACCGGCGCTGGCTGGACGAGCTGCGCGAGCCTGTTCGTCTGCGTCCCTACGCGACGCTGGAGGATGTCGCCGCGCGCCTCATGCGGAACAATCCGCGTCTGCCCCGGGCGAAGGCGCAGTTCCTGGCGGCGCACTGGGCACGGCCCTTGCGACCCGGCGAGCCCACGGTCAGCGGGCAGACCGAAGCGGATGCTCCGTCGGGTTACGTGTTGCGGGCGGACCCGGCGCACAAGCGCGTCAACCCGGTACCGTACCGCGTCGACGAGGCGCTGTCCTGCTGGGCCGCGGCGACTGCGCCCGTGCTCTGGGTCACGGCGACCGAACGCAGCGCCTTCCATCGGTTCACCCAGACCGAGGAGTACCGTCGTCGCTTGACGGCCATCGCGCGTTTGAATGAAGTGGAGGTGGCCGAGGCCGGCCACATGTTGCATCATGACCAGCCGGAGCGGCTCGCACGGCTGATCGAGGACTTCTTCCAGTGAATCCGGGCAAGCTGAACGTGGACCTGCACTGTCATTCGACAGTGTCCGACGGCACCCTCGCTCCGCGCGAGGTGGTGCGCCGCGCGCACCGCAACGGCACCCAGTTGCTGGCGCTGACCGATCACGACGAAGTCCGCGGCCTGGCCGAAGCGCGCGACGAGGCCGACCGGCTCGGGTTGCCGTTCGTCTGCGGCGTCGAGGTTTCCGTGAGCTGGGCCGGGGAGACGATTCACGTGGTGGGGCTGCGGGTGGACCCGAACGATGCCGCGCTGCTCGCTGGCCTCTCCGGGGTGCGACACGGCCGGGATTCGCGTGCCCACGAGATCGCCGCCGGCCTCGCCCGAGCCGGCATACCGGGGGCCTACGAGGGCGCATTGCGCTACGTGGGCAATCCGGACCTGATCTCGCGCAGCCATTTCGCCCGCTTCCTCGTCGAGATCGGCGCCTGCACCGACGTGCGGCAGGTTTTTGCCAACTACCTGGTCGAAGGCAAGCCGGGCTACGTGCCGCATCGCTGGGCGCGACTGCGTGATGCGGTCGCGTGGATCCGGGGTGCGGGCGGCGTGGCGGTGCTTGCCCACCCCGGCCGCTATCGCCTGGATTCGACCGGCCTCTGGGCGTTGGTGACCGAATTCCGTGAGGTGGGCGGGCAGGGCATCGAGGTGCTGTCCAGCAGCCACGATGCCGCCGACGTTTCCCGCTTCGGACAGTGGAGTCGCGAGTTCGGCCTCGCCGCCTCCCGCGGCTCGGACTTCCACGATCCCGTGGAAAGCACCTACGACCTCGGAAAGCTCCCGTTGCTGCCGGAGGGCCTGGTCCCGGTGTGGGCGGGGTGGCCCGAGCTCGCGGCGATGTCTCGGTAGAATCGAACGATCATACTCACGCTCGCCCGCTGGCTCGCCGACATGCAACGCTTCACCGTCCACCCGGTCACTCCGCAGCGCCGCCTGATGTCGCAGGCGGCCGCACAGATCCGCGGCGGCGCGCTGGTGGCGTTGCCCACCGATGCCTGCTACGTGCTTGCCTGCCAGATCGGCGACAAGGCGGCGCTGGATCGGATGCGCAAGCTGCGCGGCATCGACGAGAAGCAGCTGCTCTCGCTCCTCTGCCGCGATCTGTCCGAGCTCTCGCAGCATGCCCAGGTGGACAATCGGCAGTACCGTTTCCTGAAGGAGCGTACGCCCGGCGCCTACACCTTCATCCTGCCGGCCACCAAGGAGGTGCCCAGGCGCCTGCTGCATCCCTCGCGCAAGACGGTCGGCCTGCGAGTGCCGGATTCCGCCATCGTCCAGGCGCTGCTCGAGGAGCTTGCCCAGCCGGTCATCTGCTCGACCCTGATCCTGCCCGGCGATGATCATCCCATCACCGACCCCGACGAGATCCAGGAGCGGCTCGCGCGCCAGATCGACCTGCTGATCGACGGAGGGGCAGGGCGGCTCGAGCCCACCACCGTGATCGACATGACCGGCGACGAGCCGCTGGTGACCCGGGTCGGGCTCGGGCCGGTGGATCGGATGGCGGTCGCGGCTTCCTAGGAAGACCGCGACGCGCGGTGCCCATCCGGCGCGAATTCACCGCCGGTGAATCCGGCGCTGCCGTCTACTAGCTACAATCGACGCCCCTGTCGCAGCTACTCCAGCGAGCGCCCCCTTGAGCACGACAACGGCGGGCATCACCCGCGTCCTTACCGGCATCACCACCACCGGCACGCCGCATCTCGGCAACTACGTCGGCGCCATCCGGCCGTCGGTGGCCGCGAGCCGCCGCAGCGGGGTGCAGAGCTTCTATTTCCTCGCGGACTTTCACGGCCTGATCAAGTGCCCGGAACCGGAAAGGATCAGGCGCTCGACGCTCGAGATTGCCGCGAGCTGGCTCGCCGCCGGCCTTGACCCGGCCCAGGTGGTCTTCTACCGGCAGTCGGACATCACGGAGATCCCGGAGCTCACCTGGCTGCTCACTTGCGTGACCAGCAAGGGCCTGCTCAACCGGGCCCATGCGTACAAGGCGGCTGTGGACCGCAATGCCGAGGCCGGTGTCGATGCGGATGCGGACGTGACTGCGGGGCTCTTCATGTACCCGGTCCTGATGGCCGCCGACATCCTTGCCTTCAACGCCCACCAGGTGCCGGTCGGCCGTGACCAGGTTCAGCACCTGGAGATGACGCGCGACATCGCGCAGCGCTTCAATCATCTCTACGGGGAGCACTTCGTGCTGCCCGAGGCGGTGATCGAAGAGGAGGTGGCGACGCTGCCGGGGCTCGACGGCCGCAAGATGAGCAAGAGCTACGACAACACCATCGCGCTGTTCGGCTCGCGCGAGCTGCTGCAGCGGCAGATCGCGTCGATCGTGACGGACTCGCGCGCGCCCGGCGAGCCGAAGTCCACGGAGGGGTCGGCGTTGTTCCAGCTCTTCCAGGCCTTCGCGACGCAGGAAGAGACCGCGGAGTTCCGCCAGGCCTTCGCCGACGGCATCTCCTGGGGCGAGGCCAAGGAGAGGCTCTTCCAGCGCGTCGACCGCGAGATCGCGCCGATGCGCGCCCGCTACGACGCGCTGGTCGCCAACCCGGCGCAAATCGAGTCCGCGCTCGCCGAGGGCGCCCGCAAGGCGCGCGCGCTGGTGTCGCCGTTGATGACGAAGCTTCGCCATGCGGTGGGGCTGCGCAACCTGGCGTCCGGACCTTCTGGTGACGGGGCGCGGGACGATGCCAAGTCGGATCAGGCGGGCAAGGCGGCGGAGGCCAGCCGACCGTCCTTCAAGCAGTATCGCGAGCGGGACGGCCGCTTCTACTTCAAGCTCGTGGGGGCCCAGGGTCGGGTGCTGCTGCAGAGCCGGGGGTTCGAGTCGCCGCGCGAGGCGGGCGACGTGATCGCCGCGCTTCAGCGCGGGGGAGCCGTGGCACTGGCGGCGCATCGCTCCTCGTTCGAGCCGCCGGCGGGAGACGACGCTGAGGCGCTGGAGGCTGCGCTGCAGCGGCTTGCCCGCGCGGAGTAGGGCGCCCCTGGTCTGCCCGGCGGAGGAAGGCGGCTGGAGTCGTCACTCTGCCTTCAGCAGCCGCTGGACCAGCTTGCGCGATAGTGGCCCGACGAGCAGGACGATCGCGAAAGCCAGCAGCCACGCCGTGGCCCATGCCTTCATCCAGGTGGCGGCGAACCCGCTCGGGAGCCCGCCTGTGGCCGCCGTGGATACGCCGGACAGGATGAGCGACATCAGGCCGGAGACGAGGAGGCTGGGAGGTGAGCGTGGATTGCTTGTCGCCCGACGGCAGCGCCGAGACGGTGAATCCCGACGCCAGCTTTCCCTTGAGTGCGTGCGACCTCCAGAGCCGGCCCGTCGCGTCCATGAATGCCTTGAACGGCGCCGAGACGCCGCCCAGGTAGGTGGGCGAACTGGATGGAGACCGTGGGGCTGAGGGATCATCGGAGGATCCACGCGGTGGCCAGGGCTGACAGGTACAGGCCCAGGCCCAACACAGCGTGGTTGGCCAGGCTCCTGGCGCGGTTCCTGGCGGGCGTGGGCCGCGGAAGTGGCCAGGCGGTCGGGCGTCGCGGCTTCGGCCTTGCGGTTCTACGAGGAGAAGGGCCTGATTGCGTCCACCGGGCGGGTGGGCCTGCGCCGCACCTTCTCGCCGGGCGTGATCGACCAGCTCTCGCTCATCGCGCTTGGGCAGGCCGCAGGCTTCTCGCTCGATGAGATCAAGGGCATGATCTCGAGCGACGGGCGCACCCGTATCGACCGGGGGGCGTTGCGAAGCAAGGCCGAGGAGATCGATTCGACGATCAAGCGACTGCAGGCCCTGAGCAACGGCTTGCACCATGCCGCGGTGTGCCCCGCGGAAAACCACTCGGAATGCCCGACGTTCAAGCGCCTGGTGCGCGCGGCGGGAGCCGGCAAGCTGGCCGGACCCGGGAGGGGTAAGCGAGGAGCCTAGGGAGCCGTCGGACTTGAATAGAGGGCCGCGCCCGGAGCGGGCGCCGCGGCCTCAGGCTTCCTGAGGCGCCGGCGCGTCGCCCAGGCTGCGCGCGTCGCGCACCTGGTGCATCTGCCGTACCTTCGGCACGGTCTGCAGGAAATCCTTGAGCTGACCCAGCGGCAGTGGTTCGCAGATGAAGGCGCCTTGCATGTGGTCGCAGTCGAAGGAGCGCAGCGCGCGCATCTCGGCGCCGGTCTCCACGCCCTCGGCCATCACCTGGAGGCCGAGCTTGCCCGCGAGCGTCATGATCGCCTGCACGATGGCGGCGTTGCCGCGGTCGGCCTGCAGGTCGCGCACGAAGGTGTGGTCGATCTTGAGGCCACCCACCGGCAGGTTGCGCAAGTAGGAGAGCGACGCGTACCCGGTGCCGAAGTTGTCGATGATGACCTGGATGCCCAGGCGCTTCAGGTCGCCGAGCAGCGCCACGGTCTTGGTCGAGTTGTCGATCAGCGCGTTCTCGGTGAGCTCGAGCTGGAGCAGCCGCGGCGGGAAGTTGCGCTCGGCGAGCAGGCTGTTCAGCTGGGCCAGGAAGCCATCCTCTCCGAGCTGGCGCGGCGACACGTTGACCGAGACGGACATCTCGTCCTTGTCGTCGATGCCCAGCTCGATCCGGTCGTCCAGGGCGCGACGGATGGCCCAGAGCCCGACCTCGCGCATCAGGTTGTTCTGCTCGGCCGTTGGCAGGAAGGTTTCGGGCAGCAGCAGGCCGCGCTTGGGATGCCGCCACCGGATCAGCCCCTCCATCCCGACGATGCGCTTGTCGCTGACCGCCAGCACCGGCTGGTAGTAGAGGTCGACCTCGCCGCGCTGCAAGGCGAGCGGCAACTCGGCGGCGAGCCGGAGCTGGTCGTCGCGGTCGTCGGCGAGGTCGCGCGCGAAGAAGCGCACGTCGTTGCGGCCCTCGGACTTCACCTGGTACATGGCGCTGTCGGCGCACTTGATGAGCAGGTTCGCGTCGGTGCCGTCCTCCGGCGAGAGCGCCACGCCGATGCTGGCCGAGAGGAAGTAGGCCCGGTTCTGCAGGATGAACGGTCGCTCGATGGCCGCGAGGACCCGGCGCGCGAGCGCCTCCACCCGGGTCCGGTCGTCCTCGTGGTCGAGCAGCAGGATGAACTCGTCGCCGCCGATGCGACCGGCCACGTCCTTGGGCCCGATGGATTCGCGAAAGCGCCGCGCGACCTCGATCAGGACCAGGTCGCCCACCTGGTGGCCCAGGGTGTCGTTGATCACCTTGTAGCGGTCCAGGTCGACGTAGAGCACTGCCGCCGGCTCGCGGGCGGAGAGCCGCTGCTGCAGCTGCTCGGTGAGGTAGACCCGGTTCGGCAGCCCGGTGAGCGCGTCATGCAGCGATGCGTGCACCAGCCGCTTTTCCGCCGCCTTGCGCTGCAGGTAGAGCGAGAGGGTCCGCGAGAGGATGTCCGCCACCTGGGAGAGGAATGCGTCGGCGCGGAACCCGACCGGCGAGAAGAAGAGCAGGGCCGACAGGACGTTCTTCTGCTCGTCCGAGATCGGCGCGAGGAAGGCGGCCTGCATGCCGGTCGCCTGGGACTGGTAGCGTTCGGCGAAGGTGGCGTGCAGCGTCACGTCCCGCATCCAGATCGCCTGGCCCCGCCACGCCTTGGCCTCGACCGAATCCGGCCCGATCGGGATCTGCTGAGGCAGCTCTCCCAGCATCCTGGTGACCGCGGGGACGCCCCAACGCTCGCGCACGGTGAGCGATGTCGTTCCCGGGATCTGCGCGAGATGCGCGCCGCCGGACCAGCTCATCATGCGCGAAACCGCGATGATGATCGCCGCCACCACGCGCTCCGGCTCGTTCTGCTCGCGCATGATGGTGGCCATCTCGCTCTCGAGCTGCAGCAGGAGCTGCTGCTGCGTCTCGCGCGTGACGTTGCGCCCGACACCCCGGTAGCCCACGACGCTGCCGGCGGCATCGAAGGTCGGGCGACCCGAGATCGCGATGGAGAAGAGATGGCCGTCGGGATCGAGCAGGCTGTACTGGAAGTCCTCGAACTGGCGGTCGGCGGCGAGATCGGCCTTGAGCGCGTCCCAGTTGGCGCGCGGCACGCCGATCAGGTTCGCCTCCCAGAAATGGCGCCCGATGTTGCCCTTGGCCCAGGCGCCGAGCGCGGCCACCACGCTTTCGGAGATGAACGAGACCCGGTGCTCCGCATCGGTCTCCCAGACCCAGTCGGAGCTCAGCTGGGTGAGGTCGCGGAACTTCGCCTCGCTCGCGGCGAGCTGCTGCGCCATGGTGCGCATTGCCGTGATGTCCTGCGCGATCCCGGCGAGCCGCACCACGTTGCCGTGCTCGTCCGCCTCCGGCCGGGCCACCGAGCGGATCCAGATCTGGTCCTTGCCGCGCTTGATGTAGCGGTACTCGATGCGGACCTCGCGGCCGCGCTTGACGCCGCGACGGTGCGCGTTCTGCCAACGTTCCTGGTCCTCGGGATGGATGCAGATGTGGAAGGCGCGGGGCGAAGGCGGGCCGTGCTCCTTGTCGATGCCGAAGACCCGGTAGGAGCCCTCGCTCCAGTAGAAGCGGTCCTCCAGCAGGTCGTACACCCACGAGCCCATCACCGCGAGGCCCTCGGCCACCCCGTATTGCGCCTGCAGCTCGGAGAGTCGCTTGTTGATGGCGCGCTGCTCGCGCAGGTCCTCGGAGACCTGCATGAGCCCGTAGCCGAAGACCGAGATCGCGACCAGCGCAACCGGCAGCGCGTACCAGAAGTAGCGTGTCAGCTCGTCCGGAAAGAGCAGGCCGGCCGCGGTGAACGCGGCCGCCACCACGATCGGAAGCGCGAACGTCTTCAGCCGGCCCTTGTGCCTGACCAGCCTTGCATAGAATGCGCTGACGTTCTCGAGAGTCACGTGTGAGATGAATTGCCGATCGCCATCATCCGGGGCTGCGGTCCCATCCGGTCATGCCAACCCCTTGGCCGATCCGCACGTTGCCATCGGGCAACATTCGCCCTGGGTCGCCCGTTGGATCGGGCATCCGCGCGAAGGCGCCCGCCTGCTGGACTTCGCCTGCGGCAGCGGACGCCATAGCCGCCTGGCAGCGGACCGGGGCTTTCGCGTCCTGGCCGTCGACAGGGACGAGGGCTTGCTCGACTGGGGTCAGCATAGGAACACGGAGGTTCGCGCGGAAGACCTGGAATCCGGACGGTGGAGCTTCTCTGCCGAGCGGTTCGAGGTGATCGTCGTCACCAACTTCCTCCACCGTCCGCGCCTGGCACTGCTCGCGGCATTGCTGCGTCCCGGCGGTCGCCTGGTGTACGAGACCTTTGCGCGCGGCAACGAGGCCTATGGTAAACCGAGCCGTCCGGCCTTCCTGCTCGCTCAGGACGAGCTCTTCCTGGTCTCACGGCGCGCCGGGCTGCGGGTGCTCGCCTTCGAGCAGGGCTTCGTCGCCTCGCCCCGGCCGGCGCTGGTGCAGCGCGTGGCCGCGGTCATGCCGCCGTGGAATCCCGAATCCGCGCCGCTCGTCGGGCAGGAGCCCACGCTGAGCTAAAATTCCGGCCACGCGGCGCGTCCCGATGGAATCGACGCCGTCGGGCCTCGAGGAAACGCCGGGCCGCCCCAGGTTTCCTTGGCCCCCGCGGGGGGCGGGCCGGGCGAAGCCTGGCCCTGGGGGTGCTCAGGGGCCGATACCGAAAGCGAGGACGCTTCAATGATGATCAAGGGCAGCCTGGTGGCCATCGTGACACCGATGCACGAGGACGGATCGCTGGACCTGGACAGGTACCGCGCACTGATCGATTGGCATGTCGAAGCCGGCACCGCCGCGATCGTCGTGGTCGGCACCACCGGGGAGTCGCCAACGGTGACCGTCAAGGAGCACCAGCAACTGGTCCAGGTCGCCGTGGAGCACAGCAAGGGCAGGGTGCCGGTCATCGCCGGCACGGGGGCCAACTCCACCCACGAGGCGATCGAGCTCACCCGCCATGCGCGCGAGGTCGGCGCCCAGGCGACGCTGCAGGTGGTTCCCTACTACAACAAGCCCACCCAGGAAGGGCTCTATCGGCACTTCCGGGCCGTCGCCGAGGAGGGGGGGCTGCCGGTCATCCTCTACAACGTGCCGTCGCGAACCATCGCAGACATGTCCAACGAGACCATTCTGCGGCTGTCCGAGGTGCCGGGCATCGTCGGGCTCAAGGACGCCACCGGCGACATGTATCGCGGCGCGGAGCTGCTCGCGCGCCTGCCGGCGGAGTTCGCCGTCTACAGCGGCAACGACGACAGTGCCCTCGCGCTGATGGCGATGGGCTCGCACGGGGTGATCTCCGTCACGGCCAACGTGGCGCCGCGGCCGACGGCCGAGATGTGCCGCGCCGCGCTGGAAGGCAACTTCAAGGCGGCGCTTGCGATCTACCGCCGGCTGCTGCCGCTGCATTCGAAGCTCTTCGTGGAGGTCAACCCGATCCCGCTCAAGTGGGCGATGGCGCGCGTGGGCCTGATCGAGGGTGGGATCCGTCTGCCGCTCACGCCGCTCGACCCGAAGCACCATGCCGCGGTGGAAGCCGCCCTGCGCGAATCCGGAGTATTTGCCTGATGTCTTCCCGCCGTATCCGGCTCGCCGCCGTCCTGTTCGTGGCCGCGTCCCTCAGCGCCTGCAGTACCGTCCGATCCATCGTGGACCCGGGCAACGTGGAGTATCGGGGCGCAAGCCAGGGACCGGCGCTCGACGTGCCGCCGGACCTGGTCACGCCGCAGGCAAACGACCGCTACACGCTTCCACAGCGCAACCAGCCGGGCCAGACGCTCTCGGACTTCAACCGCAACCGCGCCGTGCTGGGCGACGCCGCCCCGCGCAGCTCGGAGGTGATGCCGCAGCGCGAGGGCGCGCAGATCCAGCGCGACGGCTCGATGCGCTGGGTGGTGGTGAACCAGCCGGTGGAGAAGGTCTGGCCCATCGTCCGGGACTTCTGGAACACCCAGGGCTTCAACCTGGCGACCGAGTCGCCGCAGACCGGAATCATGGAGACCGAGTGGGCCGAGCGGCGCCAGCGGGTGGAGACCTCCGGCCTGCGCGGCATGATCAGCCGGACCTTCGGCAGCAGCTATTCCACCGGCGAGCGGGACCGCTACCGGACCCGGCTGGAGCGCACGCCCGACGGTCGAACCGAGATCTATGTGAGCCATCGCGGGATGGAGGAGATCGTCACCGGCCTGCAGAAGGACCAGTCGGTCTGGCAGCCGCGCGACAGCGACCCGGAGTTGGAGATCGAGTATCTGCGCCGCATCCTCGTGCAGTTCGGCACGCCGCGGGACGACGTCATGGTGGCGGGCGCCGGTGCCGCCGGCGACGGCGCGCAGGCGACGGCGGGGTCGGAGAGCATCCGGCTGGTGACCGAGAACGAGGTCTCGCGCCTCGAGATCGACGAAGGCTTCGACCGCGCCTGGCGCGAGGTGGGCTTGGTGCTCGACCGCGTGGGATTCACGGTCGAGGATCGCGACCGTTCCAAGGGAACCTTCTTCGTGCGCTACGTGGACCTGGATCGGCGCGATCCTTCCCAGGGGGCGATCTCGCGCTTCTTCTCGGGCGAGCGCAAGGATCTTTCCGGGCAGCGCTACCAACTGGTGGTGGCCGGCGCCGGATCGCATTCCACCGTGGCCGTGCGCGAGGCCGATGGGACGGTGCCGGCCTCGCCGGAGAACCAGCGTGTGGCCAACCGCATCATCGCGCTGCTTCACGAACAGTTGAAGTAGCTCGGTGCGGTTCGCCAGTCTCGGCAGCGGCAGCGAAGGCAATGCCCTCGTCGTCGCGCTGCCCGATGCCGATCAGGCATGGTCCGGTGTCGCAGGTGTCGACGGCGGCTACCTGCTGGTCGACTGCGGCTTCAACCTGAAGGAAACCGGCCGGCGCCTTGCCCGCCTGGGACTCGAGCTCTCGGGTCTGCGCGCCATCCTGGTCACCCACGAGCACGGCGATCATGTCGGGGGCGTCTTTCGCCTCGCGGCCGCCGCCGGCGTACCGGTCTACCTGACCTATGGCTCGCGAGAGGGCTCGCGCCGCCTGCCGGCGTTCGACGAATCGATCTGCCGCCTGATCGCGCCGGACGAGCCGACCGAGGTCTTCGGCCTGGGCGTCACGCCTTTCCCGGTGCCGCACGATGCCCGCGAGCCGGTGCAGTTCGTGATCGAGGATCGCGGCAGCCGATTGGGGCTGCTTACCGACATCGGTCGCTCCACGCCACACGTCGTCGCCGCGCTCGGGGGCCTCACGTCGCTCGTGCTGGAAACCAACCACGACCGCGCGCTGCTCGCCGACGGGCACTATCCGCCCTCCCTCAAGCGCCGCATCGGCGGCGCCTTCGGGCACCTGGAGAACGGGACGGCTGCTGCGATCCTGGCATCGCTCGACCGGAGTCGCCTGCGCACGGTGGTGGCCGCCCATCTCAGCCGCCACAACAACCGCGCCGATCTCGCGCAGCTTGCGCTGGCGTCGGTGCTCGGCTGCGCGCCCGACAGGATTCCCGTTGCCGACCAGGACGAGGGCGTGGGATGGCACGACGCCTAGCGACTACATCCGCCGCTACGCATCTCCTCGGCTGACAGCCGGGCTTCCGCCCGCCGCCCGGCTAACGGTTGGGCGGGTCCTGGGGCTTGCCCCGGCGGCTGGCCGCTTCCCTGGCAGCGGCGACCGCTCGCGCGGCCGCCTCCCGTGCCTCGTCCGCGCCTTCCCGCGTGACTTCCAGCGCCTTGCCGGTCGCGTCCCGGGCCTTTTCCGCGACGACGCCCGCCTTCTCCGCCGCCACGTCGGCGGCGGCCTTGCCTGCCTGCAGCGCCGAGGTGGACGCTTCCTTGGCCGCCTGGACCGCGCGTGCCGCGGCATCCTTGGTCGCATCGATCGCCGGCGCGGCGACATCCTTGGCGGCACGTCCGCTCTTGATGGCCGCTTCGCGCGCGGCCTCGACCGCGCGCGCGGTCGATTCCTTCGCGGCCGCGACCGAGTCCTGCTCGACGGCCGGCGCGGCCGTTGTCGGCTTGGGTGGCTCCTGGCGGCGCTCGCAGGCGGCAAGCGCCAGTACGAAGCAGCTTGCGGCCAGCACGCGCACGAGGGGACCTAACGCGGCGACTTCCCGGGTTGCGGCAGGCTGGCGGCGCGCGCTGGCGCAGGGCTGCATGAGTCCTCGTCCTCCGAAGGTCCAGGGGTGGCTGAGAGCCTGGACCATCTTATCACCGCACCGCCGTGGACCCCGGCCGTCTGCCCAGGACGGATCGGACAACTCGAACGGATCGGACCGATCCAATCTTCCGGGCGCCTCGGGCGTTCAGAGGCCGAGCGTCGTGGCGGTCAGGCAGGGTACCGACTCCTGCCACAGCAGCTCGAACTTGTGACGCCAGGGGTCGACCTGCTCCGGCATGGCGAGTTGCAGCCGGCCTCGAAACGAGTCGTGATGCGCCCGCCGCAGCAGGTGCATCCGATCACCGATCAGCAGGCCCTCGCCTGGCGCGATGCCGGTTGGCGCCTGCCGGCATTCGACCCGATCGGCGAAGCGCGCCCGCAGCGCGGCGAAACGCGCGCCGTGCCGCTCCAGCCACTGTGGCGCGTGCAGGACCAGTCTCAGGCTCGAGCCGGGCTCGTGGAGGATGGTCGAGAGCGCTGCGATCGTCGCCGGCGCCTCGAGCGGCCAGTCGGCGAAGTCCCGGTCGACCATGGCGACGGTCAGCCGGGTGCGCTCGAGCAGTGTCTGCACCGATTGGTGGAACTCGCTGCGAAACGAGAACATGCATGATTCAGGCGCTTGCATCCCGGTCCTTCGTTCGTGCGGCGGAGGTGCTCGCCGTCGCCGGCCTGGCCTCGATCCAACCGGCGGCGAGCCACGCCAGCAGCGTAGCGCGCAGCCATGGGTGCCGTAAGGCGCGCGCGGACCGAACGGCGTCCAGGCCGCGCTGATCGGCAAGCGCGCGCAGCAGCCTCAGCGCCTCGGGCCGCCCGTCCGCGGGCAGCGCCACGACCTCGCCGTTCAGGAAGATGCGGCGACCGCGATAGAGCATCCGGCTCTTCGCGGCGAGCGCGATGCAGTCGCCGCGTTCCGGACGCAGCTCGGCCCGCGCGGGCGGCTCGAACCACACCGAAGGTTTCGGCTCGGTGAGATGGCAGCCGATGAACTCCTCCAGCAGCGAGGCCGGCGGGCGCCAGCCTTCCAGCCAGCCGCGCAGAGTAGTCGCCATGTCGTCCGGGATCGCAGCCGGCCGGCTTGCCGCACGCCTGGTCCGGTCGCGGTAGCGCCGGGGGCTCGCCACGTCGCCAGCGGCTGCGCCGCCTCCATGATCCGCGAGATAGGCGAAGAAGGCCTGCCGCAGCTCCGCCGCGGACGGAGCCCTGAATCCGATCGAGCAGGTCATGCACTCGCCGACCGCGGTGCCCTCGTGGACCCAGCCGGGAGGCAGGTACAGCATGTCGCCCGGCTCCAGCAGCCACTCCTCGGTGGCGACGAAGCCGTCCACCAGGCGCAGCGGCACCTCCGGCACCAGTCGCCAGGGACCCGGCGGGGCGAGGCGCCAGCGCCGGCGGCCATGCACCTGCAGCAGGAAGACATCGTAGGAATCGACATGCGGACCGACCCCGCCCCCGTCGCTCGCGTAGCTCACCATCAGGTCATCCAGGCGCGCATCCGGGAGGAAGCGGAAACGATCCATCAGCGCGCGGCCCGCCGGAAGGTGCAGGTCGACACCCTGGACCAGCACGGTCCAACCCGGCCTGCTGCGCGCCGGCAGGCGAGCGAACGGGCCCTGGCGGAGCTGCCAGCCGGTGCCGGTCGTAGGCGCGATCACCAGGCGACTTTCCACGTCGGCGTCACGCGCGAGGGCAAGCACCTCGCGCACGCCGAAGGGCGGTTGCGATCCGGCGCCTGCCTGCGAACCGTCCCCGGGCGATGCGTCCCGCCCCGAGCCGCCTTCCAGCAGCCCGGGGAGCGCCTGCCGGATGACCAGCGGGCGCCGCTGCCAGTGCCTCTGCAGGAAGCGGGTCACCTGCATGTCGCCCAGGCGGGTCGCGGGCGGCCGTGCGGGTACAGTCATGAAGAGCCCTCCTGGCGCGAAGCGCGCCATCCTCCCCGGGGGAGGTGAGCGCACCCTTCGGGCGGCCGTGCGGGTACGCTCATGAACAGCCCTCCTGGCGCGAAGCGCGCCATCCTCCCCGGGGGAGGGGAGCGTACCCTTCGGGCGGCCGTGCGGGTACGCTCATGGAAGCGCCCTGGTTGAAACCTGGAACGGATCGGACTCGCGGCCGATGCCGTCGAGCGCGAGGGAGGGATCCCAGCGTACCTGTACCCAGGAAGCGGAGAAGGGCGAGCCGAAGCACTCGACGCGGCGCAGGTTGGCGAGGCCATGGGACTGTCGGAGCAGCCGGTCGCTGCGGAAGAAGTGGGTGTCGCCGTGAAGGAGCAGGAAAGGTCCGTCGAACGCGACGGCGGCCGCCACGACCAGCTCGCGCATCGGCGCCCAGCCGTCTTGCCGTGCCGCGCCGAAGCGCATGTTGGCATGGAGCGCCACCACGAGTCCCTTCACCAGTCCGGCGGCCTTCTCGCGCAACGCAGTCCGCACGGTGTCTGCGAGCCAGCGGGCATTGGCCTCCTGGCGCGCGAGCCAGGCGCGATCGAGCTCCGGTGTGCCGCGTGGGGCGTTGTTGCTGCCGACCACGTGCAGGGTGCAGAAGCGCAGCGAGCCGGTGCGCCAGCTCGCGTTCTCAGGCAGGCGCGGCGGCCGGTCGACATCCTCGCGCAGCGCGATCGCGTCGTCGATCGTTCCCTGCTGCGCGAGCGCCAGGGCACGCCGACCGAGCGAACTCGGCGAACGATAGGCCAGGCTGCGCAGCCGATGCAGCCGCTCCAGGGGACCGCCCGCGCTCCAGGGCGCGGCCGAGGGCCGGCAATCGGTCCAGTCGTTGTCGCCCGGTGTGAGCACGAGGGGATGAGGACAGGCGTCGAGCAGCTGCAGGCGCGACGAGAGGAGGCGGTCGCTGCACTCCTCGCCGCTCGACTTGAGGTCGCCGACGTGCAGCACGAACTCGAGCGGCTCCTGGGCCATCGCCGCGAAGATGCGCTGCAGCGACCCGGCCTCGAGGCCCGAGTAAGGGGTGTCTCCGATGAAACCGAACTGGTACGGGGTCGCCGGGCCGACATCCGGCGCCAACGGGCGCGTATCGCCGGCGCGGACCGCCGGATCGCTCGACTCGCCCTGTGGGGGCGACGCGGCGGCGGGCGCGGATCCGGAACCGCTGCCGAGCAGCCCCGCCGCGGCCAGCGCGGCGGAGCCGATGCCGGCGCGCGCGATCCGGCGCCGCTGACGATCAGGGGCCGCCCGCGCCGTCATCGAGCAGCTCGCGCCAGCGGTACACCTGCTCCAGCGCCTGGCGGGGCGTGAGCGAATCGATATCAAGTTCGCGCAGCTCCGCGCCGATCCGGTCGGCCGACGAGGCGCTCGATGAGCCGGCTGGAGCGTGCTCCTCGGATGCGGGTCCGGGCCGGCCGCCCGCGGCCAGGGCCGGCTCCGGCGTGTCCGGAAGCGGCGCGGAGAAGAGATCGAGCTGTGGTCGCTGGGCCGCCGCTGCCTGCTCGAGCGCTTGCAGCGTCGCCCGCGCATGCTTCAGCAGCCGCGCCGGCAGCCCGGCGAGGCGGGCCACCTGAAGTCCATAGCTCTGGCTGGCCGGGCCTTCCCGCACCTGGTGGAGGAAGACGATGCCTCCCGCATGCTCGGCCGCCGCCAGGTGCAGGTTGACCGCCGCGCTGGACTCGGACGCGAGCGAGGTCAGCTCGAAGTAGTGCGTCGCGAACAGGGTGAGCGAGCGGCTGGTATCGAGCAGGTGCCAGGCGATGGCATGGGCGAGCGCGAGGCCGTCGAATGTCGAGGTGCCGCGCCCGATCTCGTCGACCAGTACCAGCGAGCGCTCGGTGGCCGCGTTCACGATCACCGCGGCCTCGGTCATCTCCACCATGAAGGTGGAACGTCCGCCCGCCAGGTCGTCGGACGCGCCGATGCGGGTGAAGATGCGGTCGATCGGACCCACCTCGCAGCGCTCGGCCGGCACGAAGCTGCCGCACCAGGCGAGGATCGCGATGAGCGCCGCCTGTCGCATGTAGGTGGACTTGCCGCCCATGTTGGGGCCGGTGACCACCAGGAGCCGGCGGTCGGCGTCGAGCTCGCAGTCGTTGGCGATGAAGCGCTCCACCATGCGCTCCACCACGGGATGGCGGCCGGCCTTGATGCGCAGGCCGGGCTGGCCGGCGAGCGTCGGGCGCACCCAGCGCGACTGCTCCGCAACCGCGGCGAAGGCATGGCAACAATCGAGCGTCGCGCTCGCGGCAGCCAGCCGTTGCAGCGCCGGAATGTGCGGCGCGAGCGCCTGCAGCAGCTGCTCGTAGAGCGCCTTCTCGCGCGCGAGCGCGCGCTCGCGCGCCGACAGCGCCTTGTCCTCGAACGCCTTGAGCTCCGCGGTGATGTAACGCTCCGTCCCCTTGAGCGTCTGGCGGCGGCGGTAGTCGGTGGGCACCTTGTCGGCCTGCGCCCGGCCGACCTCGATGTAGAAGCCGTGGACGCTGTTGTAGCCGACCTTGAGCGTCGCGATCCCGGTGCGCTCGCGTTCGCGCTGCTCCATCTGCGCGAGGAACACGTCGCAATCGCGGTCGACGCTGCGCAGCTCGTCGAGCGTCGCGTCGAAGCCGTCGCGAATGACATTGCCGTCGCGCACCAGCGCCGGCGGATCGTCCGCGAGTGTCTCGGCGAGCAGAGCGCCCAGGGCGGGATCGACCTGCGCCGCCTCCGCGAGGCGGGCGATGGTGGACGCTGCCGCGTCTTCCACGCCGTCGGATCGCGCGAGCAGGGTCACGCAGCGCGAGAGCGACGGCAGGCTGTCCTTCAGCGCCACGAGCTCGCGCGGGCGCACGCTGCCGAGCGCGATCCGGGTGGCGATCCGCTCGATGTCGGCGCTGCCGGAGAGCTCGCGCGAAATCGGCTCCACCAGGCGCCGCGCGATCAGCAGCTCCACCAGCGCCTGGCGTTCCATCACCTGGCCGCGGTCCTGGAGCGGCGCGAGCAGCCATTGGCGGAGCAGGCGGCTGCCGGCCGCGGTGGCGCACCGGTCCAGTCGTCCGAGCAGCGTCGCGCCGCGCTCGTCCTGCAGGGGCCGCACCAGCTCGAGGTTGCGGCGCGCCACCGGATCGATCGCGATCAGCGCCTCGCGGCGCAGCCGGCGCACGCCCTGCAGATGGCGAAAGGGCCTTCCCAGCGTGAGCTCGAGGTAGTCGAGCAGCGCGCCGATCGCACCCGCGGCGGCCGGCAGGTCCTCCAGCTCGGTGGCATGCAGCGTGTGCACGCCGAGGGTCTCGCGCAGCAGCCGCTCGCCGCGGGCCGGATCGAACTGCCAGTCGGGGCGCTCGTTGATCGGCACGCTGCCGCCCGCCTGGAGCCGGCCGCGCAACCGTTCCAGCAGGGCCGGCCGCGACTTGACCGCACCCTCGGACACCAGCAGCTCGGCCGGGGCGATGCGCTCCAGCTCCGCATCCAGCTCCGCCGCGTCGACCTCGGTGACGAAGCACTCGCCGTTGGCGGCGATGATCGTCGCGATCACCACCCGTTGCGCGCCTGTGCCCTGGGCGCCGCCGGGGAAGGCGAGGGCCGCGAGCGGACGGTCCTCGCGTTCCGGAAGCAGCTGCGCGTCGGTGAGCGTGCCGGGCGTGACGGTGCGCACCACCTTGCGTTCGACGGGTCCCTTCGATGTGGCCGGATCGCCGATCTGCTCGCAGATCGCCACCGGGATGCCGAGCGCGACCAGCTTGGCGAGGTAGTAGTCCAGCGAGTGCACCGGTACACCCGCCATGGGGATCGGTTCGCCGCCGGAGGAGCCGCGGCTGGTGAGCGTGATCGAAAGGAGCGGCGCCGCTCGCTTCGCGTCGTCGAGGAAGAGCTCGTAGAAATCGCCCATGCGATAGAAGAGCAGGGCGTCGGGATGCTCCGCCTTTATCGAGAGGAACTGGCGCATCATCGGCGTGTGCGACGCCAGGTCCACGCCGCGCGCGAGATTCGCTCGCTCGTCCTTCATGCGGCGGGATCCCGGCGTGCCGGGGGATTGACGAGCGTCGCGGGAGTCGCGTCCGCGGCGCCGGCATTCCGCGCGTCCAGGAATGGAAGCGTTTCGTTCACGGTCCGCAGTGTACCGAACGCACACCCTGGGTCGGCGATACGGCCAGGTGTCCTGCCTTCGCAAGGGCGAGGTTTTCGCCCGGTCACGCCGTGACGTCGACGTCCGGTCCGCCCCTCAGTGCCGGGTCGTGGCGGGCTGCGCGAGCCGGGCGTAGAGATCGCCGGAGCCGTCCTCCGGCCGCAGCCTCGCGACCCACTTCCTTGTCTGCTCGGGTGTCAGCCATTCCGCCGAGCCGAAGCGCGACGTCTCGCCGGCCGACCAGTTGTACCGATAGTCCGCGAGCTCGGCGAGCCGGTCGATGCAGGCGAGCGCCTGGTCGCGCGCCGCCCCCAGGTATTCGAACGACAGCGACCGCAGCGGCTGGGTCAGGCCGGACAGCACCGCGGGTTCCAGGCCTTCGACGTCGATCTTGACGAAGTCCGGGCGGCCGTGCGCCCGCACCAGCGCATCGAGCGTCGTCACCGACACCCGCGGCCCCGGTTCCCAGGCGACATGCCGGAAGCCTTCTGTCTCGCTCATCCGAGAAACCCATTCCGGATTCAGGCTCGATACCGTCGGCGTGCGGGGACTGGCCAGAAGGCGCGCCTCGCCCTCGGTAGCGCCGGCCGCGGCCTCCACGATCACAACCTGGGCGTCGCGCCCGTAGAGCGCGCGCAGGATCCGGGCGAAATCCGCCTGCGGCTCCAGCGCGATGACGCGCGCGCCGATGGCGCGAAAGCAGCGCAGGCGGTTGCCCACGTGCGCACCGATGTCGAAGCAGAGGCCGCCGGCGGGCACGAGGTCCGCGTAGAGCCGGCGCATCCTGCCGGCCCGGAAGGGAACGCCGTAGTAGAGGCCCAGCGAGCGGGCGATTCCGAGGTAGCGCGATGCGTTCATGCGGTGCCGACAGGACGACGAGAGGCGCCATGCGGCAAGCGCTGTGCCGGCTTCCCGGGACCTAGGGGATAGCCCGGGTCTTGACCGCTCCACCTCGAAGAGCGTTAGCATCATAGGCTGGCCGACGCGACCGCCGCGGGGCTCGAAAAAAGGGGAGACAGTTCATGAACCAGAATCCACGCCGTACCCTGCTCAAGGCAGGGACCGCGCTGGGCGCCAGTGGGTTGATCGGGGTGCCGGCGCTGAACGCCCAGACCACCTGGAACAACGAGCCCGAGAAGGGCGCGCGCTTGCGCGTGCTGCGCTGGAGCCGGTTCGTCCAGGGCGACATCGACGCCTACATGGCCAATGTCAAGAAGTTCACCGAGAAGACCGGGATCGAGGTCCGCGTGGACAACGAGACCTGGGAGGACGTGCGGCCGAAGGCGGCGGTGGCGGCGAACGTGGGCAGCGGCCCGGACATCGTCCTGTCCACCAACGACGACGCCAACATGTACCCGGACAAGCTGCTGGATGTCACGGACCTGTGCGAGTACCTCGGCGCGAAGTACGGCGGCTGGTACCCGGCGGTCGAGGCGTTCCTCAAGCCGGACGGCAAGAACTGGATCGGCGTCGGCCTCGGTTCCACCGGCTCGCTGATCGTCTATCGCGAGAGCCAGGTCAAGGCGGCCGGCTTCGATTCCTTCCCGAAGGACACGGACGGATTCCTCAAGCTGCTCCAGGCGCTCAAGGCCAAGGGGACGCCCAGCGGCTTCGCGCTCGGCAACGCCACCGGCGACAGCGGCTGGACGCACTGGCTGATGTGGGCCTTCGGCGGGAAGATCGTCGACAAGGACAACAACGTCGTCATCAACAGCCCGGAGACGATCAAGGCGCTGGAGTACGGGCGCGAGATGTATGCCACCTTCGTGCCCGGCACGCTGTCCTGGCTGGATCCGAACAACAACAAGGCGTTCCTCGACGACCAGATCAGTGTCACGAACAACGGCATCTCGATCTACTACGCCGCGAAGAACTCCAAGGACCCGAAGGTCAAGGCGATGGCGGATGACATCCAGCACGCCGCCTTCCCGGTGGGCCCGGTTGGCGAGCCGACGGAGTATCACCTGTTCTTCAACCAGATGATCTTCAAGTACACCAAGTACCCGAAGGCGGCCAAGGAGTTCCTGCGCTTCATGATGGAAGCCGACCAGTTCAACCCCTGGCTCGAAGGTGCCGGCGGCTACATCTCGCAGCCGCTCCGTGCCTACGAGAACAACCCGGTCTGGACGTCGGATCCGAAGCACACCCCGTACCGCGACTCCACCAAGAACCTGCGTCCCGCAGGCTACGCCGGTACGCTGGGCTATGCCTCGGCTGGCGCGCTCTCGGACTTCATCGTGTCCAACATGGTGGCCGAGGCGATCAGCGGTTCCCGTTCGCCCAAGGAAGCCGCGGAGCGGGCGCAAAAGCGCGCCGAGCGCTACTACAAGGTCTGACGCGGCATGGCGCAGCAGCAGGATGCCGGCCGGATCCACGGCGGGGGCGCGGTGGCCCCGGTCGATGGGCTGGCCGGTGCCGGCCTGCCGCTGCGCTCGTCGGACAAGCCCCCGCGACAGTCGCTGCTCACCCGGCTCCAGAACAGCCGCAACGGGCTCGGCTTCTTCTTCATGTTGCCCGCGGGGGCGCTGCTGATCCTGTTCCTTTCCTACCCGCTCGGGCTGGGTGTCTGGCTCGGCTTCACGGACGCCAAGATCGGCCGGGGTGGAGAGTTCATCGGCCTGGAGAACTACGAGTTCCTCTGGGGCGACAGCGTCGCGCGCCTTGCGCTCTTCAACACCATCTTCTACACCTTCATCGCGAGCGTCCTGAAGTTCCTGCTCGGCCTGTGGCTCGCGCTGCTGCTCAATCGCGCCCTGCGCGGCGCCACCTTCCTGCGCGCGGTGGTGCTGCTGCCTTGGATCGTGCCGACGGCACTGTCGGCGATCGCGTTCTGGTGGATCTACGATTCCCAGTTCTCCATCATCAGCTGGGTGCTGATGAAGGTCGGCCTGATCGACAACTACATCGATTTCCTCGGGGATCCCTGGAACGCGCGCTTCTCCACCATCGCGGCCAATGTCTGGCGGGGCATCCCCTTCGTCGCCATCTCGCTGCTCGCGGGACTGCAGACCATCTCGCCGGCGCTTTACGAGGCGGCCGCGATCGACGGGGCCACGCCGTGGCAGCGCTTCTGGCACATCACGCTGCCGCTGCTCACGCCGATCATCGCGGTGGTCATGACCTTCTCGGTGCTCTTCACCTTCACCGACTTCCAGCTGATCTACGTGCTGACCCGCGGTGGTCCGCTGAACGCCACCCACCTGATGGCCACGCTCTCCTTCCAGCGGGCGATCTCCGGCGGTGCGCTCGGGGAGGGCGCCGCGCTTGCCATCGCCATGGTGCCGTTCCTGCTGGCCGCCATCCTTTTCTCCTACTTCGGCCTGCAGCGGCGCGCGTGGCAGCAGGGAAGCGACAGATGAGCCACCGCCCGGCCCCGGCACATGGGGCGTGATGGGCGGCGGAGACAGCAAGGTGCACGAGTGAGCTCGAAGAAAGATCGCCCCGACAACGAGGGGATGGCATTCCTGGAGACGGCGAGACGTCGCTGGGTGACCGTCTACATCCCGATGGCGATATTCGTCTTCGTGCTGCTCTTTCCGTTCTACTGGATGACGATCACCGCCATCAAGCCGAACGAGGAGCTGCTCTCGCGCGACGGCAATCCGTTCTGGGTGGTCAATCCCACGCTCGAGCACTTCAAGAAGCTGCTCTTCGAAACCGACTATCCCGCCTGGCTCTTCAACACGATGCTCGTGGCCGTGGTGGCCACCTTCGCCTCCCTCGTGGCCGCGGTGCTGGCCGCCTATTCCATCGAGCGCCTGCGCTTCAAGGGCGCGAGAACCAGCGGGCTCGCCATCTTCCTCGCCTACCTGATTCCGCCGTCCATCCTGTTCATCCCGCTCGCCATCGTGCTGCAGTGGTTCGGGCTCTTCAACACCCGCTGGGCGCTGATCCTCACCTACCCGACCTTCCTCATCCCGTTCTGCACCTGGCTGCTGATGGGGTATTTCCGCTCGATACCGTTCGAGCTGGAGGAATGCGCCCTGATCGATGGCGCGTCGCGCTGGGAGATCCTGGTGAAGATCGTGCTGCCGCTCGCCGTGCCGGGGCTGATCTCGGCGGGAATCTTCGCCTTCACCCTGTCCTGGAACGAGTTCATCTACGCGCTCACCTTCATCTCGGATTCCGAGATCAAGACCGTGCCGGTCGCGGTCGTCACCGAATTGGTGGAGGGCGACGTCTACCACTGGGGTCCCTTGATGGCGGGCGCCCTGCTGGGGTCCGTCCCGGTGGCCATCTTCTATTCCTTCTTCGTGGAGTACTACGTCGCCGGCATGACCGGCGCGGTGAAGGAGTAGCGAAGCGCAAGGTGCGGGCGGGGTTTGCGCAGTCGCGCAGCACCGCGCGTTCAGAGCCGGTAAGTCTTCAGGTGGATGCTGGTCTCGGTGTTGCTGATGCCCTTCAGCAGCCGGATCCGGTCCAGTATCTGAGAGAGCTGCGCCAGGTCGGCGGCACGCAACTCCGCAAGCAGGTCCCAGCGGCCGTTCGTGTCGTGCAGCACTGCGACGCCCGGCTCCCCGAGCAGCCCGGCGACCACCTCGCGGGTCTGGTTGCCCTCGACCGCGATGCCCATCCATGCGCCGATCTCCTCCGGGCGGGCGTCCGGGCGTAGCCGCACGGTGTAGCCGACGATCACCCCCGCTTCCTCGAGCCGGTTCAGGCGATTGGTGACGGTGCCACGCGACACGCCGAGCCGGTGCGCGAGCTCGGCGATGCTGGCGCGGGCATTGGCCCGCAGCAGCGCGATCAACGACCGATCGGTATTGGACAATCCGTCAAGCGCGTTGGCCATATCGTCAGATTCTGCGCAGTTTCGTCAAGTATCTGTCGTTTACATTGCCGCGTCCACCCGCGAAGCTCTTCATGACGGGGGGGTCGCCCGGGGAAGGGCGACCCGGGATCGATGGAGGCAGGAATGGAGTTCATCGGATCAGGAGTCGGTCGGGTCCAGGCGACGGCGGGGCGGCGCACGGCGGCGCGGGGTGACGGCGCGAGCCTCGCGCCGGCATCACTGCCGATCGGATTCCTGTCGGCCAGCGGTGCGGTGCGGCTGGTGCGCCGTCTCGGCGTCCGGACGGTGCTGGCCGGCATCGCGGCGCGCATCGAATCGGACTTTCGTCGCTGGGAATCGTTCGACAAGAAGGCCCGCATCGCCAATCATTCCGCTGGCGGCGTGATCGAGCTGATGCCGATCGCGGATGCGCGCACCTGGAGCTTCAAGTACGTGAACGGGCACCCCGGCAACGGACAACTGGCGCGGCCGACGGTCATGGCCTTCGGCGCGCTCGCGCGAATGGCCGACGGCCAGCCGGAGTTCATCGCGGAGCTGACGCTGACAACCGCGCTGCGGACCGCGGCGACGTCGGGCCTTGCGGGCCGGTTGCTCGCGGGGCCGGGCTCTCGCACGATGGCGTTGATCGGCAACGGGGCGCAGGCGGAGTTCCAGGCACTCGCTTTCCAGGAGCTGGTCGGGATCCAGGCCGTGCGGGTGTACGACACCGATCCGGCGGCCACCGCGAAGCTCTGCCGCAACCTGCGGGGCAGCGGGCTCGAGCTGGTGCCCTGCCGCGACGTTGCGCAAGCCTGTCGCGACGCCGACATCGTCACCACCGCCACCGCTGCGCAGCTGCGTGCCGCGGTCCTCACGCCGGACATGGTCGCCCCCGGGATGCACCTCAATGCGGTGGGCGGCGACAGCCCTGGCAAGACCGAGCTGCATCCGGACGTGGTCGCTGCCGCGAGCGTCTTCGTGGAGTACGAGCCGCAGACCCGGATCGAGGGCGAGATCCAGCAACTGCCCGCCACCGCGCCGGTGACGGAGCTCTGGCGCGTGCTGGGCGGGCAGGCCGAGGGACGCGTCGACGACCGTCAGGTCACCCTGTTCGATTCGGTCGGGTTCGCGCTGGAGGATTTCTCCGCGCTGCATTACATGCGCGGCGAAGCGCAGGCGCTCGGACTGGTGGAATCGATCGACCTGATCCCGGCGCTCGACGATCCCAAGGACCTCTACGCCCTCGTCGTCCCGACGCCATGACGCCGGTCGCGAGCCTGATCGGTGCGCCCACGGATATCGGCGCCGGCGTGCGGGGAGCCGGCATGGGGCCGGAGGCCCTGCGGGTCGCGGGGATCGTGGCGGCGTTGCAGCGGCAGGGCGTGGGTGTCTACGACGCCGGCAACCTCGTGGGGCCGGTCAATCCGTCGTTGCCTCCGGACCGCGGCCTGCGTCACCTCTACCAGTGCATCGCCTGGAACCGCCTGGTCTACGACTCGGTCTCCGAAGCGCTCGCCGAGGGCCGCATGCCGATCCTGCTGGGCGGCGACCACAGCGTGGGCATCGGCTCGATCAGCGCGGTGGCGCGCCATTGCCGCGAGTCCGGGCGCCCGTTGCGTGTCCTCTGGCTCGACGCGCATGCGGACAGCAATACGGCGGACACCACGCCAAGCGGCAACCTGCACGGCATTCCGATCGCCTGCCTGCTTGGTCACGGGCCCGAGGGGCTGACGACGCTGTCCGGCACGCAGCCCGCGCTGGCGCCAGGCCAGTTGACCCAGGTCGGCATCCGCAGCGTCGACGACGAAGAGAAGGCGATGGTGGACGCGCTCGGCTTCGAGGTCTTCGACATGCGGCAGGTCGACGAGGTGGGCATGCGCAGCGTCATGCGGCAGGCGCTCGCGCACGTGGTGCCCGGCACCCACCTGCACGTGAGCCTCGACGCCGACTTCCTTGACCCCTCGATCGCACCCGGTGTCGGCACCGGCGTGAAGGGCGGACCCACCTACCGCGAAGCGCAACTCTGCATGGAGATGATCGCGGATACCGGCTGCCTCGGCTCGCTCGACATCGTCGAGGTCAACCCCGCGCTGGACGAGCGCAACCGGACCGCGGAGCTGATCGTGGAGCTGGTCGAGAGCCTCTTCGGCAAGCGTACGCTGATGCGGCGCGGCTGACCCGCCGCGCCGCCCGGGCAACCGGCCGGGAACCTCGACGGGTCCCGCCAGGGCTCCGCGCGTTCAATCCACCTTGGCGCCCGACTGCTTCACGATGTCCCTCATGCGCGCCGTCTCCTTCCGGATCTCGGCGGCGAACTCGTCCGGGCTTGCGAGCGCCGGCGACATGCCCTGGCTCGCCATGTTCTTCTCGACGAAGTCGGGATCGGCCAGCACACTTGCCACCGCCTTGTTGAATCGCGCGATGACCTCCTTTGGCGTGCCTGCGGGCGCCAGGAATCCGTACAGGGCGCCGATATCCATGTCCTTGTAGCCTGCCTCGGTGAAGGTCGGCACGTCCGGCACCAGGGGCACGCGCTTGTCGCCGCTCACCGCCAGCACCTTGAGCCTTCCATCCTTCTTGAGGTGGCCCTGGATCGTGGGGAACGCCGGGAAGGTGAAGAGGATCTGGCCACCGATCACGTCCGCGACCGCCGGCCCGGCGCCCTTGTAGGGGACGTGGGCGAGGTCGGTCCCGGTCACCTTCTTGTACATCTCGCCCATGAGATGGGCCTGGCTGCCCGCGCCATAGGAGCCGTAGCTGAGCTTGCCCGGCCGCGACTTCGTATACGCGATCAGCTCGTCCAGGCTAGCGACGGGCAGGCTCGCGTTGACCACGAGCCCGAGCGGGACGTAGGCCACCGGTGCCACCGCCGCCAGGTCGCGCTCCACATCGTAGGACAGGGAGGAGAACAACAGCGGGTTGAGAACGAAGGTGGCATCGTTGGTGAAGAGGATCGTGTGGCCGTCGGGCGCGGCGTTGGCCACCACGTTGACGCCGATGGCCGTGTTGCCTCCCGGCTTGTTCTCGATCACGACGGGCTGGCCGAGCACCTCGGAGAGCTTCTCTCCCAGCTTGCGTCCGAGGAAATCGGTGGTGCCGCCCGGCGCGTACGGTACGACCATGTTGATGGGACGGGACGGATAGGTCTGCGCGTGCACCGGGGCAGCGAGGACGAGGCACGCGAGCAGGGAGAGCACAGCCTTGCGCATAGGTCTTCCTCCGTGGATGCGAGGCCTTGCTTGCCTCGCGGCAGTCGGCTTGGCCCAGGCGTCATTTCTGCCCGGCTCCGCATCTTAAGCTGCGCGAGGCTGGCTGTCTCGGCCAATTGCAGGCCGTCCACCGCCCCGACGAGAGCGATCGGGCCGCGGGTCTATCGGCGGCTAACCGCGCGTGCCCGGTCGCGAGGCGAGAGCCTGCGAGGGAGCCGGCCAGTCGAGCGTGCGGGTCGCGGCTATGGCCGCGGACTCGAACGCCTGCATGCGACCTTGAACCTTGGCGGCATAGTTTCGCGCGCCGCCTGAATATCTGGCCAGCGCCGGAGCCAGCTCGCCGGCTCGGGCAAGATAACCGGCCAGGACCCGCGCGCCCACTTCGATGCTCACGGCGGGGTCGTAGAGGAGTGCCGCGCCGCCCGCCGCACGCACCACCTGCGGGTGAAAGCGCGGGACCACCTGCATCAGTCCCAGCGCGCCGTAGCGCGAGCGGGCGCGCGGATCGAAGCTCGACTCGGTCTCCGCGATCGCGAGCAGCAGCGGGGCCGGCAGCCCATGCTGCCAGGCGGCGCGTTCGGCTGCCCGGACGATCTCGCGGGCCTCGGCGGGCGGGCGCCGATAGCGGTCCACGATGTACGCTACCCGGGCATCCTCCACCGCGCGGGCTGTGCGCAAGGCGAGGTCGTGGGCCTGCTGGAGATCACGCGTGGCTTCGGTCCGGTCCGGAATGCCGGCAGGCACGGAGGTGCTTGCGATTGCGAGCAATGCCGCCGCCAGGCGCCGGAATGACTTCGTGCCGAAGCCCGATGCGCGAGCGGAGCCCGGAGCCCGCGCCGACGCTGGACGGGGAGAGGGGACAATGCCTGCGAGACAACCGGGTGCGGAGTGCTCCATCGTGGCCGGGGTGGACGCCGTCGAGCGGCAACCGCCTCGAGCAGCAAGCACGATGCCCAGGGTTAACCCTATCGTCCGGGCACCCCGGGCCTCCTATTTCAGCGGCGGCGAGCGCCAAGCTCACTGCCCCTTTGGCAGGGGTGTGCGCGGCTACTTCCAGCCGCCGCCCAGCACCTTGTAGAGGGTCACCAGGTTCTGCACCTGGGCGGCCTGCACCAGCACCAGCGCCTGCTGCGCCACGAACAGCGAGCGCTGGGCGTCGAGCACGTCCAGGTAGCTGGCGGCGCCGTTGCGGTAGCGCAGGTCCGCAAGCCGGAAGCGGGCGCTTTCGGCTCGTACCTGGGCGCGCTGCGCCCGCGTCTCGTCGACCAGGGTGGAGCGGGCGGCGAGCGCGTCGGCCACCTCGCGGAAGGCGTCCTGGATGGCGCGCTCGTAGCGCGCGACGGCGATGTCGCGCGCTGCCTCGCTGGCGCGCAGGTTCGCCTTGTTGCGGCCGTAGTCGAAGATCGGCAGCAGGGCCTGCGGATTCAGCGTCCAGGCGAACTTGCCGTCGCTGAAGAGCTCGGACAGCTCCGTGCTGGCCACGCCGGCGGAGGTGGTGAGCGAGATCCGCGGCCAGAAGGCGGCCCGCGCGGCGCCGATGCTGGCATTGGCCGCGATCAGCTCCTGTTCGGCCGCCAGCACGTCCGGACGCCGGACCAGGACATCCGAAGGCAATCCCACCGGCACGTCGGGCAGGGTCTGGCGCGACATGAGGGGCTGGGGCGGGGGCAGGTTCGCCGGCATCGGCTGCCCGAGCAGCAGCACGAGCGCATTCTGGTCCAGCGCGCGCCGACGCTGCACCTGGGCGAGAGTCACCCGGGCCGACTCGTAGAGCGCCTCGGCCTGGCGGAAGTCGAGCTCCGAGGCCGCGCCGTTGTCGAACTTGAGCTTGGTGAGCTTGAGCGACTCCTCGCGGGTGCGCAACGCCTGCTGCGTGACTTCCAGGAGCTCGTCGTCGGCCAGGAGGTTGAAGTAGAGGTTCGCGACCGCCGCGATCAGGGAGATCCTTGCCGACTTCTGCGCTTCCTCGGTCGCGAGGTACTGCGCCAGCGCCGCATCGCTCAGGCTGCGGATGCGGCCGAAGAAGTCGAACTCGAAGGCGGTGACGGCCAGCCCCACCGTATAGAGGCTGGACTGCTCGCCCGTGGGTCCGGGTTGGCGCTGACCGATGGCTGCGGCGTTGACCGTCGGCAACTGGTCGGCACGGCGGATGCGATACTGGGCACGGGCCCGCTCGATCGCGAGCCCCGCGGCTCGCAGGTCGCGGTTGTTGTCGAGCGCCACCGTGACCAGGGCCTTCAGCCGCGGATCGGCGAAGAAGTCCTGCCACTGGATATCCGCGGCAAGCGCGCCATCAGCGGTTGCCGGCGGCGCCTCCGGAAACGCGGGCGAAACGGGCGGCGCCGGTCGCTGGTACTCGGGCGCCATCGACGCACAGGCGCCGAGCAGCAGGCTGACGGCCACGCCGGCGGCCAGGCGGCCAATGGTTCTTGCGCAATCGTCGGACATCACTGATTTCCTTGTCGTTGCGGCGAGGACGGTCCCGGCGGCACCGTGCCCGGGGGCGTCGGGTCCGGCCGCGCGGCGTCGTCCTGGTGAGCATACATGCGGCGCTGGCGCTCGCTGCCCTTGAAGATCGAGCGCACGACCACGAAGAAGATCGGCACGAAGATGACCGCGAGCAAGGTGGCGCTGACCATGCCGCCGACGACACCGGTGCCGATCGCGCGCTGGCTTGCCGAGCCCGCGCCGCTCGAGAGCACGAGCGGCATGACGCCGAGCGTGAAGGCGAGGGAGGTCATGAGGATGGGACGGAATCGGATGTGCGCGGCTTCCAGCGCCGCGGCGATCACCGTGCGTCCCTGGGCGTGCAGGTCCTTGGCGAACTCGATGATCAGCACCGCGTTCTTCGCCGACAGCCCGATGATGGTGATGAGCCCGACGTTGAAATAGACGTCGTTGGACTGGCCGCCGATCGTGACCGCCAGCACCACTCCGAGCACGCCGAGCGGCACCACCAGGATGACGGAGAGCGGGATGGACCAGCTCTCGTAGAGCGCGGCGAGGCACAGGAAGACCGACAGCAGGGCGAAGCCGAACAGGATGAACGCCTGCGCGCCGGCGAGCTTCTCCTCGCGCGACTGCCCGGTCCATTCGTAGGCGAATCCCTCCGGAAGCTGCGCGGCGAGCCGCTCCATCTCGCTCATCGCCTCGCCCGTGCTGCGCCCGGTGGCGGCATCGCCGACGATGCGCATCGTCGGGTAACCGTTGTAGCGCACGGTCTGCATCGGCCCGGTGATCCACCGTGTCGTGGCGAAGGCGGAGAGCGGCACCTGCGCACCGGCCGCGCTCGAGGCATTGAGCCGCAACAGGTCGTCCGGCTGCATGCGCGCGGGCGCGTCCGCCTGGATGACCACCCGCTGCAGCCGTCCGTCGTTGGGGAAGTCGTTGACGTAGCGCGAGCCGAGCGCGGTGGAGATGATGGTGTTGACCGCGGTGAAGCTCACGCCGAGCGCATTGGCCTTGTCGCGGTCGATCACCAGCTCGAGCTGCGGCGCGTCCTCCAGCCCGTCCGGGCGCACACCGGCCAGCACCGGGCTCTGCGCCGCCAGGCCGAGCAGCTGGTTGCGCGCGGCGACCAGCGCCTCGTGCCCGTTGCCGCCGCGATCCTGCAGGCGGAAGGTGAAGCCGGAGGCGGTGCCGAGCTCCGGGATGGGTGGCGGGCTCAGCGGGAAGATGAACGCGTCGCGGATGCCGGAGAGAGCACCGAAGGCCCGTCCGGCGAGCGCCTGCGCCGAGCTGCCAGGGTCCTCGCGCTCTGCCCAGTCCTTGAGGGTGATGAACGCAAGGCCGGCATTCTGGCCCTGCCCGGAGAAGCTGAAGCCGAGCACGCTCACCATGCTCTGGACCTCGGGCTGGTCCAGGATGTAGCCCTCCACCTGCTTCATCACCTCGAGCGTCCGGTTCTGCGTGGCACCCGCCGGCAACTGCACGTTCACCAGCATGTTCCCCTGGTCCTCCGGCGGCAGGAACGAGGTGGGCAGGCGCACGTAGAAAAGGCCGACGACCACGATGATCGCCACGTAGATGACCAGGTAGCGCGGCGCCCGGCGCAGGATCCGCGCGAGCAGCCCCTCGTATCCCTTGGCGGTTCGCGTGAAGTTGCGGTTGAACCAGCCGAAGAAGCCGCCCTTGGCATGGTGGTGTCCCGCAGCGACCGGTTTCAGCAGCGTCGCGCAGAGCGCCGGCGTGAGCGAGAGCGCCATGAACGCCGAGAACAGGATGGAGGTCACCATGACCGCCGAGAACTGGCGATAGATGTTGCCCACCGATCCGCCGAAGAAGGCGAGCGGCACGAACACCGACACCAGCACCACCGTGACGCCGACGATCGCGCCGGAGATCTGTCCCATCGCCTTGCGGGTGGCAGGCAGCGGCGGCAGGCCTTCCTCGCTCATGATGCGCTCGACGTTCTCCACCACCACGATGGCATCGTCCACCACGATCCCGATCACGAGGACCATGCCGAACATGGTGAGCACGTTGATCGAGAAGCCGAGCGCGAACAGGGCGCCGAAGGTGCCCAGCAGCGCGACCGGTACCACGAGGGTCGGGATGATGGTGTAGCGGAAATTCTGCAGGAACAGGAACATCACCAAAAAGACCAGCGCCACCGCCTCGAGCAGCGTGACCACCACCTGGCGGATGGAGATCTCGACGAAGCGGGAGCTGTCGTACGGGATGCTCCATTGCACGCCCTGAGGGAAGTAGCGGGCGAGCTCCTCCATGCGGGTGCGCACCGCCTCGGCCGTCGCCAGCGCGTTGCCGGTGGGCGCGAGCTGCACGCCGATGCCGGTGGAGGGGTTCCCGTTCAGCCGCGCCGAGGTGGCATAGCTTTCCGCGCCGAGCTCGATGCGGGCGACGTCGCGCATCCGCACCGTGGAGCCGTCGGTGTTGGCGCGCAGGACGATATCGCCGAACTCCTCCACCGTCGAGAGCTGGCCCTTCACCACGACGGTGGCGGAGATCGTCTGGCCGGGGAGGTTGGGCAGGTCGCCGAGAGTCCCGGAGGACACCTGGGCGTTCTGCGCGCTGATCGCCGCCGCCACGTCGGCGGCAGAAAGGTTGTAGCCGACCAGGCGGGTCGGGTCGATCCAGATCCGCATGGCGCGCTCGGAGCCGAAGAGGCGGGCCTGGCCCACGCCTGGCAGCCGCTGGATCTCCGGCAGCACGTTGCGCGAGGCGAAGTCGCCGAGCGCGATCGGGTCGAAGTCCGGGTTGCTCGAGGACAGGATGGTGAAGAGCAGGAAGTTCGAGCGCGACTTGTCGATGCGCACGCCCTGCTGCGTGACGGCTGCCGGCAGGCGCGGCGTGGCCCGCGACAGGCGGTTCTGCACGTCCACCTGCGCGAGGTCCGCGTCCGTGCCGTTCTCGAAGGTGATCGTGAGCTGGCCGGTGCCGTTGGCCTGGGACACCGACTCCATGTAGATCATGCCCGGCGAGCCGTTCATCTCGCGCTCGATCACCCCGATCACCGACTCCTCGAGCACCTGCGCCGAGGCGCCGGGATAGGCCACGTTGATCACGATCGCCGGCGGGGCCACCGGCGGGTACTGCGAGATGGGGAGCTGGAAGATCGATACCGCGCCGATCACCATGATGAAGAGCGCGATCACCCACGCGAAGATGGGGCGGTTGATGAAGAACTGGGCCATGGGCTGCGCCTACTCGGTCCGGGAGGCCGCCTGTCCCGGCTTCGCGCCGGCCGTCGATCCCTCGGCGCCGGGCGCCTGGGTGGTGCCGGGCGCCTTCCACGGGACCGGCTTGACGGCGTCCGCGCCGCGCAGCTTCTGGAAGCCGTCGACCATCACCTGCTCGCCTTCCTTCAGCCCGCCGAGCACGACCCATCCATTGCCCTGTGCCGGACCGAGCTGGACCTGGCGCGGCGCGACCTTGCCGTCCGGCCCGACCACCATCACGGTGTCGCCGTGGTTGGACCGGGTGACCGCCTGCTGCGGGAGCACGAATCCCTCGGCCTGGGCCTGCTCCAGCCGCACCCGCACGTACATCCCCGGAAGCAGGAGCCGGTCGGGGTTCGGCACGATCGCACGCAGCGTGACCTGGCCGGATGTGGGATCGACGGTGAGGTCGGCAAAGAGCAGCTCGCCGGGCTTGTCGTAGACCGACCCGTCCTCGAGCACGATGCGGATCTGCGCGCTGTCCGTGTCGGCGCGCTTGAGCTCGCCGCTGGCAAGCGCCCTGCGCAACCGCAGCACCTCCGCGTTGGACTGGGTGAAGTTGACGTAGATCGGGTCGACCTGCTGCACGACCGCCAAGGCGGTCACCTCTCCCTGGCCGACCAACGCGCCTTCGGTGACCAGGGCGCGGCCGATGCGGCCGTCGATCGGGGCGGTGACCGATGCGTAGCCGAGATCGATCTCGGCGGTCTCGACTCCGGCCTTTGCCACGGCGACATCGGCCTGCGCGAGCTTCAGCGCCGCGACGGCGTTGTCATAGTCCTGGCGGCTCACCGCGTTGGCCTGCAGCAGCGGCTTGTAGCGTCGCACCAGCGTCGCGGCCTGGTTCTCGTTCGCCTGGGCACGCGCGAGCGTGGCGCGTGCGCTTTCGAGGCGAGCCCTGTAGGGCGCGGCGGCGATCTGGAAGAGCGGCTGGCCCGCCTTCACCTCGCTGCCTTCCTCGAAGAGACGCTTCTCGATAATGCCGGCGACGCGGGCACGCACCTGAGCGACGCGGGAGGCCTCCAGCCGTCCAGGGAGCTCGACCGAAAGGCCGACGGGGCCGGTCGTGACGGTGACCACGCCGACTTCGGGCGGCGGTGGTGCTCCAGCCGCGGGGCCTTGCGGAGCCTTGTCCGAGCAACCTGCGAGCAGGATGGTGAAAACGATCGCCAACAGCCGGGCCTTCAGTCCCCTCGGCACCACGGCGGCACCCGGGAGCTTGTTCTTGTTTGATGCCATTGAAAGTCTTCCAGCGTTGCGCGCATCGGCGCAGGGTCGTCCCCCAGGGAACTCCCAGGGTCGTCCCCCCGGAGTCATCCGTGCACCGGCCTGACTGCTGCTGCCCTGACCCGGCGGACCGAGCATTATACAGATATACATTCATGAGTGTATGTATAATCGCGCCCCGCGCCCGACGCGACACGAGGCGACCGAACCGGCATGGCTAGACGAAGCAAGCAGGACGCGCTGGCCACGCGGAAGCTCATCCTGGACACCGCGGAGCGGGTCTTCGCGCGCCGCGGCGTGTCGCGGACATCGCTGCAGGAGGTCGCGCAGCGGGCGGGCGTGAGCCGCGGCGCCATCTACTGGCACTTCAAGGACAAGGCCGCGCTCTTCGAGGCGATCATGCAGCGCGTGCTGCTGCCGATGGAGCAGCCGCCGCCGCGGCTCGCGGAGACGCGGGGCGATGCGATCGCCGAGCTGCGCGAGCGCTGCATCGATGCGTTGGCGCGGATCGTCGCCGATCCGCAGGTGCGGCGGGTCTTCGAGATCGCGATCCACAAGGTCGAGTACGTCGACGAGCTGGAGGCCGTCCGCGACCGCCGCCGCGAGGTGAGCCGCCTGCACCTCGCGTCGATCGAGCGCGTGATGCTGCATGAGCTCGGCACCGGGATGCCGCTGCGGCGTGCCGAGGCGCACGCGGCCGCGCTCGGGCTGCATTCCCTGCTCGAGGGCTTGATCCAGAACTGGATGCTCGATCCTTCCGCCTTCGACCTGGTCGAGGTGGGCACCCGTGTCGTCGACACCTATCTGGCGGGCCTGGGGCTGGCGCGGACGGCAGCGCTGCCGGGCTTGGCCAAGGCGGACGGGAAGACAGTCGCGTCGGCGGCCGCCGCAACCGGGCGCGCGGTACACCAGTGATCGCAGCCGACCTTCCGCTCGTGCTCCTGTCCGGGTTCGAGCCGTTCGGCGGCGACGACCGGAATCCGTCCTGGGAGGTCGCCGATCGCCTCGATGGCGAGCCCGTCGAGGACGAGGCCGGTCGTCCGGTCGCGCGCGTCCGCTCCTTGCGGCTGCCGTGCGCCTTCGGCGAGGCGTTCGACGTGCTCGATGCCGCCATCCGGCAACTCGATCCGATCGCGGTCGTCGCGCTGGGTCTGGACGCCTCGCGCCCGGACATCGCCATCGAGCGGGTCGCGATCAACCTGGACGACGCGCGCATTCCCGACAACCGCGGACGGCAGCCCCGGGACGAGCCGGTGTGCCCGGGCGCCCCGGCTGCCTACTGGTCGGGCCTGCCGGTGAAGGCGATCGTGGCGGCGCTGCAGGAGGCGCGCATTCCCGCGTCCCTCTCCAACAGCGCCGGCACCTTCGTCTGCAACCACGTGTTCTTCGCGCTGGCGCATCACCTGGCTGGCCTGGGCGGAAAGCGCTTTCCGGCCGGGTTCATCCACCTGCCGTGGGCGGTGCCGGAGGATGCGGGGGGCGGCGTCGCCTTCGATACGCTGGTCGCAGGCGTTCGCCTCGCGCTGCGGGTGACCGTCGCACGGGAAGGGCGGCGCAGCGGTTAGCCCCGCGCGGGGAAGCGCTACGGCTTCGAGCGCGGCCCCAGCCGCGGACGCGGTGCGGAGATCGTTCCGCCCTCCCTCGCGGCACTGGCGGATTCGCGCTGCGCCGGGTTGAGCAGGGCGATCATGGCGGAGAAGACCTTCGGCGCGCCGGCCAGCACCTGCTCGCCTTCCAGGTGGCGCGAGTTGCCATCGAAGTCGCCCATCAGCCCGCCTGCTTCGGTGACCAGCAGGCTGCCGGCCGCAACGTCCCAGGGCTTCAATCCCATCTCGAAGAAGGCATCGAAGCGGCCGGCGGCGGTGTAGGCGAGATCGAGCGCCGCGGCACCGGCGCGGCGCACGCCCGCCGCCTTCTCCATGACCGGGCGCAGCATGCGGAGGTAGTCGTCGACCTGCGAGATCATGCGGAACGGAAAGCCGGTGCCGATCAGCGATTCGTCCAGCTTGGTGCGCCGGCTGACGCGGATCCGGCGGTCGTTGAGGAATGCGCCCCTTCCACGCGAGGCGGTGAACAGCTCGTTGCGGATCGGGTCGTAGACCAGGCCCTGAGTGACCACGCCGCGCTCCATGAGCGCGATCGAGACGCAGTAGTGGGGCAGGCCATGGATGAAGTTGGTCGTGCCGTCCAGCGGATCGATGATCCACACGTGGTCGTGCTGCGTGAGCTCCTCCGCGCGCGGTGCCTTCCCGCCCTTGGCCGGCCGGTGTCCCGACTCCTCCGCTAGAATCGCATGCGAAGGGTACGCCGACTGCAGGGTCTCGATGATCGCTTCCTCGGACGCCCGGTCGACCTCGGTGACGAAGTCGTTGCGCTCCTTGCGCGTCACCTGCATCGTTTCCACGTCCACGCTCGCGCGGTTGATCAGGCGGCCGGCCTGGCGGGCAGCGCGCACCGCCACGTTGAGCATTGGATGCATGAGTAGCGAAGTCCCGGAAAACCCCGGATTCTAGTCGAGATGACCCTGCCGACGTCGCTGCACCAGACCCTCGCGCCCGGGGCGCAGCGCCTGATGGACGCATTCCGCTTCGTGCTCGTCGCACCGAGCCACCCCGGCAACATCGGTTCCGTCGCGCGCGCGATGAAGACCATGGGTCTTTCCGACCTCGTCGTCGCGGCGCCACGCGAGCCGCGCTTCATGGACCATCCGCAGGCCCGGGCGCTCGCGAGCGGCGCGGTGGACCTGCTCGCGCGGGCCGCCAGCACCGGGACGCTGCGGGAGGCGGTCGCGGACTGCCAACTGGTGGTTGCCGTCAGTGCCAATCCGCGCGAGTTCGGGCCGTGGCCGCGATTGCCGGCGGAAGTCGCGGCCTGCGCGATCGAGCGCCTGGACGCGGGGATCGTCGAGAGAGTCGCGCTGGTCTTCGGCACCGAGCGCACCGGGCTCTCGATCGAGGAGATGGGCCTGTGCCAGCAGCTCGTCTGCATTCCGGCTGATCCGACGTACTCCTCCTTGAACCTGTCCCAGGCGGCGCAGATCGTCGCCTTTTCACTGCGCCAGGAAGTGATGCGGTCCACGCGCGGCGCGGGCGACGGCGACGCTCCACGGCGCAGGCGCCGGTACGGCGAAGCGCATGCCGACCATGCATCGGTGGAGCGCCTGTTCGAGCATCTCGAGCGCATGCTGGTCGCGATCGACTATCTGGACCCGGCCGAACCGCGCCGGCTGCTGCCGCGCCTGCGTCGCCTGCTCGCGCGAACGACTCTCGAGGCGGCCGAGGTCGACCTCCTGCGCGGCATCTGCACGCAGATGGAGAAGGTGGCCGCTCGCGCGCGACGCGAAGCCGGCGAAGGCGCCCGGCGCGGCGAAGGCGACTGAGGCGACGAAGGCTGGCGGTATTGCTAGCCCGGCGCGGTCACGGGCACGGCCATGCCCTCTGCCAGCGACATCACCGCGCCGCGCGGCGGATCGGCCGCCCAGTCGCTCAATACCCAGCGCTCGCGACGGCCACCATCCGGGCCGGTCCAGCGATGGCGCCCCGGACGATGCGTGTGGCCGTGAACCAGCAGGTCCGCCTGCTGCGCGGCGAGCAGCGCGCCGGCTGCCCCGTCGTCCACGTCCGAGAGCGTCTCGGTCATCGCCTGCGCCTCGTTGCTGCGGGCCCGAAGCTCGCGCGCCATCGCGATGCGCTGGGAAAGTGGCCGGGCGAGCAACTCCTCCTGCCATGGATTCGAGCGGCAGAGCGCACGCCACTGTTGGTACGCCGTATCCGCGATGCAGAGGGCATCGCCGTGGCTGAGCACGACCCGTCGGCCGCCGACCTCGATCACCGCCGGATCCGCGAGCATGATCGCGCCGCAGGCCGTCGAGTAAGGGCGCACGGCAGAGCTCCCCGGCGGCGGCACGTCGAGCAGGAAGTCGCGGTTGCCGCGCATCAGGTAGACGCGAACGCCGCGCGCGGCGAACGTGGCCAGGCGGTTGGCCAGCGCGATGGCGGGGCCCGCGAGGTGGTCGTCGCCCACCCAGAACTCGAACAGGTCGCCCAGCAGGAACAGGGCGACGCCTCCGGCCGCGATCCCGCCCGGTACCGTACGGTCGGCGCGTTCGATGCGCGCCGCCAGCCCCTCGAGGACGTGCGCCGTGAGCGCCGGTTGCGTCTCGTCCAGGTGCGTGTCCGACACGAAGAGCGCGCCATCCGGGCTGGCGATGCGCGCGGCCGGCGCCAGCACGGACGTCACGGGCCCGCGGCCCTCGTGTCGTGCGCTGGCCTGGGCGACCGGCACGTGGTCGCGGCTATCTGGCGACCCGGCTTACGGATTCGATCACCACCGGGTCGGACGGGACGTCGCCGTGCGGGCCGCTGCGGCCCGTCTTCACCTTGGCGATCTTCTCCACGGTTTCCATGCCGCTCACCACCTTGCCGAAGACGGCATAGCCGTTGCCGTCCGGGTTCGGGTGGTTCAGGCTCGCATTGTTCACCGTGTTGATGAAGAACTGCGACGTGGCGGAATCGGGGACGCTGGTGCGGGCCATCGCGATGGTGCCCGCGTCGTTCTTCAGCCCGTTGCGGGACTCCAGCGGAATCGGGCCGCGGGTGGTCTTCTGCTTCATGTCCTTGTCGAAACCGCCGCCCTGGATCATGAAGTTGCCGATGACCCGATGGAAGACGAGCCCCGAATAGAAGCCGTCGTCGACATACTGGAGAAAGTTCTCCACCGTCTTCGGCGCCTTCTCGGGATAGAGCTCGATGACGATGTCGCCGAGCGAGGTCTTCATCAGCACCTGCGGATTCGGGCCGGCGGCCGCGGCATCGTCGGCCGTGGCCGTCAACATGACGCCAGCGAAGAGGGACGCGAGGAGAGTCTTCCTGAAGGGGAATCCGGGCATGTCAGTGGGCTCCGTGCCGAGTGGGTGGAAGGGTGGGCGGCGCGGCCGGGGCAGCGGCGCTCATGGAGGATTGCCGCCGGCCGGACCGGCCGGTTGCCGGGGTGAGGGCTGCACCGGGACCGCGCTCACGAGCTTCAGCTTCGGGGCGACGGTCTTGTTGGCCGGGTCGAGCTGCTGCGCGGTCCGGTAGCTGCGCGCGGCGAGGCGTGCATAGATATCGCCCAGGTTCTCGTGCGCGATCGCGTAGTCGGGGACCGCTCGGATGGCGCCTTCCAGTGCCTCCCGGGCGAGATCGAGACGGCCCTGCGCGGCGCGAACCACGGCGAGGTTGTTGTAGGGCTCCGGCAGCTCCGGGTACTCGCGGGTGAGCGCCTCGAAGGCCTGCTCCGCTTCGGGCAGCCGCCGCAGCGACGTGAGCGCGACGCCGCGCACGAACCGCAGGGTGGCATCGTGCGGAAAGGTGCCGAGGGCGGTGTCCGCGACATCGAGGGCGCGCTGCGCGTTGCCCGCCTTGAGCGCGGCTTGCGCGGCATCCTGCGGCCGCGTGACCTCGGCCGAGAGCGAGGACTGCAGCGGTGCCTGCGCCGGCGCGACGGCCGGCGCGAGCAGGAACAACGGAGCGCAGGCCAGGCAGGCTGCCCGGAGCGCCCCGGAGGCCGCGGATTCCATCGATCGCACGTTAAACTGTCCGGGACGGTATGGAAAGTCCCGGATTCTACCGTCCGCCCCTCGCTGTCTGCCCGGATCTCCCCCATGCTGAAGCTCTACAACACGCTCACCCGCAGCAAGGAAACCTTCGTGCCGCTCGTCGAGGGTGAGGTGGGGATGTACGTGTGCGGCATCACCGTATACGACTACTGCCACATCGGGCACGGGCGGATGATGGTGGTGTTCGACGTGGTCCAGCGCTGGCTGCGCGCGCGCGGGATGAAGGTCACGTACGTGCGCAACATCACGGACATCGACGACAAGATCATCCGGCGTGCGGTGGAGAACGGGGAGTCCATCGGCTCCCTCACCAGCCGCTTCATCGCGGCCATGCACGAGGACGAGGCGGCGATCGGCGTGCAGCGCCCGGACATCGAGCCGCGGGCGACGGAGTACGTGCCGCGCATGCTGGACATGATCGGCCTGCTGCAGGACAACGGCTTCGCGTACCGGTCCGATGACGGCGACATGCTCTACGCGGTGCGCCGCTTCCCGCGCTACGGCCGCCTCAGTGGCAAGTCGCTGGACGACCTGCGAGCCGGGGAACGGGTGTCGGTCGCCGGCGGCAAGCAGGACCCGCTCGACTTCGTCCTCTGGAAGGCGGCCAAGCCGGACGAGCCCGAGGAGGCCCGGTGGGACTCCCGGTACGGTAGCGGGCGTCCGGGCTGGCACATCGAGTGCTCGGCGATGTCGACCGCGTTGCTCGGGCGTCGCTTCGACCTGCACGGCGGGGGCGCGGATCTTCAGTTTCCCCATCACGAGAACGAGATCGCGCAGAGCGACGGAGCGTACTTCCCGGAGGGCGAGGACACCTTCGTGCGCTACTGGATGCACAACGGATTCGTCCAGGTGGACGAGGAGAAGATGTCCAAGTCGCTGGGCAATTTCTTCACCATCCGGGAGGTGCTGGAACGCTATGACGGGGAGGTCATCCGCTTCTTCATCCTGCGCAGCCACTATCGCAGCCCGCTCAACTACTCGCCGCAGGGGCTGGAGGAAGCGCGCGAGGCGCTGCTGCGACTCTACAACGCGCGACTGCCCGAGTCCGACGGGGTCGGAAGCGCCGCGGACATCGACTGGTCCGAGCCGCGCGCACGCCGCTTCGCCGAGGCGATGGATGACGACTTCAACACCGTGGTGGCGATCGCGGTGCTGTTCGAGCTCGCCGGCGACGTGAACCGGGGGGGCGACCCCCGCGACGAGCGCCTGCTGCGCCAGCTCGCGGGTACGCTCGGGCTGCTCGGCCAATCGCCGGACGTGGTGCGTCGCACGGCGCTGCGGGGACCCGGGGCCGGTGCCGCCGCCGGGCCGGACGATGCCCGCATCGACGCGCTGATCGCCGAGCGCGCCGCGGCGAAGAAGGCCCGGCAGTATGCCGAGGCGGACCGCATCCGGGACGAGCTCGCTCGCGACGGCATCGTGCTGGAGGATACGCCGCAGGGCACGGTCTGGCGGCGCGGATGAAGTCCTACGGGGCCACGCAGGAGCCGATGCCCACTGCCGACGTGGCCGCCGTCGGTTCGCCCCCGTGGTGGGACGAGGCGGTGGCCTACCTCGTCGGCTGCGATCCGGTCCTGCGCGAGCTGGCGAACCGGCTGCCAGGGGAGCGGCTGGTGCCGCGCGACGATCCGTTCATCGCCCTCGCGCGGGCCATCGTCGGCCAGCAGCTTTCGGTGAAGGCGGCCCGTACCATCTGGCGGCGGCTGGAGGAAGCGGCGGGCGAGGTGACGCCCGCGCGCCTCTCGCGCATGCGTGCCGCCACCCTTGCGCGCTGCGGCCTCTCGGCGCGCAAGGCGGAGTACCTGCGGGATCTTGCGGTACATTTCCGGACAGGGGCGATCGAGCCCGCGCGCTGGCCGTCGCTGGACGACGAAGCCCTCATCGCCGAGCTCGTCGCGGTACGAGGCATCGGCCGTTGGACGGCCGAGATGTTCCTCATGTTCAACCTGATGCGTCCCGACGTGCTGCCGCTGGACGACGTGGGGCTGCTGGCCGCCATCGGGCGCCACTACAACGGCGGAATCCGGGTGACCCGGGAGCAGGCGGCGGAGATCGGCGGCCACTGGCGGCCCTGGCGCACCGCCGCCTCCTGGTACCTGTGGCGCAGCCTCGATCCGCCGCCGATGGAAGAATGAACACCGATGAAGACGAATTACCTTGACTTCGAGCAACCGGTCGCGGAGCTCGAGGAGAAGATCGAGCAGCTTCGCTACATGCAGGGCGAATCGGCCGTGGACATCGCCGAGGAGATCGACCGCCTGCGCGAGAAGTGCGACAGCCAGATCAAGGACATCTACGACAAGCTCACGCCGTGGCAGGTCGCCATGGTGGCGCGGCACCCGCAGCGTCCTTACACGCTCGACTACATCCACCTGATGATGTCGGACTTCCACGAGCTGCACGGGGATCGCGTCTTCGCGGACGACCCGGCCATCGTGGGCGGCATCGGCCGCTTCAACGGCCAGTCGATCATGGTGATCGGCCATCAGAAGGGACGCGACGCCAAGGAGCGCACCTACCGCAACTTCGGCATGCCGCGACCCGAGGGCTACCGCAAGGCGCTGCGGCTGATGAAGCTGGCGGAGAAGTTCGATATCCCGGTGCTGACGCTGATCGACACGCCGGGAGCCTTTCCCGGCGTCGGCGCCGAGGAACGCGGGCAATCCGAGGCGATCGGGCGCAACCTTTACGAAATGGCCGGATTGGAAGTGCCGATCGTGAGCGTGATCATCGGGGAGGGCGGCTCCGGCGGCGCGCTGGCGCTTGGCGTGTCCGACATCATGCTGATGCTGCAGTACAGCGTCTATTCCGTGATCTCGCCCGAGGGCTGTGCCGCCATCCTCTGGAAGAGCGCGGAGAAGGCGCCGGAAGCGGCCACCTCGCTCGGCATCACGGCCCAGCGGCTGAAGGGGCTGGGACTGGTGGACCGGATCGTGTCGGAGCCGGTCGGCGGCGCCCATCGCGACCCCGGCCAGATGGCAGTCGCGCTCAAGCGGGCCGTGGCCGACGCCCTGCGCCAGTTCGCCGGCATGCGCACCGGCGAGTTGATCAAGCAGCGCCAGGGCCGGATCGCCGCCTACGGGAAGTTCAAGGAGGCGGCGTAGGGCCGCGAGGGGCGCGTCCAGGCCCTTAGAGGTGCCATGCTGCCCGGGCTGATCCTCACCGCGCTCGGGGCAGGTGAATCGTGTGGCAGCGAAGGGGCTGGCCATGTCGTCGTCGTCCTCGCCTGCTCGGGTGGCCTGGATTCCCAGGTCCTGCTGCATGCCGCCACCGCCGCCTTGCCACCAGCCAGGCTGGTGGTGGCCCACGTCCACCACGGCCTGCAGCCCGAAGCCGATGCCTGGCTCGAGTTCTGTCGGCGCTCGGCCGCGGCGGCCGGGACCGCCTTCATGGCGCGGCGCCTGCCGCCGCTGCCGGCGCGGCCGCCGGGCGGCATCGAGGCCTGGGCGCGAGCGGGCCGCTATCGCGCGCTGGCCGGGATGGCGCAGGCTGCCGGCGCCGCGGTGGTGATGACGGCCCATCATGCCGGCGACCAGCTGGAGACCCATCATCTGCAGCGCCTTCGTGGCGCCGGGGTCCACGGCCTGGCGGCGATGCGGCAGCGCGGACCGCTGCCTGGCGGCCCGCACCCGGACGCGGCGGTGCTCCTCTTGCGCCCGTTCCTGGCAGTGCCCCGGTCCCTGCTCGTCGATTACGCCAGGGCGCATCGGCTCGAATGGGTGGAGGATCCGAGCAACCAGGATCCGCGCTTTGCCCGCAACCGCGTCCGTCGCCAGCTGGCCGAGTCCATCGGCGGCGATCCGGAGCGGTTCGAGCGCGAGCTTGCCCGGATCGGAGCGCTGCAGGCCCTGGCCGATGCCGCGCGGCGGCAGGCACAGCAGGACCTCGAGGCCTGCCGGCTGCACCTGGCGGCACGTGATCGGCACGCCGGTGTCGCGGCGACCGGCGATGCCCCGGCCGCGCCCGGCACGTTGTCGCGCGCCGCGCTCGCGCGCCTGCCGGCGGAGCGCGCGGCCGAGGCGCTGCGACTGTGGCTCGCGATGCTCGGGTGCCGGATGCCGTCGCGAGCGCGACTTGCCGAGATCCGCCGCCAACTGGTCGACGCCGGCTCGTCCCAGGCAAGGCTGCGCCACGACGGCCGCTGGCTGCTCCGTTACCGCGACCGGATCGACGCGGCGGAGGAGTTGCCGGCCGGGATCCGTCCCGTCTGGTTCCGCTGGGCCGGCGAAAGCCTGCTCGACGTGGCGGGCGAGCGCTTCCTGTTCCGTCCCGCCGCCGAAGGCGAGGCCGGCCTGCCGGCGACCCGGCTGTCGGGCGCGCCGCTGCTGCTCGACCAGGGCCGAGGCGGCGACCGGATACGCCGCGCCGCGGGCTCCCACCGCCGCACGTGGAAGAACCTTTGCCAGGAAGGGGGCATCGCGCCCTGGGCGCGACCCGCGCTGCCGGTCCTCCGGCAGGACGAGTCGGTGGTGTATGCGGCACCGTTCGGAACCGCGGCCGCCATCGGGTCGGTGCCTGCCGCACTCCCGGGCCCTGGAGCGGACGACGAACGGATCGCGATCGAATGGCTGCCCGACCCGGCCATGGCGAAATGGCTATGAACCGGCAACAACGCCGGCGGATCCCCGGCGATGCCGCTCGCTATAATCGTTCGCTTTTCTCCCGATCATGGCACTGATAGTCCAAAAGTACGGCGGCACCTCGATGGGTTCCGTCGACCGGATCCGCAACGTGGCCCGCCGCGTCGCCAAGTGGCACGACGCGGGCCACCAGATGGTCATCGTGCCGTCCGCGATGTCGGGAGAGACCAATCGACTGATCGCGCTTGCCCGGGAGATCCAGCCCAACCCGGATCCGCGCGAGCTCGACATGATCGCCGCCACCGGAGAGCAGGTCTCGGTCGGGCTCCTCGCCATGGCACTGAAGGCGATCGGCAAGGACGCCGTGAGCTATGCCGGCTGGCAGGTCGCGGTTCGGACGGATTCGTCCCACACCAAGGCGCGCATCGAGTCGATCGACGACGAGCGGGTGCGTGGCGATCTCGCCCGGGGGAGGGTGGTCATCATCACCGGTTTCCAGGGTGTCGACGCCAAGGGCAACGTCACCACCCTCGGGCGCGGCGGCTCGGACACCTCCGCGGTCGCGATCTGCGCGGCGCTCGAGGGTGACGAGTGCCTGATCTACACAGACGTGGACGGCGTCTACACCACCGATCCGCGGATCGTGCCCGAGGCGCGGCGGCTCGAGCGGGTGACTTTCGAGGAGATGCTGGAGATGGCGAGCCTCGGCAGCAAGGTGCTGCAGACGCGCTCGGTCGAGTTCGCCGGCAAGTACCGCGTGAAGACCCGCGTCCTGTCCAGCCTCACTCCGCCGGAGCTGCCGGTGGAGCAGGAGCGCGTGGCAGGCACCCTGATCACGTTCGAGGAAGAGTTCGGGAAGGAAGCCATGGAAAAGGCCGTCGTATCCGGTATCGCGTTCCAGCGCGACGAAGCCAAGATCACGCTCACGAACGTCCCCGACAAGCCGGGAGTCGCCTTCCGCATCCTCGGCCCGATCGCGGCGGCGAACATCGACGTGGACATGATCGTGCAGAACCAGAGCGTGAACGGCACGACGGATTTCTCGTTCACCGTCGCCCGCGCCGAGTTCCAGCGCGCGATGGACGTCATCAACGCCGGCCTCGCCGAGAGCATCGGCGGCGGCAAGGTCATCGGCGACCCACGCATCGCCAAAGTCTCGATCGTCGGGATCGGCATGAAGAGCCAGGCGGGCATCGCAAGCCGCATGTTCGAGGTCCTCGCCCACGAGGGAATCAACATCCAGATGATCTCCACCAGCGAGATCAAGACGTCGGTCGTGATCGAGGACAAGTACCTCGAGCTCGCGGTGCGGGCGCTGCACAAGGCCTTCGGGCTCGACGCCAATTCGGCGTGACGCGGGACGATGGCCAAGAGCATCGAGCAGATCAAGCGCGAGCACGCGCTGTTGCTCGAGAGCGTGGAGGTCACCAGCAACCCGTTCGCCGTCTACGATAGCCAGGACCGCCTGATCGCCTGGAACCAGGCGTACGAGGCCGTTCATGCGCTGGCGTTCAACGAGCTGCGCCACCGGGCGAACGACCGGCGCCTGCACTATGCCGACCTGGTCCGCGTCATCGCGCAGAAGACCATGGAGCCCGACAAGGTGGAGGAGCATGTCCGCCAGCGCGTCGAGCACCACCGTCGCGGCGACGGCATCGGCATCGACCTGCTCTATCCCGGCATGGGCTGGTTCCGCGTCACCAAGTTCCGTACGCGCAGCGGGAGCATCGCGACGTTCGCTGTCGACATCAACGAGAACAAGCGGCGCGAGGCCGAGCTCGAGCAGGAGATCAAGCGGCGCATGGCGCTCGAGGAGCAGTTGCGCCAGCAGGCGAACACCGATCCGCTCACCGGGCTGGCCAATCGTGCGGCGCTGCTGGAGCGGGGCAATTCCGAGTTCGTGCGCGCGCGCCGCTTCGGTGATGACCTGGCGGTGATGATGATGGATGCGGATCACTTCAAGCAGGTCAACGACGTCCATGGCCACGGCGCCGGCGACGAGGTGCTGCGTCGCCTGGCCCGCACGGCCGCCGGCACGGTGCGCAACGTGGACCTGGTTGGCCGGCTGGGCGGCGAGGAGTTCGCGATCATCCTGGTGCGCACGCGCGCGCGCGAGGCCGTGGCCTGCGCCGAGCGGATCCGGGCATGCATCGCCGCGCTGGAGTTCGAGAGCCCCAGCGGCGTCTTCCACATCACCGCGAGCTTCGGCGTCACGCAGGCAATGGGTGACGATCCATCCTTCGCCGCGGTGCTGAACCGGGCGGACAAGGCGCTCTACCAGGCAAAGCACGACGGCCGCAACCAGGTCGCCTGCCTGGACCCGCGACGCGACGCGCAGGCCGGCGTGATCGCCTGAGCGAAGCTCGCGGGCGCGGCCCCCGCCGGACAGCTACGGGGGAGGCCCGCCGCTCCAACGCCCCGGCTAGCGCCCGATCTGGCTGCCGTCGATACCGCCTTCCGAGACGACGCGGCTCCATTCCTTGCTGTAGAGGTCGACCTCGGCGGTGAACTCGCCCAGGCCCTTCACCGCCGGATCCATGCCGAACTTGCGCATGCGCTCCCGGTACGACGGCTCCTCGGAAACCGCGAGAACGGCCTGGTAGATGCGCTCGGCCACGGCGGCCGGCGTGCCGCCCGGCGCGAACAGCCCCAGCCAGGGAATCGGAATCGTGGGAAGCTGCACCCCGCTTTCGCCGACCGTCGGAACGTCGGGAAGCTCTTCCAGGCGGCGATCGCTCACGACGGCAAGCGCCCGCAACTTGCCATCGGCAAGGAGATTGCGAACACTGGCCGGGGCGGTCACCATCACATCGATGCGTCCGGCCGTGAGATCGATCAGCCCCGGTCCGGTGCCCTGGTACGGAATGGCAGTCGACTTGATCCCCGCGCTCATCCGGAGCGTCTCCCAGATCAGGTGCATCTCGTTGCCGATGCCCGGGGCGCCGTAGTTGAGGTCCATGCCGGACCCCTTGGCGCGGGCGACCAGCGCCGCGAGGTCCTTGTCCGGGCCATCGCCCGGTCCGAGCACCAGGACCGGGGTGGACACGACGCGCGCGATCGGCAGCAGCTCCGTTCGCGCATCGTAGGGCGGGGCCGGCTTGAACAGCGGAGCGATCGTCACCGGGGTCTGGGCCGTCAGGAGCAGCACATGCCCATCGGCCGGCGCCTTGGCTACGCGCTGCGTGCCGATCGTGCCGCCGGCGCCCCCACGGTTCTCCACGACCACCGGCTGACCCAGCCGGGCCGTCAGTCGCTCCGAGAGCATCCGGCCCACCAGGTCGACCGGCCCCCCCGTCGGATACGGAATCACCAGCGCGACCGGTCGGTTGGGAAATTCCTGTGCCTGCGCCCCCGCCGACAACGCCGACCCCAACAGCAGAAGCGCTGCTCCCCACACCCGCCAAACTGAATGCATGTCGTCTCCCTTGAAGGACGGACCGTCCCTTGTTCCTTGTTCTGTGCGCCCGGGATACTAGCCCGGAAACCGCGAGACGCCGAATCGGAGCGGCGCTCGAGTACGCCGGGACGACGACCGGCGTCGAGGCGTGCTGGGGCAGCATCCAGGGGATCTTGGCGGAGACGGTGGGATTCGAACCCACGATGCGCTTTTGGCACATACTCCCTTAGCAGGGGAGCACCTTCGGCCTCTCGGTCACGTCTCCGGTTCTGGATCAGGGGCTGGGCGTTGCTCCAAGTGGTTTCGTCGCAGCGCGCGCCCGGCCGAAAGCCGGTAGGCGGCGATTGTACCTTCCTTTGAGTCGGCCTCCGACCGCAGCCAGGGCCCGGCGCCGAGGCGCGGCCTCAGAAGTAGTGACGCTGCGTGCCTGGGGGTCGTCCGGGGGCGAGATCGCTCCATTCATGCATCTTCTGGAGGTGGCGACGCAGCGCGCCCGAGCAACGGCCGAGATCGAGCAGCGTTTCCGTAAGGCCCTGGAGGTGCGCCAGGTGGGGCTCGTCGTCCAAGTGCCGGAGGGCGTCGCGTTGAAGTGACTCGGCCCGGCTCAGCAGGTCCTCGATATCGTACTTGTGCATGTCTTCCAAATTCCAACGCGTACCAGCGTTCGGCTGGCGGAAGCCTATCCCCATCCGCAGTCGCAGATGGTTCCCTCGCGTCACCCGATGTTCGTAGTTGTTAACTGAAGCGAAGGTGATGGATGAGGAAGCGGTCTGAATCGCGGCATATGCGCTCGGCGGCTCTGTCGAGCGTCCCGCCTGACGCGGTAGGCCCCGGTGCGGGGGCTCTGGCGCCAATGGGCGACGGTGTCGGACCACGCTTGTGCTTGGCGATGCAATGGCGTATCAATGACGCTCGTCGGCATGGGGCCCGGATGGCATTCCAGCCGCGGCAGGCAGTGCGCAACACAGGAGCCGAAGATGCCCCGGACTTCGAACCCGGCGCCGGTGGAGGTCTACAGCCGCACGGCGCGCATGCTTCATTGGATCACCGTGGCTCTCGTGGTGATTCAGGTGCCGATCGGCCTGCTGATGGTCTATCGTGGCAACTCTCTGAACCTCTGGGACAACCTGACCAACGCGCTCTACAGCAGTCACAAGCTGCTCGGCATCGTCATCCTGCTGGTCGTCCTCTCGCGGCTGGCATATCGCCTGACACGCGGCGCACCCGCGCCGGAGCCGACCATCGAGGCGTGGCACCGGGTGGCGAGCGCGCTCAACCACTGGGGCCTGTACCTCTTGCTGCTGGCGGTGCCGATCGCGGGCTATGTCGGCATCTCCCTGTTCCCGGCGCTGGATGTGTTCGGGGTGCCGCTGCCGGGCGTCGCGGCCCCGGACAAGGAAGCGGCGCAGACGGCCTTCGCGGTGCACGGGGTGCTGGTGCTGCTGCTGGTACTGCTGATTGCGATGCACGTCGGCGCGGCCCTCTACCACTACCTGATCCGCAAGGACGACGTGCTTGGGCGGATGATCCCGCGCCTGCTGCGGCGCTGAGGCGTCTCGGCCTCGGACCACGCCCGCCCATGGCCAGCACCGAGGCCCCTTCCGAGGTTGGCCACGCTTCCCGGGGTGCCCCCGATCATGCCGACCGTGACCGCATCGAACGCGCGCTGATCTCCGCCCGCCGGGAAGCCTGCGGGCTGCCTACGGCCGGGGCCGGCGAAGGCGGCGGCACGGTCGGCCTCGCGCTATCGGGCGGTGGCATCCGCAGCGCCACCTTCAGCCTCGGGGTGCTGCAGGCATTGGCCGCGGCCGGCATCCTTCGCCGCTTCGACTACATCTCCACGGTTTCGGGTGGCGGCTATACCGGCGGTTTTCTCGGAGCCTTGCTGCGCGCCCCGGCACGAGCCGCCCGCGCCTCGAGCGCCGATGCGGTACGTCGCGGCTACGCCCTCGCCGAATCGGTCCTGGCGGGCGACGCGGGCAAGCCGGAGTTCGAGATCGACGACGACGTGGTTCCGGGCCGCCGGACGATCTTCCATCCGATCCGCTGGCTCAGGGAAGCAGGCCGCTACCTCGCACCCACCCGCAGCAATGACTGGCTGTATGCGATCGGCTACTACCTGCGCAGCCTCGCGGCGGTCCACTATGTCGCCGCGGTCGCGCTGGTCGTGCTGTTCTGCGTGTGGATCGCATTCCTTCGCGTGATCGCTCCGCATGAGCTCGGGAACCGCAGCCCCATGTGGGCTGCCGTCGCGGTGACCGCCTTCGCCACCGCCGCGGTCGCGCTCGCCTACTGGCCGACCACCTGGAAGCGGCATGGTCGCGACGCGAGATTCCAGTCGTGGGTGGGCAACGGACAGTTGGTGTTCTTCGCTGCAGCGGGTCTGGGCGGGGCGGCCCTCATGCCGGAACGGCCGATCGAGGTGGACGGCTCGAGCCTGCGGCTTCTGCTGCTCGTCCTGGGGGTGCTCTGCGCCGTCGCCTTCGTGATCCTCGTGCTGGCGAGGTGGCATGCGCCGCAGGTGGAGAGGACCCGCCGCCGGCTCACGCGCTGGCTGACCACCTGCCTCTTCTGGACGCTGGTCCTGGCCCTCTTTGCCGGGGTCGACACGCTTGCCCGCACGGTCTACCGGGACGAGGGCGGTTTCGCGCAGGAGCTCTACTCGTCGGCGCTTGCGTTGCTGCTCCTCGCCGGCGGCGCGCTGCGCGCGGTGCAGCCGGACCAGGGCAAGGGGATAGCGCTTGCCTTCGTCCGCTACGCTTCGACGATCGCCTTGCTGCTTGCCCTGGGCATCTGCATCGGCCTGGCGACCGCGTACGGCATGGTTGTCTATGCAGCCCATGACCCGAAGAGCTGGTCCGGGCTGCCGGCACCGCTCGGCGTGCCGCTGGCCGCCTGGTTGCTCACTGGCTTCGCGCTGGTCGCGATCGTGGGGCTCTTCCTCACGCCGGCCTTCCTGAATCTCTCGACCTTCCACAATCTGTATGCGGCCCGGGTGACCCGCGCGTTCCTTGGTGCGGCCAACTTCGCGAGGCTCGGCGACCAGGAAGCGGGCATGCTGCGCCGTGCCGCCTGGGTCCAGCAGACGCATCCGGACGATCTCTGGACTCTGGAGGAGTACTACGGGCTGGATCCGGGCAACGGCGGCGTGCGGGACGCGGCGTCGGCCTGCTATCCGATCCATCTCGTCAACATGACGCTCAACGAGCAACGCGGCGGCACCTCCGACATCACGCAGCGCGACCGCAAGGGCGTCTGCGTCACCCTCGGCCCCGCCGGCATGGCGGTGGAGCGGCAGTTCCACGCCTGGAGTCGCGCGGCTGCGGACCCGGTTGCGCGGGGGCAGGGCGAGCGGGCGTCCCGTCGCGAAGGCGCGAGCCTGGTCGAGGCGGTCCGGGACCTCAAGCTCGGCAACTGGCTGGCCATATCGGGCGCTGCTTTCTCCTCGGGCGTGGGCGCCCAGACTCGCCTGGGACTGGCGATGATCGCGACCCTGTTCAACGTGAGGATGGGCTACTGGTGGGAGCCGCCCGTCGTGCTGCGGGAGCAGGTGGCGCCATCCCTCCTGGAGCGGCTGAAGCGAAACTCCACCTTCGCCTGTCTCTTCGCCGAGCTCACCGGCGGGTTCTGGGGGCGATGGAGCGACCGCTGGTACCTCTCCGACGGAGCGCATTTCGAGAACACCGGGCTCTACGCGCTCATCGAGCGACGGGTCGGCTTCATCGTCGCCTGCGACAACGGCGCCGATCCCCGCTTCGAGTTCCGCGACTGGGGCAATCTGGTCCGCAAGGCCCGGATCGACCTGGGCGCGAGCATCACGGTCCTGGAGGCAGCCGAGCTGGATCGTCATCTGCCGGCATCGTTGCGCCCGCATTTCGGTGGCCTGGCCGACTTCGCGGCACCGGCGAATCGCCGGGCGCCGGAGCAGCGCTGCGCGATGCTCGCACGGGTGACCTTCGACAATGCGCCCGATGCGGCGCCGCTCACGTTGCTGCTGCTCAAACCGGCGCTGGTCGCCAATCTGCCGGGGGACCTGGTCGACTACGCGGTGCGCCGCGATCGCTTTCCGCACGAGTCCACGCGGGACCAGTTCTTCGATGAAGAGCAATGGGAAAGCTATCGCGCCCTGGGCCGCACGATCGGGGGCCTGGTCTTCGCGCCGCCGGAAGGAAGCGACGCGTGGGCGCCGCGCGGGCTGATGCCGCTGCCCCCCGCAGCAGAGTAGGTGCCGAGGTCGGGTCCGCCGGTTGCTTGGGACGGCGTGGATCGTTACTCGGAGGCATCCATGAAGTCCTACGCCATCCTGCTGCTGATAGCGGGCACCTTCTCTCTCGGCGCGTGTTCTTCCACCGGGGTCGGCGCTGCCTTGGGCGGCGCGGCCGGCGCGGCGACGGTCGGTGGCTGGGAAGGAACGCTGGGCGGCGCCGCCGTCGGGGGCATCATCGGCAACCAGGTGGGGGAATAGCGGCCGCGCTAGCCCAACTGGATCTCGGCGCTCGGATCCGACGAGGCGGCGACCGCGCCGGCCGTGCCGGCGAACGAGAGCACGCCGAGGTAGTAGCCGACGGAGTAAGCCCAGGGGCCGAAGTGCTCGGAGACGATGGTCACGTCGATCACGGGACTCAGCACCAGCTTCAGCAGGCTGAGGAAGCCATCCAGGTAGCCCGACCAGAAGCCGGGAGGGGCGTCGGCCGCGAACGCCGGAGCGGCGAAAAGGGCGAGTGCAAGGAATACGAGGGCTCTCGGAAGAACTTTCATGGGCTTCTCCGCGGATGTGCAAATTGCACATTTGATGCAGAGAAGGAGCAAAGCGGGTGCCCGAGGTTCTCGCGGAGGACGTACCTCGCCAGCCTGAGAGCCAGCCCGCCGGACCGGCAACGGTGCCTCACGGCTCCGGCGGAAGCGGCGCCCGATGGCGATAGGGCAGGCTGGCGAAATCGAGGCAGGCCGGGCCTGGCGCGTCGACGTCGATGATCTCGACGCAGGCGGCACCGGCCGCCGCGCGAAAGTGGTTCTTGCCCTTGACGAGCAGAAGCCGCTCGCGGGCAAGGTCGATGCCGTGCAGCGCAAAGAATGCCGGATCGATGCCCGGATCCACCCGGCTGGTGACGAGAATCCGGATGTTCGGCCGGCCCGCCACCGCCAGCACCACGGTCGGTCCGAGATGGAGGTCGGCGCCGTCCAGCAGCGTCGCGGTTCCGCGATACCGTCCCTCGGTAAACCGCAGCGGCTCCACCCGGGCCACGACCGCTTCGCCGAACTGGACGCCGTGCCGCGCCCCGAGCCGGGCGTCGAACGGGTGGCCGATCCCGGCCTGGCTTGCCTGCTCGACCAGGTCGGCGTCTGCGAAGCTCGCGAAGACGCAAGGGACCGCGGGTGACGCCTCCAGCAGCGCGGCGAGCAGGCCCGGCGTGTCCGCCGCGCCGCCGGAATACGGGTTGTCGGCGGCATCGGTGATGCCGATCAACCCGGCCGTGGTACTGGCGAGCGCGCGGGCGATGCCTTCGCGCGGGGATGGCAGCCGGATGTGAAAGTCGTCTCGCGAGGCGCGGATCGCATCGGCCAGCCGCCGGGCGGCGTTCCGGGCGAGCGCTCCGTCGGCATCCCGGTCCGCGTCGCTGAAGACCATCGCGCTTGCGCCGGCATGCGCCGCATCCGCATAGGGAAAGCCACCGAACACGGAAGCCGCCACGATGCCGTCCTCGTCTTCGGCCCGGGCGGCGAGCGCCTGCAGTCGCCGCATCGGTCCGTCCGCCGTCCGCATGTTGATGCTGGGCAGCAGCACGCCGGTGTTCTCGATCCGGCCGACGGTCCGCATGCCGCGCTCGACGAGCCGGGCCAGCCGTTCCAGCGTACGGGCGGCGACGTCGCGCATGTCCAGGTGGGGATGAGTGCGGTAGCCGCCTGCGACGGTCAGCAGCTCGCCAAGGCGCGGATGCATGTTCGCATGCATGTCGAAGGTCGCGGCAAGCGGGACCCGCGGCAGGCGGGCGCGGATCGCCGCCACCAGGTCCAGTTCGGGCCTGGGGCGGCTCACGGTCATCGCGGCGCCGTGGAGGCTGAGATAGACGGCGTCCACGCCGCCGGCGGCGAGGGCGCTATCCAGGTCGGCCAGGACCTCGGCAAGGAACGCTTCGAACACGGCGTCGTCGATCGGACCGGACGGAATGGCCGCGGCGCACCGGGAGACCGCGAGGCGCCACTCGGGGTGGTGCCGCGCGAAGGGCGGCAGCGCGGCAAGCTCGTGGTTGCTTCCCGCCGCCCGCTCGATCGCCTCGCTGGCCCTGAACCACTCGTGCCGCTCGAACGCAGCGCGATCCGCGATCAGCGGGCCGAACGAGTTGCCCTCGTGGAAGAAGCGGGCAACGAAGAGGCGTCGCCCGGTGTGGTCGCCCCGGATTGCATTCATGAATCGAGTCTAGCGCGACGGCCTGGTTCCCCGGCAGCCTCTTAGCCGAGGCCGTCGTCTCCCATGTCGAGCCGTGCCTGGGCTGGCGCCGTGGCTCGAGCCTTGGGTGGCAACGGAGCCGCCGCGCTGGTGAACTCGTCGGGCGGCATCTCCTGGAGGAACGCTTTCGGGTCGTCGGCGTGCAACCATGCCAGCCGCTGGCTCGGCGGCACGACCACGAGGCTGCGCTTCTCGTCGCCCGGCCGATGGAACCTTCCCATGATCGGGTGTCCGTCCGCGTTGATGGTCAACATGGAGAACGAGTGCAGCGTCTCGCCGCCGGGCGGCCGCCACGTGTCCCAGAGGGCGGCCACGGTGAAGAGCTCGCCGTCGCGGCGGTCGATCCGCCATCGAATCGGCCTGCCGGTCGCATAGTCCGGCTCGAAGAAGGCGTTCATCGGCACCAGCGCGAGCTGCCGGCGTCGCCACGCGCCACGGTAGGTGGGTCGCGAGTCGACCGTCTCCGAGCGGGCGTTGTAGGTTCGGCGGAAGTCCTTGCCGTCCTTGGAGAAGTACGGCACCAGTCCGAACAGGGCGAGCCGCCATTCCATGTCGCCGATCAGGATCGGCCCCTTGTAGCCCGGCCAGAGCTCTGCCTCGTAATCGAAGGTCGGCGGCTCGAGGTCGAGGCGTTGGCGGATCTCGTCGCGGACCGTGGTGACGTAGTTGGTGCACATCGCGGCGCTATCGTAGCGGCTCGATCGCGCGGCGCCACCAGTCCAGGTTCACGCGGCCAGGCCAATCGTTGTGGGCCGCGCCCTCGATCACCAGGAGCGTCTTCGGCTCGGGTAGCGCTTCGTGCAACGCCATCCCGAAGCGCGCGGGAACGATGCGGTCGTTCGATGCGACCACGACGGTCGTCGGCAGGCCTGCGGCAGCGAGATGGGCGACGCTGTCGTAGCGGTCCTTCAGGAGCCAGGTCACCGGCAGCCACGGATAGTGGTACGCAGCGACGTTCGCGAGCCGGTCCCACGGCGTAATGAGGAGGACCCCCGAGACGCGGGTGTCCCCATCCGGAGCGCCGGTCGCGGCAGCCCCCGCGGCCGCGGCGGCTACCCCGGCCCCGAGCGACTCTCCGACCAGCAGGATGGGCTCGCCAAAGGCCCTTCGGGCCATCCCGATCGTCTCGACGGCGTCCGCAACCAGGCTCGACTCGCCAAGCGCCCCGCCGCGCGGTCCGTAACCCGGGTACTCCGCCAGCAGCACGCGCCAGCCGAGCGGCGCCAGCACCTCGACATACCAGCGTCGATGGCCGGCGTGACCGGCGTTGCCATGGAAGACGACCGCGGTGCCCCGCGCCGGTGGCCATGCGTCTGCGGCACCGGCGGGTTCGGCCACGAGCCCGCGAAACTCCGTGGCGGACGGCCAGGCGACGAGCCCGTCGACAGCGACTTCGGCGACGGCCGCAGGGGCGGGGTGATAGAGCAGCCGGTGCTGCAGCGACGTGAGGAGCACCGCTATCAGGACGTAGACGAGCCCCAGCAGGGCGGTCGGAACGATGAGCCTGCGGGTGATCGCGCGGGACGCATGGGCATGGGCCACCGTCAGGCCGGGTACGGCGGCCGCCGCGGCGCTGCACCGTCGGCCGGGACGGACGGCGGAAAGCGCCACCACATCGCCACGACCAGCAGGACGAAGAGCGTGTAGGCGGCGGTGAACGCCCACGGCGGCGCGTCGTGGAACAGGAGGGCGCCCAGCCAGGACTCGATGAAGCCCTTCTCGTAGGGCGACTCCCCCGCATGCCGCCTCAGCCAGCTCTCCAGCGTCGTCAGGGGGCAGACGGTGCCGAGCCACGATTGCGTCGCGACCACGGCCGCGAGCACGACGTGGCAGAGGCGCAGGCCGATGCCGTCGAGGCCGCGCCGGCCGCGAACCGCGCCGGTGACGACCAGGATCGGATAGCCCACCACGAAAGCGGCCACCGCGACATGGAGCGCGAGCACGAGGTCCGCGAGAAGCTGCCAGCTCATCGGCCTGCCGTCTTGCTCCGCGCTTCGCCGACGTGATGGCTGCCGTGCACATGGCCGAGCCGCGCAGGCGGCTGGGCTGCCGCCGGCTCCGCCGCCGCGGCTTCCAGGCCCCCGATGATGCCGCAATCGCTCGCGCCGACCGCGTCCGGGCATTGCTCCCGCAGCCGGCGCAGCTGCTGGCGCAACGCCTTCAGCTCGCGGATGCGCTCCTCGACATGGCCGATGTGCTCGTCGAGCAGCTGGTTCACCACGCCGCAGTCGTCGCCCGGCGCATCCCTGAAGCGAAGGAGCACCCGGATCTCTTCCAGCGTCATGTCGAGCGAGCGGCAATGCCGGATGAAGGCAAGCCGTTCCAGCTGCTCCTCGCCGTAGACGCGATAGTTCGCGGCGGTGCGCGGCGCTTCCGGCAGCAGGCCCTCGCGCTCGTAGTAGCGGATGGTTTCGACGGGCGTAGCCGCCGCGCGTGCCAGTTCCCCGATCTTCATCCGAGCGATTTTACCGCCGCCCCCCGACGATAGCCCCGAATGACGCCGCGTTACCATGGCGCGGCGATGCATGGAGGGTCGGCGTGCTCATCAACTGCGTGGTGTATGGGGACGGAAGGCGCCTGCGGGAGATCTCGATCCAGGAGATTCACGAGTGGCGCGGTCGTCCCGACTGCTTCGTCTGGGTCGCGCTCCACGATCCTTCGCATGCCGAGCTTGCCGAGCTGCAGGAGATCTTCGGGCTGCATGACCTGGCCATCGAGGACGTCATCCAGCGCGACCAGCGCCCGAAGATCGAGGACTACGACGGGACGCTCTTCGCCGTGGTCCACATGGTCGATTTCGACGGGAAGCAGGTCCAGGTGGGCGAGGTCAACGTCTTCGTCGGACCGGGCTTCGCGCTGTCCGTGCGCAACGGCAGCCAGCGCAGCCTGCAGGGCGTGCGCGAGCAGGCCGAGCGTGATCCGGAGCTCCTCGCCCATGGACCGGGCTATGTCATCTATGCGCTGGTCGATGCCATCGTCGACCTGTACTTCCCGGTGGTGGAAGCGCTGGAACACCAGCTCGAGGCGATCGAGGCGACCATGTTCGCGGCCGAGGACACGCGCGACAACGTGCGCCGCCTGTACCACCTGAAGCAGCAGGTGGAGCGGCTGCGGCATTCGGTCGCGCCGCTTGGCGACGCGATCGCCAAGCTGTTCGGCGCTGCCCGGGTCCCGGGAGTCGTCGCGGCCACCGAAAACTACTTCCGCGACGTGAGCGACCATCTCCAGTCGATCAGCGGCGCGATCGACCGCCTGCGCGACGCGATCGCCACGGCGATCCATGCGAACCTGACCCTGGTCACCATCGAGCAGAGCGACATCTCGAAGCGGCTCGCGGCCTGGGCGGCGATCTTCGCGGCCATGACGGCGCTGGCGGGCATCTGGGGCATGAACTTCCGGAACATGCCGGAGCTCGACTGGCGGTTCGGCTATCCGGCGGCGCTGATCGCCATGGGGGTGGTCGCGGTGCTGCTCTATCGGCGCTTCCGTCGCGCGGGCTGGATCTAGGAGCTGCCAGTCGCCCGTATCGGTCTTCCCGCCGTGGGTCCGTCCTTTGCCGTGGAGGCTTCCCCATCTGGAGAACGCCCCATGACACAGCCACGACATCCTTCCATGGCGCACTCGACCGCGCAGTGGCCCGCAGCCGCGTCCGGGAGCCGGCCATGAGGGCCCTCTGCTGGCACGGCAAGCACGACATCCGTTGCGATACCGTCCCGGATCCGAGCATCGAGGACCCACGCGACGCGATCGTGAAGGTCACCAGTTGCGCGATCTGCGGCTCGGACCTCCATCTGTTCGACGGCTTCATGCCCGGCATGATGCATGGCGACATCATGGGCCACGAGTTCATGGGCGAAGTGGTGGAGGTGGGGTCGCCGAACCACAAGCTGCGGGTAGGCGATCGGGTGGTGGTCCCGTTCACCATCACCTGCGGGGAATGCGACCAGTGCCGCCGCGGCAATTTCTCCGTATGCGAGCGCTCCAACCGCAACCGCGAGATGGCCAGCAAGGCCTTTGGTCACACCACCGCCGGCCTCTTCGGCTACACGCATCTCACCGGCGGATATCCCGGTGGCCAGGCCGAGTACGTGCGCGTGCCGTTCGCGGATGTCGCGCCGGTCAAGGTGCCGGATCGTCTCACCGACGAGCAGGCGCTCTTCCTCGGCGACATCTTTCCGACCGGCTGGCAGGCTGCGGTGCAGTGCGATATCGAGCCCGAGGACACGGTGGCGGTCTGGGGGGCCGGGCCGGTCGGCCAATTCGCCGTGCGCAGCGCGGTGCTGCTCGGTGCGAACCTGGTGGTCTGTATCGACAACGTTCCGGAGCGGCTCGCCATGGCACGAGCCGGCGGTGCGATCACCATCGACTTCGACGAGGATAGCGTGCTGGAGCGGCTGGCCGACCTCACCAAGGGCAAGGGACCGGAGAAGTGCATCGACGCGGTGGGCCTGGAGGCGCATGCAAGCCGCTCGCTCGATTCCGCGTACGACCGGGTGAAGCAGGCGGTGATGCTGGAGACCGATCGGCCGCACGTGCTGCGCGAGATGATCTACGTCTGCCGGCCGGCCGGCACGCTTTCGGTTCCGGGCGTCTACGGCGGCGTGCTGGACAAGGTCCCGTTCGGCGCGTTCATGAACAAGGGGCTCACGCTGCGCGCGGCCCAGACCCACGTGAACCGCTGGACGGACGACCTGCTGCGCCGGATCGAGGACGGACAGATCGATCCGTCGTTCGTGATCACGCATACCGTGGGCCTGGAAGAGGGGCCTGACATGTACCGCACGTTCCGCGACAAGGAGGACGGCTGCATCAAGGTGGTGCTCAAGCCATGAACGAGGAAAGGCATATGGCAACGGATCATGCACCGCGCTTCGGCGCGGACCTGGCGCACGGCACCGCGCGCGGTCTTGGCTGGTTCAGCATCGGCCTCGGCCTGGCGGAATGCCTGATGCCGCGGGCGGTCGCGCGGGCGGTCGGAATGCCGGGTCGCGAGGGCATCGTGCGCATGTACGGGCTGCGCGAGATCGCGACCGGCGTCGGCCTGCTGGCCGCGCGCGATCCGGAGCCGTGGCTCTGGGGCCGTGTCGCCGGCGATGCCCTGGACCTCGCGACGCTCGCGGCGGGGCGCGGGGATGAAGGCCAGGATCGCCACGCGGCCAACATCGCCATGCTCGCGGTGGCGCAAGTGGCCGCGGTCGATGTTGCCTGCGCGACGGCGTTGGCGCGGCGCCGCGAGGGGGAAGACAAGGCGCGGCGCCTGCGCTCGTCGCTGCGCTACGACGATCGCAGCGGCTTCAGGCGCCCGGTCGCCCAGATGCGCGGAGTCGCCCGTGACGCGATCCCGTCGGACTACCGCACGCCGGCGCTCCTGCAACCGTGGCGCGACGGCAGGCCGGTCACGGAGCAGGGCGCCGCGCGGCCCTGAAGGCGGGCAGGGGCAGGCTCAGCTCGCTACCGCCGGCCTGCTGCTGCGCGGAGCGGGACCCTCGCGTCGGCCCTGGATCCACCAGATCAGCCCGATCATCGCCAGCCCGAGCAGGAAGAACCACTGCGGATCGGGGCGGTCGGACGGCACGATCACGCTGTCGACGGACCAGCCCTGCTCGAACCCCGCCTTCTGCGCGGTGGATCCGAAGCGAACGCTGGCGATCTGCAGCTGGTCGCCCAGCGGCACGATCGTGAGCCCGGCATCGGAGAGGCGCTTGCGCGGCTCGCCCGGCGGCCCGAGCCGCAACGCGAGCACCTTGCTCTTGTCCTCGCCCTCGATGGTGGTGCCGGCGATGCTGACGATGACTCGACCGTCTTCGGGCAGCTCGTTCACCACGCGCGCCCATTCCTTGGCCGGAATCGACTGGTAGGGATCATAGAGATGGTCCATCAGGAAATTCGGGCGGAACAGGATGAACACCGCCGCGAGCAGCACGAGGTTCTCCCACCAGCGTGAGCGGGTCCGGAACCAGCTCATGGTGACCGCCGCGAACACCAGCATCGCGACCGTGGACACGACCACCAGGACGATGCCCTGGAACCAGTTGTCGATTCCGATCAGCAGCAGTTGCGGATTGAACATCCAGAGGAACGGGAGGATCACGGTTCGCAGCGCGTAGGTTGCGCCCTGCACGCCTGTCTTGATGGGATCCTCGCCCGAGATCGCGGCGGCCGCGAAGGTGGCGAGCCCGACCGGCGGCGTGATGTCGCCCATGATCCCGTAGTAGAAGACGAACAGGTGTACCGCGATCAGCGGAATGATCACGCCGCTCTGCGCGCCAAGCTCCACCACGACCGGCGCCATCAGGCTCGCGACCAGGATGTAGTTGGCGGTAGTTGGCACGCCAAGGCCGAGCACCAGGCACACGAACGCGGTGAAGAGCAGCATGAGCAGGACGCTGCCGCCGCTGATCAGCTCGACCAGGTCGGTCATACGGAAGCCGAGGCCGGTGAGCGTGATGGTCCCGACGATGATGCCGGCGGTGGCGGTGGCAACCGCGATCCCGACCATGTTGCGGGCGCCATTCTCGAGTCCGTTGAACGCATCGCGAATGCCGCGCAACAAGCCGGCCGCCGCTTCGCCGGCCCGGCGGCGGAAGAGGCCGATCAACACGTGCTGCGTCACCATGAGGAGGAGCAGGGTGGCGCAGCCCCAGAAGGCGGCGAGCGACGGCGACGTCTCGTCCACCATCAGCATCCATATCAGCACGCCGATCGGCAGCAGGAAGTGCAGGCCTGCCTGCACCGTGGGCCAGGTCTGCGGCCGCACCGGATTCTCGATGTCGATGTCCTGCGGCAGATCCGGCGCACGCGCGGCTTGCCAGGTCGCGACCACGTAGAGCCCCGCCATGATCAGGCCGACCAGCCAGGCGGCGTTCTCGCCCAGCGCCGTCCGGGCGGCGATGACGGCGTAGTAGACGAGGCACAGCACCACGATGCTGCCGAAGAGGCCGAGCCCCGTCGCCTTCATCTTCTCGGCGAAGGGTCGCTTCTGCGCCGCGACGAGCGGATCCAGCCCGAGCTTCACCGCCTCGAGGTGGACGATGTAGAAGAGGCCGACGTAGGCGAGGCAGGCGGGCAGGATGGCGTGCTTTACCACCTCGGAGTAGGGGATGCCGACGTACTCGGTCATGAGGAACGCGGCCGCACCCATCACCGGCGGCATGATCTGGCCGTTCACCGATGCCATCGTCTCGATCGCGCCGGCCTTGATTCCGCCGTAGCCGGAACGCTTCATCAGCGGGATCGTGAAGATGCCGCCGGAGACCACGTTGGCGACCGAGGAGCCCGACACCACGCCGTTCAACGCCGACGACACCACGGCGACCTTGGCCGGCCCGCCGCGCATGTGCCCCAGCGCGGCGAACGAGACCTGCATCATGTAGTTGCCGCCGCCGGCCATGTCGAGCAGCGAGCCGAACAGCACGTAGACGAAGATGGTGGATACCGACACGCCGAGGGCGACGCCGAAGACGCCTTCGGTGGTGAGCCACATCTGCGACATGGCGCGCGAGAGCGACGCGCCCTTGTGCAGCAGCACGTCGGGCATGTAGGGCCCGGCGAAGACGTAGATGAAGCAGATGATGGCCAGCGCGGCCATCGGCCAGCCGACCGCGCGGCGGGTGGCTTCGAGCAGCAGGATCATGCCGATCACCGCCGTCCAGAGATCCATGTCGCTCGGCTGTCCGGGCCGCTCGGCGAGTGACCGGTAGAACAGCATCAGGTAGGCCGCGCAGAAGGCCGCCACCAGGGCCAGCACCCAGTCCGCGATCGGAACCCGGTTGCGGGGCGATCGCCGCCGGAAGGCCGGATACACGAGGAACGCGAGGAAGATGCCGATGGCGAGGTGCAGCGAGCGTGCCTCGGTGTCGTTGATGATGCCGAAGCCGAGCGCGAAGGGCAGGGGGCTCGCGTAGAAGAGCTGCGCGAGCGACCAGAGAATGGCCAGCACCGAGACCAGGCCGGCAACCACGCCGGTCAGCTTGCGGCCGCCGGTATCGGCATCCGCGACCAGATCCTGCAGTTTCTCCGCATCCGGCATGGCGCTGGTTGTCGTTGTCGTCTCTGCCACGGCTGCCTCGTGTTGTTCTAAGCTGTCCGGGACGGCGAGCAGCCTCCCGGAGCCGGAAATGAAACGCCGCCCTGGGGGGCGGCGTAAAGGCGGGTTACTTCACCCAGCCTTTTTCCTTGTAGTAGCGGATCGCGCCCTCGTGCAGCGGGGCGGACAGGCCGTTCTTGACCATGTCCTCGGGCTTCAGGTTCGCGAGCGCCGGGTGCAACTTCTTGAATTCCTCGAAGTTGTCGAACACCGACTTCACCACCTGGTACACCGTCTCGGCCGGAGCCTTGGAGGTGGCCACCACGGTGGCGAGCACGCCGTAGGTCTCGGTCGCCTGCGGGTTGTTGGGATACAGGCCACCCGGGATCGTCGCCTTGGCGTAGTACGGCTTGCCTTCGAGCAGCTTGTCGATGGCCGGGCCCGTCAGCGAGACGAGCTGGGCGCCGCAGGTGGTGGTCGGATCCTGGATGTTGGCGCTGGGGTGGCCCACCGCGTAGAAGAAGCCGTCGATCTTGCCATCGCAGAGCGCCGGGCCGTGCTCGTCGGCCTTCAGCTCCGAGGCGAGGGAGAAGTCGCTGACCTTCCAGCCGAGGGCATCGAGCAGCTCGTCCATCGAGGCGCGTGTGCCCGAGCCGGGATTGCCGACATTGAAGCGCTTGCCCTTGAAGTCCTCGAACTTCTTGACGTTGGCTTCCTTGCGGGCGACCACCGTGAACGGCTCCGGATGCACGGAGAAGACCGCGCGCAGGTCGGGGTACGCGCCGGCGTCCTTGAACTGGCCGACGCCCTTGAGCCCGTTGAACTGCACGTCCGACTGGACGAAGCCGAGGTCGAGCTCGCCGGCCTTGATGGTGTTGACGTTGAAGACCGAGCCGCCGGTGGATTCCACCGAGCATCGGATGTTGTGCTTGGCGCGGTCCTTGTTCACGAGCCGGCAGATGGCGCCGCCGGCGGCGTAGTACACGCCGGTGACGCCGCCTGTGCCGATGGTGACGAATTTCTGCTGGGCGGCCACTGGGGCACTGCCGAACGTGGCAACCGCCGCGAGTGCGACGGATGCGGTCAACGAGGCGGGCCGCAGGCGCGCCATGAAGCGGTTGGATGCTTTCATCTTGTTTCTCTCTTTGGATTGATCACTGGCCGGATCCGGCAAGCGCGAGGTCGAGCGTCCGGCCTACCGCCCGTCGCAGTCGGAGGACGATCTCGTCGATCTCGTCCTCCGACACGATGAAGGGCGGGGCAAGCAGCACATGGTCGCCCCGCCGTCCGTCGATTGTGCCACCCATGGGGTAGCACAGCAGTCCGTTGTCCATGGCGAGCCGCTTGAGTGTCGCGTTGACATGCAGCGCGGGATCGAACGGCTCGCGGGAGTCGCGATCCTTGACGAATTCGAGGCCGACGAAGAGCCCGCGGCCGCGGATGTCCCCGACGTTCGGATGGTCGGAGAACGCCTCCTCGAGCCGCGTCATGAGCGATTGGCCGCGGCTGCGGACCTGGGCGAGCAGGCCGTCGCGCTCGATGGCCCGTTGCACGGCCAGTGCCGCCGCGCATGCGGTGGCGTGGCCGATGTAGGTGTGCCCGTGCTGGAAGAAGCCGCTGCCCTGGCGCATCGCCTCGACGATGCGTCCCTGCGCGAGCACCGCCCCGATCGGCTGATAGCCGCCGCCGAGGCCCTTGGCGATCACCAGCAGGTCAGGCGTCACGCCTTCGGCCTCGCAGGCGTGCAGGGTGCCGCAGCGACCCATGCCGGACATGACCTCGTCGAGGATGAGCAGCACGCCGTAGCGGTCGCATACCTCGCGCACGCGCCTGAAGTAGCCGGGGACGGGCGTGAGCACGCCGGCGGTCGCCCCGCCCACGGTCTCCGCCACGAACGCGATGACCTCGTCCGGCCCGACACGACGGATGGTGTCGTCCAGCTCCTGCGCGAGGCGCTCGCCATACTGCTCCGGCGTCTCGCCCGGCGTCCGGTCCCGGTACTCGTAGCACGGCGACACGTGCTCGACGTCGATCAGGAGAGGTGCGAATTGGGCCCGGCGCCAGGCGTTGCCGCCGACCGCGAGCGCGCCGAGCGTGTTGCCGTGGTAGCTCTGGCGTCGGGCGATGAAGCGACCGCGCCGGGGTTGACCGATCTCGACGAAGTACTGCCGCCCCATCTTGAGCGCGGCCTCCACGCCCTCCGACCCCCCGGACACGAAATAGGCGTGGGTCATGCCGGGCGGCGCATGCCGCACCAGGTGTGCCGCGAGCTGCTCCGCCACCTCGGTGGTGAAGAAGCTGGTGTGGGCGTAGGCGAGCTGCTCGAGCTGGTTGCGCATGGCCTCGATCACGTCGGGATGGCCATGGCCGAGGCAGGAGACCGCGGCACCGCCCGAGGCATCGATGTAGTCCTTGCCCTCGCTGTCGCGAAGGTACACACCCCGACCGGAGACCGCGGTCGGAAAGCCTCGGGAGAGATGACGATGGAAGACCGCGGTCATGGAAGACCTCCGTATGGTCGGCCGGGCATCGCCTTGCCGTCAGTCTTGCGCAAGGCGATCCCAGCCAGGCTCCTCGCGGCGCAGGATACGCTTGATCGATTCGAAGAAGAGGTCGCTCTGCTGGCGCTCGCCGGCGATCTGCCGGCCGACCGTCTCGCAGAGCTCGTCCGGTACCCGCCGCAAGGGCCTGCCGGCCGCGGCCTGTACCGCGAGCACCTGGTGCATGCAGGCGCGCTCCAGGTAGTACAGGTCGTCGAAGGCCCAGGCGACGCTCCCCGCGATCACGGTGACTCCGTGGCTCGCGGAGAAGAGGACATCCTTGTCCGAGAGCGAGTTGGCGATGCGTCGCCCCTCGGCCGCGTCCAGCGCAAGCCCGCGATAGTCGTCGTCGTAGGCGACCCGGTTCCAGAAGCGCAGCGTGTTCTGGTTGCACCAGGCCAGGCGTCCGTCCTCCACCAGGGTCAGCGCCGTGGCGTAGGGCATGTGGGTGTGCAGCACGCAGCGGGCGCGCGGATTCAGGCGATGAATCCAGCTGTGGATGAAGAAGGCAGTGGGTTCGAGCGTGTGCCGCCCATCCACCACGGTGCCGTTGCCGTCGATCAGCAGGATGTCCGCCGCGGTGACCTCGCTCCAGTGCAGGCCCTGCGGATTGATCAGGTAGCGGTCCGGCCCGATCTCGAGGCTGAAGTGATTGCAGACGCCTTCGTTGAGCTGCAGGCGTGCGGCCCAGCGCAAGGCGGCGGCGAGGTCGATGCGCCCCTGGTCGATGGCTTCGCGCATCGCGACCGAAACGGCGGCCAGCGCGGAGCCGCCGGCGGCCTCGCCGTTGGGGGGTGTCCGAAGGGTGTTTGTCAGCACGTCGCTTTCTCGATCTCCCGGGCTGGTGCAAGGAGCGCCGTCGACCAAAGTGTCGGACGGCACCGGGGGGCAAGTATCGCATTCTTTGGCAGGGGCGCCGGTACCGGGTCACGGGCTTTGCCACGGACGCCCCTTCGATGCGCCGATAATGTGCACACGCGGACTCTCGATGCCTGCGGGCCCTATTGTGGCAGGACACCATGGACGACGGAATCAGGACCGCGGTCGCCGATGGCGACTCTCGGGCGGCGCTGCGCGACGCGCATGGGGCCCCGGAACCGATCCTGGTGCGCGGGTTGGTGGCGGCAGCGGCGCTCGATCCCGCGCTGCGCGCCGGGATCTCGACCCGGGCGGCCGGTCTGGTACGCACCATTCGCGGAGCCGGCCGACAGTCGCTGATGGAGGACTTCCTCGCGGAGTACGGCCTCTCCAGTGCCGAGGGCGTGGGGCTCATGTGCCTTGCCGAGGCGCTGCTGCGCGTGCCGGATGCGCGCACGGTGGACGAGCTGATCCGCGACAAGGTCGAGGCGTCGGACTGGGGGGCGCACGTCGGGGGCTCGAGCTCGCCGTTGGTGAATGCGTCCACCTGGGCGCTGCTCCTGACCGGCCGCCTGCTGGACGACGCGGACCAGGGCGGCCCCGTGGGGGCCTTGCGTGGTGCGGTCAGGCGGCTGGGCGAGCCGGTGATCCGCGTCGCGGTGGCCCAGGCGATGAAGCGGCTCGGCCGGCAGTTCGTGCTGGGCCAGACGATCGAGGAGGCGCTCGAGCACAGCCGCGGCCACGTCGCGCACGGGCTCGCCTTCTCCTACGACATGCTGGGCGAGGCCGCGCGTACCGAGCCGGATGCGCAGCGCTACCAGCGTGCCTATGCCGACGCGATCGCCGCGATCGCGCCCGGGTGCGGCGCCGACATCCGGCGCAATCCCGGGATCTCGGTCAAGCTCTCCGCGCTGCATCCGCGCTACGAGCCGCTGCAGAGGGAGCGCGTGCTCGGCGAGCTCGTGCCCCGGCTGCTGGAGCTCGCCCGTGCCGCCCGCGCGTCCAACATGGGCCTGACCGTCGACGCGGAGGAAGCGGAGCGGCTGGAGCTTTCGCTCGACGTGATCGAGGCGGTGCTCGCGGACCGCTCGCTTGCCGGTTGGAGCGGCTTCGGCGTGGTCGTGCAGGCGTACGGGAAGCGGGCGCTGCCGCTGATCGACTGGCTGGACGAGCTCGCGCGGCGACTCGATCGCCGTCTCATGGTGCGCCTCGTCAAGGGCGCCTACTGGGATGGCGAAGTGAAGCGGTCTCAGGAGCTCGGCCTTGGCGGCTTTCCCGTGTTCACCCGCAAGGCCCACACCGACGTGAGCTACCTTGCCTGCGCGCGGCGGCTGCTCGCCATGACCGACAGGATCTATCCGCAGTTCGCCACCCACAACGCCCACACCTGCGCCGCGGTGCTCGCCATGGCGCAGGACAGGGATGCGTTCGAGTTCCAGCGCCTGCACGGCATGGGCGAGGCGCTGCACCGGCACCTGATGGCCGAGGAAGGCACCCGCTGCCGCGTCTACGCGCCGGTCGGCGCCCATCGGGATCTGCTGGCGTACCTGGTGCGCCGGTTGCTGGAGAACGGCGCGAACAGCTCCTTCGTGAACCAGGTGGCGGACGAGCGGGTCGCCCCCGAGGTGATTGCGGCGGACCCGTTCGAGGCCGTGGCGGCATCCGGCGGAGCGCCGCATCCGGCGCTGCGTGCGCCGCCCGCGCTGTTCGAGCCGGTGCGCCGCAACTCCCGCGGCTACGATATCGGCCACCCCGCCGACCTCGACGAGCTGGCCGACGGCATCCGGCCGTTCCGGGAGTATCGCTGGCAGGCCAGCGCGTCCATCGCCGACGCGGCGAGCCCGCGGCTGGCCCCGCCGGCATCGAGCGGGCACGTCGAGGTGCGCAATCCCGCCGACCTGTCCGATGTCGTGGGGCGCGTCGTCCCCGCGACCGAGGTGGACGTGGTTGCCGCGGTCGCGGCGGCAGCCGCTGGCTTTCGCGACTGGTCCGCGCGACCCGCCGAGGAGCGTGCCGCGGCCCTGGAAGCCGCCGCCGATCGCTACGAGACCCATGCCGGCGAGCTGCACGCGCTCTGCATCCGCGAGGCCGGCAAGACCATCCGCGACGCGGTGGCGGAGGTTCGGGAGGCGGTGGACTTCCTGCGCTATTACGCGAGCGAAGCGCGGGCCGGCCTCTGCGCGGCGCCGGGTGCGCCTGCGCCGACCGGCCGGGGGGTGCTGGCTTGCATCTCGCCGTGGAACTTCCCGCTCGCGATCTTCACCGGCCAGGTCGCCGGGGCGCTCGCCGCCGGCAACGCCGTGCTGGCCAAGCCCGCGGAGCAGACGCCGTTGATCGCCGCGCGGGCGGTGACGCTGCTGCGCGAGGCCGGCGTGCCCGCTGCCGCGATGCAGCTGCTTCCGGGTGACGGCGAGACGGTGGGCGCGGCCCTGACGCGCGCCAGCGGGATCGCCGGCGTGCTCTTCACCGGCTCGACCGAGGTCGCCCGAGCCATCGAGCGCACGCTCGCGGTGCACGCGGCGCCGGATGCCGTGCTCGTGGCCGAGACCGGCGGCATCAACGCGATGGTGGTGGATTCCACGGCCTTGCCGGAGCAGGCGGTACGCGACATCCTCGCGTCGGCCTTCCAGAGCGCGGGACAGCGCTGCTCGGCGCTGCGCATCCTCTATCTCCAGCGCGACGTCGCCGGGCCGGTGCTCGAGATGCTCTGCGGCGCGATGGACGAGCTGCGCGTCGGCGATCCGTGGTCCTTCGATGTCGACATCGGCCCGGTGATCGACGATGCCGCGCTGGGCGATCTGCGCGACTACTGCGAGCGGATGACGGCGGCCGGGCGGCTCGTGAAGCGGCTGGATGCGCCGCCGCGCGGCCGGTTCGTCGCTCCCCACGTGTTCCGGGTGTCGGGCATCGAGGAAGTGGGGCGCGAGGTCTTCGGCCCCGTGCTGCACGTCGCGACCTTCGAGGCGGACGCCCTCGACGAGGTGGTGGACGCGATCAATGCCCGTGGCTACGGCCTCACCTTCGCGGTGCACACCCGGATCGACGATCGCGTGCAACGTGTCGTCGACCGTATCCGTGCCGGCAACGTCTATGTGAATCGCAACCAGATCGGCGCCGTGGTGGGTTCGCAGCCTTTCGGCGGCGAGGGCCTCTCGGGTACGGGGCCGAAGGCGGGCGGTCCGAACTACCTGCGTCGACTGGTGCGCCAGGCGGAAGAGATGCCGCCTGTCAGGGCAGGTGAAGACGCGACGGATGTGGCCGGCGCGGTCGCGGCCGAGGCGAAGGTCGGTACCGGCAGGGCCGAAGTCCGAGAAGTCCCGGAGGAAACGGAGGAGTCCACCGTGGCGCTGCGTATCCGATCCGCCTGGTCGCGGCTGGACGCCGCCGCCTGGGCCCGGAGGCCGGACCGCCTCGAGGCGTTGCGCCTGCCCTTGGTCGCGCACGGTGGTCTGCCCGAGCGGGCCCTTCGGGCCATGGCGCCGTTCGCGGGTGGGCCGCTGGCCATGCCGGGGCCGACCGGCGAAAGCAACCAGTTGCACTACCGGGCGCGCCAGGTCGCGCTGTGCCTCGGACCGGACGTCGATGTCGCGCTGGCGCAGGCCGCGCAGGCCCTCGCGATCGGCGGGCCTGCCCTGCTGCTGCTCGATGCCGGCGTCGACAGCGGCCGGCTCGCCGTCGCCACCCGGTGGCGGGAGGCGGGTGCGCCGGTGAACGTCCTTCCGCTTCAGGGCGCGCTGCTCGATCTCCGTTGGCTGGCGACGCTGCCGGGGCTCGGGCTGGTCGCGTTCGCGGGGCGCTGCGGGACGGCGCGCGCGATCCGCATCGCCTGCTCGCGGAGGCAGGGAGAGATCGTCCCGCTGGTGACCGAGGTCGTGGCGCCCTGGCGCTATCTGGTGGAGCGTCACCTCTGCATCGATACCACCGCGGCCGGCGGCAATGCGTCGCTGCTGGCCGCCTCGTCGTAGTCGGCCCGCTCAGTCCGGACCCGCCGTCAGCCGCACTTCGAACGGGTCCTCGGACACGGCGGCTACGCTCAGTACCACGTCCTCCAGGAGCAGCGTTCGCAGGCGCAGCGGCGGCAGCGCCGCGGCGCCCGGCAAGCCGTCCGCGCGCAGCGTGTCGGCCTCGGCGGCGACGTCCGTCAGCGGGATGTCTCCGATCCCGGTTCCCCAGGCCTTGAGCGCCGCTTCCTTCCGGGTCCAGAGACGCAGGAAGCCATGGGCGCGCTCGGCCGGGGGCAGCGTCGCCAGACGTGCGCGCTCGGCCGGGCTGCAGCAGGCGTCGATCAGCGAGTCGAGGTCCGCGAGCGGGCGCGTGGCCTCGACGTCGACGCCGATCTCGAAGCCGGCGATGCCGAGGTAACCGATCGCGCCGCAGTGGGTGAGGTTGAAATGCGGTGACGCACAGCGCGCGCGCGGGCCTGCCAGCGCCGCCGCGCCGGGGGCGAGGACCGGCTTGCCGTTGCCGGTGCTCGTGATGGGAATGCTCGCCGGATCCATGTCGAGCCACTGGCCGAGCAGCCGCCGCATGCCTGCATGGGCCGCCACATGCCAGGTGCGCAGGTGATCGAACCGGAAGCGCGCGGCGCGGTCGCTCTCCGCCGCATCCAGCAGCGCCGCATCGGCCGCGGTTGCCCGCGTGAGCTCGAGACGATGGCAGTGGACGATCCGCACGCTCGCGTCCGGCGCGATGCTCAGGCCCGCTGGCCGGGCCGCGCGAAGTAGAACCACTCCCGGCCCGGGACCGCATTGGGGTTCGGGAAGACGACGTAGCCGTCTGCCGGTGCCTTCACCGGCTCGCCGCCGGCTCGCCGTGCGATGGGCTGCCCCGCGACGACCCGGTCGAACGAGCGCCAGGTCCCGACGAAGCTGTCGCTTGCGTCGTGACGGTCGAACACCTCGCACATCTCGATCAGCTCGATCGGTCCGCTCGTTGCGCTCGGTGCGCTCGTTGCGCTCGTTGCGCTCGGTGCGCTCGGTGCGCTCGGTGCGCTCGACGCCGCGGCCGATGCGGCGCCCGCTGCCACGTCGAGGGCAGCCGACGGCTCCTCGCAAAGGCCCAGGAGGGCGAGCGTATTCTCGATGGCCTGCCGCGCCACGGCCGGTGCGTGTGGATCCGCGTGCTGGCCGCATTCGACGGTGACCGCGTAGCCGCCCTGGCTGCGCATGTACTCGGTGGTGCCGATGCCGTAGGCGATGCTGCCGCCCGGGCGGCGGGCGACGCCGCGCGCGTAGGCGGGGAGCCAGCCGTACACGAGTCGCCGCGGGCCGACGGCGCGGGCCAGCGCGAACTCCTCGCGGGCGCGCCGGAACGGCTCCAGGTCGCCTTCGTTGTCCTCGGGGCCCATGAAGACGAAGGGCGAGCCTTCGGCCGCGAACGAATGGAGATCCAGCAGGGCATCGTGGTCGCGCAGGATCGGCGCAAGGTGATTGGCGATCCGGTCCTCGGCGTTCTCCGGGCACACGCTCGGTCGGAAGTCCCGGTTGAGGTTGCGGTCGCCCTCGCGCGTGCCGCGCTTGAACGCGACCGGGTTGGCCACCGGCACGAGTGTCAGCACGCCCCGCGCCAGACGCCGCTCGCCAGTGGCAAACTGCGCCGCGACCGAACGGATCGCGGTGGGGCCGCAGGTCTCGTTACCGTGAACCGCCCCGAGCACGAGCAACCGTGGCCCGTTGGCAAGGGAGCGGTACTGGTGGACTTCGATCGTTTCCATCGGGGCATCCGTGCGGCAGCCTCGGCGTTCCTGGCGCCGCCGCGGCGATTTCGTCGAGAGCCGATGATACGGGTGCCTGGAGATAGGACCGGTACCTGCCGGGTCGCCCGCTCCGGGGCGACACGCCGCGTGGTAAGGTCGAATCCGACAGATGGAGAAGACCGTCGCCATGATCGCCAAGCTCTCGCGTGTCCGCGGCGGACTCGCCCGTCCCGGCAACCTGCGCCGCATCGTGCTCGCGGTGCTGTTCCTTCCGATGCTCGCACTGGCCGGCGGCTGCGCCACCTACATGGAGGCACAGGTCACCAGCTTCCACCAGGGAAAGCAGGACCTCCGCCTGGAAGGCAGGCGCTTCGTCATCGAGCCCAGCGCTGCCCAGAAGGAGAGCCTGGAATTCCGGACGTACGCGGACCTGGTGCGCGACGCGCTGGTTGGCAAGGGGCTGGTGGCTGCCGGAAGTGGTGCGCCGTCCGAGCTCGTCGTGCGCATCACATACACCATCGACGGTGGCCGCACGGTGGTCCATGGCTATCCGGCCTATGGCTACACGCACTACGGCCCGGTCTGGACCTGGACCCCGTATCCGGTCCCCGGGGGTGGGGTGCGCTACGTCTGGACGCCGACTTATCCGATGACCTACGGTGTGGTCGGAACCCACTATGCGCAGTCCACCCTCTATCGCCGTGAGCTGCGTGTCGTCATCGAGGAACGCAGGCCGGAGGCGAACGGACAGCGGCTCTACGAGGGAACGGTGTCGTCCGAAGGCGGCTCGGCAGCGCTGGCGCCGGTGATGCCGGCAATGGTACGGGCGCTCTTCGCGGATTTCCCTGGGCGCAACGGTGTCACGCGCATTGTGCAGGTTCCCATCGGGGAGGCCGGCGATCAGCCGGTGCGGGTCTCGCCGGCGCCGGGGAGCGGGACCGCTCCACCTCCGGGATCACCGGGCCCCGATTCGACCCAGCCACCGCCCAAGCGAGTGCCGCCCGCGGCCGGGTGAGGGGAGCGACCCTCGTGAGTGGAGGCAGAGCCCACGCGCAGCCAGGCCTTCTTCGCCGGGCCGCTCAAGCCGTGCGCGAGCCGGGCTTGTCAGGCTACGAGGTCCCAGTAGCCCGGCATCCGTGCGGTCGGGACCGCCATTGGAGCGAAGCTGCCCACGGTCGCATAGAGCCGGCCGTTGTGGTCGCGAACGCGATAGAGGCGCTGCGTTCCCTCCCTTGTGGTCCGCAGCCACAGGCCGGGGCGTTGGGGCTGGCGGCGAACGCCGAGCGATGCGGCGAGGCGCGCCCGCAGGAGACATTCGTCCGGAATCCGGGGTTGCAGGGGCGCCGCGCGCCTGGCGGGCAGGATCGCGATTTCGAGCAGAGAGGTCAGGCCGGCCTGAACGTGCCGGAACGCGTCGTGCAGCCTCGAGGCCAACCGGGCGGCGGGATGGTACGTCGGAGGGGTCATCTGGCTTTCCTTGATTGCAGCACGCTTGGCAACGGCCATGCCCGCCAAACGTCAAACCTTGCAAAAAGGAATCAGGCAGCCAGTCCCGATCCGCGTGTCACACCGCAAGCAAACCACAGCGGAAATCGACGCGCAAGCACCCCGGCAAAAATGTAACGTTTCTCGCCCGAGTGGCGGCGCGGCAGGGCCGCCGCGCAGGGCTGGCGCCGGTACGGCGCGCGACTACCGCTTGAACTCGATCGGCACGCCGATGCCGAGCTGCTTGGTGCGTCGCTCCATTCGGCGGACCAGGTGGTCGATCTCCTGCGTGTCCAGGACGCTGAGCCTGGGGCCTGGCGACCGCAGGCGATCCCAGCGGATGGCGCCGCGCTTCTTCAGGAGGTACTTGCGCACGGCGAGCCCGAGGCCGGGCTGCAGCTCATGCCGCACCAGGGGCAGGTACGCGTCGAACACGTCCTCCGCGTCCTCGCGCTTACCCGCCTGATAGAGCTGCTGTGTCTTCACCAGCGCCTCGGGATAGGCGAATCCGGTCATCGCGCCATCGACGCCGCGGCCAAGCTCCTGCGGAAAGTGGAGCCCGCCGAGACCGACCAGGATGGAGATCCGGCGCGTGCCGTGGCGCTCGGCCTCGCGCAGGGTGGTGATCTTGTTGAGACCCGGCCAGTCCTCGTGCTTGAACATCACCAGGCCGGGGAAGTCGTGCACCATGCGCGTGATGAGATACGGCGCCATGTGCACCATCGTCGCCTGCGGGTAGTCCTGCATCACCCACGGAATGCCCTCGAGGCGCGAGACCACCTGCTCGAAGTAGCCGTAGACCTGCTCGTCGGTCTTCAGGCCGGGGGTCGGGGCGATCATCACGCCGGCCGCGCCGGCGTCCATCGAGCGCTTGGCGAGGTTGACCAGGTTGTCGACGCCCGGGTTGCTCACGCCCACCACGACTGGGATCTTCCCGTCGGCCTGCTTCAGCACGCTGCGCACGAACTGCAGGCTCTCTTCCTGCGAGAGCTTGGGCGCTTCGCCCATGATGCCGAGGATGGTCATGCCGCTCGCGCCGCATTCCCGATAGAAGTCGGTCATCGAGCGCGCGCTCTCGAGATCCAGCATGCCGTCCTCGGCGAATGGCGTCGCGGCGATGACGAATGTGCCGCTGGCAGTTTCGGTGAGCTTGTTCAATGCAGTTGCGATCCGGGGTGGCGAAGCTAGCCAGAGTCTACACCGCTCACCGGCAGTGTTCGGCGGTGCGGTCTACTCGTCCGGCCAGCGAGGCTGACTCGCACCGAGCGGGACGGCAGGTCGGTGCCATCCTGGCGGTGTTTCGCTCATGCGCGCGGCATGGCGCACTGCGGTGAGCGCGCCGAAGCCGGAGGGCACGGTCTCCAGCAGATCCCGCACGTCGCCGCGGCCCGGATCGGCCACGTCGAAGCCGCCCGCGACGCGGCCGAGCGAGCGCAGCCAGGCCGCGACCTGTGCGAGCGAAACCAGCACCTGCCAGCTTCCGCCTTCGGTGGCGCGGCGAAGCAGGGCGGCGCCGATGCCGAACGCGAGCAGATGGCCCGCGGCGTGATCGAGGATCTGCGTCGGCAGGGGCTTCGGTGTCACCTCGCCCGCGGCCTGGGCCTCGTCGAGGTTGAAGCCCGCCGCCGTCTGGACCAGCGAATCGAAGCCCCGCCGCTGTCGCCACGGTCCCTCCGGCCCCCAGGCCGAGAGCGATGCGCAGACGATGCCCGGGTGTCGCCGAGCCAGGGCCTGGGGCCCGAGGCCGTGCGCCGCGAGGCTGCCGGGCCGGTAGCCTTGCAGGAACACGTCGGCCGTCTCGAGCAGCGACTCCAGCGCGGCCTGGCCGCCGCTGTCGCGCAGGTCGATGTGGGTGCTCAGCTTGCCGCGGCTCACGTCGGGCACCGCCTCGATGTTCGGCAGCGAGGGCGAATTCACCAGCAGCACGTCGGCGCCATGGGCCGCGAGCGTGCGGCCGGCGACCGGGCCGGCGAGAATCCGCGTGAGCTCCAGGACCCGCACGCCGGCGAGCGGTCGCTCGGCAGGCGAGCCCGCGTCCTGCCGTCGCAGGGTGCGCGGGGGCGCCTCGCCGATGCGCGTGACCGACAGGAGCGGCAGCGCCGCGACCGCCTGTCCCTGCGGATGCGCATTCCACTCGGCGGTGGATCGCAGCGCGACTATCGGCAGGCCGCTCGCGGCAGCGGCTTCCTCGAATCCGAGCGCGGAATGGCCGCGCAGTGCGGCGGTGATCGCATCCCGGGAGGGCCCGCAACCGAGCAGCGCGAGTGCGCCGTCGCGGTGATGCGCGAAGTTGGCGTGGATGCGCACCCAGCCACCGTCGCCGCAGCGATAGAGACCGGTGAGCGGATCGCCGACCGCGATGGCGTGACCGTCGATGGCGAAGTAGCGGTCGCTGCGCGCCTCGATGGCGGCATGGCGAAGGTCGACGGCCACCTGCTGGCGCCGGCCGCCGCGGCGGTGCCAGATCTCCGCCGCCGCCAGTGCCGCCAGCGCGATCGCGGCCTGGGCCACGTGGCTGACGGCGAAAGAGGAGGGCAGCGCCGGCCGCGTCCCCTCGAACTCCAGCGCCTGAAGCGCCCGCGGATCGAGGCCGACGGATGTCCACGCCCGACCGACCGTGGCGCGGACATCCGGACCCGCGACCGCCGACCGCGGCTCGTCCGGGGCGCTTGCCATCAGGGTCTTCCTCCGATCACTGAAGCCTTCATCGAACGTTGCTATTCTTGCATCGAATCCGCCGCGCTCACCCGAGTCCGGCGACGCGCACGCATTCGCAGGAGTCATCGCATGGGCACTCGTGGCGGCTCGAGCCGGGAATCTCCCTCCTACCTGTCGGGCTTCGGAAACGAGTTCGCCACCGAAGCGTTGCCGGGCGCCTTGCCGGAAGGCAGGAACTCGCCGCAGCGCTGCGCCTACGGCCTCTACGCGGAGCAGATCTCCGGCACCGCCTTCACGGCGCCGCGCGCGAGCAACCGTCGGTCATGGCTCTACCGCATACGGCCCGCCGCGCAGCATCGTCCCTTCGTACGGATCGACGGTGGGTCGATCACCAGCGACTTCGGCGCCGAGCCGACGCCGCCCAACCAGCTTCGCTGGGATCCGATGCCGGTGCCGGACGCGGGATCCACCCCGCTCGATTTCGTCGACGGCCTCGTGACGATGGCAGGCAACGGCGATCCCCATGCGCAGAGCGGCTGTGGCATCCACGTCTACGTGGCCAACCGCTCCATGGCGGACCGCTACTTCTACGACGCCGACGGCGAGCTTCTCATCGTGCCGCAGATGGGGCGGCTGCGCCTCGCGACCGAGCTCGGCCTGCTCGATGTCGAGCCGCAGGAGATCGCGGTGATCCCACGCGGCATCCGCTTCCGCGTGGAGCTGCCCGATGGCGCGGCGCGCGGCTATGTCTGCGAGAACTTCGGCGCACCCTTCAGACTGCCGGACCTCGGCCCGATCGGCTCCAACGGGCTTGCGAACCCGCGTGACTTCCTCACGCCGGCCGCCTGGTACGAGGATCGTGACGGCGCCTGCCAACTGGTCGCCAAGTTCATGGGGCATCTGTGGGCCGCCGAGATGGATCATTCGCCGCTCGACGTGGTGGCCTGGCATGGCAACCATGCGCCGTACAAGTACGACCTGCGCCGATTCAACGCCATCGGCAGCATCACCTTCGACCATCCGGACCCGTCGATCTTCCTCGTGCTGCAGTCGCAATCCGACACGCCGGGCGTCGACGCGATCGACTTCGTCATCTTTCCACCGCGGGTGCTGGTGGCGCAGGACACCTTTCGCCCGCCCTGGTTCCACCGCAACGTGGCGAGCGAGTTCATGGGCCTCATCACCGGCGCCTACGATGCCAAGGCCGAGGGGTTCGTCCCCGGCGGCGCCAGCCTGCACAACTGCATGTCGGGCCATGGCCCGGACGCGGAGACCTTCGAGCGGGCCAGCAGCGCGGACACCGCGAAGCCGACCTACGTGAAGGACACCATGGCCTTCATGTTCGAGACGCGTTGCGTGATCCGCCCGACGGTTGCGGCGCTGCGATCGGCTCAGTTGCAGGCGGATTACTTCCAGTGCTGGCAGGGTCTGACACGGCGCTTCGACCCGGGCAGGCGTTAGAGAGGCAGGGGCGGGCGCCTGCGCCATTGGCGCCAGGCGCTCAGATTACGTTGCGCTCGAGCAGCGGACGCCGCTCCAGGATGCGCTGGAAGCCGAGCGGAGCGAGGTCGAGTGTCCGATAGCCGCCATGTCGGATCGCCTCGGCAATGCCAAGGCCGGTCGCCGGCGCCTGCTGCAGTCCATGGCCGGAGAAGCCGACCGCGAAGTAGAGGTTGCCGCAGGACGGATGCAGGCCGATCACGGCATTGTGGTCGAAGGTGTTCATCTCGTAGTAGCCGGCCCAGGCACCCGCCATGCGGATCGCCTCGAAGGCGGGGACGCGATGGGCAAGCGCCGGCCAGATGTGCTCGTCGAACGCGGCGTACTCCACCTCGAGCGGCGGCTCGTCGGGGTCGTCCTGTGGTGTGAAGCCGCAGATGAACCGGTCGCCCTCCGGCCGGAACCAGATGCCCGAGGGGTCGATGACCAGCGGGCAGCCCGGCAGGCGGCTCGGGCACGTGAAGGCGAAGACGCTGCGCCGTCGTGCCGCCACCGGCAGTGCGATGCCGGCCCAGGCCGCGACCGAGGCCGCCCATGGACCGGCTGCGTTGACGGCCGCATCGCATGCGAGCGCACGGCTTGGTCCCCGGCTCGCGCCGTCCCGACCGCGTTCGCGGACCAGCACGGCGGTCACGCGGCCGCCTGAGTCCCGCTGGAACCCGTGGGCCTCCGCCTGGAGGTAGCGCGCACCCTGGGCCACCGCCTTGCGGCGCAGCGCCTGCATCAGTCCATAGCCGTCGAACCAGCCTTCGTCGCGCAGACCGAGCGACCCGAGCGCGATGCCGTCGGTCGCGAGCCAGGGAAAGCGGGCCCGGAGCTCGTCGGGCGAGAGCAGCGCGACCGCGACGCCGCTCTCGCGCTGGACCGCGTGGTTCTCCCGAAGCCGGTCGACTCCGGCCGGCGTGGCGAGATAGAGATAGCCCGGCTCCACCAGCCCCACGTCCGGCCGCTCGCCATCGATGGCGAGGGACTCGCCGATCTCGCGCAGGAACCCGATGCCGAAGCGCGACATGGCGATGTTCACCGCCGTGGAGAACTGCTGCCGGATCGAGCTTGCCGAGAGAGCCGAGGAGGCGCGGGCATAGGTGAAGTCGCGCTCGATCACGGTGACTTCCGGGCGTGGTTCCCCGGGTACGGGACACGTGAGGAAATAGGCGATGGCGCTGCCGATCGCGCCGCCGCCCACGATGACCACCCGGCGGCCGCTCATCGCATGCGTTCCCGTCGCCATGCGGGGGCGCTCACGTCGCCGCTACGTCGAACGAGACGCCCTGCGCGAGCGGCAGGCTGTCGCTGTAGTTGATCGTGTTGGTCGCCCGGCGCATGTAGCCCTTCCACGCGTCCGATCCCGATTCACGGCCGCCGCCGGTGTCCTTCTCGCCGCCGAAGGCGCCGCCAATCTCCGCGCCGGAGGTCCCGATGTTGACATTGGCGATGCCGCAGTCGCTTCCCGCCGCGGAGAGAAAGATCTCCGACTCCTGCAGGTCCCGAGTGAAGATCGCCGACGACAGCCCTTGCGGCACGTCGTTCTGCAGGTCGATCGCCTCGGTGAGCGTGCGGTAGGTCATGACGTAGAGGATCGGCGCGAAGGTCTCCTCGCGCACGATGTCGGTCTGCGCCGGCATGGTCACGAGCGCCGGCCGCACGTACCAGGCCGCTCCGCCCAGGTCCTCCCGGACCCGCCCGCCGCCCAGCACCGTGCCACCCTCGGCGACCGCGCGCTCCAGCGCGCGCTGCATGCCGTCGAAGGCGGCGCGATCGATCAGCGGTCCCACCAGCGTCCCGGGCTCGCGCGGATCGCCCACCGTGACGCTCTCATAGATCCGCGAGAGCCGGGCCACCAGCCCCTGCGCCACCGATTCGTGCACGATCAGCCGGCGCAGGGTAGTGCAGCGCTGCCCGGCGGTCCCGACGGCGGCGAAGGTCACCGCCCGCGCCGCGAGCTCCAGGTCCGCGCTGGGCGCGACGATCATCGCGTTGTTGCCGCCCAGCTCCAGGATCGAGCGGCCGAGCCGCTCCGCCACCCGCACCGCCACCGCGCGTCCCATCCGGGTGCTCCCGGTCGCGCTCACGACCGCCACGCGCCGCGACGCGGCAAGCGTCTCGCCGATGTCGCTCTCCCCGATCAGCACCGCATGCAGCCCCTCGGGCGCCAGCTCCGGATGCGACCGGGAAAATTGCTCGATCGCGCGGCCGAGCAGCGCATGGCACGCCAGCGCGGTGAGCGGCGTCTTCTCCGAGGGCTTCCAGATCACGCTGTCGCCGCAGACCAGCGCGAGCGCGGCGTTCCACGACCAGACCGCCACCGGAAAATTGAACGCGGAGATGACGCCGACGACGCCTGCCGGATGCCATGTCTCCATCATGCGGTGGCCGGGCCGTTCCGAGGCGATGGTGAGGCCGTGGAGCTGGCGTGACAGGCCCACCGCGAAGTCGCAGATGTCGATCATCTCCTGCACCTCGCCGCGGCCCTCCGAGAGGATCTTCCCCGCCTCCAGGGTCACCAGCCGCCCGAGCGCATCCTTGTGGCGCCGAAGCTGCTCGCCGAGCAACCGGACCAGCTCGCCTCGCACCGGCGCGGGCACCAGCCGCCAGCGCAGGAAGGCGGCATGGGCGCGATCGATAGTGGCCGCGGCCTGCGCAGCGCTGGTGCGGGCGACGCAGCCGAGGCGGCTGCCGTCGATCGGCGTGTGCACGGCGAGGCCGTCGTTGGCCAGAATGCCGCCGTCGGGGGCGAGCTCATGCAGGATCCGGTCGAGTGTCATGGCGGTGCTTCCGTGCTTCGTGGGCGGCGCCGGCGCGAACGGTCTCAGGCTGCGCGGCGCGGATCGGGTGGTGCCTCGATGTTAGCGCGGGGCAGTGCCATGGGCGGCCGCGCCAGCCCGCCCGATCCGCCCCTCCATCACGAGGTAGGTGAACAGCGCGAGTGCGAGGGGAGCGAGGTAGTAGACGCCACGGTAGGCGAGCAGCCCCGCGAGGAGCTGCTGCGCCGGAAGGCGATGGCTGAGCAAGGCGAGGAACACCGCTTCGATCACGCCGAGCCCTCCGGGCACGTGGGTCAGCAGCCCCGCGACCGCCGCGACCAGCAGGACCTGCAGCACGGTGGCGTACGGAATCTCCCGCTGGAGCAGCAGGTAGCAGACCAGCGCGATTAGCGCCCAGTTGAGCGCGGACACCAGTATCTGGAGGCCCGCCATCCGGCCGCTCGGCAGGTCGATGGTGTGGCCACGGACCACCCATTCGCGCTTTCGCGAGAAAGTGCAGAGGAGGAGGTAGGCGGCCGCCACGGCGACCAGCAGCAGGCCGACCACCCTCAACGCGCCTGTGCCGATGGCCCAGTCCGCCGGCAGGTCGATGCGGCCCAGGGCGAAGGCGATGCCGCCGAGCATGAAATAGCCGCTCCAGTTGGTGAGCATGCTGAACGCGATGATCCGCGAGATCTGCCCGTCCGGGAGGCCGAGCCGGGAGTACAGGCGGTGGCGAAAGCCGATGCCGCCGACCAGGCTGCCGAGGTTGAGGTTGAAGGCGTAGCTCACGAACGCGATGGTGAGGACGCGCCGCTTCGGAAGCGCGTGGCCCGCGTAGCGGCGCCCGATGAGATCGTAGGTGCCGTAGACCAGGTAGCTGGCCGCTGCCGCCAGGGCGGCAGGCGCGAGGGAGGCCAGCGGCCGCTCGGCGAGGGCGCTGGCTACTTCGGCCCATTCGATGGATCGCGCGCCCCGTACCAGCAGCCACCCGACCAGGGCGAAGAAGGCGAGCGTGAGCAGCCGCCGCAACCACGGCCACCATGGGCGGCCGGGCGATGAAGTCATGTCGCCGGCCCCGACCCCGGGTCGAGCGACCGGACCTTGGGCGCGTGCGCCGGAAGCGACGCGGCCCAGGTGGGGAAATGGCGCAGGAAGTGAAAGACGAAGAAGCTGCGCACCATGGTCCACGTGCTGGCTCGGGTAAGAGACTCCTCGGCGACGAGCCGGCAGCTGTCGCGTATGAGGCACTCGAGCCGCTCCGCGAGATGGGTGGCGAACTCCCGGTCCCGCACCATCAGGTTGGCCTCGAGATTCAGGGACAGGCTGAGCGGATCGAGGTTGCTGGAGCCGACGGTGGCCCACTCGTCGTCCACCACCGCCACCTTCCCGTGCAGCGGCCGATCGGTGTACTCGTGGATCTTGACGCCCGCGGCCACCAGGTGGCTGTACAGCAGCGATGCAGCGCTCTTCACGATCGCCATGTCGGGCTCGCCCTGGAGAATCAGATGGACGTCCACGCCGCGCCGCGCCGCCCGGCGCATCTCCTTCAGCAGCCGGTATCCGGGGAAGAAATACGCGTTGGCGATGATCACCCGCTTGCGGGCGAGCCGGATGGCGGCGCGGTAATGGAGCTCGATGTCGGTACGGTGGTAGGTATTGTCGCGGGTGACGAACATCGCCTGCACCGTGCCCTTGCGTGGCACCGATGCGTCGCGCGCCTCGAGGTGCTTGCGACGCATCCAGGAGCGCCGCGGCTCGCCGTGGCGCAAGGCTGTCCGGGCGAACCCGCGGATCGTGCCGACGATCGGTCCTTCCACCTCGACCGCGTAGTCCTGCTTGGCCATCGGGCCGAAGTCCCGCAGGTGGTCCGCGGAGTAGTTGATTCCGCCGACGAAGGCACGCTCGCCGTCCACCACCAGGATCTTGCGATGCATCCGGCGGAACATGTTGGTGCGCCAGGAGAGGATGCGCCGGCCAGGGTCGAAGACGTGGATGCGAACGCCCGCCTCCAGCATCTCCGAGACGAAGTTGGGCGGCAGGAAGGCGGACCCCCAGCCGTCGATGGTCACGTCGACCTGCGCGCCGCGGCGGGCTGCCGCGATCAGGGCCTCGCGCAGCGCCCGCCCGACCTGGTCGTCGAACAGGATGAAGGTCTCGAGCAACACTTCCTTGCGCGCGCTGCCGATGACCTCGAAGGCACGCGGATAGAACTCCTCGCCGTTCTCCAGCAAGGTGACCCGGTTGCCCTCGACCCAGCGGCTGCCGCCCTGGCCGCGCTTCCTCAAGGCCCGTCCCCCGTCGTCACAGCGCGATCTCCGCGGCAAGCGGCGCATGGTCCGAAAGGTGGGACCACGGCCGACGCGGCAGGATCAGCGGCGCATAGGCCCGTGCGTTCCGGACGTAGATCCGGTCCAGGTGGAGCAGGGGGTAGCGGGCAGGAAAGGTCCGGGCCGAGCGGCCGCGCGCGTGCACGAAGACCTCCTTGAGCCCGGCCTTGGCGCCCAGGATGCGGTGGCCGCGGCGACGCCAGTCGTTGAAGTCCCCGGCGACCACGACCGGCTCCCCATCCGGAATCTCCTCGTTCACCAGCTTGCAGAGCAGGTCCATCTGCCGCAACCGGTGCTGCTCGCGCAGGCCCAGGTGGACGCAGACGGCATGGACGTTCGAGTGCCAGCCCGGAACTTCCAGGACGCAGTGAAGCAGGGCGCGCCGCTCGGGGCCGCTGATCGACACGTCGCGATTCTCGTAGCGCACGATCGGATACTTGGACAGGACCGCATTGCCGTGGTGACCGTGCGGGTAGACGGCATTGCGCCCGTAGGCGAACTGCGGCCAGAGGGTATCCGCCATGAACTCGTACTGCGGGGCCGCCGGCCAGTTGGGCACCCGGGCACCGTGCCTGTCATTGGCGCCGTGCACCTCCTGCAGGAAGACCAGGTCGGCGCCCACCTTGCGCACGGCATCCCGCAGCTCGTGCAGGATGAACTTGCGATTGAGGAAGGTGAAGCCCTTGTGGGTATTGACCGTCAGGACGCGGATGACCGGGTGGCGGGCCTCGGCCGTCGCAGGCGGCGTGCGCTCCGCCACGACATCGGTTCGTTCGGATCGGAGGGAAGCAGGCATAGGTAGGGAGAATCCACCAAAAGGGTTACGCAAGAGTCATGCCCACGGGATTTTGCGGGCTCCTGCCCAAGCCGGTACATTCACGACCATGCCGACGCTGATCCAGATCGAGGGACTGTCCAAGACCTATGCGTCGGGGTTCGAGGCCCTCAAGAAGGTGGATCTGGCCATACGTGAGGGCGAGATCCTCGCTCTGCTGGGGCCCAACGGTGCGGGCAAGACTACGCTCATCAGCATTATCTGCGGTCTGGTGAATCCAAGCGAGGGCCGGGTCATGGTGGCGGGCCATGACGTCGTGCGGGACTACCGCGCCACCCGGTCGCTGATCGGGCTGGTGCCGCAGGAGCTCACGACGGACGCGTTCGAGTCGGTCCGCGATACCGTGAGCTTCAGCCGGGGCCTCTTCGGGAAGCGCCCGAACCCGGCGTACATCGAGAAGGTGCTGCGCGACCTTTCGCTGTGGGACAAGCGGGACAACAAGGTGATGACGCTCTCCGGGGGGATGAAGCGGCGGTTGCTGATCGCCAAGGCGCTGTCCCACGAGCCGCGGATCCTGTTCCTGGACGAGCCCACGGCCGGCGTCGACGTGCAGCTGCGTGCCGGCATGTGGCAGCTCATCGGAGAGCTTCGCGCCAACGGCGTCACCATCATCCTCACCACCCACTACATCGAGGAAGCCGAAGAGATCGCGGATCGTGTCGGCGTCATCAACCACGGCGAGATCCTGCTGGTCGAGGACAAGGCCGAGCTGATGCGCAAGCTCGGGCGCAAGTCGCTGGTGGTGGAGCTGGCCGAGCCGCTCGCGGCCATCCCGGCCGCGCTCGCCGCGTACGCGATGGAGCTCGCGGACGATGGGACCCGCCTGGTCTACGGCTACGACGCGAAGGCCGCGGAAAGCGGCGTCGGCCCGCTGCTCGGCGCGCTCGGCCGCGAAGGCGTCGCCATCCGGGACCTGCATACCAGCCAGAGCTCGCTGGAGGACATCTTCGTGGACCTGGTCAATCGCCCCGGCGTGACGGCGGGCGAGCGAGGGTCGGATCCGGCGACCGTTCGCAACCGGATCCCGCAATGAACCTGCCTGCCATTCGTGCCATCTACAAGTTCGAGATGGCGCGCACCGCGCGCACGCTGCTCCAGAGCGTCGTCTCGCCGGTCTTGTCCACCTCGCTCTACTTCGTCGTGTTCGGGACCGCGATCGGCTCGCGCATCACCGAGATCCAAGGCGTGGCCTACGGCTCCTTCATCGTGCCGGGCCTGATCATGCTGTCGCTGCTCACCCAGAGCATCTCGAACGCGTCGTTCGCGATCTTCTTCCCGAAGTTCACCGGGACGATCTACGAGCTGCTTTCGGCTCCGGTCTCCACCTTCGAGATCGTGATCGCCTATGTCGGGGCGGCCGCGACGAAGTCGATGATCCTCGGCCTGATCATCCTCGCCACGGCGTCGCTGCTGGTGCCGGTGCGGATCGCGCATCCGTTCTGGATGCTCGCCTTCCTCTTCCTCACCTGCGTCACCTTCAGCCTGTTCGGTTTCATCATCGGCATCTGGGCGGACAACTTCGAGAAGCTGCAGATCATCCCGCTCCTGATCGTGACGCCGCTCGCGTTTCTCGGCGGCAGCTTCTACTCGGTGGATATGCTGCCGGAGTTCTGGCAGCAGGTGGCGCTCGTGAATCCGGTTCTCTACCTCATCAGCGGCTTTCGCTGGAGCTTCTACGAGCTCGCGGACGTGGGCGTGGCCACGAGCCTCGTGATGATCCTGGTGTTCCTTGCGCTCTGCCTCGCCGCGGTCTGGTGGATCTTTCGCACCGGCTACCAGATCAAGCGCTGAACCGGGCAATCGGGCGACCCGCTCCGAAGGCAGTAGGACAACGCCCGGCGCGCAGCCGTGACGCGGGCTTGTGCATTGCTCCTTGTCGCCCGGCAGCGGCCGCCGCAGAATGGGGCAGGGGTCAGCAGACCCGACCCTGCCGGTCGTCGTCTGCCTGGCGGAGCATGTCATGTCCACATCGACCGGAACCGTCGTGGGAATTGCCTGGTATCGCCCGGAGCGGTACGACCGCGTCCGGGAGGTGATGAGCGACGGCATCTCGTTTCCGAAGACCCATGCGAGCTGGCGCCAGAAGGCCAGCCGGATGGAGCGAGAGCTCGGCCGGCAGGGATTCTCGCCGCAACGGGTGGACGTCGATCCCGACGAGTTCGCCCGCTGGTGCTCCGTTCGGGACGTGGCGCCGGATTCGGCCGCCCGCGACGCCTTCGTCCGGGAGCGCCTCGGATTGCGCGGCCTCGAGTCGACCACGGGCTCCTGACGGTATCGCGAGGCCGGCGGCCGCGAGTCTCGTCGAGCCGCGTGCAGAAGACGTGCAGATCGCTCTGTCCTGCGACCGGCAGGTGTATCGTATGGGATTGGGTCGACGACACCTTAACATCGCAGATTGCGATCGAGAGGAGTTCATGGACACGCTCATCAAGGACTACCCCGGGCTGCTGGGCAAGCGGGATGCGCCCTGCGTTTCGCTGTACCAGCCGACGCATCGCCACCATCCCGATGCCGAGCAGGATCCGATCCGCTTCGGCAACCTCACGAAGGAGATCGAGGAACGGTTGCTGCGGCAGCATCCGGCGCGCGAGATCGCATCCATCATGGAGCCGTTCCGCGCGCTGGCCGACGACCGAAACTTCTGGAACCACGCCCTCGACGGATTGGCGGTGCTCGCCGCACCCGGGATGTTCCGGCACTACCGGTTGCAGCGGCCCGTGAAGGAGCTGGTGGTCGTGGCGGACAGCTTCCACACGAAACCGCTCCTGCGCATCGTGCAATCCGCCGACCGCTACCAGATCCTTGCGCTGACCCGGAAGGACATCAGGCTTTTCGAGGGCAACCGCGACGTCGTCGACGAAGTCGCGCTGGACGCCCGCGTGCCCAGGACGCCTGCCGACGCGCTCGGCGAGGAAGCGATCGAGCCGACCCCGGGCAGCGTCTTCCCGGCCTCGAGGGCGACCGGAGTCGGCCGGCCCGCGGTCATGCAGGGCTTCGGCGAGAAATCGGACGCGCAGGACAGCGAGACCGAGCGCTTCTTTCGCGCGGCGGACCGGGCAGTGCTCGAGCATCACTCGCAGGCCGACGGCTTGCCGCTCTTCCTGGCCGCGCTGCCGGAGCATCAGGCGCTGTTTCGACGGGTCAGTCACAACGCCTTCCTGATGCCGGATGCGATCGACGTCCATCCCGATAGTCTCGGAACCGACGGATTACGCGAGCGGGCCTGGCAGGTCGTCGGGCCATATTATCTCCAGCGGCTGCAGGGGTTGGTGGAGCGCTTCAACGTGGCGAAGGCGCGCGATGCCGCGGAAGAAGACCTGGCACGCGTCGCCGAAGCGGCCGCGGCAGGGCGCATCGCCACGCTGCTGGTGGACGCCGATCGCCACGTCTGGGGCCACCTGGACCGTGCGAGCGGGCGCATCCGGCTACGCGAGAGCGGCGATCCCGCGACGGATGACCTCATCGACGACATCGGCGAGCTCGTCATCGGCTCGGGCGGCGAAGTCGTCGTCGTGCCCGCGGAGCGGATGCCCGCGAGCTCGGGCGTCGCCGCGATCTACAGATACTAGAAACCAGAAAAGGGAGCGGCTGATGCAAAGCGCCGACAGCTTCGGGGCGAAAGGCAAGCTGGAAGTCGATGGCAAGCCCTACGCGATCTACCGGCTCGATGCCGTTGCCAAGGCCGGGTTCGATGTCGCGAGCCTGCCGTACTCGCTCAAGATCCTGCTCGAGAACCTGCTGCGCATGGAGAACGGCGGAGACGTGACGGCCGACAGCATCCGGGCGCTCGCCGGCTGGAATCCGGATGCCGAGCCGGATCGCGAGATCGCCTTCACCCCGGCGCGCGTGCTGCTGCAGGACTTCACCGGCGTGCCGGCGGTCGTCGACCTCGCCGCAATGCGCGAGGCGATGCGCAAGCTGGGCGGGGACCCGGCAAGAATCAATCCACTCGCGCCGGTGGAGCTGGTGATCGATCACTCGGTGATCGTCGATGTCTTCGGAACGGCCGACGCGTTCGCCCGAAACGTGGAGATCGAGTACGAGCGAAACCGGGAGCGCTACCAGTTCCTGCGCTGGGGCCAGGAGGCCTTCGACGACTTCAGGGTCGTCCCGCCGGGCACCGGCATCGTGCACCAGGTCAACCTCGAGCACCTGGCGCGCGGTGTCTTCACTCGCGAGGAAGACGGCGCCACGCTCGCCTATCCGGATACCTGCGTCGGGACGGATTCCCACACGCCGATGGTCAATGGCCTGGGCGTCCTCGCCTGGGGGGTCGGCGGGATCGAAGCGGAGGCCGCGATGCTCGGCCAGCCGATCTCGATGCTGATCCCCCGGGTAGTCGGGTTCAAGCTGACCGGCGCCCTGCGCGAGGGCGCCACCGCGACGGACCTGGTGCTGACCATCACCGAGCGGCTGCGCGAGCATCGGGTGGTGGGCAAGTTCGTGGAGTTCTACGGGCCCGGCGTGGCGTCGGTACCGCTCGCCAATCGCGCCACCATCGGCAACATGACGCCGGAGTACGGATCCACGGTCTCGATCTTTCCGATCGACGCCGAGACCTTGCGCTACCTGAAGCTCACCGGGCGCTCGCAATCCCAGATCGCGCTGGTGGAGGCCTACGCCAAGGCCCAGGGGCTGTGGCATGACCCGAAGGCCGAGCCGCGCTACTCGGAGCGGCTGGAGCTGGACCTCTCGACCGTGGTGCCCTCCATCGCGGGTCCCAAGCGGCCCCAGGACCGCATCTCGCTGGCGGATGCGCGCCAGGCGTTCCACGGCGCGCTGACGCTCTTCGCCGATGCGGCGGCGCTGCCGCGACAAGGCTACGACAAGGCGGTGGAGGAGACTTTTCCGGCGTCCGACCCGCCGGCGTACCACGATTCCTCGCGACGCTCGGCGCCGCCACGGGATTTCTCGGAGGAGGCGCCGCCGGACGACAGCCGTCCCCGGCGTCCGGTCGAGATCACCGCAAGCGACGGTGCCAGCTACACCATCGACCATGGATCGGTGGTCATCGCCGCCATCACCTCGTGCACGAACACCTCGAATCCGATGGTGATGATCGCGGCTGCCCTGTTGGCCAAGAAGGCGGTGGAGCTCGGGCTCTCCAGCAAGCCCTGGGTGAAGACGAGCCTTGCGCCCGGTTCCCGGGTGGTGACCGACTACTTCGAGCGCGCCGGGCTGACCCGCTACCTGGAGGCGCTGGGCTTCCATCTGGTCGGCTACGGCTGCACCACCTGCATCGGAAACTCGGGTCCGCTGGTGCCCGAGGTGAGCCAGGCCGTCGGTCGGCACGACCTCTCCGTCGTGTCCGCGCTATCGGGCAATCGCAACTTCGAGGGGCGCATCCATCCCGAGGTGAAGATGAACTACCTGATGTCGCCTCCGCTGGTGGTCGCGTATGCGCTGGCGGGCACCATGGACATCGACCTCTACAACCAGCCTCTCGGCAAGGGAAAGGACGGACGCGATGTCTTCCTGAAGGACATCTGGCCGTCGTCGGGCGAGGTCCAGACGCTGGCCGAGTCGCTGATCGATTCGACCATGTTCAGGGACGGCTATGCCGACGTCTTCGCCGGCGACGAGCGCTGGAAGTCGCTGCCGACGCCGCACGGCGACGTCTTCGCCTGGGACGACGCATCCACCTATGTGCGCCGGCCGCCGTACTTCGACGACATGGGCCGCGACCCGACGCCCCTCACCGACATCGTCGGTGCGCGGATCCTCGCCCGTCTGGGAGACTCGGTGACGACCGACCACATCAGCCCTGCCGGGTCCATCGCGAAGGACTCGCCGGCCGGTGCCTACCTGCAGGCTCAGGGCGTCGCGCCGCGTGACTTCAACTCGTACGGATCGCGGCGCGGCAACCACGAGGTGATGATCCGCGGCACCTTCGCCAACATCCGGCTGCGCAACCAGCTCGCGCCCGGCACCGAGGGAGGCTTCACGCGCGACTTCACCCGGCCGGACGCTCCCGTCACCACGATCTTCGAGGCGTCCCAGGCCTACATCGCCGCGGGTACGCCGCTCGTGATCCTGGCGGGCAAGGAGTATGGCTCGGGATCGTCCCGGGACTGGGCCGCCAAGGGCACCATGCTGCTCGGCGTGCGGGCGGTGATCGCGGAATCCTACGAGCGCATCCATCGTTCCAACCTGCTCGGAATGGGCGTCCTGCCGCTGCAGTATCCCGAGGGTCAGAATGCCGAGACGCTCGGATTGAAGGGCGACGAGGTCTGCGACATCCGGGGCGTGACCGCGCTGAACGAGGGTCGCGCGCCAGGGACGGTGAAGGTGCGGGCGGGCAAGGTCGAGTTCGAAGCGATCGTGCGCATCGAAACACCGAGCGAGGCCGCCTACTATCGCAACGGCGGAATCATGCCGTACGTCCTGCGTACGCTGCTGCAGTAGCCGACAGCGGCGGCGCGCTCAAGCCTGCTGGACCTCCTCCAGCCCGCTGGCCAGCCATACGCCCAGCAGGCAGAGCACGCCGAGAAGCGCCAGCACGGCCACGGTGCCGTACATCTGCGCGAGGATTCCGAAGACGCCTGCGCCCAGCATGATTACTCCGCTGATGGTGTTGGAGAGCGCGGTGTACGCGCCCCTGCGCTCGGCGTTCGCCATGTCCACGACGTGCGTCGTTCGACCGAGCTTGACGCCTTGCTCCGCGATCGTCAGGACGAAGACCAGAGCCGGGACCACGAGAAACGACGTGATGGTGATGCCCGCCCAGGCGGTGAAGCCGGCGCCTACCAGCGCCGCGATCGCCAGGCTCAGAGCTCCGATCCAGGCGGACACGATCAGCACGCGCCGGCTCGACCGGTCGGAGAGCCGCCCCCAGACGTAGCTGCTCGAGATCTTCGCGAGCGCCGAGGCGATCACCAGCGGACCCAGCGCCACGCCGGCCGCGTTGGACGCTCCTCCCTCCAGCGCCACCAGGAAGGGTGGCGCCAGCGTGACGGCAAGCAGCAGGCAGCGCACGATCGTGAATCGCGTGAGCTGGGGATCGTCCCGCAGCAGCCCGAACTGCGCGATCGCCATGGTGAGCGCGTTGCGGCCGCCCTCGGTGGCGCCGGGCTCCTCGGCCAGGGAAGCGAAGAGGAGGGCGGCGACGATCCAGAGCAGGCCCGCCACGCACAGGGCCGCCGAGATCACGCCGATCGATCGCTCCAGCACGCCCGTGCCAAGCAGCGCACCGAAGACCAGGATCAGCACGGCCGACACGGAGCTCGCGGTTCCGGACACCGTGCCGCGCGTCGCCTTGGCCACCGTCTTGCCGAGCACGTCCTTGTGGGAGATCGACCCGGCGCTGCGCGCCACCGCGAGCAGCGCGAGCAGCGCGAGGATGGCCCAGCCGGCGGCGGCACCTTCCAGCAGGAGGGCAGCGGCGGCGATGCCGATCGCGCACAGACCCTGCACGGCGCTGGCCGCCGCCCACACCCACTTGCGCACCGGCAGGGCGCGGATGGCGGCGGCGATCACCAGTTGCGGAAGGAGCGCCCCGGCTTCGCGTATCGGCACCAGCATCCCGACCATGAATGCCGGCGCGCCGAGCGTGCCCAGCAGCCACGCCAGGACCAGCCTCGCGTCCATCAGCCCGTCGGCGGTTCGGGTCGCAACCAGGCTCGCGACGTGGGTGAGGAAGTTGCGTGGCTGCTCGCGACAGCTCGACTCGGGAATGTCCAGGCAGACACGGTCGTCCGGTTCGCCCGTCAGGATCTCGTAGAGGCGTTCTTCGACAGGACGGACAGCGGTGCTTGCCATGGAAGGCGCGGGAGCGCGATGCAGACGTACCGCGTGTCAGGCCGCGATGGGCTTCATGGGCCCCATGAAACCCGTCACCGACGTGATCCTTCCGTCCTTGATCGTCACGAAATCGATGCCGTCGACGGCCGGCGTGCCGTTCGAGGTGAGACCCCAATTGAAGCGTGCGCAGTCATGATGGGCGTCGACCTGGCTGGTCCGGGCGATCTTCATGTTCGGCACCCGCTCGCGAAGCCCGGAGATATGGGCAGCGAGCGCGTCCGCACCCGCGACTTCGGCTGTCGGATCGGAATAGACCGCGCCGTCACCCCAGCAATCACGCAGCGCCTGCCGCCGCTCATCCGCATCGTCGTGTGACCAGGCTTCACAGTAGCGATCGATCAACGCATCGAGTGACATCGAGCTCTCCTCATGGTGTGCCTTCCAGGGATGACATGGTTGGCCCGCGGACCAATCATGTCAACTGGCGGCGCGCGTGCCTTCGAGCCGGACGTCACCTGGCAGGGGATCTCCGGCGTTGCGCGGCCTCAGGACGGCTGGCTCGCCTTCGCGTCCGTCCAGCGCTGCAACTTCTCGCGGGCGCCGTTGCGCAGCGGATTCATCAGGTCATCGTGATTGGCGCGCTTGGCGCACAACTCGATGACGTAGCCGTTCGGATCCCGAAAGTAGATGGAGTCGATCATGCCGTGATTGGACGGTCCCCGGACTTCGATATCGTTTGCGCGCCCCTTGGCGAGCATCGGCTGCAGCGCGTCGGAGCCGACCTCCAGCGCGATGTGCAGGTCGAAGTCGTGCTGGTTCTTGAATTCGAAAGGCATATCCAGCGACTCGAAGAATGCCAGGTGCGAACCGTCGTCCAGGCGGTAGAAGGTATGCAGCGTGCGCGTTGCCCGGCCGGTCTTGCTTTCGCTGATTTCCAGCGTGCCGACCAGCGGCAGGCCGAGGAACTCCTCGTAGAACTGCCGGGTCTCTTCCGAGTCCCGGCAGCGGTAGGCGCTGTGGTGCAGCTTACGGATCATGCGTTCCTCCACTTCAAGGCGTTGCGGTCTTGCGCTTCTTCAGACAGAAACCATGGCCTTGCCCTTGAGTGATTCAGCGAATCCATCGATCACCTTGTTGACCTCGGGCCAGGTCTTCAGCGCCTTCATGCGCCCAAGCCATCGCTTGACGTTCGGGTAGGCCGACAGATCGCTGCCGATCACTTCGGCCAGTCCGACATACGACGACGCGTGATAGTCGGCGATGGTGATCTCGTTGCCGCACAGGTAGCTGTTGCCTTCGCCGAGCACGTTCTCGTCGAGGACCTCGAGCCACGCCTGCGCCCGCTCCCTTCCACGCTCGAGCGTGGCAGCCTGCGCTTCGTCGCTGCGCCGCTTGTGGGCATCGAAGATCTGCGGGTAGACGAGCGCATACACGAGATCGCTGCACAACTGGGTGCTGGTCCAGTCCATGCGCTCGTTGACGCGAGCGCGCCGCCGCAGGTCCTTGGGATAGGCGGGCGAGTCGATCTTGTCGGCAAGGTACTTCAGGATGGCCGAGTTCTCGGTGAGGACGAAGTCGCCGTCCTCGAGCGTCGGGACCAGCCGGTTCGGGTTGAGCTTCGAGTAGGGCGGTCGCACGTGCTCCCCCTTGAAAAGGTCCACGACCTGCATCTCCAGGTCGAGGCCGTTCTCCGCGGCGAACAGCATGATCGGACGGCTCGTGGTCGAGATGGGGTGGTAGTAGAGCTTCATGCGGATGTCTCCTTGCCTGGACGCGGCGGCGGACCTCGAGAGTCGGAGCTCTGCGGGCCAGGGATCACTTCTTTGCCGCGGTGCTGGCGGGTTCGGGGGCGATCGGTTCCGGGACCGCATTGCGGATCGCGGGAATCGACTGCAGGTACGTGTAGATCGCCTCGAGATCCGCGTCGCTGAAGTTCTTGTAGGCCGGGATCGGCATCGGCGGCAGGATCACCCTGCCGCGTCCCTGGCGCCGACCGGTGCGGAACGTCTTGACGAAGTTGTCCAGCGTCCATTGGCCGAGCCCGGTATCGGCATCCGGCGTCAGGTTTCTCGTGAAGCTGACCCCCCACGGACCTGCCCACGCCGTGTTGGTGGCGGATGCCACGACTTGCCACGGTCCCTCGGGCAAAGGCGGCACGGGCGGCATCTGCAGCGAGGCGGGGTGCCCGGACAGCATGCGCGTCATGTCGGGCTCCGGACCGTCCTTGCCCATCGTCAAAGGCGTGTGGCAGTCGTGACAGCCGCTGGTGTTCACCAGGTACTCGCCGCGCTGGACCTTGTTGTCGGCGGCACGGGCTGGGGCGGCGGCCAGGCAAAGTGCCCCGATGAGGGCAATGCCAGAGAAGAGAGCGGCCTTGATCGTCGAGGCTGTCGGATTCGCACGATTCATTTCGAGGACTCCTGCGGTGGTTGAAGGTCGGTGGAAATCCAGCGCGCGATTAAGTCGGTTCCGTCGGGGTCGGGCACGAGAGTGCCCAGGGGGGGCATCTGGCGGAGGGGATGGCGCGAGCGCATCCGCCAATCGATCATGCTGTCCTGCGGGCGGCCCGGTGCGATCAGCAGCACCTCGCCGGACGCACCGGGAGGGCGGAAGCTGCTTCGAGCAAGAACGGCGGACCTCAGCACGCGCTCCCTGCTTTCTTCCGGGGATACTGCGGTCTGGGCCAGCACGAGTCGTACCGCCGCCGGCGAGCCGTTGTGGTTGTGACAATGGCCGCAGTTGGCATGGAGATAGCCGAGCGCAGCCCGCTCGACGGTCGAACGTGCCGCGATCTGCGGGGGCTGCACCAGCCAGGCTGGCGGCAGGTTGCGCAGCAACCCCTTTGCCACCAGGCCCTCCAGGTCCACGAGCGACCTGTCGGCCAGGACTTCGGTCGATGGATCCCGTTCCCGCGAAAGCTGTACGGCGCTGAACCCCAGTACCGGTACCGCGGCCCCTTCGTGGCAAGCGACGCAATCTCCCCGCGAGGGTATGAGGTAACGCCTGGCCGGTCCGCCGATGTCGCTCAGCGCCACTCCCCGCGCCGGGACGAGTACGGCGTTGCTGCCATCGGCGTTCCACACGTAGCTGAGATAGCTCCAGGACTTGTCGGCGCGACGCTCGATCAGGCGGGTCTCGATACGCCGCCCGTCCACGGAGAACTCCTTCCACAGTCGGGTTCCGGGGGGGAACTCCCAGGCGTCGGGACGAATCGCATCGATGTAGGTACCGGCCGGCAGGTTGAGCCAACGACGTTTGGTGGCGCCGTCGGACCATAACGAGTACTGGGGTGTGAACTCGAGGTTGTCGGGATGTATCCGGTCCGGTGAACCGTCGAGAAACAGCCCGGTGTCCGCAAGAGTGGGAGCCGGGGTTGCCGGGGGCGCGGCCCGGGTCACCGCAGCGTGCTCGATTCCCGGTGTCGCGGCGACAGTGGGCGCCGAGGAAACGGCAAAGGGTCCAAGCGTGACGGCCGCGACCGGCGCCCACGCTCGTGCGGCCTTCATGGCGGTTTCAACGCATCCCCAACTGGATCTCACTGACCTCCTCCGAAGAAGGCATGACACATCCGAGAGAACGCATTGACTCCTCCGGGAGAGCGCATTGACGCTTCCGGGAGAACGCCTGGATCGTCCGGCGCCTGACCTCACCCTGCTGAGTTCCAGCGCCGCCGCGATCGAGCGGAGTTGCGATTCTGTCGCTCCGTACGCCAGTTGTCTACAGCGTCTTCAGACGCCGCGGCCTCCGGTCAGCGACTGACTGACTTGCCGTCATCGATGCCGCGCTCGACGGGCACGTGCACGGTCGCAAGAAAAAAGGGCCTGGAACCTAAGTTCCAGACCCTTGATTTCAATAAGATTTTTGGCGCGCCCGGCAGGATTCGAACCCACGACCCCTTGGTTCGTAGCCAAGTAATGTGGTAACGCCACAACATTCGCCATCATTCGCGTAGAATGGCAGGATGGTGATTTTCTCCCGGCAGATCAATGACCTACGGGATGCTTGTCAATCCGGAGTCATTCGGTATATGTCGCACCTATGCGACGCCAACCAGCAGATTTGTGGGGGGAATTGTGGGGGGAAATCCCGATGATGAAGCGATTGACCGAGCTTGAACTACGAGCGCTGCGGGCCGCCGACTCGGGCCGTCGGCTGCGAGATGGCGATGGCGTTGTCGGCGCCGTCCGCACTCGGACTGACGGAACCGTGGCGGTCGACTTCACCCTACGCTATCGGTCGGAGGCTCGGACGCGCGAACTCCATCTAGGTTGTTGGCCGCAAGCCAGCCTGCGCGATATCCGAGCCGAGCGCGACCGCGTACGCATGGTCCTACGGGACGGGCGCGATCCGGCTGATGCGCGCCGCGCTGCTCGCTTGAAGGACCGCGCCGAACTGATCGAGGCACAGCGGCGACTCGCTGAGGAAGCGCAGCGCGCGGAGGCCGAGCGACGGGCAGATCGCACCGTCAGGGAACTGTTCGCGGCGTGGCTGGCGGGTAGCGGGGACAAGGCGCCCCGAAGGAAGGACGGCAACGCGGAACTGCGTCGGTCGTTTGGCGTCGACATCCTGCCGACTCTCGGGGATCGGCCGCTGCGCGCCATCACAGTCGACGATATCCGGGGCACCCTGCGCGGGATCGGGGTCGAACGCGGGCGCGGCCGACTGGCCGTCCTGGCGCTCCGGGACCTCTCGCAGATGCTGTCATGGGCGAGCGAAGAGCGGGAATGGCGCGACCTACTACCGGAGGGCAACGTCGCCCGCAAGGTGAAGCCCGCGGACATCGTGCTTCCCGAGTATGACATTGCGAACATGTCGCAGCGGACGCTCTCCGACGACGAGATCCGTGACCTCCACCGTCGCCTCGCCGCACTCGATAGAGCGTGGCTTGCGGCGCCTGATCGTCGGGCGCGTCGGCAACCCGTCCGGCAGGAGACGCAGTTGGCGCTATGGATCGTACTGTCAACGACATGTCGCATCGGTGAGTTGTTGCAGGCCGAGTGGGCGCATGTTGATCTGGAAAAGCGCGAGTGGATCATCCCCCGGGCGAACTTCAAGCGGGAGCGCGGAGACTCCCGCACGGACTATGCGGTGTTCCTGTCGCCATTCGCAGCAAGGCAATTCGAGGCGCTGAAGGGCCTGACAGGCGACGGTCGATGGCTGTTTCCATCAGGCCGCACTGGGAAAGCCGGCCCACCTGGCGCAACGCATGTCGATCTCAAGTCTGTCGCGCGGCAGATCGCCGACCGGCAGGTAAGCGTCAAGGTACGTCGAACGAAGCATCCGGCCGGCCGCGTGGCCGATGACAGCCTTTTGCTATCTGGCGGGGAGTGGTCCACTCATGATCTGCGGCGGACCGGATCCACTCTGATGCAGCGATTGAAGATCGATAACGACACTCGCAATCGCTGCCTTAACCATGTGGTCGGATCACGGATCGACCGCACCTACGGGACCTTCGATTTCAGGGACGAGAAGACCGAAGCGTGGGTGCGGCTTGGCGCGGAGCTCGATCGGATTCTTGCGCCAGATGTGGCAACCGAAAGTGATCTGCAGGAGGCCGCGTAATGGCCAGCAAGCGACGCAGAGGCAACGTGCTGGCCGCTGTCGCTTGGGTACGGGCAGGTATTCTGATGGGCGAGGTTGTATCAGCGGAGGTGGCTGCGATTGAGAGTGCCAGGCACGGTCGCGACGGAATCAAGTTTACTGTACGCGATGAGACAGGCGAGAAGCACCCTGTAAGACAGTCGCATGCTGACTGGAGGGAGGCCTACGATTTGCGACGCACTGTCCCCCACAACGTGATCGTTTCTGAGATGGACAAGCTGCTAGCAAAGGTCCTATCTGACGTACCGGAGAGTCGACGGGATGCAGTGACGGCAGCGTTCCATGACACAAGCATGCGGCTCGACATACATATCGGCTATAACACCGACAGGGCGATGCGCTGGGCCGCGGCGGAGTCGGCAACACTTGGGAACTCGCGTGCCGGCATGGGCAGCGCAGAGGCGAAACGCAAAGTCAGGGCTGAAGCCAAAGAGAAGGCGCGCAAGTTCGTTAAGGACGCGCTGGAATCGCCAATCCCCAGCGAGAAGGTTGTTAACCACCTGTGGTCGTACATGAAGCCGCACCTAACGCGTAGGGTCTGCAGTGAGGTAGTGAAGGAACTGATAAACGAGGGCCTCTCCATCAAGCCGCACGGCAACACGAGAATAGGTCGGAACTGACCCCAGGCCACGTCCCACATCTACATTTCACGCGTCGAACGCAGAATTTGACGCGATTCCGAGCGTCGAAAGCTCTGAAGCTACCTGCGTATCGTTCAGGTTCGCCCGAAAATGTTCGTCAGGTTTAGTACGAACATCGGAGATGAATCATGAACGACGTGGGCATCATGCTGCCGCCGGAGGTGCGCGAGACGGTGAAATTTGGGCCGACCGCGACCCATGAAATGACTGTCGCGGGACTTTTCCCGCCCGCCTTCCAGATCGGTGGTCGTCGGGTTGCGAGGCTCAGCGTTGAGGTGCACGCCTGGCTTGCGGCGCGGGCGAAAGAACTTACGGACGAGGAGCTCCGGCGGTTCGTCGCTGAAATGGTTCGGCGGCGCCCCGACGCCACCTATGCCGACCTCCGCGCGCTTATCAACGAGATCCTCGCCGAGCGCCCCCAAACCGCGCCCGCGGTTGATGCCGTGGCCCGTCGCCGGCCTGCCGCGGCGCTGGCCGCGCGCGCTGCCCGGTCCATCTAGGAAGAAAAAGAACCCGGCGCGGCAGAAGGCCGGCCGGGTGAATCGAACTGCAGGGCATGATTATGCCATCGCCGCGTCACTTCGAAGAATTCGGCCGCGAGTTCATCGCAGGCCGATACCTGATAACGCCGATCGTCCGCGGGAAGAAAAACCCGGTTTTCGACGATTGGCAGGCCCGCCCGATACGGGACGAGGAACAGTTCGCCAGGGCGATCAAGCGGTGCGGCGACTGCGGCATCGGCATCGTCACTGGCGAGGCAATCGCCGTGGACATCGACGTTCTCGACCGCGAAGTCGTGGACGAGATCCTGCTATGGTGCGACGAGAACATCGGCCGCGCCCCGCTGCGAGTCGGCAAGGAACCCAAGTCGCTGCTGCTCTTCCGCAGCGCTGAGCCGCTGACGAAGATGGCTTCCCTAGCCTACCGGCCGCCTGGTGAGCAAGGGTCGAAGGGGCAGCGGATCGAAGTCCTGGCCGACGGCCAGCAGTTCGTCGCCTACGGCTACCACCCAGAGACCGGCGGAGAGTTCATCTGGCCGGAGGAAGGCGAGAACCCGCGCCTGATTCCGCTGGCGCAGTTGCCCACGATCGAGCGCGAACAGATCCTCTCGCTCTTCGATTTCTTCGAAGGGCGGATGCGCCAACTTCAGTGGCAGCAGGCGAGCCTCGGCCGCATCGGCGAACGCCCGCCGTCCACCACGGACGCTGACGACCCGCTGATGCGCGTGCCCCGGCCGCCGGAGTCCAAGGCCGAGGTCGATCGTGTGCGCTCCATGCTCGGCGCCCTGGATGCCGGCATGTCACATGACCAAGGATGGCGCGACGTGCTGTTCGCCCTGCACTGGACCGGATGGGAGTGCGCCCGCGAGCTCGCCGAGGAGTGGTCGAAGACTTCCTCGCGCTACAGCAAGAAGGGTTTCGAGACATGCTGGCGCAGCGCGAAGGAGCGCGGCCGACGGGACACCATCACGCTAGGCACGCTGGTCGAGATGGCCAGGCGTGCAGGCTGGACGCCGTCGTGGGCCTACTGGGATGTCGACGAAGAGGATGACCAGGAGGGGAACGCCGACGCGCTCGCGAGTGACGAGACGCCCGGGGGGGATCCTGACGATCCGGACCTCCCTGAAGGGAGGGAGTCGACAGGTAAGGATTGGTTGGACAAGCTGAATGAGCGGTACGCGCAAGTGCGCGTCGGCGGCGATGTACTGGTCGCCGATACGAAGGCGGAAGTCGTTCTCGGCGAACGAGTCGTCAAGACAACGTGCACGATGAGCGCGTCCGCGTTCACCGCGTACCTGAAAGGCCAGTACGCGCCGCGCCGCAAGGCCAACGAGAACCCGCGCCAACTCGCGCAGGCCTACCTGGAGAATCCCCGGCGGCTGAAGTTCGAAGGGATCGGATGTTTCCCACCGCCCGCGAGCTGCCCGGACGGCTTTCTCAACCTGTGGTCCGGGTTCGCGGTCGCGCCTCGGCGCGGCGACGTGTCGCTATGGCTGCGTGTCCTGGATGCCGTGGTGCCGGATCCGCATGTGCGTCAGTACGTCCTTCACTGGCTGGCCTGGAAGGTGCAGAACCCCGGAGCCGTTCCCGGGACCATCCTCATCGTCATGGGCCTGAAGGGTATCGGGAAGAACTCACTCTTCGATCCACTAGTCGAGGCATTCGGACGCCATGCGATGGTCGCGGACAACCCCGAACTCATCGCCGGCCGATTCACCGGCCATTTGATGGACAAGGTCTTCGTGGTACTCGACGAGGCCGTTTTCACACAGGATCCACGGCAGGCCGACGCGATCAAGTCTCGCGTCACGGCCAAGACCATGATGTTTGAAGACAAGGGTATGAAGCCGATCTCAGGCGTCAACCGCGCCGCGTTCGTCTCCCTGACGAACCACTCGCATGTGTGGCAGGCGACGGTGGACGAGCGCCGTGCCGTTGTCGTGAAGGGTGGCGATGCGTTACGCGGCGCTCGCGAGTTCTGGAACTCCTACTTCGCGTGGGTGGAGAGCGGCGCCGCTGCGCCGGCCGTCCTCGACTACCTGCGAAGCTTGGACCTCAGCGGCTTCGAGGTCCGAGACATTCCGCGCACTGGCGATCTCGATGAGCAGATCCAACTCACCGCGCTGCGGGATCCCGTGGTCGCATGGTGGGCCGAGTGCCTGGCGGCCGGCGAACTAGTCGATTGCGGGGCGCCGTGGGGCGACGTGAAGCTTTCGTCGGACGAGTCGACGCGAGTGCTGCGCTCAGTCGTCCGCGAGAGCTTCCTGCGCTCCACCACGCGCCGCCGGAAGGAGCCGGCGCGCTTCGACGAGGTTTCGAAGCGGCTCCGCCAATGGACGCCGGGGATGCGTGACATCCGCCCGCGTGTTGACGGTCGGCCGGAGAGGATGTTCGTTTTTCCTGCGCTGGCGGAGATGCGGGATTCGTTCACTCGGGCCACGCGCGTGTCAATCGAGGGTGCGGACGATGAGTAGGCCGGCGATCCAACCGATCCAGCGGCAATCCGATGGGTGGATCGCCGGAGAACCGCATAAACGCTGGCTTGATCCAACTGATCCAGCTGATCCAGCCATTTCTGGAAGTAGTAGATCTCTCCATGGGGTGGCAGCGCCGCGAACCATTTTCCGCGCGCCAGCATCGGCCAGCGCCGGCGAGTTGAGAAGTAGGGTGGATCGCTGGATCAGTTGGATCACCGCCCGGAAAACCGCATCGATACTGGATCTACGCGATCCAGCCGCGATCCAACCGCGATCCACCGTGCGATCCAGCGCCGGCCAGTTGACTATCCGCACGTATGTCAAAAGCCTGTCTATGGCGATCCAGGGAAATTCTCGCGCGCCGCGGCTCAGCGGCCCCGCGTCCCCGCCGACCGGCCCGGAAGTACCTAGCGACCCCGCGTCGGATATTTCGCCCGGCGCCGCTGTTCCCTTTGCTGTCCGCGTCCGAGTTTTCACTTCCATCCACTCCCTTGAAATAAGGAGCAATAACCCATGAACGTTCTGAACTCCACCCGCCGCGTCGAATTCGACCCCCGGCCGCAGCCCCCCGTTAAACGAATCGTGCGTCCCGATCGTCCGGGGAGTACGAGCGCCGGGGGAACCCTCAGATCGATTGCGCCGCCTGCGGCCCCGACACTCCCGGATCGGGCCGCCTGCGAGGCTGCGCTAGCAAAGGCAGAGGAGGCCCTTCAGGAGGCGACGAAGCGCGCTGACGGGCTCCAGGAAGCGCTCACCCGCGCGACCGCGCTCAGCGAGGCGCTCAGCGCCTCCGACGAAGCACTCCGGGCCGCACAGGCCCGGGCTTTCAGCAATCCGGGGCAGGACGCCCTTGAGGCCGCACAGGCGGCGCAGGCAGCCCGGGATCTTGCAGCGAGGGAAGCTGCACCCGGCATCGCCGCCAAGCCGCAGATCGAGGCCGATCTGGCCGCCGCCTGGGCCGCCTGCGATCAAGCCCAGACCGTCGTTAAGCAAGCACGGATGGCGGTTTCGGTCTGCGACCAGTGGGATGCCCGCCTGGCGGCAGCCGAGGAGGTCGCGCAGGCGGTCGCCCTGATCGAGTCGGCGCACGCGCGACTCCTGGAGCATTCCCCCGATGACGCTCGCTCCCTGCGATCGAACGTCTCGGACGGGCACCTTGTCTACCGACCGCTCGCGGCCGCGGCGTATGACCGCTGGAGCCGGCCGTTGTGGCTCCGCTGAGCGACCGCAAGGAGATGGCATGGACACCTCCCACCCGATGGAACAGAGGTCTTGATGGCGCAGGGCTCGGGACGAGGGAAGGCTGCAGTCCGAGGACAAGGCTGGCTGCGGCGGAAATAGGGTGGGGCCTCGCGTCGCACGGCATCGAGTGCCAAAGTGAAGGTTCGCAAGAACTTCGCTGACGGAGGCCCCAAATGGATCGTACGACTTATGGACTGGACATTGCAAAGAACGTGATGCAACTGCACTGGGTGGATGCGCAGACGGGCGAGATCGGACGCAGGAAGCTTGCACGAGGCAGGCTGTCGGCGTACTTTGCGCAGCTTCAGCCGGTGCGCATCGTGATGGAAGCCTGCGGCAGCGCGCACCACTGGGCGCGGGTGCTGGGCGCGCTGGGCCATGAGGTGGAACTGCTGCCGGCGGCCCAGGTGCGCCCGTTCGTGCGCAGCAACAAGGACGACGCGGCCGACGCGCGGGCGATCTGGCTGGCGGCGCAGCAGGGCGACATCCGGCGGGTGCCGCAGAAGAGCGTTGAGCAGCAGGCGATGCTGGCGCTGCATCGCACGAGGTCGCACTGGGTGAGCGTGCGCACGGCCACGGTGAACTCGTTGCGCGGGCTGCTCTACGAGTTCGGTGTGGTGGTGCGTGGCGGGCGCAAGGCGGGTTTGAAGGCGCTGGTTGAGCAGCGCGCGCTGATCGAGGCGCAGATCCCGGCGACGATGCGAGCGCTGGTCGATGGGCAACTGCAGATGCTGGCGTCGATTGGCCAGCGCATCGATCAGCTCGAGCGCGAGATTGCGGCACTGCAACGGCAGCTGCCCGCAGCGCGCGAGCTCGATCGGGTGCCCGGGATCGGCGTGCTGGGCTCGACCGCGCTGGCAGCCACGCTCGGTGACGGCAAGGCCTGGCGTTCGGGGCGCGAGTTCAGCGCCTGCATTGGCTTGGTGCCGGCGCACGCGGGCACGGGCGGCAAGGTGCGCGTGGGGCACCTGAGCAAACGGGGCGACCCGTATCTGCGCACGCTGCTCATCCACGGCGCGCGCGCGGTGATCGAGCACGCCAGCGACCAGCCGCAGTGGCTGGGGCAGCTGCTTGGGCGCCGCCCGATGAACGTGGCGGTGGTGGCGCTGGCTAACAAGATGGCACGTACGGCCTGGGCGATCGTAGCCCATGGCCGGGCGTATCAGCGGGACTGGCAAGGCGTCAAGCCGAGCACCAGGCCCGGGAGCGCTGCCGCGCAAGCGGCAGCCGCATAGGACCCATCCAACCAACCGAAGGAGAGGACGCCGCAAAGAGTGCGTGAGTCGAGTCGATGAAGTGATGGCAAAGCGGTCGGACCGTGGGCCGGGTAAAGCTGAATGGTGGCGCGGGCAAGCCCTCGGGCAAAGCCCAACACAGGAGATAAGCACCGGCCTCGCGAATGACCATCAAGGCCAGCGGCCGGCGTGTCCGGACTGCACCAGTAGGCCGGATGTAAGACCGCAGTCGTATCCGCTAAGCCAGACCTTCGAAAACTCGCTCGCCACACGGGAGGTGTCCATGTAAG
>JAEWGX010000090.1 GCA_023388075.1 Pseudomonadota bacterium
GCCGTCTCGCTGGCGGTCAAGGGCCTGGTGAGGTTCGAGGGCGACGCCAGCACGCCGACCCTGGTTCGCACTGCGGCGCCCGCACCAGCACCGACGCCCATGCCCGCCTCCGCGCCATTGTCCGCGACTTCGCCTGCGGCCACCGCCGCGCAACCGGCGACGGGTACTGCCGAAGCGGGGGCGCCGCCCGCCCTGCCCCCTGGCGAGCGGGCGCTGCTTGCCTGGCTCGAAGGCAACGGCGGCCGAGTCAGCATCGAACGCGCCAACGGAACCAGCGTGGCGAACGCGCTGACTTCGTTCAAGAGCGCGATCGAGAAGGAGAATCGCCACCGCTTCTTCCGCCGCAATCGCGGCTACTTCTTCATCGGCCTCGCCTTCACTGCCATCACCGTCGCGGCTGTACTGTGGTTCGGTGACCTGCGCGAGAGCGAGATCGCGCTGCTGGGCTTCGCCGCCGCCGCGAGCGCCGTCGCCGGCTCGATCCTCGTTCGGATCGTCCGCGGGCTCCTCTCGGGCCGCAGGCCGGGCACGATCATCATGATCGCGATCAATCTGGCAGTGCTCATCTGGTTCGGCATCCTCTTCCTGATCATGAAGCAGTCCGACATGGCGAATGCGTTGCCGTCGGGCTTCGGGCGTGGCCTGCTCGACTTGCTGCTGGCGAATGCCTTTCCGTTTGCCCTCGTCGGCGGCTTCGCCCTGCTCAACGGACTGTTCTACTACCTGCTTCGAGCACCGACGGTCGCGGGCCGGCGCATCATGGACCAGCTCGCGGGATTCCGGCTCTACCTCGAAACGGCGGAGAGCTCGCGGCTCAACTTCGTCGAGGCACCCGAGCTCACGACCGAACGCTTCGAACGCCTGCTGCCCTACGCCATCGCGCTCGACGTCGAGAAGCCCTGGGCCCAGGCGTTCGAGAAGGCATTCGCGCGAGCGCACCCCGGAGAGGACGTCGCCTCGAGCTATCGGCCCGCATGGCACAGTGGCACCGACTGGTCCGGTCGCGGCTTCGCGAGTTCGGTGTCCGGCATGGTCGCGGCAACACAGGGCTCGTTCGCGAGCGCCATGCCGGCGCCGAGCTCGTCGTCCTCGGGCTTTTCGAGCGGCGGCGGCTCTGGGGGCGGCGGTGGCGGGGGCGGCGGCGGGGGCTGGTAGCGGCCCACTCGAAGTAATGAGCGCCCCCGAGGGCCGGGCTGCGCCCAGCCCGCCCCCCACAGGGGTCAAGGAAACTTGGGGCGGCCCGGGCGTCCTTGAGAGCTACTGCCGAGCGGCCCCGGTGTAAGCTGAGCCCCAGCCCTGCGGATCGTCCGCCGCCGGCTCGTCGGTGACCGGGATGCGCATCCAGACCACCGCTGATGACGAGCACCATGACCACCCGCCTGGGGTCGATGCTGATCTGCCGGAGGGCAGCGTGCTCTGGGGCAGGAATGCAGGGCCTGAGGGTAGACTGGGAGTTATCATGCCCGCATCCGATGACGGAGGGCTGCGGTCATGCGTACTTCGATCGAGAACGACGCGGTCGCGTGCTACCACGACGGCATGCGCCGCCTGCAGGACCGGTACGATTCCCGGCGCTTGGCGGACCGCCTCGACGAGCGGCTGGGACGCAGCGCCTTCACCGAGGAAGACCGCGAGTTCGTCCAGTCACGGCCGATGTTCTTCCTTGCCACGGCCGATGCCCGTGGCCGGCCGGACTGCTCCTACAAGGGCGGCCTTCCCGGCTTCGTCCGCATCACCGCCGTGGACGAGCTGGCATTTCCGAGCTACGACGGCAACGGCATGTTCCGCAGCCTCGGCAACCTCCTCGTCAACCCCTCGGTCGGCTTGCTGTTCATCGATTTCGAATCGCCACGGCGCCTGCGGGTGAACGGGTCCGCGAGAATCGACGAGGACGATCCGCTCAGGGCGGAATTCCCCGGCGCGCAACTGATGGTACGGGTACGGGCAGGCCGCATATTCCCGAACTGCCCACGCTATATCCACCGCGCCGATACCGGCGAGCTCTCGCCCTACGCGCCGCGCCCGGGCTACACCCCGCCGAAGCCGAAGTGGAAGGCGATGGAGATGTTCGTCGACGTGCTGCCAGGTTGCGGCGCCCCGGGGAACGCCGACGGCTGAGGCCGCTGCGCGAGGCCGGTCAGCTCTCCCGCGGCTTCCAGTCAGCCGACGGAACGACGTTGACCATCCATGGGACGCCGAACCTGTCCACCAGCGACCCGAAGCCGGGCGACCAGAACGTCTCGCCGAACGGCATGACTTGCGTGCCGCCCGTTGACAGCTCGTCGAACCAGCGCTTGCCCTCGGCCTTGTCGGCGGTATGCAAGGTGACATCGAAGCCGTTCTTGGGCTTGTCGATGTTGCGAGCCCAAGCGACGTCCATGTCTGCTCCCATCAATGCCTGGTCGCCGACCTCGAGCCAGCAGTGCATCAGCCAGGTCTTGTACTTCTCGTCTGTGATGGGCATGCCCGGGGGTGCATCGCCGTAGGGCATGGCGGCGGTGATCTTTCCTCCCAGGACCTTCGCGTAGAACTCGAACGCCTCCCGGCACTGGCCCTGGAAACTCAAGCTGGTCACGATCTTCATGGTGGCCTCCGTTCTGATCGCGTTCGAAGGGGAACACGGCCCTCGACGCCACACTCCCGGAACAACCGGCGGCGGGCATCTACGAGGCGAGGATTCTGAGCTCTTCGCAGCCTGGACGCCTCATACCTTTGGGAGAGAACGGCGCCTCTCCACTGTCGTCAGTGCCTCGGTACCATACTGTTCAAGCAACAGGAGCACACCCATGATCGTCGAGCGCATCTGGACCGGCAATGCCTACCGCAACTACAACTACCTGATCGCCTGTCCCGAGAGCGGCGAGGCGCTGGCGATCGATCCACTTGACCACCAGAAGTGCCTCGCGGCGGCGAAGGACAAGGGCTGGCAGATCACGCAGATCCTCAATACGCACGAGCACCACGACCACACCGGCGGCAACGCGGCCGTCGTCGCGGCGACCGGCGCCAAGGTGATCGCCCACCATCGCGCCGGGTCGCGAATCGCCGGGGTGGATCGCGGCGTGAAGGCCGGCGACGTGATCAAGGTCGGCAGGACGGTCGAGCTCGAGTGCATGGACACGCCGGGCCATACCATGTGCCACATCTGCCTGCGGTCCCACACCGAGCGGCCGGCGCTCTTCTCCGGCGATACGCTGTTCAACGCCGGCGCGGGGAACTGCCACAACGGCGGCAACCCGGAAGACCTGTACGGCACCTTCGTCAACCAGCTGGCAAGGCTGCCCGACGATACCCAGGTCTACCCGGGCCACGACTACATCGAGAACAACCTGCGCTTCACGCTCGCACGCGAGTCCGACAACGCGGCCGCCAAGGCGATGCTGCCCGACGTGACGGGGCACGATCCGGCGAACGCCCTGGTCACGACGCTGGCGGACGAGAAACGGGTCAACACCTTCCTGCGCCTGACCAGCCCGGGCGTCATCGCTGGGCTGCGCGAGGCTTTCCCGGACCTGCCCGAGCAGCCGGATCCGAAGACGGTGTTCGTCAAGCTTCGGGAGCTGCGCAATACCTGGTGAGCCTCGCCACTTGGCTGTAGGGCCGTATCGTTCCAGTACGGCACGCAACCAAGCGGGAGTCGCCACAGCGGCCCTGATGCCGCGAGGGGACAAGAAGCGCGTCCACTGTGACTCCACCCACTCCCCTTAGCTGGCCGCGCTTTCTCCGGCGCTTCTGGCACCTGGCCGGCCCCTACTGGCGCTCGGAGCGCAAGGGTCGCGCCAGGCAGTTGACCGTCCTGGTGGTCACGCTGACCTTCGCCCAGGTGGCGCTGGCCATCGCGCTCAACTTCTGGAATGAGCACTTCTTCAACGCGCTGGAGCGAAAGCATTTCGATCGCTTCCTGCTGCTGATCGGCGTCTTCCTCGCCATCGTGGCCGCCAACGTGCTGGTGACGGGCCTGCACCTGCATTTCAAGCGCCGCCTGCAGATCGACTGGCGCGACTGGCTGACCACGGAGACCCTCGACCGGTGGATGGCCGAAGGCCGGGCGTTCCAGCTCGGCCAGATGCCGGGCGCTCACGACAATCCCGATGCGCGTATCGCCGAGGACGCGCGCATCGCCACCGAGTACGCGATCGATCTCGCCCATTCGGCGCTCTACGCCAATCTGCTGCTGGTCAGCTTCGTGGTCGTGCTGTGGCGCCTGTCGGGCACCGTGACGGTCCACCTGGGAGGATGGGCGCTCGACATCCCGGGCCACATGGTCCTGATCGCCTTCCTCTATTCCATCCTCGGCATCTGGTTCGCGCTCTGGCTCGGGCGGCCGCTGATGGCGGCGGCCGACCGGCGGCAGTCGGCCGAGGCGGGGTTCCGCTTCGGCCTGGTGCATGCCCTGGAGAACGCGGTGGCCATCGCGCTGGTCAGGGGCGAGCGCGACCAGCGCCGGCGCTTCGGCGACCTCTTTGCCAATGCCATCGCCGCCTGGCACCGCCAGACCACCGCTTTGCGCAATCTCTATCTCTACACGGTCTCGTGGCCGATGTTCTCGCAGATCTTTCCCATCCTGATCGCCGCCCCGCGCTACATCGCCGGCGCGATCACGCTCGGCACCCTGATGCAGTCCGCGCAGGCTTTCCAGCAGGTCACCGCCGCCTTGAGCTGGCCCATCGACAATCTCGCCAGGGCAGCCGAGTGGCGTGCGTCGGCCGAGCGGGTGCATGCCCTGCGCACCGACTTGAGCACGCTCGAGGACGGGGTCCGCGCCCCGGGTGCGCATCACATCGCCATCACCACCTCCGCTGGCGAGGTGCTGAAGCTGGAGGAGCTGGCCATCGAGGATCCCGATGGCAACCTGGCGATCGCCCGCTTCAGCCTGGAGATCGGCGCGGGCGAGCGTGTGCTGATCTCGGGCGAGACCGGCGCCACCACCAAGCTGTTCAGGGCGGTTGCGGGCATCTGGCCCTGGGGGAGCGGACGGATCGCGCTGCCGCGCGGTGCCGCGATCTACTTCATGCCCGAGCGGCCCTACCTGCCCGTCGGCACACTGGCCGCCGCGGTGCGCTATCACGGTCTCGAGGGTTGCCCAGACGAAACCGTCGCCGAGGCGCTGCATCGCGCCGGGCTGGGACGACTCGTGCCGCGGCTGGCAGAGGTCGCGGTGTGGGGGCAGGAGTTGGGCGCCTCCGGCCAGCAGCGCCTGGGCTTCGCCAGACTGCTCCTCCATCGCCCCGACTGGATCTTCATGCAGGAGCCGACCGACGCACTCGATTCCGATGGCGAGCGCGAGATGATGGCGCTGCTGCTGGAGCAGTTCCCGCGGGCTACCATAGTCACCATCAGCCAGCGCCTGGTCATGCGCCGATACCACGGAAGGCACCTGAGCCTGCAACGCCACGACGGCTACGCCTTCGTCGAGGAAGCCGTGCCGAGCGACGATCAACCGGACGAGAATTCTGAAGGCTAGGCTCCGCCGACGAAGCGGCTCGCCGCGGTCATGATGGTCGGGCAGGTGCTTGCGCTGGGGCAGCGCCGCAAGCGATCCGTCCTTGTCCTGCATCGATTGACTGATGCGTGCGCGAGGCTTATGTTTCCTTCGAGAGCTGATTCGTCGGACAGCCTCGCCGTCCGCCAGATCGGCCGCAGTCCGAGGCGTGGGGACGTGCGTCATGTTGCATCGGGGAAAGTGGATTCGCCGCGGCGCGAACCTGGAACTCCCGCGAGGAATGCGGCCGACGACGGTCCGTATGGTGACGGCCGCTTCCCTTGTCTCCCTCGTCGTCTGCGGCTGCGGCGGTAGCTCGAACGACGAGGCGGTCGCAAGCAACCCGCCTGCTCCTGCGCCTGCTCCTGCGCCTGCACCGGCTCCGGGCCCGGCGCCTGCCCCGGCACCCGAACCCGTGCCAGCGCCGGCGCCGGCGCCGGCGCTGTCGGTCGATACCAGCGTGCTCGCCACCGCCATCTGCACGAGCACCCAGCCGATTCATGGACAGCCACGGGTGCTGGCAGCCGTGCCAGGCGACCCCGACAAGGGACTCGTCACGGCTTCGCAGGATTGCACCGCTGATTCGGTGCCGGTCTACTATCTCTCATCCGGCAGCTATCAGAGCACGCCGGAGATTCCGTACTATCCGCATCTCTTCCTGCGGGTCGACCTGCTGTCCCGCACCGGGCCGCTGGAGTTGGGCTCGCTGCTCACGGTCCAGACGACGGAAAGTTCGTCGGTTTCCGACTACCAGCTGACATCCGCGTCGACCTTCCTCCTTCCCGGACAGCAGTCGGTCGAATCAGGCAGGACACTGCACGAATGGCGGGCAACGACCGCAGGGGAACCGGTAGCTCGGTTGCGGCTGGAAGGGTGGACGCCTACGGCGGACCGTCCGGAGCCCCTGTTCAAGGTCTGCTGGCAGGTCGCCCTGCCGACGATCAACCGCATCACCTGCAGCCTTCATGAGGTCGCGGACGGTCGCTTCCGGGGCCTGGAGATCGTCGATGATTCGGCCGGAACGGGGCCCATCACCTGGGTCGGCTGGTTCTGAGCGGCCACGGCCGAGTCGGAGCGAGGCCACTTGCCCGCTTCCGTCCGGACCCTCTTGTTTGCTATTCTGCGTCCCGAAACGACTGACCTGCCGCCAGGCCCCCGTCGGGAGACATGCCCATGCTTCGTTTCGACGTTCCCCCGGTCCATGCGAATGCCGTCCGCCTCGATGCGGTCATCACCTTCCTGGTTTGCGTCGCGGCTCTCGGCTTGAGGCTGCCGTGGCTGCTGCTCCTGCTGGTGGTTGCCGGCTTCGTCCGGGGCTTCGTGGGCCATTACCGCTGCCCGATCCACCGGTCCTCGCTCTGGCTCGTGCAGCGCCTCGGCAGGGCCGGGCCGAAGGAGAACGCCGGCGCGAAGATGTTTGCCGCCAAGATCCTGTTCATCGCCAGCGCGGTTGGCGTCGGCCTCTGGCTCGCGGGCAGCACCTTCTGGATGGTGCCGGCCACAGTGCTGGCAATCTTCTCGTTCGTCGAGTGGGCCTTCTCGTTCTGCGCCGGCTGCTGGGCCTACACGATCTGGTATCGATTCCGGCCGCAGCAGTAGGCCGCCGGCGGCGATCGGCGTCAGCTCCGCAAGGCGCCGAGCAGCGACCCGATCGTTTCCTGCGACTCCGCCAGCACCGCCTCGAGCTCGTCCTTCCCGACGAAGCTCTCCAGCAGCTCGTGGTCGAGCGGCCTGCCCATGAGCAGCGTGCCTTCGAACGGCGACCGCGTCGGCGCGAGCACGTCGGCCAGCATCAGGATGTGGCCAAGCGTTTCCGCCGGCAGGTTGAGATCCTCGTACCAGGTGCTCTGGATCGCCTCGATGATCGGCGTCGGTATCCGCATCGCGTTGAGCAACGGCCGACCCAGCTGTTCGGCGAAGGGGTGGAGCGGCACGATCTGCTCCGCATCGGCGTCGTCCGCCTTGCGCCTCAGCAACGTCGCCACCACGTCGGCGATGTCTTCGCCGGCAGCCTCGGGCCACCGGGTGAGAAGGTAGAAGCCGCTCAGCTCGTGGACGGTGCCGGCAAACATCGCCGCGTCCGCCATGGGGCCCATGGTCCGGCGCGCCAGCGCATAGGCAGTCGCGCCGACCTGCATCGAATGATCCCAGAGCTGTGCCGCGACAGGGCGTTGGGCCGCACGGATGTTGGCGGTCATCTTTCCCATGGCCACGTTGACGGCCAGCATCTTCAGGACCTGGAGACCGATGAGCTGCAACGCCTCCTGGACCGACGTGATGGTCCGTCCGGAGCGGTTGTAGGGTACCGTGTTCGACATCGCGACCGCCTTGGCCGCGAGCATCGGCTCGAGCTGTACCAGCCGCGCGGCACTCGCGATGCCGCACTCGGGATCGTTGATCGCATCGAGGACGTTCAGCGCCGCCTGGGTCGACGTCGGGAAGTTCAATGAACTCTCGGTCAGTCGACCGACCAGCTCGTCGAGCGCGGGATCTTTCATCGGAGTCTCACAGGGTTCAGGAGGAGACAGCAGGTCCTGGGGTACGCATCGGTCTCCGATCGTAAGGCCGCGTGCGACCCGGCCAATGCCGCCACCGGTCGGCGGACGACGGCCGCGACGAATGGCGGGGATGCGTTGCCCGCCGGGCACAGGGCCGGCCCCGGAACGCTGCCCGATGCCCGACCGCCACGATCGTGAGAGACGAGCGTGGCGCGGCGGGCGGCGCCAGGCTCCGAACGGGCACAATGGCAGTTCGCGGGACGGCCCCTTTCGAGGCCGCCTGTCGCCTGGAGCACCACCATGGTCTTCCGCATCTCGCTTTGCCTCGTCGCCGCGCTCGTCGCGGTCGCAGGGTTGGCACCGAAGCCGTTCGAGGCGCTGGGCGCAGCGGCGCTGGCGGAGGTGATCCGCAGCGCCGGCTGGCTGTACCTGCTGATCGTCTTCCTCACGCTGGTCTTCCTCGCATTCCTCGCCTTCGGCCCGACGGCGAAGCTGAGGATCGGCGGGCGCGACGCGGAAGCCGAGTTCTCGAACCTTACCTGGCTCTCGATGCTGTTCGCCGCCGGCATGGGCATCGGCCTGGTCTTCTGGGGCGCCGCCGAGCCGATCTCCCACGTCGTGACTCCGCCCGAAGGACTGCCGCCGAAGACGCCCCAGGCGGCGGGGGCGGCGATGCGCTACGCCTTCTTCCATTGGGGCCTGCATCCCTGGGCGATCTACGCGCTGATGGGCCTCGCCATCGGGTGGTTCCAGTACAACCGCAACGGGCGCGGCATGATCAGCGACCTGCTGCAGCCGCTGATCGGCGACCGGCACCTCGGCTGGATGGGCACGCTGGTCAACGTGGTGGCCGTGGTGGCGACCGCGATCGGCGTGGCCACCACGCTCGGCTTCGGCACGCTGCAGATCAGCGCGGGCATGGAGCGCGTCTTCGGCGTGTCCGGCGGCCGGGGGACGCAGCTGGCGGTGGTCGCCATCTGCTTCGTTCTCTACATGGCATCCAGCGCGAGCGGGGTCGAACGCGGGATCAAGTGGCTCTCCAGCTTCAACCTCGTCCTGGCCGGGACGCTCCTGCTGACGGTAGCGCTGCTCGGGCCGACCAGCTTCATCTTCGATACGTTCACCACCTCGCTGGGGAGCTACCTCGACCAGCTGGTGCAGATGAGCCTGCGCATGTCCCCGTTTTCGGCGAGCACCTGGGTGGCCGACTGGACCATCTTCTACTGGGCGTGGTGGATCTCCTGGTCGCCCTTCGTCGGCGCGTTCATCGCACGGGTCTCCTACGGGCGCACCGTGCGCGAGTTCGTGCTCGGCGTGGTCGCGGTCCCTAGCCTGCTCGGGTTCGCATGGTTCGCCACGTTCGGCGGCACCGCGTTGTGGGGCCAGATCTTCGGCGGGGTCGACATGGCGGGCGCGCTTGCCGCCGGCTACGAAACCGTGCTCTTTCGCATGTACGACTCACTGCCGATGTCGGCGCTGCTGTCCGGCCTCACCATCGTGCTCCTGGTGATCTTCTTCGTGACCTCGGCCGATTCCGCGGTGCTCGTGCTGGGATCCATGTCGAGCGAATCCGCCGGCGACCCGTCGCTGGCGCGCAAGCTGGCCTGGGGAAGCGCGATCGCGCTGATCGCCGTCGCGATGCTGATGGCGGGCGGCCTCCAGGCGCTGCAGACCCTGATCACGGTGGCCGCTCTCCCGTTCGCGCTCCTGATGGTGGCGGTCATGGTCGGGCTGAATCGCGTGCTGCAACTGGAGGCATTGCGCGAGAAGGCGGAGGAGCGACGCGCCCGGCGCGCCATCGAGGACTGGATCGCGCGCGAGCAGGAGCAGCGGGCGAGCATCCAGGCCAGTGACGGCACGGACGG
>JAEWGX010000078.1 GCA_023388075.1 Pseudomonadota bacterium
TCGCGCCCGCGCGCAGTTGCGGCCACGCCGCCTTCAGGTAGTAGCCCATCGACCAGAGCGTGAGGATGGCCGCGAGGTAGATCAGCCAGGTCCCTATGAGCTGCATGTCCAGCAGGCCCCAGAGCCGCTCGTGGAACAGCAGCATCGGTATCGCGACGAGCTGCACGACGGTCTTGATCTTTCCGATCGAGCTCACCGCAACGCTCTTGCGCGCGCCGATGGTCGCCATCCACTCGCGCAGCGCGGAGATCGTGATCTCGCGACCGATGATGATGGCCGCCACCACCGCGTCGACCCGACCGAGTTGCAGGAGCATCACCAGCGCGACGCAGACGAGCAGCTTGTCGGCCACCGGATCCAGGAATGCGCCAAAGGCGGTCTGCTGCCCCAGGCGCCTCGCGAGGTAGCCGTCGAACCAATCCGTCACCGCGGCCAGCACGAAGATCACGGTGGCGGTCACGTTGCGGGAGTACATGCTCCAGCCTTCCCACGGCACCACGAAGACCGCCACGAGCAATGGAATCGCGAGGATTCGCTGCCAGGTGAGCAGCGTAGGCAGGTTCAACGGCATCGTCGGAGCAGCGGCTCTGCGGGCAGGGGCGGACTCTGCGGAGAGGAACGGACTGCCGATGCTAACAGGCAGGTCGCCGGTTCCCGCCAGGGGTGACTCCCATGGCCGCGCCACCCCGGCCGGATGCCCGGGCGAGCGGCGCCTGCCCGTGGCCGGCCTCCGGTCCGCCTTCCCGCTCCGCCGGTCGGCGCCGCCGCGGGCGCCGGGCCGGCAGCCGCTTACCCTGGATCCCGCGAATCCACGGCCGCCGACCTCATGAACCTGCGCCTTGCACGATCGCTCTACCGCATCTGCTTCGCCCTCGTGGTGCTGGCGGCTGCCGCCGCGCTGGCTGGGTGCGGCGACGGCGGCCCGAGCGCCATCGAGTACGCCTCCGGGGGCGGCACCACCATGCCACCCAAGGAAGTCCCGGACAACGCGTACGAATCGTCACGCTTTCTCGCGCAGGCCACCTACGGCGGTACCGAGGACGAGATCGCGCGCATGCAACGCACCCGCTACGTCGACTGGGTGGTGGACCAGTTCAAGAAGTCGCCCAGGGCGCTGGAGCCGGTGCTGCGAGCCCGGATGCAGGCGAACCCGGAGCTGGAGGTGTCCACTCGCGAGATCAACGACGCCTACTGGAAGCTCGCGGTCACGGCGGACGACCAGCTCCGCCAGCGGGTCACCTTCGCGCTGTCCCAGATCTTCGTCGTGTCGCTCAACGACAGCGCGGTGAGCGGCTATCCGCTCGGGCTCGCGAACTACCACGACACCGTGGCGAAGCACGCGTTCCTCAACTTCCGGGACCTGCTGGAGGCCGTGACGCTGCATCCGATGATGGGCCTCTATCTCTCGCACCTGCGCAACCGCAAGGAGGATCCGAAGCAGGGCCGCGTGCCCGACGAGAATTTCGCCCGCGAGGTGATGCAGCTCTTCACCATCGGCGTGCACGAGCTGGAGCAGGACGGCACCGTGCGGCTGGACGAGCGGCACGAGCCGATCGAGACCTACACCAACGAGGACGTGACCGGACTCGCGAAGGTCTTCACCGGGTGGAGCTGGGGCGGACCCGACACGACGGACCAGCGCTTTCACGGCTCGCTCAAGGATCCGCGGCGCGAGGTGCTGCCGATGCAGCCCTACCCGCAGTTTCACTCGACCTCGGAAAAGCGCTTTCTCGGCGTCGTCGTGCCGGAGCAGTCCTCGGCGGATCCGCGCGCCAGCCTCGCCGCCGCGCTGGACCGATTGGCCGGACATCCGAACGTCGGTCCCTTCATCGGCCGGCAGCTCATCCAGCGCCTGGTCACGAGCAACCCCAGTCCTGAGTACGTGGCTCGCGTGGCCGCGCAGTTCGCAGACAACGGCGAGGGCACTCGCGGCGACATGCGCGCGGTGATCCGGGCAGTGCTCCTCGACCAGGAAGCGCGCGATCCGGTTGCCGCGGCCAATCCCGTCTTCGGCCGCCTGCGCGAGCCGGTGCTGCGGCTCGCCCACTGGCTGCGCGCCTTCGGAGCGCGTTCGGTGACCAACGAGTACCTGATCGGGCCCACCGACAACCCGGCGACCAGCCTTGGGCAGAGCGCGTTTCGCGCGCCGTCGGTCTTCAATTTCTACCGGCCCGGATACGTGCCGCCCAACACTCCGGTCGCCGACGCCGGCATGGTGTCGCCGGAGATGCAGATCACCCACGAGACGTCGGTGGCGGGCTATCTCAACCTGATGCGCGGGATCATCGAGCGCGGCGCCGGCAGCGGCAACCCGCGCGACGTGCGGACCTCATACGGGGCCGAGATCGGCATCGCGGACAACCCTGCCCTGCTCGCGGAACGGATGAACCTGCTGCTGCTCGCCGGCGGCATGTCGCCCGGGTTGCGCTCGCAACTGGAACAGGCGATCGGCTCGATCAACCTGCCGACCGGCGATGCCGAACGAATCGAGCGGGCGCGCCGCAACCGCGTGTACCTGGCCATCTACCTCGCGATGGCCTCCCCGGAATACCTGGTGCTGAGATGAAGCCCACGAGCCGACTGCCGCTGTCACGCCGCCAATTCCTGCGCACTGCCGCCCGCCTCTCGTTCCTGGGGCCGGCTGCCACGCCGTTCGCGCTCAACCTCGCCGGCATCGGCGCCGCCGCCGCGCAGTCCGCCGGCGGCTACCGCGCGCTTGTCTGCGTCTTCCTGTTCGGCGGCAACGACCAGGGCAACACCGTGCTGGCCACCGATCCGGATTCCTGGGCGGAGTACCGGCGGTTGCGGGGAACCGGCTCCAGCATCGCCCTGCCCGCCCCCGGCGAGGCGAACGGCGTGCTCCCGATCGCACCGGCAACCGCGCAGCCGGGTCGCGCCTTCGCGCTCCATCCCAACATGGCGCCGCTCAAGGGCCTGTTCGACGGGGGCCGCGCCGCCGTGGTGGCCAACGTCGGTCCGCTGATCGTGCCGCTCACCAAGGCGGCCTACGAATCCGGATCGAGCCCACGGCCGCGCAATCTCTTCTCCCACAGCGACCAGCAGTCGACCTGGCAGGCACATGCGCCCGAAGGCGCGAGCGTGGGCTGGGGTGGTCGCCTCGGCGACATCCTCGGTTCGACCAACGCCTCCCGGGCGTTCACCGCGATCTCGGTGTCCGGCAGCGCCGTCTGGCTCTCCGGTCGCGACACGATGCAGTACCAGGTCGGCGCGAACGGCGCCAACGGCATCGCCGGCATCGAAGGGTCGCTCTTCGGATCGACCGCGGCGGCGGGCGCGCTGCGCGCGATCGTGACCGCCGACAGCACCAACCTGATCGCGAGGACTCATGCAGGGGTGGCGCGGCGCGCCATCGACGCGCAGGCGAGCCTCGCGGCGGGCATGCTGCCGGACGCATCGCTGGAGGCACTGCCGCGCGTTCCGGGATCGGGCGCGGAGAATCCGCTCGCCGCGCAGCTCCGGGTGGTGGCCCGCATGATCGGCGGCAGGGCCTCTCTTGGCGTGCAGCGACAGGTCTTCTTCGTGTCGCTCGGCGGCTTCGACACCCATGATGGCCAGGTCGGAAACCAGGGGCGCCTGCTCGCCACGCTCGCGCAGGGCATCGAGTACTTCGACCGGCTGATGGCGAGCCCGGCAGTGAACGCCGCCAACGAAGTGACCCTCTTTACCGCGTCGGACTTCGGCCGCACCGGCACCAGCAACGGCGACGGCACCGACCACGGCTGGGGGAGCCACCACTTCGTGGTCGGCGGGGCGGTCAAGGGCGGAGACGTCTATGGGCGCTTCCCGACGATCGGCAGTGGCACCGGCGACGACGTGGGCAACGGACGGCTGCTGCCGTCGATCTCGGTGGACCAGTATGCCGGCACGCTCGGCCGCTGGTTCGGCGTGAGCGACGTCGAGCTCGACGACGTGCTGCCCAACCTGCGCAACTTCACGTCGCGCGACATCGGCTTCCTGAAGGCCTAGGCCATCGCGCGGCGCTGTCGCGCGGCGGACAGTCTCCTACCGCAGCCGCTGCATCGGGACCTCCGCCGACGCAGCCCCCCCGCCGACCCAGGCGTGCCCTTCCTGGATGTTGACCGCAAGGCGCATCGACCGCCCCGCCATCGCCTCGAGCGCGTCGCAGGCCTCGGGCGGCAGATGGAACACCGCCAGCCGCTCGAGGCGCGAGAGCGCCGCCGCATTGCGCTTCCACCACGCGTCGACGCGGCTGCCGCCGTAGGCGACCACCACCACCTCCGCGGCGCGGCCGCAGGCCTTGCGCAGCCGCCGTTCTTCCGGCAGACCCACGTCGATCCAGCGCAGCACCTGCCCGGCATCGTCCCGCTGCCACAGATCGGGCTCGTCCTCGGTGGACAGGCCGCGCCCGAACTGCAGCGCCGGGTCTGCGTTGAAGGCGAACGCCAGCAGCCGCACCATCATGCGCTCGACCGTCTCGGAGGGATGCCGCGCGATCGTGAGCGCGTGGTCGGCGTAGTAGCCGCGGTCCATGTCCGCGATCGCGAGCTCCACGCGATGGATGGTGGCGCCGGTGGCCATCGCCCGTCCCGCTGCCCGCTCAGCGCCCGGCCGCCAACGGCGCGGGCCCGAGCGGCTGCAGCGATTCGTCCAGCATCCGCACCAGCAGCACCTCCCCGTCGTCGCCCACGCGAAACTCCCCGAAGCGCGCATTCTCGTAGAGATTCGCTTGGCCTTCCTGGAAATACCATGCGTCGGTACCGATGCGCACCCGCCCGCCACGCGCGCGGGCCCGCAGCGCGAGCTCGCCGGCCTCGCGCGGCTCGGGCGCCGGCTGCGCACGCACCAGGCGGCCGACGCCCTTGTCGTCGCGCACGACGATTGCATAGCCGTCCCGACCCTGGAGCTGGCGTGCCAGCGGCGCGGCCACCGCGTAGTCCAGCGCCATGTAGTCGCCCGTCATCAGGGCCCGAGGATCCACGGGTGCGAGCGCGAGGCGCAGCACCGCGCCGTCGCGCAACAGGGCCTCCTTGCGCCACACGGCATGGTTGAAGCTGCCGAAGACGAGCAATGCGCCCGCGAGCAGCAGCAGCCATTGCAGCCGCGTCCCGGGCAGTCCCGGCGGCCCATCGGGTTCCGGCCGCGACGGTGCCGTCCGCGCGGCCTCCGCCGGGCCCGACCGGCCCGCGACGGCGGCCGTGTCCTCAGGCATGGATGTCACCAGCCGTGGCCGCCAGCCCGGGGGGCCGTGACAGCCGGCGCAGGCCGAACTGCAGGCCGACGAGCACCGCGCCGGTCGCCATGAGGGCGAGGCCCTTTCCGAGCAGGCTGGTTTCAAGCCCGTAGTAGAGGCGCACCAGGTACCACCCCAGCGCGACCAGCGCCAGGCCGGCGAGCGCCCCGCGCCCCGCGGCCATGGCGAGCAGCCAGGCCAGCAGGCAGGCAAGCACGCCGGGGGCCGAGTAGGTGGCAGCGGTGACGGCTGCCGTGGCCGCCAGTGCCGTCCACGGCAGCCACGCCGGCGTGCCGGCACCGCTCGCGCCCGCACGCAGATCGCGGGCGACGATCAGCACGGCCGCGACGAGCAGCACCCCGAGGCCGGCTGGCATCAGCCACGACGGCCACGCGACACGCTCGGCACCGAGCCGCACCAGCGGGTCCGTGGCGAGAGCCGGAACCAGCACGACGCCCGCGGTGACGGCCGTCGCGAGGGGCACGACGATCGGCGCGCGTGCGGCCGCCGCCCAGCGGGCCTGCGTCGTCCACAGGAGCAGGGCCGCCGCGGCGAGCAGCAGCCCGAGCGGCTCGAGCCCACCGAGGTCGGTCGCCGCCACGGCAAGCGCGGCCACCAGGGTGAGCGCCATCGCCTGGCGATGGATCGGCTCTGGATTCGCCGGCAGCAGGATCGCGGCCAGCAACGCCGCCAGCAGGGATACCTTCATGAGGCCAGCCCACTCCGACGCGCCGGCCAGGACCAGCAGGAATCCCGCCAGGCTCGTCGCCAGCAGCAACTGGGACAGGAATACGCCGGCCGGCTCGGGGCGCAGGCGCGTGGCGAGCGCGCAGCCGGCACAGGCCACGAGGCCAACGATCAAACGCGCGGGGGCCGAGCCAAGCAGCGGCCAGGCCACTGCCGCGATCGCGCCATAGAGGAAGAGTGCCGCCAGCCAGGCCCCGGCGCCGGCGAGCAGCCTGACGAACCAGGGGCTGGAATCACCTTCGTCGAGGAGCGGCAGTGCCGAATCCGCGACCAGGCCTTCGCGCACCAGCAGGCGCCTGAAGTCTTCCGGCGTCACCGGCGACCTCCAGCCGGGCCCTTGGCGGGCGAGGCGCGACCGGACGCAACCCGCTCGAGCCACTGGCGGCCCAGGACGGACGACGCCACCAGCATGCCGGCGGCCACCAGCATCGCGGGCGCGGTGTCCAGCCGGTCCGCGAACCGCAGCAGCACCGCGAACAGCACCACGGTCACGGAGATCCATCCCAGCGCCAGCATGACCAGGTCCACCCGCGTGACCCGGTAGGCGCGGTAGCCCGCCGCCAGGACCAGGAACCAGGCGATCGGGGCGGCCGTGGCGCCGGGCGGCCCCTCGCCGACGACGCGCGCGCAGACGATGCCGGTGAGCAGTCCGAGCAGCGCCATCGCGATCAGCCAGGGGCCGCTGCGGCCGAACACCGCCGGCAGGTCGTCGCCGCGCATCCAGGCGAACTGCCTGGCGGCCGCTTCCCAGGCAACCAGAGCGGCGGCATTCAGCGCGCCGGCGAGCAGCCAGGTCGGTGCGAAGCCGAACCAGATCCGCCACCACAGATCGAACGCCTCGACATGCAGCGCAAGCCAGCCTTCGGCGATCACCAGCCAGACCAGCCAGGCTGGCGCGAAGCAGCTCGCGAAGACCCACGGCAGCGTGAGGAAGGCCCAGCTTCTAAACAGCGTGGAAAGGTCGGCCCCCGTCTGGTAGGTCTGACCGAAGAGCGCGAGGAGCGGTCCCACCAGCACGATCCCGGCGGTGAGCATCAGCCTGCCGTAGCGCGAGCCTGGCCCGAGGAAGGCGGCCAGCGCGACCACCGCGAGAAGCACCAGCTGGGCGAGACCGAAACGGCCCCAGCGACCAAGGCCCGACCAGTTGTACGCGACGATGCAGATGACCCCTGCCAGCAGGAGCGTCGCGCCGACGCCCAGGAACAGCCGGTCGAGCGCCCGTATCCAACCCGCCGCGGTCGGCGCGCGACCGGATAGCCGCAGCGCATGGCCGAGCGCCTCCGGCGCGATCACGCCGGCTTCGGCCAGCCGCAGCACGTCGGCGGTGCGCACCGGCCGCGTCGCCGGCCTCGAGTCAGGGACGGTGTCCTTCAACGGAACCGATTGAACCAGAGCAGCGACAAGAGTCCGGCCACCGCCAACAGCACCGCGCCGATCGCGCTCAACAAGGCGGAGACCTCGGTTCGCTTTCGCTCCATCACCAGCTTGTTGCGCAGGTCCTCGTATACCTTGCGAAGATCCGCCGCGGTGCCGGCGTGGAAGTACTCGCCTCGGGTGATGCTGGCCACGCCCTTGAGGGTCTCCTCGTCCAGTCGCACGTAGAACGAGTACTCGCCGAAATCGACCGAGCCGCCGTCACGCGTGCCGAAGCCCACAGTGTAGACGCGCACGCCGCGATCCGCCGCCATCCGGGCCGCATCCAGCGGATCCGGCCCCGTGGTGCGCCGCCCGTCGGAGAGCAGGATGATGACGCCCTGCTCGTAGGAGCCGGGGACCATCGGCGGCGGCTGCGGCGGCGCTTCCTCGCGATCGCCCAGCGGTCGCTGGCGCGAGGACCGGCCGGAGGCGGCGGCGACACGGTCGCGCCCGGGGCCGCCGACGAGCTTCTCCAGGTCGATCCCGGCCTCCGGGAACAGCATGGCAAGCGCCGCGTACAGCCCACTGCCCGTGGCGGTACCGCGCTGCAGGATGAAGCGGTCGATCGACGCGACGAGGTCGTCCCGGTTGGCGGTAGGCATCTGCACCGCCGAAGCGGTGGCGCCGAACTCGACGATCCCGATGCGCACGTCCTTGGGCACCTCGCGCACGAACGACTTGGCGGCGGACTGCGCGGCGCTCAGCCGGGTGGGTTCGACATCGGTCGCGCGCATGCTGCCCGAGGTGTCGATCGCCAGCACGATGGTCTTGTACTGGGCGGGCAGCACCAGCGTCGCGTTGGGCCGCGCCATCGCGACCACCATCAGAATCAGCGCGAGCAGCAGCAGCAGGGGCGGTACGTGGCGACGCAGCCGCATGCCGGGCGAGATGGCCGCGCGAATGATGCCGACGTTGGGATACGCGAGGCCGCGGCTGCGCCGCAGCGCCCAGTGATAGAAGGCCACGAGCAGGGGAGCCAGTATCAGCAGCCACAACAGGACGGGCGACGCGAATTCCATCGGTACTCCCGGAGTGAAGCGACTTTAGCACCGCGGCGCGAACCCGTGCGAGTACCACCCCCCGCCGACACGGCCGGTGGCGCGGCGTCCGCGCCACGCCGAACGCGTCGCCACTCAGCGGCGCACGCCCGGCACGCTGCGTTCCCGGTAGAGGAGATAGAGGCCGCTTGCCACCACGATCGCGGCGCCGATCACCACCGCGGCCCTCGGCACGTCGCCGAAGACGAAGAAGCCCAGCAGGCACATGTAGAGGATCTGCTGGTAGATGAAGGGCGAGAGCGTCGACGCCGGCGCGAAGCGGTGCGCCAGCGCGAGCAGGTAGTGACCGAGCCCGCCGGCGATGCCGGTGAGCGCGACCACGGACCACTCCAGCAGCGTGCCCGGCGTCTGCCAGGCGAGCAGCGCGAACGGCGCGATCACCACGGTCGAGCCGAGCGCGGAGAGGAAATTGGTGCTCTCCGGCCGGTCCACCGCGGCCAGGTGGCGCGTCAGGAGGATGAAGCAGGCGTAGAGCATCGTCTGCGCGAGCGAGACCAGCATCGCCGGATGAAAGCCCCGGCTTCCCGGCTGAAGGATCACCAGCACGCCGACGAAGCCGACCACGATCGCGGCCCATCGGCCGGCATCGAGCCGCTCGCCCAGCAGGCGCACGCCGAGCACCGCCACCACGATCGGGGCAAGGAACATGATGGATCCGGTCTCGGCGAGCTGCAGGTACTGGAGCGCCCAGAAATTCATCGCCGTCATCGCCGGCAGCATGAGCGCGCGCACCAGCTGCAGCCACGGGCGGCGCGTGCGCAGGATGTCCAGCCGCGACACCGGCACCATCACCGCCGCCGTGAAGACGGTGTGGCCGAGGAAGCGCAGGAACACCACCTGCGCGAGCGGCAGCGTCTGCACCAGCCACTTGGCGCTGGTGTCGAGCACCGAGAACAGCAGGACCGCCCCGGAGACGATCGCGATGCCGACCAGGCGATTGCGGCCGCTGTCGGCATGCAGCAGGGACCCCCCGACGGGCGCGGTCATCGGCGAGGCAACGGGACGTCCCCGGCGGGGTCAGGCAGTGGCGGCACTGGGGAGGAGGCAGGGCAGCGGGAAGGAGCAGCGGAAACGAGCAGCAGACAAGGGCACCAGGGAGCGCGACGGCTGGGGATCCGGCGGTCTGTACGAAGTCTACCGGCTCAGTGCAGGCGCCGGTAGATTTCTTCGGCGAGGGTGCGGGAGATGCCCTCCACGCTCGCCAGGTCCTCGACGCTCGCGGCCATGACGCCGCGCAGCCCGCCGAAGCGCGCGAGCAGGCGCTGCCGGCGCTTCGCGCCGATGCCTTCGATGTCCTCCAGCGCCGAAGCGCGCCGCGCCTTCGCCCGGCGCGCCCGCATGCCGGTGATGGCGAAGCGATGCGCCTCGTCGCGGATCTGCGCGATCAGCATCAGGGCGGCGGATTCCCGTCCCAGCTCGAGCGGCTCCCGTCCGTCGGCGAAGACGAGGGTCTCCAGCCCGACCTTGCGCCCTTCCCCCTTGGCCACGCCGACGAGCGCGGCGATGTCCAGCCCGAGCTCCTCGAACACCTCCCGCGCCGCCGAGACCTGCCCCTTTCCGCCGTCGATCAGCACGATGTCCGGCAGCCGGTGCTCCGGCATCGCGTCCGACGGATCGGGCGTCGCGTCACCGGCGACCGCGAGCCGCCCGTAGCGCCGCGTGAGGACCTGCCGCATGGCGGCATAGTCGTCACCCGGCTCGATGCCGGCGATGTTGAAGCGGCGGTACTCGCCGCGGGCCATCTGGTGGCCCTGGAAAACCACGCAGGACGCCTGCGTCGCTTCGCCCATGGTGTGGCTGATGTCGAAGCACTCGATGCGCAACTGCTCGAGGCGCGCCTCGTCCAGCCGCAGCACCCGAGCGAGCTCCCGCGTGCGCGCCTGCTGCGACCCTTCCTCCGCGAGCGCGCGGGTGAGCGCGATCTCCGCGTTGCCCTGCGCCTGCTCGAGCCAGCGTCGGCGGGTCTCGTGCGGCACGCGGATCCACTGCACCGGCTTGCCCGCCTGCTCGGTGAGGCTCGACAGCACCTCCGGATCCTGCGGCTCGATCGCGCAGACGATGATCGGGGGCACGAAGGCGCCGGCATAGTGCTGCGCCAGGAATGCCTCCAGCACCGAGACCGGCGTCGATTCGTCGACCTCGCCGACGTGGGTGGGGAAGAACGCCTTGTCGCCCAGGTGGCGGCCGCCGCGCACCATGGCGAGGTTCAGGCAGACCTTGCCGCCACGCACGGCGACGGCGATGATGTCGGCGTCGGTGTCCGAGCCGGTGTCCATCGACTGCTGGTGCAGCACCCGGGAGAGCGCGGTGATGCGGTTGCGGTGCACCGCCGCCTCCTCGAAGCGAAGGTCCTCCGCCGCCTCCGTCATCGCCCGCTCCAGGTCCGCGAGGATCTCCCGGTGGCCGCCGCGCAGGAAGCGCACCGCGGACTCCACGTCCGCCGCGTAGGCCTCGGGCGTGATCAGGCCCACGCAGGGCGCGCTGCAGCGGTCGATCTGGTGCAGCAGGCAGGGACGCGACCGGTTGGCGAACACCGTGTCCTCGCAGGTGCGCAGGCGAAACACCTTCTGCAGCACCTGGATTCCCTCCTTCACCGCCCAGGCGCTGGGATACGGCCCGAAGAAGCGCGACTCCCGGTCCACGCCGCCGCGGTAGTACGCGATGCGCGGATACTCGTGCGAGGTGATCCGCAGGAACGGATACGACTTGTCGTCGCGGAAGACGATGTTGTAGCGCGGCAGCAGCGACTTGATGAGGTTGCTTTCCAGCAGCAGCGCCTCGGCCTCGGAGCGCGTGGCGGTCGTCTCGATCCGGCGGATCCGCCCGATCATCTGCGCGATCCGCGGGCTCGCCTGGTTCTTGTTGAAGTAGGACGAGACGCGCTTCCTGAGGTCACGCGCCTTGCCGACGTAGAGCACCACGTCGTCCTCTCCGATCATGCGATAGACGCCCGGACGGTTGGGCAACCGCCGCAGGAACGCCTTCAGGTCCTGCTGCGGCGCCGCTTCGGCGGTGCCGTCTGCTGCCATCACGATCAGCGCGGCGCGCCGCCGCCGGCCATGCCGATACCTGGATGGATGGCAGCGATGCGGCGGGCGAGATGCCGGTTGCGCGGCGGGCGCAGCCGGGCAAGCAGCTCGTCGGCAAGATCGGGACGGTTGCACACCAGCACCATGTCGCAGCCCGCCTTCAGCGCCGCGGCCGCCCGCGCCGTGATGCCGCCGGCCACCGTCGCCGCCTCCATGGTCAGGTCGTCGGAGAAGACGAGGCCGTCGAAGCCGAGCCGGCCGCGCAGGATGTCCTGCAGCCACCTGCGTGAGAAGCCTGCCGGAGACGGATCGACGCTGGGATAGACCACGTGCGCCGGCATCACCGCGGTGAGCACGCGTCCGAGCCAGCCGTACGGCGCCGCGTCGATGGAGAGGATGTCGTCGATTGCACGTTCGTCGGTGGGCATCGCCACGTGCGAGTCCGCGCTAGCGTAGCCGTGCCCGGGAAAATGCTTGCCGCAGTTCCCGACGCCCCCGAGCAGCAGCCCGTGCGCAAGACAACGCGCGAGCATCGCCACCACCCGCGGATCCGGATGGAAGGCACGGTCGCCGATCACTCCGGAGGCGCCGTGGTCGATGTCCAGCACCGGCGTGAAGCTCAGGTCCACGCCCACTGCGCGCAGCTCCGAGCCGATACGGAAGCCCACGTCGGTCGCCTCGCGGCACGCCGCGAGGACGTCGCGATCCCACAGGTGGCCAAGCTCGCGCATCGGCGCGATCTCGCTGAAGCCCTTGCGAAAGCGCTGCACCCGCCCTCCCTCGTGGTCGACGCAGACGAGCAGGGGTGCGGTGCGGATCGCGTGGATCGCGGCGGTGAGGGCGGCCACCTGGCGCGGCGATTCGTAGTTGCGGGCGAAGAGGATCACGCCGCCGACCAGCGGATGCCGAAGGCGGTCACGCTCGGCCTCGGTGAGCTCCAGCCCGGCGACGTCGACGATGACCGGGCCCAGCGGCAGCTCGGCCGGCGCGCGTCGCGTCGCGCTCATGACTTGGTCTCCAGGATCACGAAGGCGAGCGCGCTGTCCTTCTCGTCCGACAGCGACACATGCGCGGTCACGCCGAGCGACTCGAGGTACGGTGCGAGCGCCTTGCGGGCCACCGGGTACGGACGCCCCCGGCAGTCGTTCAGGATCTGCAGCGAGAGCAGCGTCATCGGCCCGCGCAGGCCGAGACCGAGCGCCTTGGAGAACGCCTCCTTGCCGGCGAAGCGCTTGGCCAGGTAGCGGACGGCGCGGTCGGTCCCCGCCACCCCGTCGGTGGGGCCCCGGCCGCGCCGACGCTCGAACTCGGTCATCTCGTCGGGTCCGAGCACGCGCCGTGCGAAACGCTCGCCGTACTTCGCGTAGAGGGTCTCGATTCGCGGAAGGAGGACGATGTCGGTGCCGATCCCGTAGACCGCCATGGACGCCTCAGGCACTGCCGGCCGCCGCCTCGCGCAGCAGCCGCTTCATCTGCGCGACCGCCTCGCGCAGGCCGACGAACAGCGCGCGCGAGACGATCGCGTGGCCGATGTGCAGCTCGCGCACCCCCGGCAGCGCCGCCACCGGCTGCACGTTGAAATAGTTGAGCGCATGGCCGGCATTGAACCGCATGCCCTGGTCGCGCACCTGCGCTCCGACGTCGCGGATCCGCGCAAGCTCGCGCACCACCGCCGGGCTTTCGGCGTCGCGGCCCTGCTGGTGGAAGGCCTCGGCATAGGGGCCGGTGTGGATCTCGCACACCGCCGCCCCCACCCGCGCCGCGGCCTTCACCTGCGCCGGCTCGGCGTCGATGAATACGCTGGTGACCACGCCGGCCTCCTTCAGCCGCGCGATCGCGGCGGCGATCTTCGCCTCCTGCGAGACGATGTCCAGCCCGCCCTCGGTGGTGACTTCGTGGCGCCCCTCCGGCACCAGCATCGCCATCTCCGGCCGCAGCGCCACCGCGATGTCGATCATCTCCTCGGTGGCCGCCATCTCCAGGTTCAGCTTGATGTGGGTGAGCTCGCGCAGGCGTCGCACGTCCACGTCCTGGATGTGGCGCCGATCCTCGCGCAGGTGCACCGTGATGCCGTCCGCGCCGCCGAGATGCGCTTCCACCGCCGCCCATACCGGGTCCGGCTCGTAGGTGCGGCGCGCCTGGCGCACTGTTGCCACGTGGTCGATGTTGACACCGAGTTCGATCATTTCTGCCCGTCCGGGAATGCCGGGCGCGGCCCGGCTGCCGCGCCTGTGCGCAGGGCGCTACAGTCGCTGCAGGTCGATAAGGATCTGCCGCGTCTTCAGCGGCACGCCCTCCAGCTGGGCCCCGAGGACCTGGCGGGAGAGACGCTTGGCCGTGGCGAGCGCCCCGGGTGCATCATACCGCCCGACGGCGATGTCCCGAAGCAGCCGCCCCGGAAACGCGTCGTCGTCCGCGCCGTCGCTGAGCACGAGTTGGCCCGCGGACATCCGGTAGTCCGCTCCGGCCTCGAGCTCGCGACCGTCCTGGTCGCAGGTGAGATCGGGCGCATAGCCGGTCTCCCGCAGGAGCAGCCACTCGAAGCGTCGCAGGATCTCCTCCTGCCCGCCTCGCTCGCCCAGCGCCTGCAAAGCCTCGACGTAGCCGTCGAAGAGCGCCGGATGCGGATCCTCGCGCATCAGCAGCCGGACCAGCAGCTCGTTCAGGTAGAACGCGAAGAGCAGCGCCTCTCCCGCGGGCATCGGCAGCCCCCCCTGCCATTCGGCCCGGGTGAGCGTGCGCAGCTCGCCCTTGCCGGCCACCGCGATCTCCACCGGCTGGAACTGCAGCAGCACCGCGCGCAGCGCCGACTGCGGCCGACGCGCTCCCTTTGCCACCACCGCGAGCCGGCCCGTCCTGCGGGTGAACAGCTCCACCACCAGGCTGGTCTCCCGGTAGGGCACGCTGTGCAGGACGAAAGCGGTCTCACTCATAGCCGTAGCTGCGCAGGTGGGCGGCGTCCTTGGACCAGCCGCCGCGCACCTGCACCCACAGCGTGAGGAACACCGGGCCTCCGAAGAGCTTCTCCATGTCCTGGCGCGCCTCGCTGGCGATGCGCTTGATGCGTTCGCCGCCCTTGCCCAGGATCATCGGCTTGTGCGCCCGCCGCTCCACGACGATGGTGGCCGCGATGCGCCTGACGGCACGCCGGGCCGCACCGGGATCCGTAGTCCCCGTCGGGGTGCGGTCCGCGCGCAGCCCGGCGCTGGTGGCGCTCGATTCGCGTTCTTCCAGCTCGAACCGGTCGATCACGACCGTGCTCTCGTAGGGCAGCTCGTCGCCGAGCAGGCGGAACAGCTTCTCGCGCACGAGCTCGGCGGCGAGGAACCGCTCGGAGCGGTCGGTCAGCATATCCTCGTCGTAGGCGGGTGGCCCGATCGGCAGCCGCTGCGTCACCACCGCGACGAGCTCGTCGATGCCGTAGCCGGTGCGCGCGCTGATCGGCACGATGGCGTCGATTCCCGGCGCCGCCTCCGCGATCCGCGCGATCACCGGCAGCACGTCGTCGCGCCGCGCCAGCTGGTCGACCTTGTTCAACGCCAGCACCACCGGCACGCCGGCCGGCGCGAGCCTCAGTACCTGCGCATCGGCCGGCGTCCACCCGCTCGCCTGCGCCACCATGACCACCACGTCGGCCTCCTGCGCGGTGGCCTGGGCGGTGCGGTTGAGAAGCTGGTTGAGCGCGCCGGCGTTGCGGGTCTGGTATCCGGGCGAATCGACCAGGATCAGCTGGGCGTCCTCTCGCGTGAGTACCCCCAGCACCCGGTGCCGGGTGGTCTGCGGCCGGTCGGCCGTGATGGAGACCGCCTGGCCGACCAGGTGGTTGAGCAGCGTCGACTTGCCGGTGTTGGGCCGGCCGACGATGGCGACGCGGCCGCAGCGATAGGCGGCTTCTGTGGACATCCGGTGAATGCGAGCGTCGTACCGCGCCTGGAGCTGCCGAAACTTCCGACAGCCCTCAGAGCGCTGCGGAGCGGCCCGGGGACGTCGACGCGTCGCCGTCCGGCTCCGGAGCCCCCTTGGCCGCGACCGGCGCCGGAGCGGATCGCGGCGCCGGCGAGCGCGGAGCCGGAGCCGCCGTGGCGGGGCCGTTGCCCGGGGCCGGGCCGTTGCCCGCGGCGGGACCGTTCGAGGAC
>JAEWGX010000079.1 GCA_023388075.1 Pseudomonadota bacterium
GCGCCATGGAATGCTCGTTCGCCGAGTAGACGAAGACGTCGCCGTCGTAGAGCCGCTCGCGACGGCTGTCGTCGTCGAGCTTCCGGTCAAAGTGAATGACTGTCATGATTGCCGTCCGCTATTGCTGAGAACTAACGGGATTCTAGTTTGGGGCCGAATGCCCTGCATTGCGAGAGGTCACGGCGCCAGGGGCTTGGGCCCTACCAGCGCTTCCAGGGCGCCCGGCCAGATTCCCACAGCTCCTCCAGCACGTGCTTGTCGCGCAGGGTGTCCATGGGCTGCCAGAAGCCGGCGTGGCGGAAGGCGTGGAGCTGGCCGTCGCTGGCGAGCGAGCGCATCGGCCCCTGCTCGAAGACCGTGTCGTCGCCCTCGATCCGGTCCAGCACCTTGCGCGAGAGCACGAAGTAGCCGCCGTTGATCCAGGCGCCGTCGCCCTGGGGCTTCTCCTTGAACGCCTCGATGCGCGAGCTTTCCGCCGTCAGGGTGAAGGCGCCGAAGCGGCCGGGGGGCTGGACCGCGGTGACCGTGGCCTCGTCGCCGTGGGCCTCGTGGAAGCGGATGGAGGCGGCGACGTCGATGTCGCTCACGCCGTCGCCGTAGGTGCACAGGAAGGTGTTGCCCTCGATATACGGTGCCGCGCGCCGGATCCGGCCGCCGGTCATGGTGTCGAGCCCCGTCTCCACCAGGGTGACGCACCAGGGCTCGGCCTCGTTGCGGTGGATCCGCATGCCGTTCGACCGCAGGTCGAAGGTGACGTCGGCATTGGCGAGCGAGTATTCGTTGAAGAAGCTCTTGATCACGTGGCCCTTGTACCCGCAGCAGATCACGAAGTCGTTGATGCCGTGGGCGGAATAGATCTTCATGATGTGCCAGAGGATCGGCTTGCCGCCGATCTCGACCATCGGCTTGGGCCGGACGGCGCTTTCTTCGCTGATGCGGGTTCCGAATCCGCCGGCGAGGATGACTGCTTGCATGGATGAGCCGCGAGTTGAGTTGAATGCAGGATGGTGGCAACCGGGTGATGGACCGTCAACCGCCGTCCGTCTCCGGCTGTGCCGAATGTCGCGCCGACGGCAAGTTCGCCACGCTGCTACATTCGACCTGTCGCAGCCTCGGGCTGCCAGCGCTGGAGGAACCCATGCTCACCCTCTACACCTACTTCCGCAGCTCGGCCGCCTTCCGGGTTCGCATCGCCCTCAACCTGAAGGGACTGCAATGGCAGCCGGAGGTGGTCTGGCTGCCGGCCGGCGAGCAGGCCGGCGAAGCCTACCTCCAGGCGAACCCGCAGGGCCTGGTGCCGACCCTGGTGGAGGACGGCCACCACATCGCCCAATCGATCGCCATCATCGAGTATCTCGACGAAACCCATCCGGAACCGCCGCTGCTGCCGGGCTCGCCGCGCGACCGGGCCCGGATCCGCTCGCTCGTCGGCCTGGTCGCCTGCGACATCCATCCGATCAACAACCTGCGCATCCTCAAGTACCTGAAGCGCGAGATGGGCCAGAGCCAGGCGGCGATCGATTCCTGGTACCGTCATTGGTGCAACCAGGGCCTCGCCGCGTACGAGCGCCAGCTTGGCGACGGCGGCGCCGGCAAGTTTTCCCATGGCGACCAGCCCACCCTGGCGGACATCTGCCTGGTGCCGCAGGTGTTCAACGCGCGCCGCTACGAGGTCGACATGGCGGCGTACCCGCGCGTGAGCGCGATCGTGGAGAGCTGCAGGGCGCTGCCGGCCTTCCAGGACGCCGAGCCGTCGCGCCAGCCCGAGGCGGCACGCGCGCCCGGATAAGCGGCGCTCCTCGATCCGGAGAGGCGGACCGATGCGGCGCCGGGACTGGCTGCTCGGCTCGATCGTTGCGCTGGGAGGCTGCGCCGCCCCGGACGTGCCGGGTGGCGGCGGCGCGCACCCGGTCGTCTTCTTCGATGCCGCCCGGGGAACGCGGCTGGCCGGTCGCGAAGTCCGCCGGCGCGCGCGCCAGTCGCCGCTCGTCCTGATGGGCGAGATGCACGACAACCTCGTCCATCACGAGGCGCGCGCGGCGCTGCTGCGCGACTGGCTGCGCGAGCGGCCGGAGCGTCCCGCGGCGGTCGTCTTCGAGCAGCTCGATCGCGAGCACGACGACGCGCTCGCCCAGGCGCAGCGGCAGGCGCGCGCCGGAGCGCCTGGCGAGGAGCGTCGCGACGGAGTGGACGCCGACGACCCGGCGCGCCTGGAGCGGCTGCTCGATGCCGCCCGGTTCGATCGGCAGGCGTGGCGCTGGCCGGCTCACCGGCCACTCTTCGAGGCCGCGCTCGCGGGCGGGGCTCGCTGGATCGCGGCGAACTTCTCGCGCGCCTCGGCGCGCAGGCTGCGCGGGGAGGGCGGCGCGTCCGTGGACCCGGCGCTGCAGGCGGTGGTGGAGAGTGCCCGCTGGGACGACCAGGCACAGGCGGCGCTGGAGCGGGCGCTCCTGCGGGGACACTGCGACGCCCTGCCGGCGGCGGCGCTGCCGGCAGTGGTGCGGGCCCAGCGGCTGCGCGATGCGGCGCTTGCCTTGCCGCTCCTCGATGCCGCGGAGCGGCGCAGCGTCCTCGTCGCCGGCAACGGCCACGTGCGCCGCGATTTCGGCGTGCCGCGCTACCTCGGCGCCCTCGAGCGCGAGGCGCTGGTGATCGGCTTCGAGGAGCTGGAAGCACCCGGCGAGGGAGGCCGCGCCGACGCGCCGAGCCTCGAGCAGGCCGCGCGCGAACGCAGCCTCGCGCGGCTCCTGGGAGACCAACGGGCCGCGGCGGTCGGCGCCCGCTTCGACCTGGTCGCGCTCACCGCGCCGCGACCGGGACGGGAGGATCCCTGCCGGCAGCTTCGCGGCTGACGCGCTCAGTCCAGCAGCGCCGAGGCGAACTCCTTCGCGCTGAAGGCTTCCAGGTCCTCGACACCTTCGCCCACGCCGATGAAGTACACCGGGATCGGCCGGTCGCGCCGCGTGTGCGCCAGCGCCGCGATGGCTCCGCCCTTGGCGGTCCCGTCGAGCTTGGTGACCACCAGGCCGGTCAGCTCCACCGCCTCGTCGAACGCCTTCACCTGGTTCAGCATGTTCTGGCCGGTATTGCCGTCGAGCACGAGGAGCACCTCGTGCGGCGCCCCCTCCATCGCCTTGCCGAGGACCCGCCGGATCTTGCGCAGCTCCTCCATCAGGTGCCGCTGCGTGGGCAGCCGGCCCGCGGTGTCGATCATGACCACGCCGGTGCGGCGGGCGACGCCGGCCTTGACCGCATCGAAGGCCACCGCGGCCGGATCGCCGCCCTCGTTGGCGATCACCTGTACCTCGTTGCGCTCGCCCCAGCGGGCAAGCTGCTCGCGAGCGGCCGCGCGGAACGTGTCGCCGGCGGCGAGCAGCACCGACTTGTCGATCGCGCGCAGGTGCCGCGCCAGCTTGCCGATGGAGGTCGTCTTGCCCGCGCCGTTGACGCCCACGATCATCATCACGAGCGGCGTCGCGCGGTCGACGTCGATCGCGTGCTGGAGCGGCTCGAGCAGCTCCGTGAGCAGGTCGCGCAGCGCGGCCTTGAGCGCCGCCGCGTCGCCGATGCGATTGCGGCGCGCCCGCTCGCGAAGCTGCTCGATCAGCCACTGGGTGGTGGCGACCCCGGCATCGCTCGCCAGCAGCGCCGTCTCCAGCTCCTCGTAGAGCGCCTCGTCCACCTTGACGCTGACGAAGATGGTGGCCAGGTTGCCGCGCGTGCGGGAGAGCCCGCCACGGAGGCGGTCGAGCCAGCCCTGACGCCCGGGGGCGGCGGCCGGCGAGGGGGCGACGCTGCCGGCGTCCGCTTCCGGTGCCGCTGCGGGGGCTTCGACCGCTGCCGCGGATTCGGATGCCGGGGCTGCCGCGGACGGGGTTGCCTCCGCGGGCGCGGCCTGCATCCCCGGCGCCGCCGCGGTCTCCGGTGTCGTCGGCTCGTCCGAGGCCGGCGCCGGCGCGGCGACCGGCCGCTCGCCGGTCGCGGCAGCGGGCGTGGACGCGGGCTCTGCTATGGTGCCGTCCGGCAGGGCGGCGGCCGAATCGTCCGATGACGCATCGGTCTCGGGCGCGGGCGGCGGGGCGACGGGGGGTCTCTTGCGACGAAAGAATCCGAACATTGACCTTCCAGGCGGTTTTCCACATTCTAAGGAAGCGATGGATTCACGCGTCCGGATCATTGGCGGTCGATGGAAGCGCTCGAAGCTGCCGGTGCCGGCGCTGGAGGGCCTGCGGCCGACGCCGGATCGCGTGCGCGAGTCGCTCTACAACTGGCTTGGCCAGGACCTGACCGGCTGGGATTGCCTGGAGCTCTTTGCCGGCACCGGCGTGCTCGGCTTCGAAGCCGCCTCGCGCGGAGCCGCGAGCGTGATCCTGGTGGAGCGCAGCGCGGCGGTGGCGAAGTCGCTGCAGGCCACGCGCGAGCGCCTGGGCGCCGACGCGGTGACGATCGTGCGCGCGGAGGTCGAAGCCTGGCTTGCCACGGCGCCACCGCGCCGGCACGACCTGATCCTGGTCGATCCGCCGTACCGCGAGCGCTGGCTGGAGCGGCTGCTGCCGAAGCTGCGCTCGCGCCTGGCCCCGGGCGGGCGCATCTACGCGGAATGCGAGTTCGAGCTGGGGGCGGGCTGGCTGGAAGCGCACGCGATCGACTGGCTGGAACCCCTTCGCTCCGGACGGGCGGGGCAGGTTCATTATCATCTGCTGGGTGACCGGCGCGATCCGGCGCCTGCCGGTGCCGGAGTATCGTCCCGGGCCACCCCTGGAGGAGCCTGATGGCCATCGCGGTTTACCCCGGCACGTTCGACCCGATCACCAGCGGCCACGAGGACCTGGTGCGCCGGGCCTCGGGCCTGTTCGACGAGCTGGTGCTGGCCGTCTCGGACAGCCGTGGCAAGGGCACGATGTTCACCTTCGAGGAGCGGCTGCAGATCGCGCGCGACGTCATGCAGCCGTTCGCCAACGTGCGGGTGGAGGGGTTCTCCGGCCTGCTCGCGGAGTTCGTGACCCGGGTGGGCGGCCGGGTGGTGGTGCGCGGGCTGCGCAGCGTCGCGGATTTCGAGTACGAGTTCCGGATGGCCGGCATGAACCACTATCTGATGCCCGAGGTCGAGACCCTGTTCATGGCGCCGACCGACGGGTTCCAGTTCGTCACCGGCACGCTGGTGCGCGAGATCGCGATGCTGGGCGGGGACGTCAGCCGGTTCGTGCCGGCCGTGGTCAACGATCGGCTGATCGCCAAGCGGAACTCGCTCTGATGGCGCTGATCATCACCGACGAGTGCATCAACTGCGACGTGTGCGAGCCGGAGTGCCCGAACGACGCCATCTCGATGGGCGAGGAGATCTACCAGATCGACCCGCTCAAGTGCACGGAATGCGTCGGCCACTTCGACGAGCCGCAATGCCAGCAGGTATGCCCGGTGAGCTGCATTCCGCAGGATCCGCAGTGGCGCGAGTCGCGCGAGGCGCTCCATGCGAAGTATCTTGCGCTGCAGGGGAGGCGCCCCGAATCGGGAGCTGGCGACGGCGGGCGCGAGCCGGATGGCGCGGCGGCCCACGACCCACGCCCGGTGAGCCAGGCAGGCCGGTAGGCTGGCCGTGGGTCAGACCAGCCGGTAGTCGACGTCGCCGACCACCGCGCTCTCGCGCCACAGGGCCACCTCGCGGGCGAGGGACTGGTCGGTCAGCGGATGCACCGCGGCCCACTTCCGGTCCAGCTCCAGGCTCCAGCCCCCGGACCTGGGGCGCAGGCGGATCGGCGTCACCCGGCCGTCGCGCCGGCGCTGCAGGATCACCGCGAGCCGCAGGCACAGCACCAGCGGCCACAGGCCGGGATCGGCGCCGCGCAGCTTGCCTAGCCCGCCGGATTGACCGAGCACCAGCATCGCGAGCCGGTGCTGCTCGACGCCGGAGAAGCCGGGCAGGTCCGCGTTGGCGATGATGTAGTGGCCGTGCTTGTGCGCGTCGCCGTGCGCGATGAACGAGCCGATCTCGCGGATGCGGGCAGCCCACTCGAGGAGCTGCAGCGCCTGCGGATCGGCCTCCTGGGGCAGGAGCTGCGCGAGGAGCTCGCGTGCCACCGCCGCCACCTGGCGCCCGTGCGCATCGTCCAGCCGGTAGCGTTCCACCAGGTTGCTGACGGTGATCTCGCGGCGATCCGAGCCGGCGGCCCGGCCCAGCAGGTCATAGAGGATGCCCTCGCGCAGCGCCGAGTCGCAGTAGGCGATGCGCTCGATCTGGAACTCCTCGACCACCGCCTGCATGATGGCGAGCCCCGCGCAGAAGACCGGCTCGCGTTCCGGCTTGAGGCCGCGGATGCGCAGGGCCGAGACGGCGCCCGCCGAGAGCACGAGCTCCTCCGTCCGGGCGAGGCTTTCCGGCGTGATCTCGTCCACCCCGAGCTCGGCCTGCCCCACCTGCCAGAGCGCCTTGGCGGTGCCGGAGGTGCCCACCACCTCGTCCCAGCCGATGCGGCGAAACGCGCGTACCTGGGCCGCGAGCAGCTCGCGGCAATGCAGGCGCGTCTCGCGCATCGCCTGGCGCGTGATCCGGCCATCGGCGAAGTAGTCCCGGGTGAGCGAGACGCAGCCCATCTGCAGGGACTCCCGTCGCTTCGGCTCCTGGCCGACACCGACGATGCATTCGGTGGATCCACCGCCGATGTCCACGATGAGCCGCGCCCGGTTGTCGAGCGGCAGCGACCGCGTGGCGCCCAGGTAGATCAGCCGCGCCTCCTCGCGCCCGGCGATGACCTCGATCGGATAGCCGAGCGCGCGGCTCGCCTTGCGCAGGAACGACTCCCGGTTGCGCGCGACGCGGAAGGTGTTGGTGGCCACCGCGCGCACGGAGTCGCGATCGAAGCCGCGCAGCCGCTCGCCGAAGCGCGCGAGCGTCTGCAGCGCCCGTTTCTGCGCGGGGAGCGACAGCATCTGCTGCTGGTCGAGGCCGGCGCCCAGGCGCACGACTTCCTTGATCTGGTCCACCAGCCGCAACTGCTCGCCGGCCGACGACGCCTCGACGTCCACCACCAGCAGGCGGAAGCTGTTCGAGCCCAGATCCACCGAGGCCAGCTGGCGACGTGCGGCGACAGACGGCTTGGCGTCGGGCTCGGCGGACTGCAGCATGGCGCCATTCTGCCGCAAAATGAGGCTGGACCCGGGATCCCACATGAATCGCAAAGCCGAGCGTCATCAAGCCGTCAAGAAAAAGCGCGATCGTCGCGCGATGAACGCACCCGTGGCGACCACCGGACCGGCGCGGCTCGCCGAGCCGCTCAACCGCGAGCAGGGCATCCTCGCCTTCAACGAACGGGTCCTTGCCATGGGCGAGAGCGACGCGGTGCCGATCCTGGAGCGCCTGCGCTATCTCACCATCGTCTCCAACAACCTGGACGAGTTCTTCGAGATCCGCGTGGCCGAGCTGCAGGAGCTCGCGCGCATCGAGACCGCCATGGCGGCTGCGGCGCGGCGCCAGCTCGACGCGATCGCCGAACGCGCCGGCCGCCTGATCGCGCGCCAGTACGCGCTGCTGCACGACGTGCTGGTGCCGGCGATGCGCAGGGAAGGCATCGTCGTCCTCATGTCCGGCGACTGGAACGATGCCCAGCGGACGTGGGCGTCGAACGTGTTCGAGCGCGACATCGAGCCGCTCCTCACGCCGATCGCACTGGATCCGGCCCATCCGTTCCCGCGCATCACCAACAAGGCGCTCAACTTCGCGGTGGAGCTGGACGGGCGCGACGCCTTCGGCCGCCGGCCCGGCGTTGCGATCGTGCAGGCGCCGCGCATCCTGCCGCGGGTGCTGCCGGTGCCGCCGGAGGTGGCCGGCGCGCCGCACGGGGTGATGCTGCTCACCTCGATCGTCCAGGGCTTCATCGATCGCCTGTTCCCGGGGCTCGGCGTGCGCGGCGTCGCGCAGTTCCGCCTCACCCGCAACAGCGAGCTGTTCGTCGACGAGGAGGAGATCACCAATCTGCGGCTCGCGCTGCGCAGCGAGCTGGGGCAGCGCCACTACGGCGACGGCGTGCGCCTCGAGCTCTCGACCGGGATGAGCCCCGCGGTGGTGGACCTGCTCAAGCGCGAGTTCGCGCTCGAGGACTCCGACTGCTATTTCGTGCCGGGCTCGGTCAACCTGGTGCGGCTAGCCCAGATCATCGACCTGGTGGACCGACCGGACCTCAAGTTCCCGCGCTTCGATCCGGGGCTGCCGAACGCGTTCCGCAAGAAGGATCTCTTCACCGCGATCGCGAAGCAGGACGTGCTGGTGCACCAGCCGTACGAATCGTTCAGCCCGGTGATGGACTTCCTGCGCAGCGCCGCCGTCGACCCGCAGGTGGTCTCCATCAAGCAGACCATCTATCGAACCGGCGCGGATTCGCTGCTGATGGACGCGCTGGTGGACGCGGCCCGCGCCGGCAAGGAGGTCACCGTCGTCCTGGAGCTGATGGCACGCTTCGACGAGGAGACCAACATCAACTGGGCGGCCAAGCTGGAGGAGGTCGGCGCCCACGTGGTGTACGGCGTGGTGGGGCACAAGACGCACGCCAAGCTCGCGCTGGTCATCCGCCGGGAGGAGGGGCAGCTGCGCCGCTATGCGCACCTGGGCACCGGCAACTACCACCAGCGCACCGCGCGCCTCTACGAGGACTTCGGCCTCTTCACCTCCTCCGATGACCTCTGCTCCGACGTGCAGGAGGTGTTCCGGCATCTCACCGGCCTCGGCACGGCGGGGAAGCTGCGCTGCCTGCTGCAGGCCCCCTTCACGCTGCATGCCTATGTGCTCGGGGCGATCCGCCGCGAGGCCGAGGCGGCGCGTGCCGGCCGCAAGGGCTACATTGCGGCCAAGATGAACGCCTTGCTGGAGGAGAGCGTCATCGCCGCGCTCTACGAGGCGAGCCAGGCGGGCGTGCGAATCGAGCTGGTGGTGCGCGGCGTCTGCGCCCTGCGGCCCGGCATTCCCGGCCTCTCCGACAACATCCGCGTGATCTCCGTGATCGGCCGCTTCCTGGAGCACAGCCGCGTCTACACCTTCTGGGCCGATGGCGCGGAGGACGTCTGGCTCGGCTCTGCCGACTGGATGGACCGCAACTTCTTTCGCCGGGTGGAGGTGGCCTTCCCGGTGCGCGACCGCAAGCTCAAGCAGCGGGTGATCGAGGAAGGCCTCAAGGTGCACCTGGATCCCGCCGCGAGCGTCTGGGAGCTCGACGCCGAGGGCGGCTACACGCTCACCGGTCCGGTGCTCTCGCCCGAGCGCGATCCACAGCTGCAGTTGCTCGCCAAGCTCGCCGAGGCGCCGCCTGCGGCAACCTGAGCAGGCCCGCGGACCCCCCTGGAACGGGCCCCGGGCGTTAGAATCGGCGCATGGCTGGGATGGACCCGAAGTACCTGAAGGATCTCCAGCACGTCCTCGAAGCCGAGGCCGCGCTGGCGCGCCAGGGCGTGGACCTGCTGGCGGACCCGGAGTATCGCGCGCTGCGTGAGCGCTTCATCGACGGCGAGATGTCGGTGGAGGAGTTCGTCGGCCGCGTGGAAGGCCTGGCCGCGATCCGTCCGGACGACGACGACGACGAGGCCGCGGAGCCGGATGCCGCTCCCGCCGAGGATCCGCTGGACGAGCTGGACGCGGAGGACGACCTCCAGGATCTCGAGGTCCTGAAGCACCTGCGCGATCTCGATGGGGTGGACGACTCCGGGCCGGTCAGCGACGACGCGGATATCTGAGCGCCAGCCTCGGGGTTCAGCCGCCGGTACCGAGCAGGCAGACCGCGCGCACCACGAACGGCGTCGGGTTGTTCGGGTCGGCGCGCACGCGCTGCGTCGAGAACTGGTTCACCGAGGTGAGCGGCGTGGGCGAGCGCTTGAGCGAGTAGCTGCCGTTGCCTTCCTCCGTGCCCTCCGCCCGCAGCGAGGTGGCCGGCGCGACCGGCGAGCCTTCGCACAGCACCGCGATCTCCTGCACCTTCGGCTTCGAGCCGGCGCGCGTCACCTCGCGGGTGCGGGCCAGGTAGTAGGTGAGGTTCTCGAGCTGCTGCGGCTGCACGCTGTTGCGGTCGACATAGATGACGCGCTGGTCGTTGTAGCGCGCACCCGGCGCGCTTTCGAACACCGCGACCCATTCGACCTTCCCGGTAGCACGCCGCGTCTCGGTCGGTTCGCCGGCGTCCTCGGCCGCACGCGCCGGGCCCGCGGCCGGTCCGCCGCGTGCCTGCGCGCCGGAGGCGCCTGCGGGCGCCCTCGGGTCGCTGCCGTCCCCGCCGGTCGCGGCGCAGCCGCCGAGCGCGAACGCCACGAGAAGCGCGACCGGAACTACGGCGCGCGCGGCGGCAGGCCGGGGCCGTGCTTCGATGGAGGGGGCGGGGCGGAGTGGATGCATCGGGTCGGTTCGCCAGCTCGGGGGTAAACGGCTATCGTAACGCGATCATGAGCGACGGTCCGCAGACGCTCGCGGCGCCCTGCCACAGCGAGCTACTCATCCGCAAGAGCCGGTTCATCGGCTGCGTGCAACCCATCGCGGACCGGGACGCCGCTCAGGCCGAGGTCCGGCGGCTCAGGGAAGCCCACCCGGGGGCCACCCACGTCTGCTGGGCGCTGCTCGCAGGCGGGCAATCGGCCGCGGTCGATGACGGCGAGCCGAGCGGCACGGCCGGGCGGCCCATGCTCGAGGTGCTGCGCCACCAGCAGCTCGAGGGCGTGCTCGCGACCGTCGTGCGCTACTTCGGCGGCGTGAAGCTCGGCGCGGGCGGCCTGGTCCGCGCCTATGCCGACACGGTCGCGCAGGCGCTGCGTGGCGCCGAGCGGGTGCCGCTGCGGCCGATGCAGCGGCTGGCGTTCGCGGTGCCCTACGAGCTGGAGGGCATCCTGCGGCGCGAAGCGGCCGGCGCCGGCGCCACGCTGCTCGCCGTGGACCACGGGTCGCTGGTCGAGTTCGAGCTGGAGCTCGCGCAGGACGCGGCCGCCGAGTTCGCGGAGCTGGTCGACCAGCGCTCGAGCGGGCGCGCCGCGTGGCGCGAGCGCTGAAGCGCCGGAAGTTCGGCGTATAGTCACAGGCATGCAATCGCGTCCGCAAGAACCGCTGGTCATCGATACCGATCTGCTGCGCCGCTTCGGCGGCCAGGGCCCCCGCTACACCTCGTATCCCACCGCGGACCGCTTCGACGACAGCGTGGATGCGCGGCGCTACGCCGTCGCGCTCTCGCAGCGCGCGGGGCGCAGCGGCGAGCCACTCGGTCTCTACGTGCACATCCCGTTCTGTCGCTCGATCTGCTACTACTGTGCCTGCAACAAGATCGGCTCGAAGCACGTCGAGCGCTCGATTCCCTACCTGGCCGCGTTGAAGCGCGAGATCGGGTTGGTCACCGAGCGCACCGGGCGCGGGCAGCCGGTGCGTCACCTGCACTTCGGCGGCGGCACGCCTACCTTCATGCCCGATGACGAGCTGGCGGAGCTGGTCGCCGCGTTGCGCGAGCACTTCGAGTTCTCCGATGCCGGCGAGTACTCGATCGAGATCGATCCGCGCACCGTGGGTCCGCGGCGGCTGGAGACGCTGCGTGAACTGGGCCTGAACCGGGTGAGCCTCGGAGTGCAGGATTTCGACCCGAAGGTGCAGGCCGCGGTGAACCGGCTGCAGTCGTACGAGCAGACCGTCGAGCTGATCGAGGCGGCGCGTGCCGTGGGCTTTCGCTCGATCAACGTCGACCTGATCTACGGGCTGCCCAAGCAGCATGCGGCCGGATTCACCGAGACGCTGCGCAAGACGATCGCGGCCGCCCCCGACCGCATCGCGCTGTACCACTACGCGCACCTGCCCACGCTGTTCAAGCCGCAGCGGCGCATCGCGGAAGCGGACCTGCCGTCCTCGGAGGAGAAGGCGCGCATGTTCGAGAACGCGGTGGCGCTCTTCGAGGAAGCCGGCTACCGGCATCTCGGCCTCGATCACTTCGCCCGCGACGACGACGACCTCGCGATCGCCCAGCGCGAGGGCCGCCTGCATCGCAACTTCCAGGGGTACTGCTCGCACGATGCCGGCGACCTGATCGGATTCGGCGTATCGGCGATCTCCTCGATCGGCGATGTCTACATGCAGAACGACAAGGTGCTGGACGGCTATTACCGCCGCATCGAACGCGGGGAGCTGCCGGCCGTCCGCGGCATCGTGCTCGACGAGGACGACTTCGTCCGGCGCGAGGCGATCCAGTCGCTGATGTGCGATTTCCGGCTGGACTGGGACCGGCTCGACGCGTCGCGCGGCATCGACAGCAGGCGCTGGCTCGCCGGCGCCGTCGAGGCGCTGGCGCCCCTCGCCCAGGCGGGGGCGGTGCGGGTCGACGACGCGGGCGTCACCGTGCTGCCGCGCGGCCGGCTGCTGGTGCGCGCGGTGGCGATGGCATTCGACCGCTACCTGTCGCGGCCGCGCGAGCCGGCGGCTGCCGGCGGCGGATACTCTCGCATCGCTTGAGCGCGGAGAGACGAGAATCCCGAGGGAGAAACATGACGACACCTGAAGCGCGCCTCGCGGCGCTGGGCATCACGCTCCCGCCGGCTCCGCGGCCGGCCGCCAACTATGTGCCCTCGGTGCGCAGCGGCCGCCTCCTGTTCGTGTCCGGGCAGGGCCCCATGCGCGGAACCGAGGTGGTCTGGCGCGGTCGCGTCGGGGCCGAGCTCACCGAAGCGCAGGGCTATGACGCGGCCCGGCTGACCATCCTGAACGTGCTGGCCATCGTGCGCGATGCGGTCGGCACGCTCGATGCCGTCCACCGGGTCGTCAAGCTGCTGGTCTTCGTCCGGTGCGCCGAGGGATTCCAGCGTCCCTTCATCGTGGCGAACGGCGCCTCGGACCTGCTGGTCGAGATCTTCGGCGAGCGCGGCCGGCATGCCCGCAGCGCCGTGTCCGCGCCCGAGCTGCCGCTGGGCATCGCCGTCGAGATCGAGGCGATCTTCGAGGTCGACGACGCCGGTTGATCGAGGGGTGCGCTGCCGGCGCTGCGCCTGGCGATGCCCGCTGCTGCGCACCGGCGCGAGCCGACGCCGCGGAACGTCACCTCAGGGGCACGGATCCGTGGTGGCGCGCCGAACCGCGGTAACCGCCGCGAGGATCCGCTCGGGTGTCGCCGGCGCATCGAGCGGCGGATCGACGCGGTGATCGCCCACCGCGGAGATCGCGTCGCGGATCGCGAAGAAGACCGAGAAGGCGAGCAGCAGCGGCGGCTCGCCTACCGCCTTGCTGCGGTGGATGCTGTCCTCGCGGTTCTCGCCGCCGAAGAGCCGGATGTCCAGCATCGGCGGGCAGTCGTTCGCGGTGGGGATCTTGTAGGTGCTCGGCGCGTGGGTGGCCAGCCGGCCGCTCTTCGGGTCCCACACCAGCTCCTCGCTGGTGAGCCACCCCATGCCCTGGATGAAGGCGCCCTCGATCTGCCCGATGTCGATGGCCGGATTGAGCGAGCGGCCGACGTCATGCAGGATGTCGGCCCGCAGCAGCTTCCACTCGCCGGTGAGGGTGTCCACCACCACCTCGCTCACCGCCGCGCCGTAGGCGAAGTAGAAGAAGGGCCGGCCGGTCATGGTGTCGCGATCCCAACTCAGGCCCGGCGTCGCGTAGAAGCCGTCGGACCAGAGCTGCACGCGCTGCAGGTAGGCCTGCGCGACCAGCTCGCAGAAGGGCACCCGGCGGTCGGCGACGAAGACCTGCTCGTCGGCGAAGCGCACGGCCTCGGGCGGGCCGCCGTAGAGGCGGGACGCGCATTCGGCCAGCCGGTCCCGGATGCGCCGTGCCGCATCCTGCGCGGCCTTGCCGTTCAGGTCGGCGCCGGTGGAGGCGGCGGTGGCGGAGGTGTTGGCCACCTTGTCGGTGTCGGTGGCGCTCGAGCGAACCCGCGTGGCGGCGACGCCGAGCTCGTGCGCGACCACCTGCGCGACCTTGGTGTTCAGGCCCTGGCCCATCTCGGTGCCGCCGTGGTTGACCAGGATCGAGCCGTCCGCGTAGACGTGCACCAGCGCACCGGCCTGGTTGAGGTGCGCGAGGTTGAACGAGATGCCGAACTTGACCGGTGCGAGCGCGATGCCGCGCTTGAGCACCGGGCTGGCGGCGTTGAAGGCGGCGACGTGGCCGCGCCGGCTGCGGTAGTCGCTGGTGGATTCGAGCTGCGCCACCAGCTCGTGGATGACGTTGTCTTCCACCTCCTGGCCGTAGGGCGTCAGGTTGCGGCCGGCGCTGCCGTCGCGATCGTAGAAGTTGGCGCGCCGTACGTCGAGGGGATCGCGGTCCAGACGGCGCGCGATCGAATCGAGGATCCGCTCGGTGACGAGCGCTCCCTGCGGTCCGCCGAAGCCGCGGAAGGCCGTGTTGGACTGGGTGTTGGTGCGCGCCGAATAACCGTGCGCGGCCACGGCCGGCAGCCAGTAGGTGTTGTCGACATGGCAGAGCGCCCGCGTCATCACCGGCCCGGAAAGGTCGGCGGAATGACCGGCCCGCGAGACCAGCGCGACATCGAGGCCGAGCAGCCGCCCTTCGTCGTCGTAGCCCGCCTCGTACTCGTACCAGAAGCAATGGCGTCGACCGGTCACCATGAAGTCGTCGTCGCGATCGAGCCTCAGCTTGACCGGACGCCCGAGCCTTGCCGCCGCCACCGCGGCGACGCAGGCAAAGAGCGCGGACTGCGACTCCTTGCCGCCGAAGCCGCCGCCCATGCGTCGGCACACCACGCGCACCGCGTGCGAATCGCAACCCAGCGCCCGCGCGACGATGTGCTGCATCTCGCTCGGGTGCTGGGTGGAGCAGTGCACCAGCATCCCGCGGTCCTCCTGCGGGATGGCGTAGCTCACCTGCCCCTCCAGGTAGAACTGCTCCTGTCCGCCGACGAAGAAGCGGTCGGCAAGGCGATGCGGCGCGGCGGCGATGGCCTGCGCCGTCGCCTCCTCGTCTGGGCGCACCATGTGCATGGGCGGCAGCACGTAGTCGCCGCGCGCATGCGCTTCCTGCGGCGTGAGCACGGGGGGCAATGCCTCGGCATCGATCAGGCGGTCGGCGAGCGCCGCGGCGCGGCGCGCCTGCAGCCGTGTGCGGGCGACGACGGCGAAGACAGGCTGGCCCAGATAGCGCAGGTCCGATTCGGCGAGGATGGGATCGTCGTGGACCACGGGGCCGCAGTCGTTCACGCCCGGGATGTCGCGGGCCGCGATCACCGCGACCACGCCCGGCATCGCCTGCACCGCGGCCGCATCGAAGGAACGCAGCCGGCCTCGCGCGACCGGGGACAGGCCCAGTGCCGCATGCAGCGTGCCGGCGAGCTCCGGGAGGTCGTCCACGTAGGGCGCTTCGCCCGCCACGTGCAGATGCGCGGATTCGTGCGGCCGGCCTTCGCCGACCCCGGCGAACCGCCGGCTCGAGCCGGCCCGCGCGTCCGCGCCTTCCGACGTGCCTGGCCGCAACTCGTCGTGCAGCGCCTTGTTCATGACGCAACCCCGCCCGGCTGGCCGGTGGAGGCGAGCTGCATTCCCCAGACGCTCGCCGCGTGCGCGGGCAGCGCATCGGTGCCGCGGGTCTCCAGCCAGAAGCGCCGCAGCAGGTTGCCGGCAACCTGCGTCCGGTAGCCGCTGCCCGCCCGCAGGTCCGTGATCGGCTGGAAGTCCCGCGCCAGCGCGGCCTGGGCGGCGGCCACGGTGGCTTCGCTCCAGGGCTGCCCCAGGATCGCGGCCTCCGCTTGCGTGGCCCGCTGCACGATCGCGGCCATGCCGCCGAAGACGATGCGGACGGCAGAGACGTGCTCGCCGACGAGCTCGATGCGCAGCGCCGCACAGACGGCCGAGATGTCGGAATCGAACCGCTTGCTGATCTTGTAGGCGCGCAGGTGTCTCCGGGTGCCGATGCCGGCGGCGGCGGGCAACGGCACCAGGATGCGTTGGAGGAACTCGCCCGGCTCGAGCCGGTTCTTCATGTAGCCGAGGTAGAAGTCGTCGAGCGCGAGCTCCCGGGTGGACTGGCCGCGACGCAGCTCGATCCGCGCGTCGAGCGCCATCAGGACCGGCGGCGCATCTCCGATCGGCGAGCCGTTGGCGACGTTGCCGCCCATGGTGCCCGCGTGCCGGATCGGCGGCGAAGCGAAGCGCACCCAGATCTCGGAGAGGCCCTCGAAGCGTTCGGCAAGCGCGGACCAGGCGTCCTCGAGCGACGCCGCCGCGCCGATCGACAGCTCGCCGCCGCGTTCCTCGATGGCGGCGAGCGAAGCCACGTTGCCGACGTGGATCAGGTCGTCGATGTCGCGATGCTGCTTGTTGACCCAGAGGCCGATGTCGGTGCTGCCGGCCAGCAGCCGCGCACGGGGCCGGGCGAGGCAGAGCGCGGCGAGCTCGTCCGGCGACGCGGGTGCGTCGAACCGATGGGCCTGCCCCGTGCCCGGATCGTTGGCGCTGTAGTGGAAGCCGCCCCGCGCGGCCGCGTCGTCGCGCAGTCGCTCGAGCGCGGCGATCACCGGCGCGCGATCGAGACGCGCGACCGGCAGCGCGAACATCCGCGCACCCGCCTCGAGGATCGGTCGATAGCCGGTGCAGCGGCAGAGGTTGCCCGAAAGCGCGTCGGCGAGCTGGCCGCGATCGGGGACCGGGTGCCCGGCCTGGTTCTCGTAGACGCCGAAGAGCGACATGGCGAAGCCGGGCGTGCAGAAGCCACACTGGGACCCATGGCAATCCACCAGCGCCTGCTGGACCGGATGCAGGCGGCCGCCGGCAATCGACTTCAGGTCCTCGACGGTGAAGAGCGCCTTGCCGTCCAGGGTGGGCAGGAAGCGGATGCACGCGTTGGTCGGGCGCAGCAGCAGGGACGCGGGCGCGCCGGCGACCGTCGGATCCGTGCCGGCCGGCGCGAGCTCTCCCACGATGACGGTGCAGGCGCCACAGTCGCCCTCGTTGCAGCCTTCCTTGGTGCCGGTGCTGCGGGCATCCTCGCGCAGCCAGTCGAGCACGGTGCGGGTCGGCAGGACGCCGTCCACCTGGACGATGTCGCCGCGGTGGTAGAAGCGGATCGGTCGGTGCGTCGCGGTCGTCATGTCCATTGCGTCGGCCCGGAGCGGTGCCCGGGGATGGACGAAAGCCGCCGCGGACCCGACACTCGGGGGCATGACCCAGTATACCCAGCGATCCGATCGTGGGCCCGCCGACCCCGCCCCTGGTGTGAAGCGCGCCCTGCGCGGCGACCTGCTCGATCTCACCGGGAAACCGGGATGGGGAGCCATCGACGCGGCCGAGGCGCGTTTCCGGCCGGATCACTGGCTGCTGGTCGAAGCCGGGCGGATCGCCGGCGTGCGGCCCGGCACGTGGGCGCCCGACGATGGCTGGACGATCGAGGATCATCGCGACCGACTGCTGCTGCCCGGCTTCATCGATACGCACGTGCACAGCCCGCAGATCGACGTCATCGCGAGCTACGGCACGGAGTTGCTCGACTGGCTCGCCAACTACACCTTTCCCGCGGAGCTGCGCCATGCGGACCCGGGCGAGGCCGCCGCCGGCGCCGAGCGCTTCCTCGACGCGCTGATCGCCCACGGCACCACCAGCGCAGCGGTCTATCCGACGGTGCATGCCGTGACCGCGCAGAGCCTGTTCGCGGGCGCCGAGCGGCGCGGCATGCGGCTCCTGTGCGGGAAGGTGCTGATGGATCGGCATGCGCCCGAAGGGCTGCGCGACGACGTCGCGCAGGCCGAGCGCGACTGTGTCGACCTGATCGATCGCTGGCATGGCCGGGGACGGCTCGCGTTCGCGGTCACGGTGCGCTTCGCGCCGAGCAGCTCGCCCGGGCAGCTCGCGCTCGCCGCCCGGCTCTGTGGCGCCGCCCCGGGGGTGTACCTGCAGACCCATCTCGCCGAGAACCGCGACGAGGTGGCGCTGGCCGCGCGGCTCTTCCCGGAGGCACGCAGCTACCTCGACGTCTACGCGCGGGCCGGCCTGGTGCACGAGCGGAGCATCCTCGCGCACGGCATCTGGCTGGACGACGAGGACCGCGCGCGGTTGCGCGCGAGCGGGGCGCAGATCGCGCACTGTCCGTCGTCGAATCTCTTTCTCGGCAGCGGCCTCTTCGACTGGCGCGCCGCGGTCGAGGCCGATGTCGCGGTTTCACTGGCGACCGACGTCGGGGGCGGTACCAGCCTCTCGATGATCCGTGCGATGGCGGACGCCTACCGGGTGCAGGCCCTGCGGGGCGAGCGCCTTACCGCCTGGCGGGCGCTTCATGCGGCCACCCGGGGGGCCGCAGCGGCTCTGGGCCTCGAGAGAGAGATCGGATCCTTCGAGGAAGGGACGGTCGCCGACGTGTGCGCGTGGGACTGGGCGATCGGGCCGGTCGCGGGGCGCCGGCTCGCGCTCGCCCGCGACCTGCACGAGCGGGTCTTCGCCTGGATGATGCTCGGCGACGAGCGCAACCTCGCCGCAGCCTACGTGGCGGGCGAGCCGCGCTATCGGCGCGAGACCTCGGCGACCTGACCGGCCGGGCCGGCGTGCGCGTCGATCGCGGCCTGCACGGCGCGATGGAACGCCAGCCGCTCGCGCGCGGTGCCGCTCTCGTCCCGGGCCTTCGGCCAGTTGCCATTGGCGGCGATCACGAGACGCCGCTTCGGATCGATGAAGAGGGCCTGGCCGAAGATGCCGCGTCCCATGTAGCTGCCGTCGTCGAAGGTCCACCACTGATAGCCGTACCCCTGGCCGGCGATGCCGATGTCGGCCTGGCGCGTCGTCGCGCGTTCGAGCCAGCCCTCGGGCAGCACCGGCTTGCCGCCCGCCATGCCGCCGCCCAGCATGAAGAGGCCGAAGCGGGCGAAGTCGCGCGTGGCCGCCTGCAGGCAGCAGCCACTGATCTCGTGGCCGGTGCGACCGAGCACCCAGGTGGCCGGCTGCTCCATTCCGAACGGCGCCCAGATCTTCTCGGAAAGATAGTCGCTGAGCCGCCTGCCAGTGGCCGAGCTGACCAGCACGCCGATCAGGTTCGTCTCGCCGGTGCTGTAGACCCACTTCGAGCCCGCCGGCGATTCACGAGGCAGGCGGCGCATGTAGCTCACGGTGATATCCACGCCAGGGTCCGGCTCGTGGCGATTGAACCGGGCGACATCCGAGTCGCGATCGGTGTAGTCCTCGTTCCAGCGCACGCCCGAAGTCATGGTGAGGAGCTGCGCGATCGTCACGTCCTCGTAGGCCGAGCCCGCCAGTGCCGGGATATAGGCGGCCACCTTGTCGTCGATGTCGCGGATGTGGCCGTCGCGGATCGCGGCGCCGACCAGGGTGGAGGTCAGCGACTTGGCGACGGAGAAGCTCGTCCAGCGCCCGCTCGCGTCGAAGTCCAGGCCGTAGCGTTCGAGGCGGACCTTGCCGTCGTGCACGATGATCAGGGCGGCCGCGCGCTGCGAAGCCATGTAGGCATCGACATCGACCGACAGCTTCAGCGGCTCGCCGGCGGGCAGGGGGTGCACGGCGGGCCCGTTGGGAATGGTCCGGGTGCGCGCGAGAAACGGCAGCCGGTCCAGCGCCCGGAAGGCGGCGTCGCGCTGTGCCTGGCTCCAGAACAGCACGTCGGCGTTGGTCGGCAGGTTCAAGGCGAGACGGCGCAGGTCTCGATCGAGCAGGGTCCAGCCGATCCCGGCGGCCACCAGGAGAAGCAGGAACAGGGCGAGCAGTATCCGCGGCAATCGTCGAAGCATGGTGAAATCCCGGTCTCGTCCCGTGCGACCCCCGTCGCCGGGTGCTTCGACAGGATGCCGCATTTTCCGTATGGCTGCGACCTTTCTCGGCATCGACCGGCGTCTCGCCCTCGCGGTGTGCAGCATCCTGGTCGGTCTCGTCGTCTTCGGCCTGAAGTACCTGGCCTGGCATGTCACCGGCAGCGTCGCGCTCTTCGCCGACGCGCTGGAGAGCATCGTCAACGTGGTCGCCGCCGCGGCGGTGCTGGTGGCGCTGCACGTGAGCGTGCAGCCCGCCGATCGCGGACATCCGTTCGGCCACACCAAGGCCGAATACTTTTCAGCCGTGCTGGAGGGCGTGCTCATCGTGATCGCCGCCTTCAGCATCCTGCGCGAGTCGTGGCTGGCGATCTGGAATCCGCGGGCGCTGGAAGCGCCGCTCGAGGGCATGCTGATCAACGGCTTGGCCACCGTGCTGAACGCGGCCTGGGCCGCCCTGCTGCTGCGGCTGGGTGCCCGCTGGCGATCGGTCGCCCTGGTGGCGGACGGCCGCCATCTCGTGGCGGACGTCTGGACTTCGGTCGGCGTGCTCGTCGGGCTGCTGCTTGCCGTCGCCACCGGCTGGCACCTGCTCGACCCGCTGGTGGCCGCGCTGGTGGCGCTCAACATCGTGCGCATCGGCGTGAGCGTGATCCGGCAGTCGGTGGGAGGCCTGATGGACGAGGCCGCTGCGCCGGACGTCGTCGCCCGGATCGAATCGACGATCCGCGACGCGATCACGACGTCGTCGCCCGGACCCGCAGGGTTGCAGGCCCTGCGCACGCGCCATGCGGGCCGGACCCTGTTCGTCGAGTTCACGCTGGTCGTCGAGGGCGGCACGACCGTGGAGGCGGCGCATGCGCTCTGCGACCGGCTGGAGGAGGCCGTTGGCGCCGAGGTGGACGGGGCGGAGGTGGTGATCCATGTGGAGCCGCGAAGCCAGGCGGCGGCGACTCCGCGGGACCGTCGTTCCTTCCGGCCGCGTCGCCGCGCGCCGCCGCAGGACTCCGGGCCTCTGCGCTGACTTCGCCGTTCAGTACTCGGCCCGTCGGAAGTACCTTGCGGCGCGGACGCCTCGGCTGCGGAGCAGGGCGAGGACATTCGCGCGGCGAACCTCGAGGTCGAGTAGATTCGCTGGATGCCAACCTGGTCCGCCAGCCAGCTTCCGGTTCGCTCGCCCGACTGCAGGTCCTCGACCGCTCCAGGGCCCGCCCGGCATCCGCGCGACATGGGGGCGGACGTGATCGGGCGATGACCGGTTCCCCTTCCACCACCGGCGAGGTGATGCCCGGCGGCGGGCGGCGGCTGCGGTGGGCGCTGCGCGCGCTCGCCGCCTTCGTGGTGCTGATGCTGGTGCTGCTGGCGGGGCCGATCGCGGTGCTCGCCTCCGGCGACGTCGACCTCGGACCGGGGTGGCGGGCCGCGAGCCGCGGCAGCAGCGGGCAGGCACCCGACCCGGCGCACGAGAGCAATGCGGTGGTGCAGGTCTACGGTGCCCGCACGGTGCGCTGGCGCGGAGCGTTCGGCATCCACTCCTGGATCGCGGTCAAGCGTGCCGGAGCGTCGGAGTACACGACCTACCAGGTGATCGGGTGGCGCGCGTATCGCGGGCTGTCGGCGGTGGACGTCCGCCCCGGCGCGGTGCCCGACGGCCACTGGTTCGGCCAGCCGCCGTTGCTGCTCGCCGACCGGCGCGGTGCCGGCGTCGAGGAGCTGATCGACCGCATCGAGGACGCGGTGGCGGACTATCCTTGGCCCACGCGCTATCGCGTCTGGCCCGGCCCCAACAGCAACACCTTCGTCGCGCACCTGGCGCGGCAGGTGCCGGAGCTCGGCCTGGACCTGCCGCCCACCGCGATCGGCAAGGATTTCCTCGGCGACACGCGGATCTTCGCGCGGGCGCCGAGCGGTACCGGATGGCAGGTGTCGCTCTACGGCGTGCTCGGCGCCACCCTGGCGTGGGAGGAGGGCATCGAGCTCAACCTGCTCGGGCTCGCGGCCGGCATCGACTTCAACGACTTCGCGCTGCGCCTTCCGGGCCTCGGGCGGGTGGGGACGCCGCCCGCCGCCCCGGGCTGAGCGCGACCGCCCGGCCTTCCGGTGCCGCGGGATGCGGCGCCCAGCCGGGCCCGCGCAGCAGGAGCATGCTGCCGAGCGCCTGCTCCGCGGGCTCGAGCGACTGCAGCCACTGCACCTTGCCTGCCACCAGCGTCCCCACCGCGATGCCGTCGCGGTAGAGCACGCGCGAGCCCGTCACGCGGGCGACCCGCTCGCCGGGCAGGATAGAGCCGAGCAGGTTGGCCGGATCCGCCGCGGCCAGGCACATCCACTCCGGCGCCTCGGGCGAGAGCTTGCGCCGGCGCACCTCGCGCAGCAGCCCGATCGCCTCCGGCAGCGCGAACTGCTCGCCCGAGAGACCGGCGATGAAGCGACCGCCCCGGATCTCGCCACGCGCCTCCAGGCGGTGGTACACCCGCACCAGGTCCCGCCACGGCGGCAGCCAGGCGGCTTCGCGCTCCAGCAGGCGCCAGCAGACGACACCGTAGCGGCGCAGCAGGACCCGCGCGACGTGCTCCACCGCCTCGGGGTCGGGGCGATGGGGCGGGCGCGCGCCTGGTTGGGCGCGGACCACCCCGGAAGCCGGCGCCGCGGGGAACGTCGCCGCCGCATCGCGGCCGCCTGCGCGCCGCACCGTGGCCCAGCGGCCGGCGTCGCGGATGCCGGAGTAGGAAGCGCCGCGCCGGCGTCGCCCGCTCGCCTGGGAACGCCGCGACGGAGGCACCAGCAGCGACCGGAGCCCGGCGAAGCTGTCGCAGTGAACGAGGCCGCGGGCCACGAGCTCTCCCAGCGCATCCTCGAGCTCGGTGCGCAGCAGCCGCGTGTCGTCGGCGATCTCGTCGAAGAAGGACGCCCCGTGCTCGCGCAGGTGCTCGAGCACCCGCCGCGCCCGCGCTCCCACGGGCGCGGCGCTGTCCGAAGGCGGCGCGAGCCGCGTCCAGTGCCCCGCGTGGCGGCGCGGCAGCAGCAGGAGCGGCGTCGCGCGCAGCGAATGCCCCGCGCCGCCGCCGGATGCCGCATCGTCCTCCGCCGTGGCCCGTTCGCCGCGGCGCGCATCGGGCCGCAGCCGCAGCCACTGGGTGCGGCCGGCGCTGCAGAGGTCGTCGAGCCAGGCGATCGCGTAGTCGCCCACGCGCGCCGGCAGCAGCTCCGCTTCCCAGGCTGCGGCCGGCGCCTCGAAGCCCTCGAGCTGTCCGAGGATGGCGGCAAGCGCGTCCGGTCCCTCGACGCGGGTATCGGGCCCCAGGTGCTGCCAGTCGAAGAGGAAGCGGGCGAAGTCGCGGCGCTCCACCGGCTCGATCTCGCGCCGCAGGCGCCGGAGCGTGTAGCGATGGATGCGGGCGAGCAGGTGTCGCTCGCACCATTCGTCGACCCCCGTTCCCGGCGTGAAGCGGCCGCCGAGGACGTAGCCCTCCTGCTGCAGGGCCAGCAACGCGAGGATCACGTCCGATTCCGCCACGCCGAGCGGCGCCGCGATCGCGCCGGCCGTGACCGGACCGAGCGCCGTCAGGCGAGCGCGCACCAGCTCGCGCAATCCTTCATCGCGCGCCCAGGCTTCCGCGGCATACTCCGCCGGCACGGTGACGGCCGGCGACTCGCGCGCGTCGGGATGCACCGCGCGCAACTGCGGCAGCCGCTCGGTCGTCACCCAGAGCAGCGGCGCATCCGGATCGCCGGTCGCGAGGCAGGTGGCGCGGCCGTCGCGGGCGAGCGATTCGAGCAACGGCAGCCACCCCGGCTCGCGCTCGAGATCCGACGCGGTGACCGCGCCGATGCCGGTCGCGAGCTCGTGCATTTCGTCGGAAGTGGAGGCCTGCGGCCAGGCCTCCTCGCGCACCGATGCGATCGCATCGGTATCGAGGCGGCCGAGCTCGTCGGCGCTGCGCGGATCCCCGTAGCGGCGGCTCTGCACCGCCTGCGTGCGCCGCTCC
>JAEWGX010000048.1 GCA_023388075.1 Pseudomonadota bacterium
GATCTCACGGACGAGGCATCGCGCGACGAGGACTACCTGATCCTCTCCACCGTGCACTCGGCGAAGGGCCAGGAGTGGGACAGCGTGAGCGTGCTCAACGTCGCCGATGGCAACTTTCCCAACGAGTTCTCAACCGGAAGCGACGCCGGCATCGAGGAGGAGCGGCGCCTGCTCTACGTCGCAATGACCCGCGCGCGCGACAGCCTCGAGCTGATCGAGCCGCAGCGCTACTACGTGACCCGCCAGCCGCGCCATGGCGACGGTTACGTGCACGGCGCGCGCAGCCGCTTCCTGACGCCCGGAGTGCTCGGGTGTCTCGAGCGAGCAAGTCATGGCGACGGCGCGCCAGTCGGGGAGGGGCTGTCTGCCAGCGGGGGCAGCGGTCGGGGCGTTCCAGCGGCAAAGCCGGTGGACGTGGCGGGGCGCCTGCGTGGCATGTGGTGACCGCGGCGTCGCCAGGAAGCCCACCGAGAGATGATGCTGACACTCGTCCATGGGGAGCCTGCCTGGTCAGGTAAGCGACAATCGGACGCCAACGAATCCCAAGGAGACCGCCGATGTACTACGAGCCCGGCGTCACGCCGCACGGCCTGCCGCACGACCCCTTCAAGTCCTGCGTCATTCCCAGGCCGATCGGCTGGATCTCGACAGTCGACCGGGACGGCCGCCACAACCTCGCACCCTTCAGCCAGTTCCAGAACATCACCTTCGACCCGCCGATCGTGATGTTCTCGGCCAACCAGGACACCCGTGGCCTGCGCAAGGACTCGGTGCGCAATGCCGAGGGAACCGGCGAGTTCGTCTGGAACATGGCCACCTGGGCGCAGCGCGAGGCGGTCAACATCACCGCCGAGGAGCTGCCGGCCGAGGTGGACGAGTTCGAACGGGCCGGGTTGGTCAAGCTGCCGTCGCGCAAGGTGCGACCGGCGCGGGTGGAGGGTTCGCCCATCCAGTTCGAGTGCGCCTATCTCAACACGTTGCGCTTTCCGGGCACGCCGCCGATGGGCACGGTCGACGTCGTGTTCGGGCGGGTGATCGCCGTCCACATCGACGACGCCGCCATCGATGCCGACGGCCGCGTGGACGTGCTCAAGATCCGCCCGATCGCACGGATGGGCTACTACGACTACACCAGCGTCGAGAGCATGTTCCAGATGGTCATCCCCGGCAGCAGCAAGGCGCTCCTCGCGGGTCTGGAAGGGTCGCCCGACAAGGTGCAGGGGGCAAGCAGGCCATCGGACTGAGGCCTCGGGGTCCGGCCGGCCGGTCGAACTCCCTGCGAGCCGGCAGGCGCTCAGACCCTTCCTTGCCCGGTCGCCGTCGCCCCGCCTTCCGGATCGCCTCCCGGATCGCCGTCAGGATCCCCGAACAGCAGCATCAGGTTCACCCCGTGTCGCTGGAAGCCGGCCTCGGAAACCAGCAGGTCCAGCGACAGCGACGCCAGGTCGTCGGCGACCGGCTCCACGGACGGGTCACGCTCGACTCGCACGATCTTGAGGTAGTGGCCGCAGATGTCGCAGGTTTCGGCCTCGATGCCGCTGCGCGGGTGCGCGACGGTAGCCGGATCGTCCGGCGCGACGGGCGCAAGGGACCGATAGCGGATGCCCTTGGTGCTCTGGCACCGACTGCACTTGATCCGCACCATGTGCCACTGGGCCGGGCACAGGGAGCAGGCGAGGTAGCGGTGCGCCCCGGAGCCCGGGTCCATCCGCACGACGCTCGCCACCGGGGCGCTGCCGCAGCACGGGCAGGCCGCGGGATCGGCGCCGGGAAGGAAAGGCCCGGTGCCGTCCGGCGCGCCCGCCTCGGCGGTGGCAATCACCAGGTGCGCCCAGTACGCCTGCAGGCCGGCGGCCACTACAGGCGCCGCGGCCATGTCCAGGCCCTGCATCATCCCCCGCAGCAGGCGATCGGCCTGCCGTTCGATGGCGTCGTCGTCGAGTCCTCCCACGGCGCGCACCGCGTCCGCAGCCTGGCCGGGAGCGAGGCGGGAGAGCAGGTGCTCCACCATCCCGCGCAGGCCAAGCCGCCACTGCGGGTCGCGCGGCCACAAGGCCGCCGGAAGCGGCGGCCTGTCGGCCTGCGCGGCGGACTGGAGCGCTTCCGGTCCCGGGAGCGTGACGGCGGGATGGGCCGACAGCAACTCGTGCTGCGCGCCGGCCAGCTCCGCCGTGAACAGCAGGAAGTCGCGCAAGGGATGCGCTGCTGCCAGCTCGCGCAGCCGGGTCGCGCGCTCGACGAAGAGGCCGGTACGGGCCGGCAGGTGCAGGCGCGGTATCGCCTGCTGGCCGGCGCGGGCCGCGATCTCCTCGGGCGCTGCCAGCGGCCGTTGCGGCGCGGTCATCGCCGCCGCGGCACGCCGGGCCGCGCATGCGGCAACGACGCCTCGTGCTCCACGTCCCGATACCACAGCGGATGATGCTGTCGCGCCCAGGCCCGGCTCACCGTGCCGCGCGTCATCGCCGGTATCGAGCCCTCGACCCAGATCGCGGCATACACATGGACGATGACGCCGATGATGAGCAGCACGGCGGCGAACGCGTGCACCAGGACCGCGAAGCGGCGCAGCGGGATGGGGAATGCATCGGCGAACCAGGGCTGCCAGAACACGATGCCGGTGAGCAGCAACACCAGCAGGCACCCCGTGAAGAGCCAGAAGATCGCCTTCTGGCCGGCGTTGTACTTGCCGGCCGGCGGCATCGACTCCTCGTCGCCCTCGAGCAGCGACGGCGATCGCCGCATCCAGTCGCTGTCGTGCCTGCGCCAGACGTTGTCCCGCCACATCCGGAAGAACAGCCAGACGAAGCCGAGCACCATGAGCACGCCGAAGAAGGGATGAAGGATGCGCGTCCACTGGCCGCCGCCGAAGAGGCCGGTCAGTGAGAAGAAGTAGGGATGGAAGATCGCGAGGCCGGTCAGGCCCGCGCACAGGAAGAGCAGTGCGACGAGCCAGTGGTTGATGCGGGTGCTCGCGGGATAGCGCTGGATCGACTGAGCCACGTCGGTCTCCTGTCAGGATCGATCGGGATCGCGGCGCGGCTCGCGATCGGGCTGCGCGGCATCCCGAGCGGCGAGCTCGTCGTCCGCATCGGCGTCGGCAGCCGTGCGCAGCCGGCCCACCTTGATGTAGTGGATGAATCCGGCCAGCGCGGCCCCGAACATCGCGGCCACCGCCAGCGGCTTGGGCACCCCTTGCCACAGGGCCACCAGCGGGCTGATCCTCGGATCCTTCGGCAGGTCGCTGTAGAGGCCCGGCTGGTCGGCATGCTGCAGGACGTACATCACGTGCGTGCCCCCCACGCCGGGCGGATCGTAGACCCCGGCATGGGCGTAGCCGCGCTCCTTCAGGTCGTCGAGCCGTTCCGCGGCGAACTCGTACATGTCCTCCTTGGTGCCGAAGCGGATCGCGCCGGTCGGGCAGGTCTTGACGCAGGCCGGCTCGAGCCCGACCGCGACCCGGTCCGAGCACAGCGAGCACTTGTACACCCGGCTGTCGTCCCGGCTGAGCCGGGGGATGTCGAAGGGGCAGCCCTGGATGCAGTTGCCGCAGCCGATGCAGTTCTCGCTGATGAAGTCCACGATGCCGTTCGCGTACTTCACGATCGCGCCGGGTGCGGGGCAGGCCTTGAGGCACCCCGGCTCCTCGCAGTGCATGCAGCCGTCCTTGCGGATCAGCCATTCCAGCCGGGTGCTCTCGTCGGGCTGCCTGGTCACGACCTCGGAGAAGCGCATCACCGTCCAGGACTGCGGCGTGAGGTCGCGCGGATTGTCGTAGACCCCGTCGTTGGTGCCGACTTCGTCCCGAAGGTCGTTCCACTCCATGCAGGCGACCTGGCAGGCCTTGCAGCCGATGCAGGTGCTGACGTCGATCAGCTTCGCCACCTTGGGAATGCTCTCCGAGCGCACCCGCGGCGGCGGCCGCGTGGTGGCGGAACGCTCGACGATGTCGAGCGACTGTAGTGAGGACATGCGTCGATCTCCCCGAGCCGGCTAGGCCTTCTCGATGTTGACGATGAACGCCTTGAATTCGGGCGTCTGCGCATTGGCGTCGCCGACGAAAGGGGTCAAGGTGTTCACCAGGTACCCGGGCTTGGTCAGGCCCACGTAGCCCCAATGGTTGGGCAGGCCGACGGTATCGATCTTGCGACCGTCGACGTCGAGCTGGGGGATCCGCTTGGTCACCACCGCGACGCATTCGATGAACCCACGATTCGAGCTCACCCTGACCCGGTCGCCCATCGCGATGCCCTTGGCCTTCGCGAGCTCCTCGCCGATCTCCACGAACTGCTCCGGCTGCAGGATCGAGGTCAGCCGCACGTGCTTGGTCCAGTAATGGAAGTGCTCCGTGAGGCGGTAGCTGGTGGCCACGTACGGGAACTCGTCGGCCGTGCCGAAGGCCTCCATGTCGCCCTTGAAGACACGCGCCGCGGGGTTGGCCCGCGCCTTGGCGTTGCCGTGCAGCGGGTTGCCGGCCAGCGGCGACTCGAACGGCTCGTAGTGCTCGGGCAGGGGGCCTTCGGCCAGCCCGGTGGGCGCGTAGAGCCGGATAACGCCCTCGGCGTTCATGATGAACGGCTGGACCCGCTCGGGGTTCCCGGGATCGGCGTTGGTCTGGATGTCCGGCACGTCGGCGCCGCTCCACTGGTTGCCGTTCCACTGCACCAGCCTTCGCGTCGGATCCCACGGCGTGCCGTCCGGCGCGCTCGACGCGCCGTTGTAGAGGATTCGACGGTTCGCCGGCCACGACCAGGCCCAGTTCAAGGTCTGCCCGATCCGCCAGGGATCCGAGTTGTCGCGCCGGGCCATCTGGTTGCCGTCCTCGGTCCACGCGCCCGCGTAGATCCAGCAGCCGCAGGCGGTGGATCCGTCGTCGCGCAGGAGCCCGAAGCCGGGCAACTGCTCGCCCGCCTTCAGCAGCACCTTCGGTGCGGCCGCGGGGTCCTGCGGATCCGCGGGCGCATGGACGTCGGCGAGCGCCTTGCCGTTGTACTCCATGGCGAGCTCGTCCGGCAGCGGCGAGCCCGGGACCTTGTATGGCCAGGTCAGGTTGACGATCGGATCCGGGAACGCGCCGCCGTCGCGGACGTACGCCTCGCGAATGCGCAGGAACAGGTCGGCGATGATGTCGATGTCCGGCCGTGCCTCACCGGGCGGATCCGCCGCCTTCCAGTGCCACTGCAGCCAGCGCCCGGAGTTGGTGAGGGCGCCGTCCTCCTCGGCGAAGCAGCCGGTGGGCAGGCGGAACACGGTCGTCTGGATCTCCTCGGTGCGCACGTCGTTGAGGCTGCCGTGGTTGCTCCAGAACTCCGCGGTCTCGGTGTTGAGCGGATCCATGATCACCAGGAACTTGAGCTTCGAGAGGCCGGCGATGATCTTGCCCTTGTTGGGGAAGGAGCCGACGGGATTGAAGCCCTGGCAGATGTAGCCGTTCAGCCTGCCCTGGTTCATGAGCTCGAACGCCTGCAGGATGTCGTAGAGGCGATCGATCTTGGGCTGGTAGTGGAAGGCCCATTGGTTCTCCGCGGTGGCCGCGTCGCCCCACCACGCCTTCTGCAGGCTGACGAAGAACTTCGGATAGTTCGCCCAGTAGCTCATCTGGTTGGGACGCAGCGGCTGCAGAGCACGGGTGCTGTAGTAGGTGTCGAGATCCTGCTCCTCGTCCCGCGCGAGCGAGAGGTAGCCGGGCAGCGAGTTGGACAGCAGCCCCAGGTCCGTCAGGCCCTGGATGTTGCTGTGCCCGCGAAGCGCGTTCATGCCGCCGCCCGGAATGCCGATGTTGCCGAGCAGCGACTGCATGATCGCGGCGGTGCGGATCATCTGCGAGCCGACGCTGTGCTGCGTCCAGCCGAGCGCGTACATGACCGTCATCGCCCGGTCCGGTGTCGCCGTGCCGGCGATCATCTCGCATACCTTGAGGAAGTCCTTCTGCGGCGAACCGGTGATGCGCGAGACCATCTCGGGCGTGTAGCGCGCATAGTGCCGCTTCATCACCTGGAAGACGCAACGGGGATGCTGCAGCGTCGGATCCACCTTCGCGAAGCCCTGCTCGTCGAGCTCGTAGCCCCACTTCGACGCGTCGTAGCGGCGGTTCGCCTCGTCGTAGCCCGAGAAGATCCCTTCCTTGAAGTCGAACGCTTCACCGACGATGAACGATGCGTTCGTGTAGCTGACGACGTATTCGCGCTGGATCTTGTCGCTCGAGAGCAGGTAGTTGATGACTCCGCCCAGGAACGCGATGTCGCTGCCCGCGCGCACCGGCACGTAGAGATCGCTCATCGCGGCCGATCGCGTGAAGCGAGGGTCCACCACGATCAGCTTGGCGCGGCGGTGGTGCTTGGCCTCGATCACCCACTTGAAGCCGCAGGGATGCGCCTCCGCCGCATTGCCACCCATGATCAGGACGAGATCGGCATTGCCGATGTCGACCCAGTGATTCGTCATCGCACCACGTCCGAACGTCGGGGCCAGACCGGCCACCGTCGGACCATGTCATACGCGGGCCTGGTTGTCGAAGACGAGCATCCCCATGGAGCGCATCGTCTTGTGCGTGATGTACCCGGTTTCGTTGGAGGAGGCCGACGCGCACAGCATTCCGGTGGTGAGCCACCGGTTGACCAGCAGGCCTTTCGCGTTCCTGGCCTCGAAGTTGGCGTCGCGATCGTCCTTCATCAGCTTCGCGAGGCGCGTGAGAGCGACGTCCCAGCTCACCCGCGTCCATTCGTTGCTGCCAGGTTCCCGGATCTCCGGATACTTCAGGCGGTGCGGGCTCTGGACGAAGTCGAGAAGGCCGGCCCCCTTCGGGCAGAGCGTGCCGCGATTGACCGGATGGTCGGGATCGCCTTCGATGTGGAAGACATCCGCCTTGGCGTTCTTCGCCTTGTCCCCGAGGGTGTAGAGGATGATGCCGCAGGATACGGAACAGTAGGGGCAGGTGTTGCGCGTCTCGCTCGCCTGCGCGAGCTTGAACTGGCGCGTCTCGGCGAGGACCGGGCCGGGAGCGAAGCCCAGAGCGGTCAGGGTGGATCCGGCCAGCCCCGCGCCGCTCACGCGGAAGAACTGCCTGCGGCTCATGTCCATGGTCGAAAGTCTCCTCTCGGTTCGTTGCTGCTACCGCCGCGGCTGCCGCCAGTGCTCTTCGCCGCCGCTTCTGCTCCTGCTACTGCTTCGACGATGCCGGCGCCGCGCCGTCCCCGCCGGTCGGCGCATCGTTGCTGCCGGTGGGCTTGGCGCCTTCGCCGGCCCGCTGGACCACGCCCCCGATCGCCGTGCCGCCTTCCCCGGGTCCTGCCCCGCTGTCGGCGGACGGCGTCGGCCCGTACTGCGAAGCATCCGGGTTCGAGGCGGAAGGCTGCGAGGACGAGGGGTCGCGCGACGGTGCCGCGCCCGTTGAGGCGCCGGGCGAAGGTGCGGCGCCAGGCGAAGGTGCGGCGCCAGGCGAAGGTGCGGCGCCCGGGGATGATGCGGCGTCGCGCGAAGGCGCTGCGCCGGGTGGGGGGCTCGGTGAGGGTGACTGCGCCGACGTCGACGGAGCGGGTGGATCCTGCGGAGCCGGGGAGTCGCACCCCGCAAGCGCCACGGCGAGCGTCGCCAGACAAGCCAATGCACTACGCTTCATGATGCCACCACCCGCTCCTCGTTCGGCAGGAATTGCCGTTGCCGCGTCGATCCTGGTCGAGAAGGGGCGGGCGGCAATGCCCATGCCCACGAGGTCCGTGAGTCGCCCGGGTCCGCGACCGCGTCCCGCAGGGGTTCGAGAGGGGTGTCTTCTAGAAGACGAGCGTGCGCCAGCGCGGGTCCGACGCGCGCGCCATGAACTGGACGGCCCCGCCTCGGCCGGTGCACTCCGGTATGAGCCGCGCGGCGTCCAGTCCATGCGCATGGAGCGCGTCGGAGCAGGCGAGCAGCACCGCGCCGTGGGAGACGGCTTCCCGGATGCTGTCGAGGATGCTCTTGGGATGGTCCGAGGCGCGCAGCGACTCCGCGACGCCTGGCGCGAGCAGGCGCACGCTGCGCGCGGTGAAGTAGATCTCCACCGGCACGTCCATGGCCGCGGCGGCGGCCGCGTGAAAGAACGGGGTGGCAAGCCGGTCGGGCATGCGGTCGTCGGCCGACCAGAGCAGGATGGCGATGCCCTCGACCGCGGGCGGCGGCGCCGGCGTGTCGGTCATGGCAGGGGACCCGCCGACGCCTCGGCGTGCATCGCCTGCATCGCCGCCTCGGGCGAGGCGAGGGCGGCCTGCTGGGCCTCTGCTCCCTCGATCCGAAGCCGCGCGATCCAGCCTTCACCATAGGGAGACCGGTGCACGAGCTCGGGCGTGGCCGCGAGGCGCGGGTTGGTCTCGACGACCGTACCGGACACGGGTGAGCGCACCGAAGCGATCGCCTTGGCGAGCTCGACCACGGCGAGCGCGCGGCCGCGCTCGACCACGGTACCCACCGGCTTGGGGCGGCACATGTAGATCTCGCCGGATTGGAGGATGCCGAGCGCGGTGATGCCGACGGTCACCAGTCCATCGTCGCCGAAGCGGGCCCAGGTCTGGTGCTCGACCAGGTAGCGCAGGTCCGCCGGGAAGTCCGGTGGCGCGGCGGGCGGGGCGTCGGTCGGGTCCGTCATCGGCCCGGATGGAAATGGCGGAGGGAAACGGGAGTCGAACCCGCCCGGCAACGCTTGGCGCCACCCACCGGGTTTGAAGCCCGGCCGATCCACCAGGATCGTGTTCCCTCCATGACTCGGCTCTTCACGACGTCTCCGACGTGAAGAGGGTCGAATCGGTCCGTACGCGGTGCGTGTCTCCCACGCGCCGCAGGATGCCGATCCGATCGAAATATTCCAGTATCTGTATCGCGCGCTTGCGGCCGAGGCCGGTCGCGTCTCGAAACCGGGCCGCGGTCAGCATCGGCACCGCAGGCGCGACATGCCCGCTACCGATGCGATCGGACACCGCGTCGCCGGCCGCCGCCTGAACCGCTGCCGGGCTGTTCCCCGCGTTCGCATCGGCCGCGCCCGGCCCATCGGGTGAGGCGCTCTCGCGGGCGACGCGGCGGGCGATCCCGGCGAGCGTGGCCACGGTCGCACTCGGATAGTACAGATCCTTCACGATCTGGTGCAGCTCGCCCTGTTGCGCGAGCCTGGCCAGTGTCGTTCGCATCAGCGGTTCGCTCTCGTTGCAGTCGCGCGCGAGATCCCGGGCCCACGCGCCCTCGAAACCGGCCTCGGCAAGCCGCGGCGCGACCTTCTCGGCGATGCGACGCTCGCCCGCCGACAGTTGCACCGCATGCGCGGGCAGATGCACGAAGGCGCCCCGTCGGGCGATCGTGCCGGCCTCCTGCAACCGCTGCAGCAACGCCTGCCAGAGCGGCTCCGGCAGTCGTGGCATCGCCAATCGACGCAGCCGGGCGCTGTCCGGGCCGACCTCGTCGGGATGGGTCCGATGGTAGTCCTCCAGCGCCGCGACCGCTTTCGCGGCGGCGGCCCTCGCCGGTTCGGACGCGAGCGCCCAGTCGCCGCCGCGGGCGTCCTTTCGCCGGAGCACGCCGTCCGGCACGAGGCTGGGCGCGCCGCCGGCGGCCAGCCAGGCCTGCGCCGCGAAGTACCGCGTGAGGTCCGCGCCATGCTCGGCCACCGAAAGCCAGGCGGCGAGGCGTGCCGCCGGATCCGGCAGCTCGAGTGCGTCCAGCTCCGCGAGACGTTGCGGCGTGCGGCGGTAGCGCCGCGGGGCATGCGGATCGAGCACGTCGCCGCCGGCCACCGTGCGGCTTGCCGAGGCATCGCGCAGGACGACCCGGTCGCCGTGCCAGGCACCGATCGGCGAGCGCAGCACCAGCTGCACGCGGGCCGATCGCCCGGGCGCGATGCTGTCGCCGTCGAGGACCGCCACCGTCCCTGCGACGGAGACGGCACCGACATGGACGTGGACGGACGTGCCGGAGCGCAGCGATTTCTCCTCGGCGTGCCATACCGAGATCCGTGCATCGAGCCGGTCCGTCGCCAGCGCCGCGGCCGGCGAGACCAGCCACTGGCCACGCTCGATGTCCTCGCGGGCGATGCCGGCGAGCCCGAGCGCGCAACGCTCGCCGGCCCCGGCGTGGCCGACCGCCCGATTCTGCGCGTGGACGCTGCGCACGCGGACTGTCCGCTCGCCGGGGACGAGCCGCAGCTCGTCATCCGGGACGACCCGGCCGCCGTGGGCAGTGCCGGTCACCACCGTGCCGACACCTTCGAGGCCGAGGACGCGATCCACCGCGAGCCGGAACGCCGCGGCGGCCTCGGCCGGCCGCCGGGTCTCGCGCGCCGCCTCGAAGAGCAGGGCGCGCAGGGCATCGAGTCCGTCTCCGGTCTGGGCCGACACCCGGAGCACGGGTGCGCCGGAGAGCCGCGTATGTGACGTCAGCTCGGCTGCCTGCGCCGCGACGTTCGCGATGCCCGCGGCATCGGCGCGGTCGGCCTTGGTGATGACCACCGCGCCACGCTCGAGTCCGAGCAGCGAGAGCACGGCGAGATGCTCGCGGGTCTGCGGCATCACGCCATCGTCGGCCGCGACCAGCAGCAGCGCGAAGTCGATACCGGTCGCGCCGGCGAGCATGGTGTGCACCAGCCGCTCGTGACCGGGCACGTCGACGAAGCCGATGCGACTGCCGTCGGGGCTGTCCATGAAGGCATAGCCGAGCTCGATGCTGATGCCGCGCTTCTTCTCCTCAGGCAGCCGGTCGGTGTCCACGCCGGTGAGCGCCCTGACGAGCGTGGTCTTGCCGTGGTCGATATGGCCTGCGGTTCCGACGATCATTGTTTCGGCTGGGGGTCGCTGGTGGCCGGGTCCAGGCGGGTCTCGGGCCCTGGCCGTCCGCGGGTCAGGGCGGCCTGCAGCGCCGGCAACTGGCCGACGAAGCGCGCCTCCACCGCGGCATCCTCCAGGCAGCGCAGGTCGAGCAGCAGCCGATCGTCGGCGATGCGCCCGATCACCGGCAACGGCAGCCCGCGCAGGGCGGTGGCGAGCGCATCGAGCGCGCGGCCGGCACCGCTGCGGCTGGTCGGTGCGATGGCCAGCCCCGCCGAAGCCAGGCGCTCCACCGGCAGGGAGCCCGAGCCGATCTGGCCCTGCAACGACACGACACTCGCCGAGAAGCGCGGCGCCACGGCCGGAGCGACTCGCGACAGCAGCGCTTCCGCCTGGGCCTGGATCGTCGCGACCGGCCGCGTGAGCAGGCGCAGGGTGGGCAGCTCGCGCGCGAGCCGCTCGGGTCGCAGGTAGAGCATCAGGGTCGCTTCGAGTGCGGCCAGGGGAAGCTTCGACATGCGCAGCGCGCGCTTCAGCGGAGACCTGCGGATCCGTTCCACCTGCTCGCGGCTGCCGACGATGAGCCCGGCCTGCGGACCACCCAGCAGCTTGTCGCCGGAGAACGTGACCACGTCGCAGCCGGCGGCCAGCATCTCCTGCGGCATGGGCTCGCGCGGCAGCCCGAAGCGCGCCAGGTCGACCAGCGCCCCGCTGCCGAGATCGGTGGCGACCGGCACGCCGCGCGCATGGGCAAGCGCGGCGAGCGCGCCCTCGTCGACCGAGGCCGTGAAGCCCATCACCTTGTAGTTGCTGGTGTGGGCCTTCATCACCAGCGCGGTCCGCTCGGTGAAGGCGCGCTCGTAGTCGTGCGGATGCGTGCGGTTGGTGGTGCCGACCTCGATCATCCGGGCGCCTGCGCTGGCCATCACGTCCGGCATCCGGAACGCGCCGCCGATCTCGACCAGCTCGCCGCGCGACACGATGACCTCGCGGCCGTGGGCGAGCGCGGCGATCGTCAGCAGCACTGCCGCGGCGTTGTTGTTGACGACGGTGGCTGCCTCGGCGCCGGTGATGGTGGTGAGGAGCTCCTCGACGATCGAGTCGCGGTCGCCGCGTCCGCCCGAAGCCAGGTCGTACTCGAGGTTGTTCGGCGCGCTCATCATCGCGAGCAGGTGGGCGAGCGCCGGCTCGGCGAGCAAGGCGCGTCCCAGGTTGGTGTGCAGCACCGTCCCGGTCAGGTTGAGCACCGTGCGCATGCGCGGCGCGAGCCGTTCCGCGATCCGTCCTCCCAGCGCCACGGCAAGCGCCTCGGCCTCGAGCGCAGCCGCGGCGACCTTGCCGGCGGCGATGTCGGCCCTCAGGCCGTCGATCAGGGCACGCGCCTCGGCGACGACGAGGGTGTGCCCATGCTCGGCCAGGTGCGCCCGCACGGCTTCATGCTGCAGCAACCGATCGACCGAGGGAAGATCCCTTGGGCTGGCCGCTGAACCGTGCACCACGGATTCATCGGGCCGCCGCATCAGGGCCCCTCTTCTTCGGGGGGCCGCGGGACCGGTTCCGGTCCCGGGTCCCCGAACAGCAACAGGAGATTGACACCGTGGCGCTGCAGCCCGGCATCGGAGACCAGCAGGTCCAGCGTCACGCTCGCGAGGTCGTCGGCGACCGGATCCACCATCGGGTCGCGATCGGTGTGGACGATCTTCAGGTAGTGGTGGCAGTCGTCGCAGGTCTCCACCTGCACTGCCGCCTGTGCCGCCCGCCGCGAAGCCGCTTCCGCGCCGGCCACGCTGTCGTCCCGTTCCGCGCCTTCCTCGTCGGCACGGTCCAACGACTGGTAGGCCACGTGCTTGGAGCCGAGGCAGTGGGTGCACCGGATCCGCACCATGTGCCATTCCAGGCTGCAGAGCGAGCAGTGCAGGTAGCGCTGCCCGAGCGATTCCCCGGAGGTGCGCGTGACGCTCGCCGTCGGACGGCTGCCGCAGCAGGGACAGGCGCCTTCGTCGGCGATGCGGCCGAACGGCTCGTCCTTCCCGGTACGCGAGGCACGCGTCGCGAGCAGCAGGTGGGTCCAGTAGACCTGCAGCGCGGCGCCGACGACCGGCGCCGCCGCGAGGTCGACGCCGTGCATCACGCCGGTGAGCAGCGCATCGGCCTGCTGCTCCAGCCAGTCGTCCGATGCAGCGGCGATCCGGGTGAGGGTGGCGTGGGCGTCGCCTTGCACCTGGGCGGCAACGCCGGTTGCCAGTGCCCGGAGCGAATCGCGCCAGGCATCCGCCCGCGGCCATTCCGAGGCCGGCAGCGGCGGCAGGCCCGCGAGCGCTGCGCGATCGAGCGCGGCGGCGTCCGGGATCGGGACCTGTGGGAATGCGGCCAACCGGACCTGCTGCTCGGCGGCGAGGAGCGCGGCGAACTTCAGGAAGTCACCCATGGTGTGGCCGGCGGCGAGCTGGCGAAGACGCATGGCCCGCTCGGCGAAGACAGTGGCGGCATCCGGGTGACGCAGGAACTGGATGTTGCCGGCGGCGCGCGTGGCGATCTCTTCCGCCGGCATGATCCGCACGGGAGTGTTCATCGCCATCGGGATTCTGCCTCCAGCTTGCCCTGCGCCGCGGCAGGCGGTGCGGTCGGCCACACCGCCTGCCTTTCGGTATTGCCCTTCACTTGTCCGAGACGACCCGCTCGTGCCAGAGAGAGTGGTTGGACTTCGCCCAGCCTTCGGTGACGGTGCCGCGCGTCATCGCCCTGAGGCTGCCCTTCACCCAGATGGCGGCGTAGACGTGCACGATCACGGAGAGGATCAGCACCACCGCCGCGATCGCGTGCAGCAGGACCGCGGCCCGCAGCACGCCGATCGAGAAGTTCGGCGCGAACCACGGACGCCAGAAGAGGAACCCCGTGACGACGAGGACCAGGAGGCTGATCGCCATCGCCCAGAACACCAGCTTCTGCCCGGCGTTGTACTTGCCCACCGGCGGCATTCCCGACTTGTTTCCTCGCAGCAGGGCACCGGCGTTCGACATCCAGAGCCGGTCGTTGCGGTTCCAGAGGTTGTCCCGCCACATCTGGAAGAAGAGGAGCAGGAAACCCAGCACCATCAGCACGCCCAGGAAGGGATGCAGGATGCGGGTCCACTGTCCCCCGCCGAACAGGTTGACGAAGAAGTAGAACGACGGGTGGAAGAAGGCCAACCCGGAGAGCCCGGCCAGCACGAACATCAGCGCGATGAACCAGTGGTTCATCCGCTGGCCATCGGAATAACGCCTGAGCAGTCTCATGCCGACCTCCCGTTACCAGCTCCCGCACCGCCACCGGGTCTGTCCGGCGGATCGTCGCCGGTACCGGCTTCGGCCTTCTCCTCGATGGGCCCGACCTTCATGTAGTGGAAGAACCCGGCCACCACCGCGCCGATCATGCCGGCAACCGCGAGCGGCTTGGCGATGCCCTTCCAGAACGACACCATCGGATCGATGGTGGGATCCTTGGGCAGACCCTCCAGCTCCGGTTGGTCGGCGTGCTTCAGCACGTACATCACGTGCGTGCCGCCCACGCCGGACGGGTTGTAGAGGCCCGCGTTCTGGAACCCGCGCTCCTTCAGCTCGCCCACCCGCTTCTCGCCGTAGCTGACCATCTCCTCCTTGGTGCCGAAGCCGATCGCCCCGGTGGGGCAGGTCTTCACGCACGCGGGCTCGAGGCCGACGGCGACCCGGTCGGAACAGAGCGTGCACTTGTACGCCTTGTTGTCGACCTGGCTGATGCGGGGCACGTCGAAGGGGCAGCCCTTGATGCAGTAGCCGCAGCCGATGCAGTTTTCCGAGATGAAGTCGACGATGCCGTTGGTGTACTTGACGATCGCCCCGGGCGCCGGGCACGCCTTGAGGCATCCCGGATCCTCGCAGTGCATGCAGCCGTCCTTGCGGATCAGCCACTCGAGGTTGCCTTCCTTTGGCTCGACCTCGTAGAACCGCATGACGGTCCACGAGGCCGGGGTGAGGTCGCTCGGGTTGTCGTAGACACCGACGTTGTCGCCGACCTCGTCGCGCAGGTCGTTCCAGTTCATGCACGCGACCTGGCAGGCCTTGCAGCCGATGCACTTGGACTCGTCGATGAGCTTGGCGACGGCCGGGGTCTGCCGGATCGAAGGGGTTGGCGTCGTGGTTGCCGAGCGGGCGGACACGGCCAGTGATTGCATGCTTGCCATGTTCGCCTCCTCAGACTTTCTCGATATTGACCAGGAACGCCTTGAACTCCGGCGTCTGGCAATTCGGGTCGCCGACGAACGGCGTCAGCGAGTTGGCGATATAGCCGTTCTGCGTCACCCCCTTGAACCCCCAGTGGATCGGGATGCCGACGTGGTGGACCTTGCGGCCGTCCACGTCCAGCGCCTTGATGCGCTTGGTCACCACGCAGGCCGCGATCAGCTCGTCGCGGTTGCTGCGCACGCGCACCTTGTCTCCCTGACTGATCCCTTTCTCCCTCGCCAGCTCCTCGCCGATCTCCACGAATGCAGCGGGCTGCACGATCGCGTTGCTCAGCGCATGCTTGGTCCAGAAGTGGTGGTGCTCCGTCAGCCGGTAGGTGGTTGCCGCGTACGGGAACTCCTCCTTCTTGCCGAACGCCTCGAGGTCGCCCTTGTAGATCCTGGCGGCCGGATTGCTGGTCGCCTTGGGATTGTCCGGGCACATCGGGTTGAAGCCGAGCGGCGTCTCGAACGGCTCGTAGTGCTCGGGGAAGGGACCCTCCGCCATCCCGATCGCGTGAAGCCGTGCGACGCCCTCCGGATTCATGATGAAGGAGCCTACGCCTTCTTCGGGTGACGCGTTCGGGCGCATGTCCGGCACGTCCGCGCCGCCGGCCCAGGTGCCACGCCAGGCCAGGTAGGTGCGGGTCGGATCCCATGGCTTGCCGTCCTTGTCGGCGCTCGCCCGGTTGTAGAGGATGCGCCGGTTGGCCGGCCACGAGTACCCCCACTTGCCGTAGACGCCGAGTCCGGTCGGGTCGCTGGTGTCCCGCCGCGCCGTCAGGTTGCCCGCCTCGCTCCAGCAGCCGGAGTAGAGCCAGTTGCCGCAGGCGGTGGAGCCGTCGTCACGCAGCTCCCCGAAGCCCGAGACCTGCTCGCCCGCCTTGCGCACGACCGGCCGCGGCGCATCCGGATTGCTCGGGTTCGCCGGCCCCAGCAGGTCCGTCACCGCGTAGCCGCTGATCTCGCGCAGGAGCTCCTCGGGGGACGGCTTGTTCTGGTTGACATAGGGCCAATGCGTCGCCGCGATCGGCTCGGGCAGCGTGCCGCCCTCGCGGGCATAGAGGTCGCGGATCTTGACGAAGAGCCGCGCGACCAGCTCGGAATCCACCATCGCCTCGCCGGGCGGGGGCAGCGCGGCTTCCTTCCAGCTCGCCACGCGCGACGAGTTGGTGAAGGTGCCGGTCTCCTCCGCGAAGCAGTTGGTGGGGAGCCGGAAGACCTCGGTCTTGATCTGCGCCGGGTCGACGTCGTTGAGCGGGCCGTAGTTCTTCCAGAACTCGCTCGTCTCGGTCTCCAGCGGATCCATGATCACGAGGTACTTCAGCTTCGACATCGCCGCCGTCAGCTTCTTCTTGTTCGGCACCGAGCCGATCGGATTGAAGCCCTGGCAGATGAAGCCGTTCACCTTGCCCTGGTGCATCATCTCGTAGATGGCCATGACGTCGTAGTCGGCGTCGCGCTTGGGCACCCAGTCGTAGCAGAAGGCGTTCTCCCGCGTCGCCGCCTTGCCGTAGTAGGCCTTCATGAGGCTGTTGAAGAACTTCGGGAAGTTCTGCCAATAGCTCATCTGGTTCGGACGCAGCGGCTTCGGCGAGAGCCTGGCGAGATACTTGCCGGGATCCGCGTCGTTGTCCGTGGGCGCGCCAAGATAACCGGACAGCACCTCGGCATAGGCATTCATGTCCGTCACGCCCTGCACGTTGGCGTGGCCGCGCAAGGCATTGACGCCCCCGCCCGGCCGACCCATGTTCCCCTGCAGGAGCTGGATCATCGCCATGGTCCGGATGTTCTGCGACCCGACCGAATGCTGGGTCCAGCCGAGCGCGTACAGGATGGTCATCACCTTGTCCGGCACGCCGGTGCTGCCGATCAGCTCGCAGATCTGCAGGAACTTGTCCTGCGGTGCCCCGGTGATACGGCTGACCATCTCCGGCGTATAGCGGCTGTAGTGCTTCTTCAGCCGCTGGTACACGCAGAGCGGATCCTGCATCGTCTCGTCGACCTTGACGTAGCCGTCCGGCCCGAGCTGGTACCCCCAGCTCGACTTGTCGTAGCGGCGCCGGGCCTCGTCATAGCCGGTGAAGAGGCCGTTCTCGAAGCCGAACTCGGGCTTGGTGAGGAAGGTCGCGTCGGTATTGAACTTGACGTAGTCGACGTGGATCTTGTTGTTGGACAGCAGGTAGTTGATGACCCCGCCCAGGAAGGCGATGTCGGTTCCCACCCGCACCGGGCAGTAGATGTCCGCCAGCGCCGCGGACCGCGTGAAACGCGGGTCGACGACGATGAGCTTGGCCTTGCGGTGCTGCATGGCCTCGGTCACCCACTTGAAGCCGCACGGGTGCGCCTCGGCGGCATTGCCGCCCATGATCATGACGAGATCCGTGTTACGGATATCCGTCCACGAGTTGGTCATCGCTCCGCGACCGAATGTCGGGCCCAGACTGGACACCGTCGGCGCGTGTCAGACGCGTGCTTGCGTATCGAGTGCGACCATCCCCAGGACGCGAGCGACCTTGACGCTGAGATAGCTGGATTCGTTCGATGCCGCCGAGGACATCAGGAATCCGGTGCTGTTCCAGCGGTTGACCGTCACGCCCTTGTCATTCACCTTGATGAGGTTCGCGTCGCGGTCGGCCTTCATGTGCTTGGCCACGCGATCGAGCGCTTCCTCCCAGGAGATCCGCTTCCATTCGTTGCTGCCCGGCTCGCGCACCTGCGGATGCAGCACGCGGTTGGGGCTCTGGATCATGTCCATCACCCCGGCGCCCTTGGGGCACAGGGTCCCCCGGCTGACAGGGTGATCCGGGTCGCCCTCGATGTGGACGATCGACGGGCGCACGTTCTTGGCGTTGTCGCCCATGGTGTAGATCACCAGCCCGCAACTCACCGAACAATACGGGCAGGTGCTTCGGGTTTCCGTGGTCCGGGCCAGCTTGAACTCACGCGTGGCGGCGAGTGTCGCCGTCGGTGAGAAGCCTAACGCGGCGAGGCTGGACGAGGCCAACCCGGCGCCCGAGACCCGGAAGAACTGCCTCCGGCTCATCTCCATCTTCTTGATTCCCCCTGAAGCGAAGCTTCAACGACGATCGCCTGCATCCCGGCAGAGCTGAGCCGATCATAGCCCATCTTGCGGGTTTGTCAGCAAAATCGGCGGTTTCGTGCATCAGTCAGCAAAATCGGCGGTTTCGTGCATCAAACTGCACGGGGGCGCCGGACCGGGGGCTAAGGGCGCCGGACCGGGGGCTCAGCTCGAGGGCGCCGACCCCGGAGCGTTCGACGGGCCCACGGGCTCCGAGAGCTGGCGGCTTCGCGCGGCCGCGGCCTGGATCGCCTGGCCGAGGCTCGCGCGCACCTGCTGGCGGTCGAGCACCTCGATCGCGGCCGCAGTGGTGCCCCCCGGCGAGGTCACGCGGCGGCGCAGCTCCGTCGGTGGTTCCTCCGAGGCGAGCGCGAGCAGGGCGGCGCCCTTGACGGTGTGGAGGGCGAGGGTCCGGGCGGTGCCGGCGTCGAGGCCGCCGGCGATGCCCGCGTCGATCATCGCCTCCATCAGGTAGAAGGCGTAGGCAGGACCGCTGCCGCTCACCGCGGTCACGGTATCCAGCAGGTTCTCGTGCGCCACCCGGACCACCGCGCCGGTCGCGCCGAGCACCGCGGCGGCGATCTCGCTCGAGGAGGCGTCGACCGAGGCGGGCGCGAAGAAGCCGGCGATCCCATGGCCGATCAGGGCCGGCGTGTTCGGCATGGCCCGCACGACCCGCGCGTGGCCGCCGCTCGCCGCCACGATCGCGGCGATTCGCAGGCCGGCGGCGACGCTGATCAGCACCGCCTGCGGATTGCCGTCGAAGAGGCCGCGGCAGCCCGCCAGCGCCGCTTCGGCCTGCTGCGGCTTCACCGCCAGCACGATCGCGTCGAAGGACAGCGTCGCGTCCAGTTGCGCCGGATCGGCGAAGACCGCGATGCCGTGTCGCTCGCGGAGCCGGTCACGGGTTTCCGGCGCCGGATCGAGCGCCGCGACCTGCGCCGGGGAGATGCTGGCGGCGACGAGCCCGCTGATCATCGCGCCCGCCATGTTGCCGCCGCCGATGAAGAGAATGCGGCAGCCGGGGGGGAGTGGTGTCGCGCCGTTGGCTGCCTGGTCGGCGGCTGCCTTGCCGGAGGCGGCTGCCTGGTCGGATTCCTTCATTCGCGTTTCTCGCTCGAGGATTTGCCGGAGCCACCCGACGCCGGCGGCGCCTCGGGCATGCGGGGCTGCCGGAGGATGCTGCGCGGCCGGAGGCCGACCGCGAGCAGCGTCGCGAAGTAGACGATAGCACCGACCGCAACCAGCCCGAGCACCGTCGCCGCCCGGGTGAGCGGTTGGGCCTGCATCGCGGCCCATTCGAACCGCTGCCCGCCGAGCCAGAGCACGATCGCCATCGCGAGCAGCGCGAGCGCGATGCGCACGCCGTAGACGCCCCAGCCGTCTCCGGGCCGGTACACCCCACGCCGGCGCAGGCCGGCCAGGAGCCAGCCCGAATTGAGCCAGGCGCCCAGCGAGATTGCGAGGGCGAGGCCGGCATGCGCCAGCCACGGCACCAGCAGCACGTTGAGCAGCTGCGTCGCCACCAGCACCGCGATCCCGATCTTGACCGGCGTGCGCACGTCCTGCTTCGCGAAGAAGCCCGGCGCGAGGATCTTGACCGCGACCAGGCCGAACAGCCCGACCGAGTAGGCGGTGACCGTGCGCGCGGTCATCGCGAGGTCGTGGCCGTTGAAGGCGCCGTAGTGGTACATGAGCGCGGTGAGCGGCTCGGCCAGCAACGCGAGCCCCACCATCGCCGGCGCCGCGAGCAGCAGGGTGAGCCGCAGGCCCCAGTCGAGCAGGGCGCTGTAGCGGCCGCCGTCTCCCGCGGCATGGGCTTCGGAGAGGCTCGGCAGCAGGACGGTACCCAGGGCGATGCCGAGCAGGGCCGTGGGGAACTCCATCAGCCGATCGCCGAACGATATCCAGGAAACGCTGCCCGGGGCGAGGTGCGAGGCGATCTGCGTGTTGATGATCAGGCTCAGCTGGGCCACCGACACCGCCAGCACCGCTGGCCCCATGTTGCGCAGGATGCGCCGCACCGTCGGATCCGCGAGGGCGTGGATCGGGCGCAGGCCGATTCGAGGCAGCATGCCGATCCGGGCGAGGGCGGGGAGCTGCCAGGCGAGCTGCGCGACGCCGCCGATCATCACCCCCACCCCCAGGGCGTAGATCGGCGGATCGAAGTGCGGCGCGAGGAAGAGGGCGGCGAAGATGAAGGACAGGTTGAGCAGAACCGGCGCGAATGCCGGCACGGCGAAGTTGCGCCACAGGTTGAGCACCCCCGCCGCCAGCGCCACCAGCGAGATCACCAGGATGTAGGGAAACATCCAGCGGGTCAGGGTGACCGCCACGTCGAAGGTGCCCGGATCGTCCCGCAGGCCGCTCGCCACCAGGTACACCAGGAACGGCGCGGCCGCCACGCCCGCCGCGGAGACCAGGAGCAGGGTCCAGAACATCACGGTCGCCACCGCATCGACGATCGCCCGGGTGCGCTCCGGCCCGTCGTTGCGCGTCTGCGCGAGGATGGGGACGAACGCCTGGGTGAAGGCGCCTTCGGCGAACATGCGTCGCAGCAGGTTCGGCAGGCGGAAGGCCACGAAGAAGGCGTCGGTCATCGCCCCGGCGCCGAAGATGGCCGCGACCAGCATCTCCCTGACCAGTCCGGTCACGCGCGAAACGAGGGTGAGGCCGCTCACCGTGGCGGCCGCTCTGAGGAGGTTCAATCCGGATCCAGGTCTTGGGGGCCGGCTTGGAGGCTCCAGGAGGGCTCCTTGCCGGCTTGACGACGCCCGGGCTATAATACTTGGCTACCCGGCACAGGAACACCAGGAACACACCACATGGCGAATATCGCATCGGCCCGCAAGCGGGCTCGCCAGGCGGCCAAGCTCAACAAGCACAACAGCAGCTTGCGCTCCAGGCTGCGCACCGCCATCAAGTCCGTGCGCAAGGCCGTTGCCACCGGTGACAAGGCGGCGGCGACCACCCAGTTCCGCGCATCGATGAGCATCATCGACTCCATCGCGGACAAGCGCATCATCCACAAGAACGCCGCTGCCCGTCACAAGAGCCGGCTGGCTGCCGCCGTCAAATCCCTCGGCTGAGGGTTCGCGCCAGGTTCCTTGCACTGAGGCCTGAGGCCTTCGCCTCGGGTTCTCCAGACTGAGGAATCCGCCTCAGGTCGGGCGTGGGCGCTCGCCGAACAGCGCCGTTCCCACCCTCACCAGCGTCGCTCCCTCGGCGACCGCCGCCTCCAGGTCTCCCGACATGCCCATCGATAGCGTGTCGAAGGCCGCGCCCGTCGCTTCCGCCCGCTGCCCGAGCCGCTGCCTTACCTGGTCGAACAGGCGCCGCAGCTCGCCGAAGCGGCGTGCCTGCAGGCCGGCATCATCGGTCGGCTCGGGGATCGACATCAGCCCGCGCAGCGCGATGCCCGGCAGCTCCTCTACCGCCAGGGCGAGCGGCAGGACATCGTCCGGCCGGCAGCCGCTCTTGGTGGCTTCGCCCGACAGGTTCACCTGCAGGCAGACGTTGAGCGGCGCGAGCCCCGTCGGCCTTTGCGCGGACAGCCGGCGGGCGATGCGCTCGTCCTGCACGGATTGGACCCAGTCGAACGACTCGGCGATCCGGCGCGTCTTGTTCGACTGGATCGGCCCGATGAAATGCCAGACGAGTCCGCTGCCGGCGAGCGCCGCGATCTTCTCCTCGGCCTCCTGGACGTAGTTCTCCCCGAACTCGCGCTGCCCCAACGCCGCGAGGGCGCGCAGCTCCCGGGCCGGAAACGTCTTGCCCACCGCGAGCAACCGCACCGAGCCCGCGTCCCGTCCGGCGGCCACTGCCGCCCGTTCGATCCGCTCCATCACCGCGCGATAGCGCGCTTCCAACGTGACCTTGCCGTTCATCGCCTGCAATCGCGGTTTCGACCCGTGGCCCCGGACTTCGCCTGGGCACGCCACCTACCATTGTCGGGCAGATTGTAGAGGTCCGCAGGGCCGGGCCGTTCGCCCGCGCCGCCCGGGCGGAGCGAGGAAACATGGCGCGGTCCGGCGTTTCCTCGAGCAGGCGCATTCGAGGCGGATCGCCGGACACCAAAGAGGTCGCGAAGGAAGGACGCATGGACATTGCAGAGCTGCTGGCGTTTTCGGTCAAGAACAAGGCTTCCGACCTCCACCTGTCGGCCGGATTGCCGCCGATGATCCGGGTGCACGGCGACGTCAGGCGCATCAACCTGCCGCCGATGGAGCACAAGGACGTCCATGCGCTGATCTACGACATCATGAACGATTCGCAGCGCAAGCAGTACGAGGAGAACCTGGAGGTGGACTTCTCGTTCGCCATCCCCGGCCTCGCGCGCTTCCGGGTCAACGCCTTCGTGCAGCAGCGTGGCGCCGGCGCGGTGATGCGGACGATTCCGTCGAAGATCCTGACCCTCGAGGAGCTGAACTGCCCCAAGTCCTTCGTCGAGATCGCCAACCAGCCCCGCGGCCTGGTCCTGGTCACCGGCCCGACCGGCTCGGGCAAGTCGACGACGCTCGCCGCGATGATCAACCACATCAACGAGAACCTCTACGGCCACATCCTGACCGTGGAGGATCCGATCGAGTTCGTGCACGAGTCCAAGCGCTCGCTGATCAACCAGCGCGAGGTGGGACCGCACACGCTCTCGTTCAACAACGCGCTGCGCAGTGCGCTGCGCGAGGACCCGGACATCATCCTGGTGGGCGAGCTGCGTGACCTCGAGACGATCCGCCTCGCGCTGACCGCCGCCGAGACCGGCCACCTGGTGTTCGGCACGCTGCACACGTCCTCGGCTGCCAAGACCATCGACCGGATCGTCGACGTCTTCCCCGCCGCGGAGAAGGACATGGTCCGCGCGATGCTGTCGGAATCGCTCAAGGCGGTCATCTCGCAATCGCTCCTGAAGACCAAGGACGGCAACGGCCGGGTCGCGGCGCACGAGATCATGATCGGCACGCCGGCCATCCGCAACCTGATCCGCGAGGCCAAGGTCTCGCAGATGAACGCCGCCATCCAGACCGGCGCCGCGCTCG